>JAUILL010000012.1 GCA_030433335.1 Alphaproteobacteria bacterium | reverse complement strand
ACAGTTTCGCTCGCCTCAAGGATTGGCGGCGGGTCGCAACACGCTACGACAGGTGTCCGAAGGTCTTCCTGTCAGCATGCGCATTAGCGGCAGTCGTCATGTTCTGGTTATGAATCCTGACCCTAATCGTTCCGTAAACAACAAAAGAAATGAACCATGCCGCTGTCAATTGGAACGATGGCGCGCCATTCAATATATCGAAGAATCTCGTGACCGCCGCGAACCAAATACCTTGCTGAACGCCATAGATAACTCTTTGTAAGGAAAGGTCTTCTGGCAAGTTGATCGTCAATGCATCGCGTTGCAAAAGAAATAGATGCGAG
Organism: Alphaproteobacteria bacterium; assembly: GCA_030433335.1. Lineage (GTDB taxonomy): Bacteria > Pseudomonadota > Alphaproteobacteria > Rhodobacterales > Rhodobacteraceae > Donghicola. The sequence goes on along the minus strand of JAUILL010000012.1, from coordinate 94,440 downwards.
GCGAACGCAAAGTAGGCGGCTGCCGCAACGACATAATCACCGCGCAGCCCCTGCAACAGCGCCAGTGTCGCACCAATCAGTCCGAAGAGCGGGGTAAGTATGAGATCCGAGAGGTAAGAAGGTTTCCGAAAATACATAGTCTCAAACAGCGAAAAGGGCGGGCAAAATGAGCCCGCCCCGCTACTCTAAGAACCTGAAAGATCAGCCGTAAACCGCTTCTTTCCCGAAATGTTTGACAAGTAGGTAATATACGACCGCGCGGTATTTGTTCCGCTCGGACCGGCCATAGGTTTCGATCACTGATTGGATCGCATCCATCAGCTCTGGCCCATCAGGCAGACCAAGCTTCTTCATCAAAAAGCTCTTCTTGACGGTTTCCAGTTCAGACTGCTGACTTCCCGCCACGGTCGAGGCATCAGCACTGTAGATCGAAGGACCGCAGCCGATCGTGACCTTCTTCAGCAGGTCCATATCAGGCTCGGTCCCGCACTTCCCGCGCAGATCTTCGGCATACTTGGCGATCAAATCGTCACGTTTTCCCATTTCGTCTCTCCCACTTCAGGCGCACGGCCCACACTCGTTATGGTTGTGAAAAGCGTAAGAGCGGGATTGCTGTTCAGACAAGGAAATTCTGCCCAGATCCGGTTTTCGGCAAAGAAAAGGGCGCGCCGAACGTGGCGCGCCCCGATCAAATCTATGGACAAACTATTACGAGTTGTCGGGCATGTCGGGCGATACGGTGCCCATCATCGCGTCCGCAATCACCATGTCGTCGGGCAGGCTCTCGATCGCGCTCTCGTCAATCTGCGGCATCTGCTTCAGAGCCTCAGCGTCCTGCGACAGGATCAGGGTCTCATCTTCTGCCACGGCAAAATCGTTCAAGGGCAGGGCGACGGTGTACTCACCCAAGCCAAGGAAACCGCCCACGCCGACAACGGCTTCAACGCCATTTTCACCAGCAATTACGTAATCAATCTCGCCGACATCATCGCCATTGATGGCCTCGACTTCCATCCCGATGACTTCACCAACGGTCTTCTGGGCCAGTGCCATCTCGGTGTTGCCTTCTTCCATCGGCATCACGGGGGCAGCGTCAGCTTGGGCGCCCATGTCCGTGGTGGTCCCGATTTCGGTGTCACCTTCCATAGGCTGTTCCATCATGATCTGACCATCGACCTCGGTCTGAGCATCCATGTTTGTGTTGCTCATCTCTGCATAGGCTGCGCCGGTCATCAGAGCGGTGGTTGCAGCGGCGGTCATCAGTTTGGTCATAAAGGTCATCGTGTTTCTCCTTCTCCAGTTGCGGTGTGATGGAGAAACAGGAAAGCCCCGGCGTTTGTTTCCGCCGGAGCTTGGAACCGCCGATTTTGGCGGTAAATTGCTATGACTTCGGGGAAAGCCCGTGCGGGTTCCCGCCGACAGCCCGTTAGTAACGGTAATGTTCAGGCTTAAAGGGACCTTCGGGGGTCACGCCGATGTAATCCGCTTGCTCTTTATCCAGAGTGGTCAGCTTCACACCGATACGGTCGAGGTGCAGACGCGCCACCTTTTCATCCAGATGCTTAGGCAGGATATAGACCTTGTTGTCGTATTCGTCGCCTTTGGTCCACAGCTCGATCTGGGCCAGAACCTGGTTGGTGAACGACGCCGACATCACGAAAGAGGGGTGACCAGTTGCGTTGCCAAGGTTCAGCAGACGGCCCTCGGACAGCAGGATGATCTTGGCGCCGCTCGGCATCTCGATCATGTCCACTTGGTCCTTGATGTTGGTCCACTTGTGGTTCCGCAGGTTGGCGACCTGAATTTCGTTGTCGAAGTGGCCGATGTTGCCGACGATCGCCATGTTCTTCATCTCGCGCATGTGCTCGATGCGAATGACGTCTTTGTTGCCGGTGGTGGTGATGAAGATGTCAGCCGAAGCCACGACATCCTCGAGCAAGACAACCTCGAAGCCGTCCATTGCCGCCTGAAGCGCGCAGATCGGATCGACCTCGGTGACCTTCACGCGGGCACCCGCGCCACGCAGCGATGCTGCCGAGCCTTTGCCCACGTCGCCGTAGCCGCAGACGACAGCCACTTTGCCGGCCATCATGACGTCGGTCGCGCGGCGGATGCCGTCAACCAGCGACTCTTTGCAGCCGTACTTGTTGTCGAACTTCGACTTGGTGACCGAGTCGTTCACGTTGATCGCAGGGAAGGGCAGCTGGCCGTCGCGCACCAGTTGGTACAGACGGTTCACGCCGGTGGTGGTTTCCTCGGAAACGCCTTTGATCTGGTCGCGCACTTTGGTGAACCAGCCGGGGCTCTGCTCCATGCGCTTCTTGATCTGCGCTTTGATGACTTCTTCTTCCTCGGACGAGGGGACGGGAATGATGTCTTCGCCAGCTTCGGCACGTGCACCGAGCAGAACGTAGAGGGTTGCGTCACCGCCATCGTCGAGGATCATGTTCGGGCCGTCTTCGAACATGAAGGATTTATCGAGGTAGTCCCAGTGCTCTTCGAGAGTCTGACCTTTGATCGCGAAAACGGGGATCCCCGCTTCGGCAATCGCCGCAGCCGCGTGGTCTTGGGTCGAGAAGATGTTGCAAGACGCCCAACGCACGTCCGCACCCAGCGCCGCCAGCGTTTCGATCAGAACCGCAGTCTGGATGGTCATATGCAGCGAACCGACGATGCGCGCGCCTTTCAGCGGCTGGCTTTCACCGTATTCCTCGCGCAAAGCCATCAGGCCCGGCATTTCGGTTTCAGCGATGTCCAGTTCCTTGCGACCAAAGGCGGCCAGCGAAATATCCTTGACGATGTAGTCGTTAGCCATGGGAGGCTCTCCTTCGATCTAGCGTCTTTTGCCGGTCGAAATAGCATTCAAGGGCCCAACCGACAATGCAGATAGAAAAATGCATTTTTACTGTTTCAATAATGGAAACATTATCCTAAAGTGTAGGGGTGACGGGCAACCATCACACTTCGCATCGGACGACGTATTGTTCTATTTTTATCAGTAACCTCTAACCCTTGGGGTAGTCATACCGAAGAAAGACCTTTCAATCTCATTCTATCACTTTGCGAAACAATAGCACCCCCATGCTAGTGTTCAGCTGGATGGTTTTGCTAAATTTCAGGTTGCATTTTTTATCCTGAAATCGCCCGCGCGGGCCCCCAACACCGCAACGGCACAGACCCATCCAGACCCGTTAGAGCGGCTCATTTTTCAAGTTCTGGCAAGCAGAGTGATACCGAAGGGACCGATGTGGCGTGCAGCCAAATCGACTGCAGTAACGAGTAAAATGGTACTAGATGGCGCGGACAGCAGCACCGCGCCATTTTCTTTTGAGACGCTTCATCCTATTGAGGACACACTGCAAAAGGAGCGCCCGATGCCCCCACCTCCCAGAGCTTGGCAACGCATGCTGTCTGGTCGCCGTTTGGATCTTTTGGATCCGACACCGCTGGATATCGAGGTGGAAGACATCGCGCATGGTTTGGCATTCGTCGCAAGGTGGAACGGCCAAACGCTAGGGGATTATGCGTACTCGGTCGCAGAGCATTCCTTGTTGGTCGAAAAGATTTACGCCCTGCAAAATCCCAAGGCTCCCGCGAAGTGGCGGTTGGCGGCCCTGCTTCATGACGCGCCTGAATACGTCATCGGAGACATGATCTCTCCGGTCAAAGCGGCTGTCGGGCCATCCTATTCAGAACTGGACGCAAAATTAACCGCCGCGATTCACATCCGGTTTGGCCTGCCCGCAGCGTTGCCAAAGACTGTCAAAGCCGCGATCAAACGCGCGGATCGGGTGAGCGCATGGCTTGAAGCCGTCCAAATCGCTGGATTTGAAGAAACCGAAGCCAACAGCTTTTTCGGCCGTCCATCGGATGAACTGCTCAAAGAAATCGAGATCACGCTGCGCCCGCCGATTGAGGTCCGAGAAGACTACACCCGGCGGCACGCAGAATTGCTGGCGCTTATTTAGGCGAGCGCTTCGCCAGAATGCGCTGCAAGGTCCGGCGGTGCATGTTCAACCGGCGCGCGGTCTCTGACACATTGCGATCGCACAGTTCGTATACGCGCTGGATGTGTTCCCACCGCACGCGATCCGCGCTCATCGGGTTTTCAGGCGGCGGCGGCAGCTCGTCGTCTGTCGCCAACAAGGCGTTGGTGATGTCGGTCGCGTCGGCTGGCTTGGACAGGTAATCGGTCGCCCCGATTTTCACAGCCGCGACAGCAGTGGCGATCGCCCCATATCCTGTCAGCACAACGATCCGAGAGTCCGGCCGGCGCTCGCGCAGGATTTCAACGACATCCAGACCGTTGCCATCCTCGAGCCGCAAATCAACCACCGCAAATGCAGGAGGACGGGCCGTCGCGACAGCTTTGCCGCCCGCAACGGAATCCGCAGTCTCGACATCGAAGCCGCGTTTTTCCATCGCTTTAGCCAGTCGCCTCAGAAAGGGTTCATCGTCGTCGACCAGCAAAAGTGTCTTGTCTACGCCAATGTCGAGCTGTGCTTCTGCCATAATAGATACCTCCCCCACCGAGCATACCGGCCCTCTATTATTAGGGCTAAGGTCGGTGTGCGTCAAACATTCGCAGCGACTACTTGCGGTCTAGAAAGCACTGAATTCCATCAGCCATTTGCTCTGGCCCCAGTTCGCGGCGGAAGAATTCAAGAAAGCCGTCCTCTGGCGTGACGAGGTAACTGAAGGTCGAGTGGTCCACCAGATACCAGTCGGGATCGTCAGACTCGTTCTTCTTGTAATAGGTACGATAGGCTTGACTGGCGGCTTTCACCTGCTCTGGCGAACCGGTCAAACCAATCATGTCGGGATGCACGTTCTTGGCGAACTCATTGACGACCTCGGGCGTGTCGCGCGCTGGATCTATAGAGATAAAGACAGGCTGGATTTCATATCCGCGCTCGGTCAGGATATCCACGGCTTCGGCATTTCTGACAGTGTCGAAGGGGCAAACATCGGGGCAGAAGGTATAGCCGAAGTAAACGATGCTGGGTTTCGTGATCACCTCGGCGTCCGTCATGGTTTCGCCCCGGCCATTTAGCAACTCGAAAGGTCCGCCGATAGCGCTGGTTCCGCCTGCGATCTGGGAGGTGCGGCAATCCGCAAACGCATCGTCAGGCCCTTGCGTCAGGACAAAGACCGCTGTTCCGCCAACCACGATTGCGACCGCTGCCGCTGCTCCGATAGCCAGAGCTTTCTGCATCCCCATCTCCTTTGTACAATCGTGCCGTTGATCCCAAAACCCGCGGCCCGTAACAAGGGTTTACCTTGTCGCAACCCATGTAGGCATCGTCATGGCAGATACCAGCCTATTCTCAACCGGTTTCGGTGGCCCGAACCACTTTGTCCGCTTGCGCACCATGATCTTGTTGCGCTGGCTCGCGATTGGTGGGCAGCTGATGGCGATCTCGGTGGGCCAATGGCTTTATGGTCTCGAGCTGGAAATCGGGCTCTGCTTTATGGCCGTCGGAGTCTCGGTCATCGGCAACCTGATTTCTTTGTTCGTGTTTCCGCAGAACAAACGCCTGTCAGAGACCGAGAACTTCCTGATGGTGCTCTTCGATATTCTACAGCTTGGTTTCCTGCTCTATTTGACCGGTGGCCTGCACAATCCGTTTGCCCTGTTGATCTTGGGGCCTGTTACGGTCTCTTCGGCGGTCATCAGCCTGCGGTCCTATTTGATCCTCGGGACGACAGCCGTTGTGATTGTCACTCTGCTGGCGAAGTACCACATCCTTCTTCACACCCAGACGGGCGAGGTTCTAACCGTTCCCGACCTATTTGTTTTCGGAACCTGGCTAGCGATTGTGATCGGGGTGATGTTCCTTGGTCTGTATGCACGCCGTGTGACATCAGAGATGCACACAATGTCGAACGCGCTTCAGGCCACGCAAATGGCGCTCTCTCGCGAACAGAAGTTGACTGACCTTGGGGGTGTGGTCGCTGCGGCAGCCCACGAATTGGGAACCCCCCTCGCTACGATCAAGCTGACCAGTGCGGAACTGGCCGATGAACTAGAAGACCGTCCAGACCTGCAAGAAGATGCGTTGCTCATTAGACAACAAGCTGATCGGTGCCGCGACATCCTGCGGACGATGGGCCGTGCGGGCAAAGATGACCTGCATTTGCGGTATGCGCCCTTAACCACGGTGCTCGAGGAAGCCGCCGAACCCCATACAGCACGCGGCTCAAAGGTTATCTTTGACTTTGACCAACAGGACGACTCAGAGGTGCCGACGATCTTACGCCGGCCTGAATTCATCCATGGCATCCGCAATTTGGTGCAAAACGCAGTCGATTTCTCTCGGACCACGGTCTGGGTCGAGGCCCGCTGGACCAAGAATACGATCACTGTTCGTATCATTGACGATGGCAAAGGTTATCCTGTCAGTATCATCGGCCGCATCGGGGATCCCTTTGTTCGCAGACGCCGAGTCGAGCGCGATCTAAGCCAGCGGCCCGAATACGAGGGTATGGGATTGGGCCTTTTCATCGCCAAAACGTTACTAGAACGTATAGGCGCTGAATTGACTTTTGCGAATGGCTCTAACCCTTCCGAACCCGAATCGCTCAACTCAGAGCAGTGTGGCGCGATCGTCGAAGTCGTGCTTCCTAGGGCAAAATTTGAGGCTTCCAAGGGGGAAATGGCAAAAATTGGGTCCAAAAACCCACAAATCATATAATTTTCGCAATTAGATAGTTGCGCTACTGATTTTCAACTCTACCGTGAGATTATCTCTTAGGGAGAGTTACATGTTACCGTTGCCACCGCATCTTGTTTTAGTCCTTGTAGCCTCTTCAATTCTGGCAGGCGCTCTAGCAGCTTTGGCGATCTTGATCGCCACGCATTCCAAAGACACTTCGGCGCAAGCCGGCACCGACCGTGCGCGAACAGGTCCAAAGCAAGATGATGCAATGGATCTGATGGACCAAGACGCCGAAGCACAAGGTGGCAGTCTCATCCAGACCCTAACCAAAACACTCGCACACCTGACGGTCGGCGTTGCGATTTTTGACAAAGACGGGCGGCTGGTGCTCTTCAATCCAGCATTGATGGAGCTGTCTGCGCTACCACTCGACATTCTGACCCGCCGTCCACGACTGCTGGATTTCTTTGACCAACTGCGCAGTCAGGGCATTCTCCCGGAACCCAAGGACTATGCAGCATGGCGCAAGAAGTACGCCGAACTGGGTCAAAACGCCCCTGATATGGTCGAAGAGCTTTGGAGCTTGCCATCAGGGCTGACTTATCGCGTGACCGCGCAATCCTTCCGCAACGGGAGCATGTCTTTGATGATCGAAGATATCTCCAATGAACTGAGCGCCACACGCGGTATCCGTGCTCGGGTCCGCCAGAACGAATCTATTTTGAACAGCATCGACGAGCCCTTGTGCGTATATTCTGGTACCGGACAGCTGTCCTTCTCGAACCGCGCATTCAAAGAGCGCTGGGGCACCACCGAAGGGCGAAATGTCGGCCGGATGCGCGATGCGATTGGTCAATGGCAGTCACAAACCGCGATCAACCAAAACTGGAACAAGCTTGCCGCATTTTCCGAACGGTTGGATCACCGCGATGAGTGGAGCTTTGATGCCTCCTTCCTTGATGGTGACAAATACTCGGTCCGTGTGAATCCAGTGACTGGAGGCGGTACCATGCTCCGCTTTCTTCGGCGGGAAGAGATGAATTCTCTGTTTGAAACTGCGCACAGCAGGTTGCAGGTAGAGGGCGCTCGGTCCATCTTCGCAACCGATGGAAAAGCGATTTGAACTCTCAAGCCCAGAAGCCACACAGCGCTTCGCCGAAACACTAGCCCCGCACTTAACCGCGGGCGATGTCCTCTTGCTCGAAGGGCCGATCGGCGCGGGCAAAACGCACTTTGCGCGATCTCTCATCCAAGCTCTTCTGCCCGAACCCGAAGATATCCCGTCACCGACATTCACAATCGTGCAAGTCTATGACGGGCCGGAATGCGAGATCTGGCACAGCGACCTTTACCGCCTGAGCCACCCTGACGAAGCCATAGAGTTGGGTCTGGAAGATGCCTTCGAGACTGCAATCTGTCTTGTTGAGTGGCCAGACCGCTTGGGCGAGGCCGCGCCGGATCAAGCCCTGCATATGACCCTTGCTGTAGGGGATGACCTGTCCGCTCGTCATGTCACCATGACGTGGACCTCTCCGACTTGGCTCGCGAAGCTCGAAGGTCTGTCATGACTCTTGCCGCTTTCCTAAAGGCAGCCGGTTGGCAAAATGCCGATATCCAACCCATGACCGGTGATGCATCTGCCCGCCAATACGCACGACTTCACGGCAAAGGGCGCACCGCGATCCTGATGCAAGCGCCCAGCGATGGAAGCACAGAAGCCTTTGTCGTCGTCGACCGCTACTTGCGGGTGCAAAGCCTCGCTGCACCAACCCTCTATGCCGCACAACCGCACCAAGGGCTGCTGATCATCGAAGATTTCGGAGACACACGATTTGCCGATTTGGCGGACAAAGACGGGTCGCGCGCTTCCGAACTTTATGAACTGGCCACCGATGTATTGATCCATCTGTCACGCGTGCCAGCGATGGCAGACCGATGCGTCTACGATGGCAAGACCATGGCGGCACAAGCGGAACTCATCTTCGAATGGGCGCTACCGGGGAAACCCCTTCCTGATCCAGCTATGGCAACAGCCTTGAAGGACGCCTTGATCCAAGCCGCCATGCCGTTTGACCGCGGCCGCCGAGTGACCATGCTGCGTGACTACCACGCTGAAAACCTGATGCTTCGCGAGGCGAGTGGTCTTCAGGCGGCGGGTCTCTTGGATTTTCAGGACGCAATGCTGGCCCATCCGGCATACGATCTGGTGTCCTTGCTTCAGGATGCGCGCCGAGATGTCGATCCCGCTATCGAGGAAGAGATGACCTTCCGCTACATGGAGCGTGCCGATCATGACAGCGCAGATTTCTACGCGGCCTACGCGCTCTATGGCGTAGGTCGTGCACTCAGAATTTTGGGTATTTTTGCGCGTCTCGCCACGCGGGATGGCAAAGACCGGTATCTCGACTTCGTGCCGCGTGTGCGTGCAAATCTGATCCGAAATCTCGCGCACCCGCACCTGTCGGACGTTGCACACATTCTGGACTCATGGCTGGAGAGCACCGCATGACGTTGCACTACCCCGTAATGCTTTTTGCGGCCGGTTTTGGAACTCGCATGGGCGAGTTAACAAAATCCCGACCCAAGCCTCTGGTGCCTGTCGCAGGCCGTCCACTGCTCGATCACGCAATCGCGCTGGTCCAAGAGGCTTCGGCGCCGCGGATTGTGGTAAATACACACTACCTTGGGGATCAGATCACCACGTATCTTCAAGGCAGCGACATCGCAGTCAGCCACGAAACGCCCGACATTCTGGACACTGGCGGTGGCCTAAAATACGCGCTGCCTATGCTCGGAAGCGAGACAGTATTCACGATGAATACCGACGCTGTCTGGTCGGGTCCAAACCCGCTGACGGCGCTTCAGTCCGCTTGGGACCCGGAAAAAATGGACGCGCTTTTGCTGTGTTTGCCCAAGGAGAATGCCCTCGGCCACAAAGGGCAGGGCGATTTTATCTCGGATGGAAACAGTCCAGCAGAGCGTGGGCCAGGACTTGTCTACAGCGGAGCGCAGATCATCAAAACGAACGGCCTTTTTGATATCCCCCAAGACGCCTTTTCGTTGAACGTCCTCTGGACAAGAATGATCGAGGCAAAGCGCCTTTTTGTCATCTCCTATGACGGCCACTGGTGCGATGTCGGGCATCCCGGCGGGATTACCATGGCCGAAGAAATGCTGGAAACTTATGGCACTGTTTGACCCAATCAGCGGTCCGCGCGTCTTTGGAATGCCCATGGGAGCGGATTTCACGCGGGACTTTACGCTCGGCTTAATGGACCGCCTTGACCGCCTGCCCCCACATGAACAAGCGCAAGTCGAAGTATACGTGAACACCGCCCGTATGAAGCGGCGCATGCACGAAATCTTTGACGAAAGAGGCGCGCGACTGCTGCCGCGCATTCGGCTGATCGGCGAGTTGGCCGATTTACCAGGCCCTGACCCGATGCCTCCGGCGGTGCCCGCCCTCAGAAAGCGTTTGGAGTTGGTGACGCTGATCCGCCAACTCTTGCTCAGCGCGCCCGAGATCGCTCCGCGCACTGCTCTGTTTTCTTTGGCAGACTCTCTCGCCGCGCTGATGGACGAGATGCAGTCCGAACGGGTTGATCCCCAGAAGCTACAAGAGTTGGATGTCTCGGACCAATCCGGCCACTGGCAGCGGGCTTTGACCTTCGTGCGGATCGTCGAGCAGTTCCTTGAGGACAGCGCAACCAAGCCCGATAGGTTGGCGCGCCAACGATTGATTGTTGAGGCTCTGGAAACCTACTGGCAAGAGAACGTGCCTCAGCACCCCGTGATTGTCGCAGGCTCGACCGGCTCCCGCGGCGCGACCTCTGCGTTTATGAAGCTGGTGGCCTCCTTGCCACAGGGGGCGATTGTCCTGCCCGGGTTCGACTATGACCTACCTGCGAAGGTGTGGTCCGGCATGGACGACGTTCTGACCGCCGAGGATCACCCCCAGTTCCGCTTCCGGCACCTGATGGACACCTTCGGTTTTGCCCAAGCGGATGTCCTTCCTTGGTGCGACATCGGCCCCGTAAACACTGCTCGAAACAAGCTCGTCTCGTTGGCTCTACGTCCTGCGCCCGTCACAGACGCTTGGTTGGACGAAGGTCCCAGCCTGCCTGATCTGACAGAAGCCTCGGAACAATTAACCTTAGTCGAAGCACCCGATCCGCGCACCGAAGCAAACGCGATCGCATTAATCATGCGCAGCACGTTGGAAGAGGGGCGCTCTGCCGCTCTGGTGAGTTCCGATCCCGTTCTGAACCGCATGGTCAAGGCCGCCTTGGACCGGTGGAATCTCGTCCCCGATGACTCCAAAGGTGATCTGGTGCCCCTTTCGCCGCCGGGCCGTATTTTGCGCCAAGTGGCCGAGTTGTATGGCACGCGGGTGGGCGCAGACGCGCTGCTACGGGTTTTGAAGCATCCGCTCACCCACTCGGGTCACCTTTCTGGCGAAGATGCACGCGGGGACCACCTGCGCCGTACGCGCGATCTGGAGTTGGCCATCCGTCGCAAAGGGATCGCATATCCCGACGGACCGTGGCTACAGGACTGGGTCGCGACCAAGTACAAAGGCGAAGAGGGGACTGCGGCTTGGGCCGCTTGGATCACAGAGAACTTGCTGAAGATACCCGATCTGGGTGAAGCGCCCCTGCAAGCCTATGTCGAAGACCACATCGAGCGTACCATCCGAATTGTCGCCGGTCCGGACGGAGAGATTTCGACCCTCTGGCGGAATGCGGCCGGGCGCGTGACGAAACCTCTGATCGACGAATTCCGGCGCGAGGCGCATGTGGGTGGCGATATCACCGCCTTTGATTATGTGGGACTGCTCTACGGCGTCCTGACCGGTGCTGAAATTCGTGACCGCGATACGGGCCACCCGATGCTCAGCATTTGGGGCACGCGCGATGTGCGTGTCGAGCGGGCGGATGTCATGATCCTTGCGGGTCTGAACGAAGGGTCTTGGCCCAGCGCGCCGCGCCCCGACCCTTGGCTGAACCGCGCGATGCGGGCACGGGTCGGGCTAAATTTGCCAGAGCGGGATATCGGCCTCGCCGCCCATGACTTCCAGCAGGCGATCACAGCCCCCAACGTGATCATGACCCGCGCTGTTCGGTCTGACGACGCCCAGACGGTGCCCTCGCGATGGTTGAACCGACTGACGAACCTGATGTCGGGCTTGCCTATGATCAACGGGGCAGAGGCGTTGAAGGCCATGCGCCAACGTGGCCAATACTGGGTCACTCTGGCTGAGGCGATGGAAGTCCCCGGCGACACCCCGCGCGCGACGCGGCCCAGCCCGTGCCCCCCGATCGAAGCGCGCCCGCGCCAGATGTCTGTCACCGAAATCCAGACCCTGATCCGCGACCCCTACGCCATCTACGCCAAGCATGTCCTGCGCCTGCGCAAACTGGACCCCTTGGGCCGCGACCCCGACGCCCGCCTGCGGGGCACCGTCCTGCACCGCGTGCTGGAACTGTTTACCAAAGACGGCCCAGTTACCGGCTCTGCCGAGGATCGCGCGCGCCTGCTGAAAATCGCGGATGACGTGCTGCTGGAAGAGGTCCCGTGGACCGTCACCCGCACCTTCTACCGTGGCCGGATCGAGAAGTTCGCCGACTGGTTCATCAAGGCCGAGGCCGAACGCCAGACCCGCTTGCAGACCCTTGGACGAGAGGTCGGCGGCAAGCTGACCATGAACGTGGGGGACTTTTCCCTGACGGCCAAAGCCGACCGCATTGATCAGGACGACAAGGGCCGCTTGCATCTATTTGACTACAAAACTGGTGGCGCGCCAAAGGACAAAGAGCAGACCTATTTCGACAAACAGCTACTCCTGATGGCGATGATGGCCGAAGAGGGCGCGTTCGTAGGGATCGACCCAGCCGACGTGGCCAGCGCGATCTACATTTCGCTCCGTGACATGGACGAGACCGCCGCACCTTTGGACAAGGATCCGACGGACAAGGTGAAGGGTGAGTTCTTTAGCCTGCTGTCCTCCTATCGCGACTTGGACAAGGGCTATACCTCGCGTCGTGCGGTGAAGAATGAGACGTTTGAAGGCGATTTTGACCATCTGGCCCGCTACGGCGAGTGGGAGCCGACCGACGACGCCAACCCCGAGGTGCTGGAATGAACGCGATGAACGACGCAACCGCTCGTCAGGTGCAGGCGGCGAACCCGCACTATTCCACGTGGCTGGCCGCGAACGCAGGATCGGGCAAGACCCGGGTTCTGACCGACCGCGTGGCACGTCTGCTGCTGACGGGGGTGGAGCCGCAGCACATCCTGTGTCTGACCTACACCAAGGCCGCCGCCTCGGAGATGCAGAACCGACTGTTCAAGCGTCTGGGGGAATGGGCGATGCTGGACGCCGCCGCCCTGCAAAAGCAACTAGAAGAATTGGGCGAGGCGGGCGAGATCAACGCTGAACGTCTGGCCCATGCCCGCACCCTGTTCGCCCGCGCGATCGAGACGCCGGGCGGGTTGAAAATCCAGACGATCCACTCGTTCTGCGGGGGGCTCTTGCGACGCTTTCCCTTGGAGGCTGGCGTCAGTCCCGGTTTTGCCGAGATGGAGGAACGTGCTTCGGAAATCCTGCGCATCGACGTTCTGGAGCAGATGTCGGAGCAGGTGCCGGACCTCTTGGCCCGCGTCGCCGACCATCTGGACGAGAGCATGCTCGGGGGCTTCACGGCGAGTGTCGTCAGCCATCTGGACCGCCTGCGCGACCATCCGGGGCGGGAGGCGATCTGGCAGACCTTTGAGTTGCCCGAGGGGTACACCGAAGCTGATCTGCGCGCCGACGCCTTTAACGGTGGCGAAACTGAGCTGATTGCGGAACTGGTTCCGCTGCTGCTGGGGTCCGGCGCGAATGACAGCAAGGCAGGCGCCAAGCTGCACGGGTTTCACGTGGACAACGCCGATGCCTTTGACGTGCTGGAGAATGTCCTGCTGACCGGCGCAGGGGCCAAAGAGCCCTTCACTGCCAAGGTGGATGCTTTCCCGACCAAGGGTCTGCGTACCGGACCCGCCGCGCATCTGATGGACCGCCTGAACGCGCTGATGCTGCGGATCGAGGATACCCGCGCCCGCCGCCTGTCCCTGCTGGCCGCCCGCAAGAGCCTGATCCTGCACGACTTCGCCGCCGACTTCCTGCGCCGCTACGAGAGCGCCAAGCAGTTGCGGGGCGCTTTGGATTTCGACGACCTGATCCGCAAGGCGCGGCTACTGTTAACCGACCCAGCGGTGGCCCAGTGGGTGCTCTATCGCCTCGACGGTGGGATTGACCACATTCTGGTGGATGAGGCGCAGGACACCAGCCCCCAGCAATGGGCAGTGATCGAGGCCCTCGCGCAGGAGTTCACTAGCGGCGAGGGCGCTCGGTCCGACGTAGAGCGCACCATTTTCGTCGTGGGCGACAAGAAGCAGTCGATCTACAGCTTCCAAGGCGCGGACCCCGAGGCATTCGACCGGATGCAAGAGGAGTTCCGCCACAAGCTAGAGACCGTCGGCGCCCTGTTCCAATCGCTGGAGCTGGAATACAGTTTTCGGTCCTCGGTCGCGGTTCTGGGCTCGGTCGATCAGGTGTTCAAAGGCCCCTTGTCCAAGCAGGTCGGTCAGGACGCCACTCACCGCGCCTTCAAATCCGCGCTGCCGGGGCGGGTCGATCTGTGGCCGTTCTACGAGGCGGACAAGGACAAAGAGGACGACACCCCTTGGTACGATCCGGTGGACCGGACCAGCGCGTCGTCGCCTGAAATCCTGCTGGCCCGTGACGTGGCCCGCGAAATCCGCCGCATGGTGGATGACAAGGTTCTGCTACCTGATGAGGCCAAAGGCACCACAGGTCTGCGCCCCGTGCGGCCCGGAGACTTCCTGATCCTAGTTCAGAAGCGGGCAGGGGCGCTGTTTTCCGAACTCATCCGCGCTTGCAAAGCCGAAGGGCTGCCTATCGCAGGGGCCGACCGTCTGAAGGTCGGTGCGGAACTCGCGGTGCGTGATCTGGGATCTTTGTTGGCGTTTCTGGCACTGCCCGAAGATGATCTGGCGCTGGCGACGGCGCTGCGTTCGCCGCTGTTTGGGTGGACCGAGCAGGAACTCTATACGCTGGCGCATCACCGTGAACCGGGACGGTTCCTGTACCAAGACCTGCGAGGGCGATCTTTGGATGATCCGACCGCCGCGATCCTGCGGGATTTGCGCGACCGGTCCGACTTCTTGCGCCCATTCGACCTGATTGAACGCATCCTAACCTACCACAACGGCCGCCATAACCTGCTGTCCCGCCTTGGGGCAGAGGCAGAGGACGGGATCAACGCGCTGCTGTCCCAAGCCCTAAAGTACGAGGAGCAGAACGTTCCCGACCTGACCGGCTTCTTGACGTGGATGCAAACCGAAGACCTGACCATCAAGCGCCAGATCGATGACGCGAATGACGAAATCCGCGTGATGACCGTGCACGGGTCCAAGGGTCTTGAGGCGCCGATCGTTATCCTGCCCGACACCGGCAAGCGCAAGCCGCCGGATGCGCCGCGCCTGCTGGATATGGGCGGGGCCTATGCGTGGGGCGGGAATGCCCAGACGCGGACGCGCCAGATGGCTGACCTGAGCAAGGCGTCCGTGGAACGCACCGCGGACGAGAATTACCGCCTGCTCTACGTGGCCATGACACGGGCCGAGAAGTGGCTGATCGTTGCGGGCGCCAAGGACAAGGGCAAGTGGCCCGACAGCTGGTACGCTGTCTGCGAGAAGGCGATGCAGGATATGGGCGCGAAAACCCATAGCTTTGATCTGGGACTCGGACCGGGCCTGCGGCTGGAGCATGGGGATTGGACCAGCCTGCCGCAGATCGAGGTGCCCTTGCCCGTGAAACCCGTGGTAGAGCTGCCGGAGTACATTCATGTGGTGCCAGACGCGCCCGTGATCCCGCCGCGCCCCTTGATCGGGTCGGACCTTGGCGGGGCCAAGGCCTTGCGCGGCGAAGGGCAGGACGAGGAAACCGCCAAGACCTATGGCAGCATGGTGCACCAACTGCTCGAGGTATTGCCGGAGCACCCCCGCGACCGATGGGAAGAGATCACCGAGCGTCTGACCACCGGGATGGACGGCGCATTGGCCGAAATGGCCGAGGGCGAGGCCTTTAGCGTGCTGTCGGACCCCGATCTAGCCTACATCTTTGCGCCTGACACGTTGGCAGAGGTTGCTCTAACTGCTCAAATCAACGGCCAGACCCTGCACGGGATTGTGGATCGCCTGATCGTGACAGACAGAAACATCGAAGTCATCGACTTCAAAACCCACCGCACGATCCCCCCGTCGCCCGACCAAACGCCAGAGGCAATCCTGCGCCAAATGGCAGCTTATTCCGAAGGGTTACGGCAGATTTACCCTGATCATGCGATCCGCGTTTCTGTGTTGTGGACGGCAGGTTCTGTGCTTATGCCGTTACCGGACACTATACTTCGTGATGCGTTGAATAGGGTCGGGGTCGCTTGACGCCCCGACCCCGCGCACTTACGTTCCGCTCAACCGCATTCCGTAGGAGTTACAGACATGGCCACCGTAGCCGTCACCGACGAAACCTTTGACACCGAAGTCAAGCAGTCCGACATCCCCGTTGTTGTGGATTTCTGGGCAGAATGGTGTGGCCCCTGCAAGATGATCGGCCCCGTTCTGGAAGAGCTGTCGACCGAAATGGAAGGCAAAATCAAAGTCGTCAAAGTCGACGTTGACTCGAACTCGGGCATGGCGGCGCAGCTGGGTGTTCGCGGCATCCCCGCGCTGTTCATCTTCAAGGACGGCGAAGTTGTCTCGAACCGCGCAGGCGCAGCCCCCAAGGCGGCTCTGCAGGCTTGGATCAACGAGTCGATCTGATCTGACGATCACCGGAATTTATAGGGGCGTCCGGCACAGGGCGCCCTTTTTCTTATGCGACACGAGGTAGATTTCATGGCTGATAACGAATTCCCCGGCTGGCATGGCACCACCATCATCGGCGTGCGCCGCGGCGGCGAAGTCTGCATCGCGGGCGACGGTCAGGTGAGCCTTGGCAACACCGTGATCAAAGGCACCGCCCGCAAAGTACGCCGCCTGTCCCCCGGCGGATATGACGTGATCGTGGGTTTCGCAGGCTCGACCGCTGACGCGTTTACCCTGCTGGAGCGTCTGGAGAAGAAACTGGAAGCCACCCCCGGCCAGCTGGCCCGCGCCAGCGTGGAACTGGCCAAGGATTGGCGCACGGACAAGTACCTGCAAAAGCTGGAAGCCATGCTGATCGTTAGCGACGGCAAAGAGCTGCTAGTCATCACCGGCGCAGGCGACGTTCTGGAGCCCGAGCATGACATCGCGGCCATCGGCTCTGGCGGGATGTTCGCCCTGTCTGCGGCGCGCGGTCTGTCCCATAACCCCGATCTGTCCGCCCAAGAGGTCGCCGAGCGCGCGATGGCGATTGCCGCCGACATCTGCGTCTTTACCAACGGCAACCTGACCATCGAAACCCTGAAGGGTTAAGGGGATCCGCCCCTTTTC
Source organism: Alphaproteobacteria bacterium (assembly GCA_030433335.1). Classification (GTDB taxonomy): domain Bacteria; phylum Pseudomonadota; class Alphaproteobacteria; order Rhodobacterales; family Rhodobacteraceae; genus Donghicola. The sequence continues at coordinate 77,245 of JAUILL010000012.1, read as the reverse complement.
CCACCGTGGGCCAGCACCTATGTCTGGCCCGACACCGAATACCAGGAGACCCCTATGACCGACCTTACCCCGCGCGAGATTGTCAGCGAGCTGGACCGGTTCATCATCGGACAAGCCGAAGCCAAGCGGGCCGTTGCGGTCGCCCTCCGGTCCCGTTGGCGGCGCCAGCACCTGCCGTCTGCCTTGCAGGACGAGGTGTACCCCAAGAACATCCTCATGATCGGGCCCACCGGCGTCGGTAAAACCGAGATCAGCCGCCGTCTGGCGAAACTGGCCCGCGCGCCCTTTATCAAGGTCGAGGCGACCAAGTTCACCGAAGTCGGCTATGTGGGCCGCGACGTAGAACAAATCATCCGCGATCTGATGGACGCCGCGATCGTCACCACCCGCGAGTACATGCGCGAGGACGTGAAAACCCGCGCTATCCAAGCCGCAGAAGAGCGTGTTCTGGCGGCAATCGCCGGTGAAGACGCCCGCGAGAGCACCAAAGAGATGTTCCGCAAGAAGCTCCGCGCTGGCGAGCTGGACGACAAGGAAATCACTGTCGAGGTCGAGGACACCTCCAGCCCCTTTGGCGGGATGATGGACATCCCCGGCCAGCCCGGCAGCCAGATGGGCATGATGAACCTCGGCGAGATGTTCGGCAAAGCGTTCCAGCGCAAGGTCCGCAAGACCGTCACCGTCGCAGAAAGCTACGAGCTGCTGATGGGCGAAGAGGCCGACAAGCTGCTGGACGATGAACAGATCAAGCGCGCCGCACTGGAGTCGGTCGAGCAGAACGGCATCGTTTTCCTAGACGAGATCGACAAGGTGTGTGCTCGCTCTGACGCCCGTGGCGGCGATGTCAGCCGCGAAGGGGTGCAGCGCGACCTCCTGCCCTTGATCGAAGGCACCACCGTCAGCACCAAATACGGCGCTGTGCGCACAGACCACATCCTGTTCATCGCCTCGGGTGCATTCCACATTGCGAAACCGTCTGACATGCTGCCCGAACTGCAAGGTCGTCTGCCGATCCGCGTGGAACTGAACGCTCTGACCGAGGCCGATTTCGTTCGCATCCTGACCGAGACCGACAACGCGCTGACCCGACAGTATGCCGCCCTGATGAAGACCGAAGGCGTCACCATCGAGTTCAGCGAAGACGGCATCGCCGAGATCGCCCGCATCGCCGCCGAGGTGAACCGCAGCGTCGAAAACATCGGTGCCCGTCGTCTGTACACTGTGATGGAGCGCGTGTTCGAGGAACTGTCCTTTGTCGCGCCCGATCTTGGGTCGCAACTGATCACGATCAACGCCGACTATGTCCGGAAATACGTGGGCGAACTGGCGGACTCGGCTGATCTGAGCCGTTATGTCCTGTAAATCAGCGGGATCGCCGCAAATACACGTAGTATGCGCCTCCGCCCCCGTGGCGGAGGTGCGCTTGTCTCACCTGTAGGACCATGTGGGCAATCGGGCTCATTTGCAGCCACATCGGCACCTGATGGCGCAGCGCGCCGATCCGTTCAGGGATGGGGCTGTCGGTCTCTTTGACCTTGCCCTTACCAGTAATCACCAAAACCAGACGATGCCCTGCAGCGTGATTGCGCATGACGAACCCGACGAGGGCAGGGTGCGCCTGCGCCAATGTCATCCCATGCAAATCGATCCGCGCGTCCGGCACCAGCTTGCCGCGCTTCATCTGCGTGTGGGTTTTCTTGTGCATGTTAAGGGGGGCGCTCGCGACCTCTTCTTCGATCGCGGGGGTCAGGTGATGACCCTTCTTGTGCTTGCCCTTCTTTGCTTTCATCCCGATGCGAAAATGCTCCAGCGGAGGCGGGGTGGGGACGTCTTCAAGCGGGGTTTTGGGCGATTTACGGACAGGCCCAGGCAGCCATTCCGCCTGCTCTTCGGAAACCGTGCGCTTGGGGTGTAGCGGGTCAGCAGTGCGGCGCACCTGATCCCATAGGTCACGCTCTTCCTCGCTCAGTTTCCGGCGGCGGCTCATAGCTCCTCCGCAAGGCTCGCGTAGGCCCGTTGGATCGGCATCAGGACGATCATGCGACCGTTGTCTTTCATGGTGCCCGCAATCTCGCCGGCCTTGTCACCGGTCCCGACAAAAACGTCAGCCCGCTGCGCGCCCTTGATCGCCGAGCCGGTGTCCTGCGCGATCATCAAACGGCGGAGAGGCATGTGACCATCCTTTTCGACCCAGACAGGTGCGCCGAGGGTCACATAGGCTGGATCAACCGCGATGCTCCGGCCCGCGGTGATAGAACGGTTCATCGCCCCCAGCGGCCCCATATGGGCGGGCACCTGACTGACTTCGCGGAAGAAGACAAAGGACGGGTTGTGCCACAGCAGTTCGCGGCCAGCGACCGGATTGCGCCGCACCCAGTCGCGGATCACCTGAGCAGACACCTGATGCTGGTTAAAGATGCCCCGCGCCACCAATTCCTGCCCGATCGAGCGATATTCGTGCCCGTTGTGACCAGCATAGCCCACGCGCATCGCCCCGCCACCGCGCAACTTTACGCGGCCCGATCCTTGGACTTGTAGGAAAAACGCCTCGACCGGATCATCGACGTAGACCAGTTCCAATCCACGCCCGCGCATGAAATCGCCCTCTTCGATCTGGCGACGTGTGGCCCAAGGCGAGATCTGCTTGGCCTCGGTCGGCATGCGATAGAGGGGGTAGCGGTAGCGCCCTGTGGGCACTCGGGAGCCATCAAGTTCAGGCTCAAAATAGCCAGTGAACAGATGATCATTCCCGTCCTCGATCATCACGGGACGGAAGAACAGTTCAAAGAAGGTACGGGGCGCGTCGCGGTGTGCGCGGGCGACAGAACACAGGCTGGTCCAGTCAAGTCCGTCGATATCGCCACAGGTGTTCAGAAAAGCATCAAGGGCCGCGGAGTGATCATCCTCGGCCCATCCATTCAGATCTGAAAATTGAAGCAGTCGGTTCACAGGTTCCTCGCTGTGTGCTGGCGCGGCCCACCAAGGGAGCAGCGCCAACATGACGGCCAGCGCCCTGCGGATCATTCGCCAGTTGCCACCAGCTGCCAGTTCGGATCGTCGACGCCCATCTTGCGCGCATAGGTCCAAACGTCCTTCTGACGCTTGATCTGCTTTTCGTCGCCTTCGATCACAACACCATCTGCATCGCGGACCTGCCATGTCAGATCGGCCACATAGCGCACTGTGACCTCGCCCTCTTGGGTCGCGTTGTCGAAGTTCGCTTCGACCAACTGCAGCTCGCGGATCCCAACGAATGTCGCTTCAATGACCAAGCCCTGATCGGCGCGGTGATCGATTACGCCGGCAAAGCTTTCCGCCACGTCTTCGGACAGGAAAGGCCGAATTTCGTTCAGATCGCCACGCTCAAAGCCCATCAGGATCATCTCATAGGCCGCACGTGCACCGGACAGGAACTCGTGCACCGAGAAAGACGGCTCTGCGCGTTTCATCGCGGCCAGAGCTTCGGCGCTCGGGCTGCCTTCGGGGACGTGATCGGTGATATCACGGTCGGGGCCGCCTTCGATCACCTCAAACGAATGACGCGATTTGCTGGATGCAGATTCAGGCTGCTCGGTCCGGGGAAGGGGGGGTTTTTCAAAACCCTCGCGCGTGCCAAGCACGCTTCTGAGCCTTAGGATCAGAAACACGGCAATAGCTGCAAGGACCAAAAGCTGCACCATCGGAGATTCCATCTATTCCTCGTTCTTAAACGGGGACCGTAGAATGATCCCGTGTCAGCACCTATGTATGTCACAGACAGGGTCAAGTCCACTGACCCCCAGAAACTCTATTACCGGAAAGGTTCTAACAATGTGGTTATTCCTGGCGTTTGTGCTGGTTCCTATCATCGAGATCGGCCTGTTCATTCAGGTTGGCGGGCTGATCGGGCTGTGGCCAACGCTGGCAATCGTGCTGCTCACCGCGATTATCGGCACCTACATGGTTAAAACCGAAGGCCGCGGTGTCCTGCGAGATTTGCAGAATTCGATCAACAACATGCAGGACCCGTCCGAGCACCTAGCTAGCGGTGCAATGATCTTGTTTGCGGGCGCGCTCCTGCTGACACCGGGCTTTTTCACCGACATCACAGGCATTCTGTTCCTGATCCCCGGCGTGCGCAGTGTGATCTTTCAGCAGATCAAATCCAAAATGCAGGAGCAGCGGGCAAAGGGGCAGTCGCGTGGCGGCTTCCAATCGCAGACGATTGTCGTGGATTACGAAGTTTTGGATGAAAATGATCGGAACTCTGGTCCGTCCAACCCCAGCAATCACGGGCCTTCGGGCTGGACGCGGCATTGAGCATCAATCAACCGGATGATAAGCCCGTTAGCGAGATAAAATTCCCAGGGAGACCTTTGAAATGACTGATACCCCCGAGGCAGGCGCACAGAACGCCGCCCCCCAGATGAAAATGCAAATTCTGGCGCAGTACGTTCGCGACCTGTCCTTTGAAAATATTCTGGCGCAAAAAGGCGCGTCGGGTGACACCACCCCCGAGGTCAGCGTGAACGTCGGTCTGGACGTGAAAAAGCGTCAGGCAGAGCACCAGTACGAAGTCATCATGAAGACCAAGGTCAACGCCAAGACCAAGGAAAGCGGCCAGCCCCTGTTCCACGTGGAACTCGAGTACGGCGGCGTCTTCCACATTGAAGGCATCCCCGAAGACCAGATGCACCCCTTCTTGCTGATCGAGTGCCCCCGTCAGCTGTTCCCCTTCGTTCGCCGCGTCATCAGCGACGTGACCCGCGACGGCAGCTTCCCTCCGCTGAATCTGGAAAACATCGACTTCGTCGCTCTGTACCGTCAGCAACTGGCGCAGATGCAGGCGCAGGCCGGTCAGAAGGCCGACGCCTAATCGCAGCCTAGCTGCTAAGCTTTTTCCAAAGCGCGTCGTCGCCCAACTTGTCGATAAAGGCAGCATGGGCGGCGGCTTCTTGGTCAGAAATCCGCGAAGGCAGCGGATTTGGACGCGGACGGGGCCGCCATTCCTCGCCTCCGGCACCGCCACTGTCGCCGCGATAGGTTTCGGCCAGTCCGAAATCCGGCTGACGTCCGCCTAGCAGTTCCAGATAGACCTCGGCCAGAATTTCAGAGTCGAGCAGAGCCCCGTGCAGGGTTCGGTTCGAGTTATCAATCCCAAAGCGGCGGCACAGCGCGTCCAGCGTCGCCGGCGAGCCGGGGAACTTCTTGCGTGCCATCGCCAGAGTATCGAACGACCGGTTCATCGGGATCTGCGGCAGGCCCATCCAGCGCAGTTCCGCGTTCAGAAACTTCATGTCGAAGCTGGCATTGTGGATCACCAGCACCGAGTCATTGCCGATGAAGTCCAGAAACGCTTGGCCCACCGCTTTGAAAACCGGCTTGTCTTTGAGCGTGATCTCGCCATCTTTGGGCGGGCGGGGGCTGTCCAGCAAATCGGGGCCGATCCCGTGGACGCCAAACGCATCATCCGGCATGCCCCGTTCAGGGTTAATGTACTGGTGATAGGTGTTGCCCGTCGGCATGTGGTTCAGCAGTTCAATCGCACCGATTTCGACGATGCGATCTCCCTTTTCAGGATCAAAACCGGTGGTTTCGGTATCGAGCACGATCTCACGCACGCAACATCTCTCCTCTGATCTTGGTCACGATGGCACCGACCTGCTGGCGCGCATGGTCGAGCGCGTCCGTCTCGACAATATAGTCAGCGCGAGCGCGTTTGTCGGCATCAGACATCTGCCGGGATTTGATTTGTTCGAATTGCTCTTCGTTCATAGTGCCGCGCGCCAGAACGCGGGCGCGCTGGGTTTCGGCATCTACAGACGTGACGCAAACGGCATCCAGCTCTGCTTCGGTCCCGTTTTCAAAGAGCAAGGGTATGTCATAGATTGCGATATCGGCTTCGCAGATCTCTTTGAACGCAGCGCAGTCGGCGGCGACCAACGGGTGGACGATTTCATTCAACATATTGAAATCATTCGGGTATTTTGACAAATGTTCGCGCAACGCAGTGCGAGACACCGCGCCTTCCACAATCACATCAGGAAATACGACCCAGAGCGGGGCGACTGCAGTCCCACCCACATCGTAAATCCGGTGAACGGCAGCATCTGCGTCCCAAACCGCACATCCTAGATCCGCAAACATCTGCGCGGTCGTGCTTTTGCCTGTGCCAATCGAACCGGTCAGGCCAAGGTGATAGGTCATCCCAAAACCACGTTGCGCAGCTCGTCGTCCACTTCGGGGCGCTGACCGAACCAGCGTTGGAAACCGGGCACAGCTTGGTGCAGCAACATGCCTAGGCCATCGACCGTCTGGTACCCATAGTCCTGCGCGAGCTGCAGCAAGGGGGTCATCAGCGGCGTATATACGATGTCCGTAACCAGCGCTTTGGGATCCAGTTCATCGAGGTTGATCTTGAGCGGCGGCTGCCCCTCCATCCCCATCGAGGTGGTGTTCACCAAAGTCGTCGCGCCTTGGAGCATTCCGTTCATGTGGGCCCAATCGTACACCACAATACGGCCACCGAATTCAGATTTCAGCTGGTCTGCCCGCAGACGGGTGCGGTTGGTCAGACGGATTTCAGGCACGCCTGCATCCAGCAGAGCCACGACAACAGCACGAGACGCACCACCTGCACCGATGACAGCCGCAGGGCCACTACGCGGGTCCCAATCGATCGCATTCTGGCGCAGGTTTTCAATGAAGCCATAGCCGTCTGTGTTGTCTGCAAAGATCGTCCCATCTGGACGAAAGGTCAGGGTGTTCGCCGCACCGATGAGGGTGGCGCGATCTGTGACCTGATCGGCCAGACGCAGCACCGTCTCTTTGTGCGGGATCGTGACGTTGGCCCCTACAAAGCCCATGCGTCCCATCGCACCCAGAGCTTCGACCAGATCATCGGGATGCACTTCGAGCGGCACATAGTGACCTGTGATCCCGTAGCGCTGCAGCCAATGGCCATGCAGACGGGGGGACAGGCTGTGCGCGACGGGGTTTCCGATGACACCAGCCAAAGGTATCGAATGCTTACTCATGATGCGATGCTCCCTGTCACACCGAGATACGCCAGAAGCTCGACCAGCGGCAAACCCAAAATCGTAAAGTAGTCGCCCTGAACACTGGAAAAGAGGCGCACGCCTTCCTCTTCCAGCTTGTAGCCACCGACAGAGTGGCGAATGCTCTCCCAGTTCCGCGACAAATAGTCGTCCAGATAAGCGTCAGAGAAATTGTGCATCCGCAGACGGGCAACGCCCACGTGGCGCCACTTGGGCTCTACGTCTTGGTAGAGCACTGCGGCAGAGAGCAGCTGGTGCGGCTGGTTCCGCAGCGCGGTGAGTTGCGCGCGAGCGTCTTCTATCGTGGCTGGCTTGGAATAGATCTGGGTGCCCATCGCGAGCACCTGATCGCAGCCGATGACAATCGCGTCGGGATGCTTGGCGCTGATCTTACGGGCCTTTGCCTCAGCTAGGGCGTCGGCGACGTCGCGGGGTTTGGCCTCTTCCATCTCCAGCGCGGCGCGGATGGCCTCTTCGTCGACGCGGGCGGGGATGACCTCGACCTCGAGCCCTGCATTGCGAAGAAGCTGCGCGCGGATGTCCGATCCTGACGCAAGAATGATGCGATCCTGCATGTGGATAACCTTGTGAGAGTCTGCCGTAAAATCCCTGTAGGGGTTCGGGGACGGATAAAGCCCCGGAGCGGGCCTGTCGATAGTTTCGAGTTTATGAGTCTGGCTCATATTCTTTTTACCCCCACGGAAAAGGATAAATCAGACTCTGTGGATAACCAACTTTCCCATGAGTTATCCACCGATTCCCACAGGACTCAGATTTTCGGATTCTCGCAAGGAATCCTGAGATTTTATTGGGCTTAAGCGATTCCCCCACACCCCTGTGGGACTCTTGTTCACTGTGCAAAACCATGGGGGAAAGGAAACAATCCACAGAGTCTGCTGACTCTTCAAATACATCTTCCTTTTAATTCTTATATTTTATTTAAGAGAGTTAATCAGAGAGGAACCCGCCCATGCTCGATCTGCTCGCTAGTGTTTATCCTTGGACAAAATCGCTTCACGTGGTCTCGGTCATGTCCTGGATGGCGGGGTTGTTCTATTTGCCAAGACTGTTCGTCTATCACGCGGAACGCGTGGGGCAGGACGGCGAGACTCACGAACTGTTCACCACAATGGAGCTGAAGCTATTCCGCTACATCATGAACCCAGCCATGATCGCCACGTGGATCTTTGGTCTGGCTTTGGTGTTCACACCGGGGATCGTGGACTGGACCAGCGTATGGCCCTGGACCAAGGCAGCGAGTGTGCTGGGAATGACTTGGTTCCATCATTGGCTGGGGTATCGCCGCAAGGATTTTGTCGCTGCCAAGAACTCTCGGGATGGCCGGACTTACCGCCTTATGAACGAGGTGCCGACGCTTCTGATGCTGGTGATCGTCTTCTCGGTCATCGTGAAGTTCTAAGCGATTCATTGACTCAACGGGGAATCCCCCCTATGTCGCGTTCAACGGCCAGTCCTGGTCGGGGTTTTCCTGTGTAAGAAAATAACTTTGACCTTGGCCCGATCGCGGGCGGCAAAGGGTATACCTATGACCGATGAACGTCTGAACCTCTCTGAACTCAAAGCCAAGAGCCCCAAGTCCTTGTTGGCGATGGCCGAAGAGTGGGAAATCGAAAACGCGTCGAACATGCGCAAAGGCGAGATGATGTTCTCGCTGCTCAAAGAGCATGCAGAAGACGGCTGGGTGATCGGTGGTGAAGGCGTTCTCGAAGTTCTGCAGGATGGCTTCGGCTTCCTTCGTTCGCCCGAAGCGAACTACCTGTCTGGTCCCGACGACATCTACGTTTCTCCTGAAATGATCCGCCAGCATTCGCTGCGCACCGGTGACACCGTCGAAGGTGTGATCAAGGCGCCTGCGGACAACGAGCGTTACTTTGCGCTGACCGCGGTCGAGCAAGTGAACTTCCAGGATCCCGAGAGCGCGCGTCACAAGGTCAGCTTCGACAACCTGACGCCCCTCTATCCTGACGAGCGTCTGAAGATGGAGATCGAAGATCCCACCATCAAAGACCGCTCCGCCCGTATCATCGATCTGGTTGCGCCTATCGGTAAAGGTCAGCGTTCGCTCATCGTGGCGCCGCCGCGGACTGGTAAGACCGTTCTGCTGCAGAACATCGCTTCCAGCATCGAAAAGAACCACCCTGAGTGCTATCTGATCGTTCTGCTGATCGACGAACGCCCGGAAGAAGTCACCGACATGCAGCGGAGCGTGAAGGGCGAGGTTATCTCTTCGACTTTCGACGAACCTGCGACCCGTCACGTGGCTGTTTCCGAGATGGTCATCGAAAAGGCTAAGCGTCTGGTTGAGCACAAGCGTGACGTTGTGATCCTGCTGGACTCAATCACCCGTCTGGGCCGCGCGTATAACACCGTTGTTCCGTCTTCGGGCAAGGTTCTGACCGGTGGTGTGGATGCCAACGCCCTGCAGCGCCCCAAGCGTTTCTTCGGTGCGGCACGTAATGTCGAAGAGGGTGGTTCGCTGACCATCATCGCGACTGCGCTGATCGATACCGGCAGCCGTATGGACGAAGTCATCTTCGAAGAATTCAAGGGCACCGGTAACAGCGAAATCGTTCTGGACCGCAAAGTTGCGGACAAGCGCGTCTTCCCTGCGATGGACATCCTCAAGTCGGGTACCCGGAAGGAAGACCTGCTGGTCGACAAAGTCGATCTGGCCAAGACGTTCGTTCTGCGCCGTATCCTCAACCCGATGGGGACCACCGACGCTATCGAATTCTTGATTTCCAAACTGAAGCAAACCAAGTCAAACTCCGAGTTCTTCGACTCGATGAACACCTAAGAGGGCGGAATGCACACGATCTTTGCCCTGGCGACTGCTCAAGGCAAAGCCGGGGTCGCAGTGATCCGGATTTCGGGGCCGCAGGCATTTGCCGCGGCCTCTATTCTTGCGGGTTCAATGCCAGAGCCGCGCAAGACCGGTGTTCGCAAGCTTCGTGACAGGGCAGGGGCCTTGATCGACGAAGCCATGGTTATTTGCTTTGCGGGTCCGGCCAGCTTTACCGGCGAGGACGTGGTTGAACTGCATCTCCACGGTAGCCCTGCGATCGTGCGCCGGGTTTTGGATGAACTTCTGTCATATGATGATCTGCGCTTCGCTGAACCCGGTGAGTTCACGCGACGCGCGCTTGAGAACGAGCGGCTTGATTTGGCTCAGGTCGAAGGCCTCGCTGATTTGATTGAAGCAGAAACCGAAGCGCAGCGCCAACAAGCTGTGCGGGTTTTCTCTGGTGGATTGGGAGTGCAGGCCGAGGCTTGGCGTTCGCAGATCATTCGCGCGGCCGCACTCTTGGAAGCGACGATTGATTTTGCCGACGAAGAGGTTCCCGAAGATGTCACGCCAGAGGTCAAAGAGCTTCTCGCGAGTGTGAGGCAAGATCTCGCGAGAGAGATCGAAGGAGCAGAGGTCGCAGAGCGTTTGCACCTTGGGTTCGAAGTCGCGATCGTCGGCGCTCCCAATGCCGGTAAATCGACGCTGTTGAACTACATCGCAAAGAGAGATGCAGCGATCACCTCCGACATTGCCGGGACTACCCGTGATGTCATCGAGGTACGGATGGATCTAAAGGGGTTGCCGGTAACATTTTTAGACACCGCTGGATTGCGAGAGACTGATGACCAGATCGAGGGGATCGGTGTCGAGCGTGCGATGAGAAGGGCTCAAGATGCGGACCTTCGGATATTTCTGATGCAGGAGGGGGATAGCCTGCCTCTTGAACCTCAGGATGGTGATCTTGTGTATTCTGCTAAGGGCGATCTACGAGATATCCAACCGAATCCAATATCTGGGGTTTCTGGCTTAGGTGTCTCCGAGATGCTGGATTCGGTCGTGGTATTTCTCTCGGAGCGAATGCAGAAAGTGAACTTGGCCAGCAAAGAGCGACATCGAAATGCTCTGACAGTCGCTTCGGAGGCGCTCACATTTGCAGAAGAGCAGGTGTTATACGGGGCTGAGCGATATGAGTTGGTCGCAGAAGAGATTAGAACAGCGGCAAGAGCGCTCGACATGTTGTTGGGAAGAATCGACGTTGAGGTTATTCTCGACGAAATCTTCTCTAGCTTCTGTTTGGGGAAATAGGGGTGTTTCACGTGAAACAATCTGACTTCGACGTACTGGTAATTGGCGGCGGACATGCCGGATCTGATGCCGCTCATGCCGCTGCGCGCATGGGTGCAAGAACTGCGCTCATTACCCTTCGTAAGGATACGATTGGTGTAATGTCTTGCAATCCTGCGATCGGTGGGCTTGGGAAAGGCCACCTGGTCCGCGAAATCGATGCCATGGATGGCGTGATGGCGAAGGTTGCGGATCGCGCCGGCATCCAGTTCCGACTTTTGAATCGCCGGAAGGGACCAGCTGTACAGGGACCCCGAGCACAGGCGGATCGAAAGATCTACCGAGAGACCATGTTCGCGATCCTCAATAGTACCCAAAACTTGAGCATCGTCGAAGGTGAAGCGGCTGATCTGATTGAACAGGCCGGAAAAGTCACGGGTGTTCGGCTCGCTGATGGCAGTGAACTCCATGCTCCCGCAGTTGTCCTGACTACAGGTACTTTTCTAAATGGCCTCATCCATATCGGTGATGTTTCGAAGCCTGGGGGAAGGATGGGTGATCATCCTTCTATCAAACTAGCTGAGCGTCTTCATAGTTATGCGCTGCCATTGGGTCGTTTGAAAACCGGGACGCCTGCTCGTCTTAATGGTCGCACAATCGACTGGGACTCTCTGGAATCCCAGCCAGGTGACGATGAGCCGACGCTCTTTTCGTTTACTTCCGACCGCCCGTTTGTACGCCAGATCTCTTGTGGCATCACACATACAAATGAGAAGACTCACGATATTATCCGAGAGAACCTAAGCCGCTCCGCAATGTATGGTGGTCACATTGATGGCGTGGGGCCGCGCTACTGTCCGTCGATTGAGGATAAGATCGTCCGCTTTTCCGACAAGAAATCCCATCAAGTGTTCTTAGAGCCCGAGGGTCTGGATGATCCAACTGTCTACCCCAACGGCATTTCAACTTCGCTTCCTGTTGATGTGCAGGAAGCGTATATCCGGTCGATGAAGGGACTGGAAGAGGTTGAGATCTTTCAACCGGGTTATGCAATTGAGTATGACTACGTTGATCCGCGTGCCCTTCGGCTTACACTGGAGCTCAAAGATCATCCTGGATTGTATCTCGCTGGACAGATCAACGGAACAACGGGTTATGAAGAGGCCGCCGCTCAAGGAATGGTCGCTGGCTTCAATGCAGCGCTCTCAGCGCTAGGGCGCGAGCCGGTAGTCTTCAGCCGGACCAACAGTTACATAGGTGTGATGATTGATGACCTCACGACGCGGGGCGTGACAGAGCCATATCGGATGTTCACGTCGCGCGCCGAGTTCCGTCTTTCCTTGCGAGCTGACAATGCTGATCAGAGGCTAACACCTTTTGCGATTGAGCTTGGATGCGTCTCTGAAGATCGAGCAAAGCTATTTTCGGAAAAGATGGAAAAGATCGATGCCGGGAAGCAGCGCCTCGAAGCGATGAATTATACTCCGCGTGAACTGAATGATGCGGGTATCAAAGTTAATCAGGACGGCGCTCGTCGGAGCGCATATGATCTTCTAGCCTTCCCTGATTTCACTTTCGAGACCCTATTCCAGTTGGACTCGTCTCTAGAAGAGATCTCCCCCTATATTCGTAGGCAGTTGGAACGTGACGGGCTCTATGCAAAGTACATTTCGCGCCAAGAAAAAGACGCTGAAGCGCTTCGCCGTGATGAGGGGCAGGCTATTCCAGATGATTTTGACTTCTCAGGATTAGATGGTCTCTCGAATGAACTGAAGACGAAGTTGATCGCTGCCAAGCCCGAAACCCTAGGGCAGGCGGGTAGGGTTGAGGGAATGACGCCGGCTGCATTGACCCTAATTCTAGCAAAGCTTCGACGCGCCAAACGGCTGGCGGTAGGATCATGAGTCTAGGAAATCTCGAACTCAATGTTTCACGTGAAACACTGGAGCGGCTCGATCTGTACGAGTCGCTTCTGAAGAAGTGGAACAAATCGATAAACCTTGTATCGTCATCTACAATTTTAGAAGCACGAGACCGACATTTTGTAGACTCGGCCCAGATATATAACCTTGCTCCTAAAGATTGGCAGATATGGTGTGATATGGGTAGCGGTGGTGGCTTTCCTGGGATGGTTGTCGCGATCTTGGCTGCAGAGCTGAAGCCAACAGCAAGTGTATTTTTGCTAGAGAGCGACCAGAGAAAGTCGACCTTTCTTAGGACAGTCGCTCGAGAGGCGGGTATCAAAGTTCAGGTCATCTCTGACAGAATCGAGAAAATTGATCCGATCTCCGCAGACGTCGTATCAGCACGCGCGCTAGCATCTCTTGAGAACTTGCTCGGCTTTTCTGAGCGACATCTGAAAAAAGGCGGCCTCGCTTTGTTTCCGAAAGGAGCAACTTGGCAACAAGAGCTCGAAGAAGCGCAGAGAACGTGGTCTTTCACTCATGAAGTCCATAAAAGCGTCGTAGAGTTGAACTCGGTCATACTCAGCATCGGAGGCATTGCGCGTGGCTGACATTCTGACGTCCAGTGGTACCAAGATCATTGCGATTACCAACCAGAAGGGTGGTGTGGGTAAGACAACAACTGCGATCAACCTGAGCGCTGCGTTGGCCGCGATGGGAAAGCGGGTTCTTGTGGTGGATATTGATCCGCAGGGCAACGCGTCGACCGGCTTGGGAATTCAAGCCGAAGAGCGCGACTACACCGCATACGAGCTGCTGCTGGAAGAAGTTCCTGCAACCGAAGTGATCCGTCCGACGCAATTTGAGAACATTTTTGTGGTTCCCGCGACCACGGATTTGTCGTCTGCAGACATAGAGTTGATGGCAAACGAACAGCGTAGCTACCTTCTTCGAAATTCTTTGCGGACTGCGCTGATGGCAGAAATCGATTTTGACTATATCTTGATCGACTGCCCACCTTCGCTGAACCTGTTGACGGTGAATGCCATGGTCGCGTCGGATTCTGTACTTGTCCCTTTGCAGAGCGAGTTTTTTGCTTTGGAAGGTTTGAGCCAGCTAATGTTGACGATCAGAGATGTTCGGAAAGCTGCGAACCCGAACCTGCGGATCGAGGGTATTGTCCTGACAATGTTCGATGGGCGGAATAACCTCTCGCAACAGGTCGAGGCAGACGCACGGGAAAACCTAGGTGATCTGGTATTCCAGACAAAGATTCCGCGGAATGTCCGCGTTAGTGAGGCGCCGTCTTTTGCTTTACCCGTTCTTCATTATGACCCGAATTCTCGCGGCGCTGTTGCCTATCGCGCACTGGCACAAGAGCTGTTAGAGAAGGCATCTCAGGTCGCTGCATAAGAAGAATAGAAGAGGGCAGTAATGGATCGTAAACCAATGAAGCGAGGATTGGGGCGTGGATTGTCAGCATTGATGGCGGATGTTCAGCCCGAAACGACAAGCCAGGAAGGCCCATCCGTTCCGCGCCGTCCGGACATGATGGTCCCGATTGAGAAAATTGAGCCAAATCCTGACCAGCCGCGCCGGCGTTTCGAGAGTGAAGATCTCGAGGATCTATCGCGCTCGATCAAAGAGAAGGGCGTGATCCAGCCTCTGATCGTGCGTGTAAGCCCGCGTGATAGCTTGAAGTACGAGATTGTCGCTGGTGAACGCCGCTGGCGTGCGTCGCAGATGGCGCAGCTGCATGAGTTGCCTGTCCTGATCCGTGATTTCGACGACACCGAAGTGCTTGAAGTTGCGATCATTGAAAACATCCAGCGCGCGGATCTGAACCCCGTTGATGAGGCTGCTGGCTACAAACAGCTGATGGAGAAGTTTGGTCATACTCAGGAGCGTCTTGCAGAGGCTCTTGGGAAGAGCCGCAGCTATATTGCGAACTCGATGCGCTTGCTTCAATTGCCCGAGGATGTGATCGAGCATCTGGCCGATGGTCGTCTGACCACCGGGCACGCGCGCGCATTGATCACCAGCGATCACGCATCGGAATTAGCTAAGCAGATTGTCTCGCGGGGCATGTCTGTGCGTGATACCGAGCGCTTGGTTAAGAAGGCTGCGCAGGGCGAAACAGCGCCTAAGCCGCGCGCTGCATCCAAGCCCGCAGGCGAGAAGGATGCGGACACGAAAGCTCTCGAAGGTGACTTGTCTGCAGCGATCGGCATGAAGGTGTCTGTCGAGCACAAGGACGGCACCGAACAGGGCAAGATCGTTATCAGCTACAATAATCTGGATCAGCTGGACGAGATTTGCCGCCGCCTGAGCGCGGTTGAATAAAGGTTAATAGCTGGGGCGGGTCCAGATAAACGTCAGAACCGCCCCAAGCGTCACGGCTTGAATCCCCAGGATCATCGGCCGCAATCCCATGAAAACCGAGATCGAGAAAACGGCCGCGATAGATATTGTCGCGGCGCGTTTACCCGTTTTGCTGATGGCCCCGCTACGGCTCCAATCTTCGATCGCGGGGCCAAAGACTCTGTGGTTCACCAACCAGGCATGCATGCGCTCGGACGAGCGAGCAAAGCAGAAGGCCGCCAGCAGCATGAAGGGAACCGTCGGCAGCAGGGGGAGAATGACCCCAATGAGGCCGAGGCCCATGCTGACGATTCCACAGATGAACCAGATTGAGCGCATAGATTAATCCAAAAGCAGTTCAGCAATTACCGCGTTCAGGACCAGCCTGCCTGCGCGCGTAGCTTTAAGATAGGGCGATTCCTCTTCGATCATCCCCATCTCCTGCAATTCTTTCAATATGCGCGGATTGAGAGCGCGGCCCCCAATTTGGTTAAAGCGCTCTAGGTCGATGCCCTCGGTTAGGCGCAGGCCCATCATGAGGTACTCGTTCGCCTGCTCGGTGGGTGAGACCGCTTCGATCAGATTTTCACCGGTGCCAGCGGCCACAGCATCCAGCCATTTCTGGGGCTGCTTCCACGTGTCGGTGGCATGGCGGACGCCATTCATCGTGACACGACCATGCGCTCCTGGGCCAATCCCGACATAGTCGCCGTAGTGCCAGTAGATCTGGTTGTGACGGCTTTCTGCACCGGGTTTGGCGTAGTTCGAGACCTCGTAGTCATACATGCCGAACTCGGCGCATATCTCTTGGGTCACTTCGTACATCTCGGCGGCGTCGTCATCTTCGGGCAGGCCGCGCAGGGTGCCGCGTTCGTAGCGGTCACCAAAGGCCGTGCCAGCCTCGATGGTTAATTGGTAAAGAGACAGGTGGTCGGCAGCCAATGCCAGCGCCTCGCGCAGCTCGGCCTTCCATTCGGGGACGGTCTGGTCTTGGCGTGCGTAGATCAGGTCAAAGCTAACGCGACCAAAGCAATCCTTGGCGATCTCAAAGGCGCGGCGACCCTCGGCCACGGTGTGCATCCGGCCAAGGCGGCGCAGGTCGTCGTCCCGCAGGCTCTGTAGACCCATTGAAACACGGTTAACGCCAGCGTCGGCATAGGCACGGAACCGGCCAGCTTCGACAGAGGTCGGGTTGGCCTCTAGCGTGATCTCTTGGTCATTTGCGGGGGTCCAGAGTTGGCCGACCCGTTCCAGGATCGCAGCGACGGTCTCTGGCTCCATCAGGCTGGGGGTACCGCCGCCAAAGAACACGGACTTCAGCACGCGGTCAGGGGTGCGGGCTGCGTTGCGATCCAGTTCTTTCAGGTAGGCGTCCAGCCACGCCTTCTGGTCAATGGACCGAGAGACGTGGCTGTTGAAATCGCAGTAGGGGCATTTGGCCATACAGAACGGCCAGTGAATGTAGAGGCCAAATCCCCCGTTGCGCCAGTCCTCAGCCAAAGCAGGCGTCCACGAACTTGGTAAACGCATCGGCGCGGTGGCTGATGCGGTTCTTCTCGGCGGGATCCATTTCGCCAAGGGTGATGTCGTAGCCTTCGGGCATGAAGATCGGGTCATAGCCGTGACCTTCGGCGCCGCGCATGGGCCAGACAAATCGACCCTCGACCTTGCCTTCGAAGACCTCGTCGTGGCCATCGGGCCACGCCAGAACCAACGTGCAGCAGAAGCGGCAGGTGCGGGGTTCGGGGGCGTTCTTCTCTTCGAGCAGAGTGTAGGTCTTGGTCATCGCCATGACGAAGTCGCGGCCATTCGGGGTCTCGGACCAGTCGGCGGTATAGACACCGGGGGCGCCGTCCAGAGCATCCACCGCGATGCCGCTGTCGTCGGACAGGGCGGGCAGGCCGGTTGCCTTGGCGGCGGCGTGGGCCTTGATGCGGGCATTCTCGACAAAGGTGGTGCCGGTCTCTTCGGGTTCGGGCAGACCCTTTTCCTTGGCCCCGACGACGGTGATGTTGAAGGGAGCGAGCAGGGCCTGCATCTCCTCGAGCTTACCGGCGTTGTGGGTCGCGAACAGGATCGTGTCGCCGTCGAATTTACGGGTCATGCGCAGGCGGCCTCTTGGGCTGCGACCAGCTCGGCGATGCCTTTGTCCGCCAGGTCCAGCAGTTGGTTCATCTGGTCCCGAGAATAGGTCGCGCCCTCGGCCGACATCTGGGTCTCGATCATCTGGCCGTTGCCAAGCATGACGAAGTTGCCGTCAACACCAGCCGCCGAGTCCTCGGGGTAGTCGAGGTCGAGCACTGCCTGACCCGCATAGATGCCACAGCTGACTGCCGCGACCGGAGAGATCAGCGGATCGGTTTTGATGTCGCCCGCCTTGATCAGCTTGTTGACCGCGAGACGCAGAGCCACCCAGCCACCGGTGATCGAGGCGCAGCGGGTGCCGCCGTCCGCTTGGATCACATCACAGTCGATGGTGATCTGACGCTCGCCCATGGCAACGCGGTCCACACCGGCGCGCAGGCTGCGGCCAATCAGGCGCTGGATTTCGACAGTGCGGCCACCTTGCTTGCCGGTGGTCGCTTCGCGGCGCATGCGCGAGCTGGTCGAACGGGGCAGCATGCCGTATTCGGCAGTGACCCAACCCAGACCCGAACCCTTGATGAACGGGGGCACGCGGGGTTCCAGCGTGGCGGTGCACATCACATGAGTGTCCCCAACCTTGATCAAGCAGGAGCCTTCGGCATGCTTGGTCACGTTGGTTTCGATTGAAATTTCGCGCATCTCGCTTAGGTCACGTCCAGAAGGTCGCATAATAATTCCCCTGTAATTGTTGCGTCGGGCATACGCCCGCGTCGGATAGGGTGGCAACCCCGATTGACGATTTCCTTCAGGCGAATTTTAGTGCGTCCTAAGGAGATGCAAATGCACGAAGGCAGAAAACTTCTCGAAGAGATGAACGACCGCTCGCGCGAGGTCTTTCGCCGTGTGGTCGAAGGCTATCTGGAAAGCGGCGATCCGGTGGGCAGCCGGACCCTGACCCGCACCATGAATGAAAAGGTCAGCGCCGCGACGATCCGCAACGTGATGCAGGATCTGGAGTACATGGGGCTGATTGGTAGTCCCCATGCCAGTGCGGGCCGCGTCCCGACCCAGATGGGTCTGCGCATGTTCGTGGATGGTTTGCTCGAGGTGACCGCGCCCACGGATCAGGACCGCGAAAAGATTAGCGCGACCCTTGGCGGGAACAGCGACGACGTGGGTATGATGCTGGACCGGATCGGGTCGGCATTGTCCGGCGTGACCAAAGGCGCGAGTCTGGTTCTGGCGCCCAAGCATGAAGCGCCGATCAAGCATATCGAGTTCGTGTCCCTGACGCCCGAGCGGGCGCTGGTGGTTCTGGTCTTTGCGGACGGGCATGTCGAGAACCGCGTGTTCACTCCGCCCGTCGGTCAAACCCCCAGTAGTATGCGCGAGGCCGCGAATTTCATGAACGCGCTGGCAGAGGGGAAGACCCTGTCAGAGCTGCGCCGCGATGTCAGAGAACAGATCAGCTCCCGCCGCCAAGAGATCGACGCGCTGGCCCATGCCATGGTCGAATCTGGTCTCGCGGTCTGGCGCGAAGAGGGGGACGGACCCGAACGTCTGATCGTCCGCGGCCGCGCGAATCTGCTCGAAGAGACGGGGCAAGACGACCTGGACCGCATCCGCGTGCTGTTCGACGATCTGGAGCGCAAGCGCGACTTGGCCGATTTCCTTCAACTGACCGAAGAAGGCGAAGGCGTGCGCATTTTTATTGGCTCAGAGAACAGACTTTTTTCACTTTCGGGTTCCTCTCTGGTCGTCTCTCCTTATATGAACGCTGACCGAAAGATTATTGGTGCGGTCGGGGTCATCGGACCCACGCGCTTGAACTATGGTCGGATCGTGCCCCTTGTGGACTACACAGCTCAGCTGGTAGGGCGCATGATCTCTGACCGGACTGAGAGGTAAGGAATGGCTGAGCCGAAGAACGAAGACTTCCTTGATGATGTCGAAGCTCTGGAAGAAGAGCTGTATGGCGAAGACGAAAACGAAGAGCTGATCGATATCGACGAAGAAGCTGCCAAGGGCGAGGCATTTGACGCCCTGAAAGCAGAACGCGACGATTTCAAAGATCGCTATGTCCGCGCACTGGCCGAGGCTGAGAACGCCCGCAAGCGCGCCGACAAGGACCGCCGCGATGCCGAGAAGTACGGCAGCACCCGTCTGGCCCGTGACCTGCTGGGGGTTTACGACAACCTACAGCGCGCACTGAAGGCCGCCGAGGAAACCTCGAAAGAGGACAACGCGATCCTGATTGAAGGCGTCGAGCTGACCCTGCGCGAGCTGAACAATGTGTTCTCGAAGCACGGCCTTGTGGTCATCGAACCCGCCGTGGGCGAGCAGTTCGATGCGAACGTGCACGAAGCGATGTTCGAAGCCCCCGTGCCGAACACCAAAAAGGGCGAGATCATTCAGGTCAGCGCCGTGGGCTTCATGCTGCACGACCGTCTGCTGCGTGCGGCTCAGGTTGGTGTGTCGTCGAACCCTGCCTGATTTTCAGCGCACCGTTGGAATGCCAAAAGGCCCGCCGTTACTGGCGGGCCTTTTCTTTGAGTTCGTAGAGCAGTTGAAGCGCCTCTCTCGGGGTCAGCTCGTCCGGGTGGATTTTATCCAGCATCTCGAGAGCCGGTAACGGGGCCGGTTTCGCGGCAGGCGGCGGCGCGGGCGGGATCGCTGCGAATAATGGTAGGTCGTCGATCAGCGCCTTCTGCTTTGATCCGCCGCCCTGACGTTCGCCTTCTTCCAGCGCCTCCAACACAACGCGGGCCCGTTCCACCACGCTGGCGGGCAGGCCTGCCAGACGGGCAACCTGCACACCATAGGACCGATCCGCTGCGCCGCGTTTGACTTCGTGCAGGAAGATGACTTCGCCTTCCCATTCCTTGACGCTGACGGTCGCATTCTCCACACCGTCCAGTTTCTCGGTCAGGGCGGTCATCTCGTGATAGTGGGTCGCGAACAGGGCACGGCAGCGGTTCACGTCATGCAGGTGCTCCATCGTCGCCCAAGCAATCGACAGACCGTCATAGGTCGCGGTACCGCGCCCGATCTCGTCCAGGATCACGAGGGCACGGTCGTCGGCTTGGTTCAGGATCGCTGCCGTCTCGACCATCTCTACCATAAAGGTCGAACGCCCACGGGCCAGATCGTCGGACGCGCCGACACGGCTGAAGATCTGGCTGACCAGACCGATGTGTGCCGATCGCGCAGGGACGAACCCACCCATCTGCGCCAGCAAAGCGATCAGAGCGTTCTGCCGCAGGAAGGTCGACTTACCCGCCATGTTCGGACCGGTCAGCAGCCAGATCGCAGCGCCGTCGCGCGGGGACAGCTCGCAGTCGTTCGCGACAAAGGGATCGCCGTCCGATTTCAGTGCAGCCTCGACGACGGGATGGCGCCCCGCATCAATGCGGAAGGTCCGGCTGTCGTCGATCAGCGGACGGCACCAATCTTCGCTGCGGGCCAAATCGGCGAGGGCGGTGGTCAGGTCCAACTCGGCCAAGGCACGGGCCATGGACCCCAGCGGGGCGGCTTGCTCCAGAATGGCTTGGCGCAGGTCTTCGAACAGGCGCTTCTCAATCTCCAAAGCGCGGCCACCTGCGTTCAGAATGCGCGTCTCTAGATCGGAGAGCTCCACGGTCGTAAAGCGCAGGGCATTAGCCGTGGTCTGACGGTGGATGAACCGTTCGCCCATCCCCAGCATCTTTTCACCGTGGGTCGCGGTGCATTCGATGAAGTACCCGAGGACGTTGTTGTGTTTAACCTTCAGGCTGTTGATGCCGGTCTCTTCGGCATACTGGGCCTGCAGACCCGCGACGACACCGCGCCCCTCGTCGCGCAGGGTGCGCGCTTCGTCCAGTTCCGCGTGAAACCCAGCGGCGATGAAACCGCCATCGCGGGCCAGCAGGGGCGGTTCAGCGATCAGGGCCTGATCCAACAGATCCAGCAGTTCTTCTTGCTGGGCCATGTCGACCGTCAACTGGGACAGCAGCGGGGGCAAGTCCAGCTGCGATAGAGTCTCTGCCAGATCAAGCGATTGCGTGATGGTATTGCGTACGGCAGTCAGGTCGCGCGGGCCACCACGGTCAAGGGACAGGCGGGACAGGGCGCGGTCCAGATCGGGCACGCGGCGCAGGCTGTCGCGCCACTGGTTAGCGGTGCCCGACTGATCCACGGCATAGGCCACGGCCTCCTGGCGGCGCTGCACCTCATCCAATACGCGTGAGGGGGCAGACAGGCGGCGCTCCAGCAAGCGGCCACCGCCAGCGGTGACGGTGCGATCCACGACGGACAGCAGCGATCCCTGACGCCCACCAGATAGACTGCGGGTCAGTTCCAGATTGCGGCGGGTCGAGGCGTCGATCTGCACCACACGGTCCTGAGCCTCTCGGACGGGCGCACGCAGCAGGGGCAGGGTGCCTTTCTGCGTGATGTCCAGATACTCGACAATCGCACCTAACGCGGACAATTCGGCACGAGTAAAGGTGCCAAAGGCATCCAGCGTGTCGACCTTGTACAGCTTGCACAGGCGCCCCTCAGCGGCGGTGCTGTCAAACGCGGCACGACCCAAGGGGGTCAGCGCGGCGCCGTTATCCTCGATCAGTTCGGCCCAATCCTGTTCCTTGGCGTCGCACAGCAGAACCTCGCGCGGCATCAGGCGCGCCAGTTCCGGCCCGATGCGAACCTCGGGCAGGGACACCACGCGCAACTCGCCGGTTGAGATGTCGGAGTAGGCCAATGCAACCTCTCCACGGACTTCTGTCAGGGCAGCCAGATAGTTGTGACGGCGAGCCTCTAGCAAGGAGTCTTCGGTCAGCGTACCTGGGGTTACCAGTCGCACAACGCCGCGCTTCACGACGGATTTCGATCCGCGCTTCTTGGCTTCGGCGGGGTCTTCCATCTGTTCACAGACGGCGACGCGGAAACCTTTGCGGATCAGGGTCAGCAGATACCCCTCGGCCGCGTGCACGGGCACACCGCACATGGGGATGTCATCGCCATCGTGTTTGCCGCGTTTGGTCAGCGCAATATCCAGCGCCTCTGCCGCGGCGACGGCGTCGTCAAAGAATAGCTCGTAAAAATCGCCCATGCGATAGAACAGCAGAGACCCCGGATGAGCCTCTTTGATTTCCAAATACTGCGCCATCATCGGCGTAACGCCGGTTGCTGCCATGCTGCCTCTGGTCGTGTTAACTCTGGTCCCGTTTCGAAAGGGGATACCCTGTCAGGGCCAGCGCCAAAAGGCAAAACATCAGACCCAACATCAGGGTAACTTAATTTCAAAAATGGGTCATTTTTGATAATTATATGTTGATCATCCCTGGATAAACTGCGAAATCGCAAATCGAATGAAGGGAATCCGCGTCTGTTAGCGCAACCATTGTCTGTGACTGTTGAGACAGTTGAAACAAGGGTTTAGGGACGGGCGCGCTCCACTGAGGAAATGAGAATGTCGAAGAATAAAGTCACCCGCGAAGAGGCTCTGGCCTTTCACCTGAACCCCACCCCCGGCAAGTTCGAGGTGACTGCGACCGTTCCCATGACCACCCAGCGCGACCTGTCTCTGGCCTATTCGCCAGGTGTGGCTGTTCCCTGCGAAGAAATCGCTGCGAACCCCGAGGTCGCTTATGACTACACAACCAAGGGCAACCTTGTGGCGGTAATCTCGAACGGGACGGCTGTTCTGGGTCTGGGCAACCTTGGCGCGCTTGCGTCAAAGCCCGTAATGGAAGGCAAGTCGGTACTGTTCAAACGCTTTGCCGACGTGAACTCGATCGACATCGAACTGGATACCGAAGATCCCGATGCGATCATCAACGCGGTGAAGTTGATGGGTCCGACCTTTGGCGGCATCAACCTCGAGGATATCAAGGCGCCCGAATGCTTCATCATCGAGCAGCGCCTCAAAGAGGAGATGGACATCCCCGTCTTCCACGACGACCAGCACGGCACCGCCGTGATCTGTGCCGCCGGCCTGATCAACGCCCTGCACATCAGCGGCAAAAAGATCGAGGATGTGAAGATCGTTCTGAACGGCGCGGGCGCAGCTGGCATCGCCTGTATCGAGCTGCTGAAATCCATGGGCGCGCGTCACGAGAACTGCATCGTGTGCGACACCAAGGGCGTGATCTATCAGGGCCGCACCGAGGGCATGAACCAGTGGAAGTCGGCCCACGCAGTGAAGACTGACCTGCGCACGTTGGAAGAGGCGATGAACGGCGCGGACGTGTTCCTTGGCGTATCGGTCAAGGGCGCTGTGACCCCCGAGATGGTGGCGTCCATGGCAGACAACCCCGTGATCTTTGCCATGGCGAACCCTGATCCCGAGATCACTCCCGAAGAGGCGCACGAAGTCCGCGTCGACGCGATCGTTGCGACTGGTCGTAGTGACTATCCGAACCAGGTGAACAACGTTCTGGGCTTCCCCTACTTGTTCCGCGGTGCGCTCGACATCAACGCCCGCGCGATCAACGACGAGATGAAGATCGCTTGCGCCGAGGCTCTGGCAGAACTGGCCCGCGAAGACGTTCCGGACGAAGTGGCTCTGGCCTATGGCCGCAACCTGTCCTTCGGCCGTGACTACATCATCCCGACCCCGTTCGACCCGCGTCTGATCTACCGCATCCCGCCCGCAGTCGCGAAGGCTGGTATGGA
Source organism: Alphaproteobacteria bacterium (assembly GCA_030433335.1). Taxonomy (GTDB): domain Bacteria; phylum Pseudomonadota; class Alphaproteobacteria; order Rhodobacterales; family Rhodobacteraceae; genus Donghicola. Next base: position 53,111 of record JAUILL010000012.1, on the reverse strand, counting down.
CACCGGCGCGGCGCGTCGTCCGATCATTGACATGGACGCCTACGAGGTCTCGCTCAAAGGCCGCATGGACCCCACCGCCAGCATCCTGCGCGGCATCCACGCACGTGCCAAAGCCGCCCAAGCTCGCATGATCTTTGCCGAAGGCGATGACGTCCGCGTTCTGCGCGCCGCCGTGCAGTACCAGCGCTCTGGCCTGGGCAAAGCCTTGGTTGTTGGCCGCGAAGCCGATGTGAAGGAAAAACTCGAAGCTGCAGGCATGGGTGATGCCGTTCGCGAATTGGAAATCGTGAACGCTGCGAACACCCGTCACCTCGAGACCTACAAAGAGTTCCTCTACGAGCGTCTGAAGCGCAAAGGTTACGACCGCCACGACATCCACCGTCTGGCTGCACGTGATCGCCACGTCTTCTCGGCGCTGATGCTGGCGCATGGTCACGGCGATGGTCTTGTCACCGGTGCGACCCGTAAGTCGGCGCACGTGCTGGAATTGGTCAACCACGTGTTCGATGCAGATGCGAAACACGGTGCCGCTGGTATCACTGCCCTACTGCGCAACGGTAAGATTGTTCTGATCGGCGACACGCTGGTTCACGAATGGCCCGAAGCCAACGATCTGGCCGATATCGCCGAGCGCGGTGCAGGCGTGGCTCGCCACCTCGGCCTTGAGCCCCGCGTAGCGTTTGTAAGCTTCTCGACCTTCGGCTATCCGCGCTCGGAACGCGCAGAGAAGATGGCATTGGCACCCAAAGTGCTCGAAGAGCGCGGCGTGGACTTCGAATTCGAAGGCGAGATGACCGTGGACGTGGCCCTGAACCCGAAATCGGCAGAGGCTTACCCGTTCACCCGCCTTTCCGGTCCGGCAAACATTCTGGTCGTTCCGGCACGTCACTCGGCCAGCATCTCGGTCAAGTTGATGCAGGAAATGGGCGGCGCGACCGTTATCGGCCCGATCCTGACCGGTGTGGACCAGTCGATCCAGATCTGCTCGACCAACATGACAGAGACCGACATCCTGAACATGGCGCTCTTGGCAGCTTGCAAAGTCGGCTAAGGCAGAAATATAGCGCAAACCATTGTAAAACGCCCCATGCGGGCGTTTTATGCGTTTCAGAGTACAGCTTCAGGGGGCGCACATGACCGTTTTCAATCTTGGATCGATCAACGCGGACTATACCTACCAAGTCCCGCATCTGCCCCAACCCGGCGAGACGCTCGCAGCCAGTTCCATGACCCGCGGTTTGGGCGGCAAAGGTGCGAATATGTCCGTGGCCTGTGCCCGCGCGGCTGGGCGTGTGTTTCACATCGGCGCCATTGGCGAGGACGGCGCGTGGGCCACGGATCGATTGCTGGAATACGGCGTCGACACGCGGCATATCTCGACGCTGGAGGTGCCGACAGGGCACGCTATCATCTCGGTCGATCCAGAGGGCGAGAACAGCATTTTGATCCTCCCTGGCGCGAATACAGAGATAACCGAGAAAATGATCGCTGCCGCGATTTGCGAGGGCGGACCACAGGACTGGCTGCTCATGCAGAACGAAACCAACGGTCTGAAAGAAGCTGCTGACATGGCCAAGCAGGTCGGCATGAAGATCGCGTATGCCGCCGCGCCGTTTGTCGCCAAAGATGCCGCTGAAATCGCGCCCTTGGCCGATCTTCTGGTCCTGAACGAGATCGAGGCGCAGCAGCTGCAGGACGAAATGACCACTACGCTTTCTGATCTGCCGATCGCCGACATTATCGTAACCAAGGGCGGCAAAGGCTGCGCGTGGCATCACGGCGAAGAAGTGACCGAATTTCCCAGCTATCCCGCCGAAGTCGTGGATACCACAGGCGCAGGGGACACTTTTACCGGCTACGTTTTGGCCAGTCTGGACCGTGGTATGACCATTCCGCAGGCAATCGATCTGGCGCAGCGTGCGGCCTCTTTGATGGTGCAGCGTCTGGGCACTGCGGACGTGATCCCTGATCTCAAAGAGGTTCAGGATGCCTCTTCCGGCTCCAGCCAGCGCTGATCAGATCATTTCGGTCTGACCTCTGTTCAATTCATCATGTTCCGCCACTTGCCTTAGCAAAGCATCATGATCAGTCTGCGTGCAAACCATTGGAACAAGGCGCGCAGAATGACCGACACAGATCACGTCTCGACCCACCAGTCGCAGGACGATCCCCGCAACGAAGAGATCCTGATCTACGTGAACGGTGCGTTGAAGCCCAAGGCCGAGGCGCTGGTCAGTGTCTACGACAGCGGGTTCATGCTGGGGGACGGCATTTGGGAGGGGCTGCGCCTGTACAATGGCACGTGGGCGTTTGTCGAAGAGCATCTGGATCGACTGTTCGAGGCCGCTTTGGCGATCGATCTCGACATCGGCATGACGCGCGAACAAGTTCTCGAGGCGCTTGAGCAGACCCGCGCGGCTAACAACATGCACACCGATGCCCATGCCCGCCTGATGGTGACACGCGGGATCAAAACGCGCCCGTTCCAGCACCCATCGCTGTCTCAGCAGGGTCCGACCGTGGTGATCATCATGGAGCACTCGCAGCCCAAAATCCCGCGCCCGATCCGGCTGGCGACAGTGCCGCACCAGCGCGGGCTGCCCATGACCCAAGATCCCAAGCTGAACAGCCATTCCAAACTGAACTGCATCTTAGCTTGTATCGCTGCTGAAAAGGCTGGTGCGGACGAAGCCCTGATGCTGGACGTTCATGGGTTTGTGAACACGACGAATGCCTGCAACTTCTTTATTGTCCGCAAGGGCGAGGTTTGGACCAGCACCGGTGACTACTGCATGAACGGCATTACCCGTGCCAAGGTTATTCAGGTCTGCCGAGAGGCAGGTATCCCGGTGTTCGAACGCAATTACAGCCTCGTGGACACATATGGTGCGGATGAGGCTTTCTTGACCGGCACGTTTGGCGCGCAGACGCCTGTGGGGTCGATCGACGGACGGCAGATCGGTTCGGGCGAGATGGGTCCGATGACCCAGCGCATCCGCGATTTGTACAAGGCTCTGGTGGCAAAGGACGCCGTGAAATGAGGCTCGCTGTCTGGTCCGGCCCCCGCAATCTGTCTACCGCGATGATGTACGCTTTTGGGCACCGCGAGGATTTCACAGCGGTCGATGAGCCGTTCTATGCTGCGTATCTGGCGAAAACAGGTTTGCAGCACCCGATGGGGGACCAAATCCTCGCCAGCCAACCGACAGACCCCGAAGAGGTCATTCGCGATCTGCTGGCGCCTTCACCGAAAGAGCACGTTTACCACAAGCACATGTCCCAACACATGATCGACGGCGTGCCACGCGGGTTTATCGAGGACTGCACCAACGTCTTTCTGATCCGCCATCCCGCGCGTGTGGTGGCCAGCTTCTCGGCCAAATATGACAACGTCACGCTCGAGAGCATCGGGTTTGTCCAGCAGCACGAACTGTGCACGCAGCTAACGGACAAGGGCATGCCTGCGATAGTTGTGGACAGCGCGGATATCCGGCGTAATCCGGAGGCATCCTTGCGTGCGCTCTGTGCGGCGATCGATCTGCCGTTTGATCCGGCGATGCTGTCTTGGCCAGCGGGGCCGCACCCTGACGATGGAATTTGGGCGGCCCACTGGTACGGCGCAGTTCACAAGTCCTCGGGCTTTGCCGGAGAAGAGGGACCGCTGCCGGACGTTCCAGACGAATTGCAGCACCTCGTGGACGGGGCAATGCCCCACTACTTGTCGATGCGAGAGAGGTTACTCGCAATTACGTGATGAGCCGTGATCACTTAAATTACATCCATTTGAGGGGGGACGTGCGTTTACCTAGCAGAAAGAGAGCAAAACTTGCTTTCTCCGCTAGGGAGGATCATTCCTTTGAAGACTTTTGTTTATGCCGCCGCAGTATCGATCACCGCAACCACCACTTTTGCCGCGGGTCATGGGATGGCACCCATGGTTGACGCCGCAGACCAGACCGTCGCGAACGGCGTTGTCTCTGCATCAAGCGTGATTGCACCGGCAAATGGTTGGATGGTTGTCCACCGCACAGATGCGGACATGAAGCCTGGTCCCGTGGTAGGCTACGCCCCCTTGCGTGAAGGCGAGAACACCGATGTTGCCGCGATCCTGCAAGAGGACGTGGCAACCGGCGACATGCTGATGCTCATGGTTCACGGCGAAGATGGTGGCATGTCCACCGGCGTGTTCGAATACACTCTGGGCGCCAAAGAGGACGGCCCGATCAAGATCGACGACAAGCTGGTTATGAAGGTGATCACCGCACAATAACCACCGTGTCATAAAAGGAACGAGGCCCGCGCGTAGCGGGCCTTTTTCATTTCAGGAACTTGGCCATTTCCATCGCAGCAGCAGGATTTCCGCTGACCTTCATCTTACCCATCATGACGCCGGTCATGGGGTTGAGCTGGCCCTTGAGGAGCTTCTTCAGGTTCTCGAGCGAGATTTTGATGGTGCAGTCGGCAGGGCGGTCTTCCATTGCGACCTCTTGACGGTCCAGCACCATAATGCCGTCGGCGCCGCAGTCGATCTTCAGGCTTTTGTCGTTAGAGCTTTTGGCCAGAACCGGTGCAACGCGGTCAGCGATATCCTGCAACGAAGTGCTCATGTAGAAACCTCTAAACTGATGAGTTCAGACAAAGAAATGGCCCGCCGGAGCGAGCCATTTCAAGTGTGACGGTGCGTCGGGAGCTTAGGCTTTGTTGCGGCGGTTGCGCGCGGCCAGCAGCTTCAGACGCAGGGCGTTCAGCTGGATAAAGCCTGCTGCGTCCTTCTGATCGTAGGCGCCTGCATCCTCTTCGAAGGTCACGTGCGCTTCGGAGTAGAGGCTGTTTTCCGACCAGCGGCCAACAGTGCGAACCGACCCTTTGTACAGCTTCAGACGGACGGTGCCGCTGACGTGCTCTTGGCTCTTGTCGATGGCTGCCTGCAGCATTTCACGCTCGGGCGAGAACCAGAAGCCGTTGTAGATCAGCTCTGCATAGCGGGGCATCAGCTCGTCCTTCAGGTGCGCTGCGCCGCGGTCCAAAGTGATCTGTTCGATGCCGCGGTGTGCCTCAAGCAGGATGGTGCCGCCGGGGGTCTCGTAGATGCCGCGCGACTTCATGCCGACAAAGCGACCTTCGACCAGGTCAAGACGGCCGATGCCGTGCTTGCCACCCAGTTCGTTCAGCTTGGTCAGGACGGTTGCGGGGCTCATTGCCTCGCCGTTGATGCTGACCGCGTCGCCTTTTTCGAAACCGACTTCGATGTACTCGGGCTCGTTCGGTGCGTCCTCGGGGTGGACGGTGCGCTGGTAGACGTAATCGGGTGCTTCGACCGCGGGATCTTCCAGAACCTTACCCTCGGACGAGGTGTGCAGAAGGTTCGCGTCAACCGAGAAGGGCGCTTCGCCGCGCTTGTCCTTGGCGATCGGGATCTGGTGCTTTTCAGCGAACTCGATCAGCTTGGTGCGGCTGGACAGGTCCCACTCACGCCAGGGCGCGATAACTTTGATGTCGGGGTTCAGCGCATAGGCGGCCAGTTCGAAACGAACCTGGTCGTTGCCTTTGCCGGTTGCGCCGTGTGCGACAGCATCGGCACCGGTCTCGGCTGCGATCTCGACCAGACGCTTCGAGATCAGCGGACGGGCAATCGAGGTGCCCAGCAGGTACAGGCCCTCGTACAGTGCATTGGCGCGGAACATGGGGAATACGAAGTCGCGCACGAACTCTTCGCGGACGTCCTCGATGTAGATGTTCTCGGGCTTGATGCCCAGCAGCTCTGCCTTCTTACGAGCGGGGTCCAACTCTTCGCCCTGACCGAGGTCAGCGGTAAAGGTCACGACTTCGCAACCGTATTCGGTCTGGAGCCATTTCAGGATGATCGAGGTATCAAGGCCACCGGAATAGGCCAGGACGACTTTTTTGGGCGCGGACATGAAGTATTCCCCTTTAATCGGACACAGCGCCGATAGCGGGTTTTCCGCGCGGGGGCAAGTTGAGCCGCCAGAATCCTGTGTTTTCGGGCGCACGGAGCGCTGAAATCATGCGCGCAGTTGTTGACCGACCGGAAAAACCACGCGATTCAAGGCGTAGACTTCTAGTTAAGGGTGAGCAGATGACGGCTTGGATGTTGTTTCGACACGCGGTGCTGATTGTGGCGCGGAACTGGCGCGAGGCGCTGAAGATTTCGGGTGTGCTGTACTTAGTTCTTGCCCTGTTCGATTTGACAGTCTCACTGACAGTCTCGAAACAATTCGCTGATGGCGGGATGGGCGAGGGGATGGAAAACGGCGAAATCCCGCTTTCTATGCTTCCCTTAACAGATATTCTGTCCATGATCGTGCTGGTCGCGGCCTACACCGTCATTAGCCTGTGGATTGCGGTTGCGTGGCACCGTTACGTCCTGCTCGAAGAGATGCCGAGCGGATGGCTGCCCAAGTGGCACGGCTCTGCTGTGGGGCGATACCTGATGATGTCGCTGATGGTCATGGCGATCGTGCTTGGAGCGGGTATGTGTGTTGCCCTATCGGTGACAATCACCGCCGTCTTCGCGCCGCCGATCGCCGTGTTCTTTGGTTTGGCCGGTATGCTGTTCGTTGGCGCGCTGTTCTACCGTCTGTGCCCCGTTTTGCCTGCCGTGGCAGTGGGTGAGTCGCTGCCCCTGCGCGAAGCATGGCATCAGACGCGCGGACTGTTCAGCTCGATCATCCTGCTGGTTCTGCTTCAGTTCATGCTGATGCTGGCAATCCAAATTCCGGTTGTCTTGATCGGATCGCTGATCCCGTTCCTTGGACTGTTGGCGCAAATCGCGGCCAGCTGGTTCCTGACCCTCGTGACCGTCAGCCTGTTGACCACGTTCTACGGTCACTTTGTCCAAGAGCGCCCTCTGGCAGATTGACGCCTTGCGCGGGATCGGCGGTTGAGCCACAGATATCGGCATGACCGATTTTCGCACTCTGGCCCAAGCCGCCGAAGCCGCCATGCGCGAGGTGTTCCCCGCAACACCCTTGCTGCGTAACGATTACCTGTCCAAGCGCTACGACGCCGATATCTGGCTCAAACGCGAGGATCTGAGCCCTGTCCGCAGCTACAAAATCCGCGGCGCCCTGAATTCCATGCGCAAGGTGCTGGAGGCGAACCCCGACAGCAACGTGTTTGTCTGCGCCAGCGCGGGAAACCATGCGCAAGGCGTGGCCTACATGTGTCGCCATTTCGGGGTCAAAGGCGTGATCTACATGCCGGTGACCACCCCTCAGCAGAAGATCATGAAGACGCGGACCTTTGGCGGGGATGCAGTCGAGATCCGGCTGATCGGGGACTATTTCGACGACACATTGGCGGCAGCGCAGGCTTACTGCACCGAAGCGGGCGCATATTTCCTGTCCCCATTTGACGATCCTGACGTGATCGAAGGGCAAGCCAGCGTGGCGGTCGAGATCGAGAAGGAATTGGGTCGTGCACCAGATCAGATCGTCTTGCCTGTGGGCGGGGGCGGCTTGTCCTCGGGTGTGTACAACTATTTCGGCGATAGCAGCGATTACAGTCTGGTCGAGCCGCTTGGTGGTATGAGCTTGAGCGAAGCGCTCAAAGCCGGTCGCCCGATGAAGCTGAAACGTGTGGACAGTTTTGTGGACGGTGCAGCGGTGGCTCAGATCGGGGCCAAGCCCTTTGAGATTCTGAAGAATCTGCCGGTGAACAAAGTCTTTGCCGCACCAGAGGATCGGATCTGCGTCACCATCCTCGATATGCTGAACGTCGAGGGGGTCGTGCTAGAGCCGGCTGGTGCTTTGGCAATCGACGTATTGGCGGACATCCGTGACCAGATTAAGGGTAAAACCGTGGTGTGCGTGGCGTCGGGCGGAAACTTCGATTTCGAACGTCTGCCAGAGGTCAAAGAGCGTGCGCAGCGCTATTCGGGTGTAAAGAAGTACTTCATTCTGCGCCTGCCCCAGCGCCCCGGAGCCCTGAAAGAATTCCTGAACCTGCTCGGGCCCAAAGACGACATCGCGCGGTTCGAGTATCTGAAAAAGTCGGCCCGCAACTTCGGCTCTGTCCTGATCGGGATCGAAACAGATGACGCTCGCAATTTCGCTGGGTTCTTCGCCAAACTGGACGCCGCAGGCTTTGTCTATACCGACATCACCAACGACGATCTACTGGCGCAGTTTCTGATCTGATCAGGCGGCGCCTTTGACCAAGGCGCTGCTCAGAAATTCCTCGCGGGAACTTTCGTAAACCCGCACGATTTTGCTGAGGTCAACGTCCTCGGGGTGTCCCGAGCGCGCTTCGGTCTCTCCGTTCTGGCAGAGGGTCGAAAGCTCTGCAAACCCGAGGTTCAAAGCGCTTCCTTTAAGAAAGTGCAGATCCTCGGCGAGCGTGGTGAAGTTCGGAGACTCTCGCAGAGTGTCGATAGACGAGTCGACCTCGGACACAAACATTTCTGCCACTTCGGCAAAATCCTCGGGTCCGATTTCATCCCGAAGTTCGTTAATCCGATTCCAGTCGATCATTATAGTTGCCCCTGTTCAACTAAATTAGCATCGCATGATGAGCGTTACTTTCAAGTAAATGATCGGCTCAAAAGCTGCGTATTTTATGTTTTACCTCCGATTAATCTGCCTCTGCGAGTGCTGAGTCCTGTGGGAAACGGGACAACCGAGATGAATTCTGATGTACGCCCTTTAGGCAGTTCACAGCCGACAACCGAACGGCCGTTCAAAATTCTTGTGGTGGACGACAGTCCGCTCCAGCGCCGGATACTTCGCGCCATGCTGACCAAGCGCGGCTACGAGGTCTACGAGGCCGAATGTGGTGCGACTGCGCTGCGTTTATGCGAAGAAACGCCGCCGGACATCATTCTAAGTGACTGGATGATGCCAGGAATGGATGGCCTAAGTTTTTGCCGTGCTTATCGGCGGCTCGCTACAGAACGCTATGGATATTTCATCCTGCTGACATCGCGAAGCGAGAAGGGCGCAGTTGCAGAGGGCCTGAACTGTGGCGCGGACGATTTCCTGAACAAGCCAGTCAATATCGAAGAGTTGGAATCGCGACTTCTAGCGGGTGAACGCATCTTGCGTATGCAGGAGCAGCTGCACGAAAAGAATGGGCAGCTGTGCAATGCTCTCAAAGAATTGCAGCACCTCTACGAAGCGCAAGAACAAGAACTGACAGAGGCGAGACAGCTTCAGCAATCGCTCGTACCTGAGAGGTTCCGCGACTTTGGCTTGGGGCAAATTGCACTGATGCTCCGCCCCTCGGGGCATGTTGGCGGGGATTTGGTGGGCTTTGTCCCCTCTGGCCCTGACGAAGTGCTGATGTACGCGATCGATGTCTCGGGGCATGGAATCAGTAGTGCTTTGATGACGGCACGGCTTGCCGCGTATCTGTCGCCCGGACATCTTGGGTCCAACGTTGCCTTTGAAAAAACGCCGAGTGGCTACCGGACGAGGGCGCCTCACCATGCGGTCGCCTATCTGAATGAACGGCTGATGAACGAAATCTGCACGGATCACTACGCGACGATGGTGCTCGCGATCCTGAACCTGAAAACAGGAAAGCTACAGCTCTGCCAAGCTGGGCATCCGCATCCCATTGTACTGCGCGCGAAGGGGAACGTGGAATATCTAGGCGAAGGTGGTATGCCGGTGGGTCTAATCGGCATGGCTGAATACGAGACGATCGAGACGACGCTCCGGCCAGGAGATCGGCTGTGGATCTTGTCAGATGGAATTTCCGAAAGTGCTGATCAAAGCGGGGCGATGCTGGGTGAAGAAGCGACAGGGACGATGCTCTGTGAGTTGTCAGCCCAGTCCCCCAAAACAGCGCTTGATGCTTTGATGTGGCACTTGGCGGCGCGCAAAGGGTCTGAAGATTTCGAAGACGATATCTCGGCCATCCTCTGGCAGATGTCCGGCTCAGAGGCTGCCCAGAACCCGCTCGAGGAAGAAACGATCTCCGCTGTTGGCCAATAGAGCGGGCGCCTCGGCCAAGGGGAGCCAGAACGCGAAATGGCCCTCTTCGGTCGGGGGACCCATGCGTTGTGTCGGACGCGCGATGTAGATTGAGCAGATCTTTTCTGCGTGCATGTCGTATTCGGGCATGTAGCAGAAACGCTTGTAAGTACCGATTTTCAGCGGGGTCGAGATTTTCCAACCGGTCTCTTCATAAACCTCGCGGTGCAGGGCAGGGATCGCGGTTTCGCCCGCGTCGATCCCGCCGCCGGGCAGTTGGAACTCCGGCTCTGGGCTTTGTTGAAATGTCAGCAGAATTTGCCCGTCGCGGATCAGGATCGCATAAGCGCCGGGGCGTCTGGTGTAGGCAACAGTCAGGTCTCGGGGCTCGCCAAATCTACGCATTTCAAATCCATCTGTTTTTGCAAATCGGGGATGCATCGGGGACGTCCCTCTTGGACAGACGCTTGTAGCCCTTATATGGGCGCGGTATGCCATCCCCCAAGCGCGTAAGGATACCCCGAAATGATTGCAAACAAAATCGCATGGGACGACACGGTATTGCCGTTCCAGTTGGACAACGCTGATGTGCGTGGCCGCGTGGCCCGTTTGGACGGCGTTCTCGATGGCATTCTGAAACAGCACAACTATCCGCCCGTGGTCGAAGCCTTGGTGGCCGAGATGGCGTGCCTGACCGCTTTGATCGGCCAAACCATCAAACTGCGGTGGAAGCTGTCGTTGCAGGTTCAGTCCAAAGGCCCCGTGCGCATGATCGCGACCGACTACTATGGTCCGACCGAAGAAGGCGAACCTGCCCGCATTCGTGCCTATGCCAGCTATGACGAGGATCGGATCTACAACAGCAAAGCTCCCATCGACCATGTCGGTCAGGGTTACTTTGCTGTGTTGATCGACCAAGGCCCCGACATGCAGCCCTACCAAGGCATCGCGCCCTTGAACACGACTTCGCTGTCCGCAGCGGCCGAGGGGTATTTCGCGCAGTCCGAACAGTTGCCGACCCGATTTTCGATCAACTTTGGCCGGTCGGTCGAGCCCGGTGGTCGCGGTGAATACTGGCGCGCTGGCGGCGTAATGCTGCAGCACATGCCCAAAGCGTCGCCCTTTGCTACTGGCGAAGGCGGCTCGGGTGAGGGCGGCACGCTCACGGCCAACGATCTGCTGTACGGTGAAGACGAGGAGAATTGGAACCGCGCGAATATCTTGCTCGACAGTGTCGAAGAGCTGGAGTTGATCGGTCCCACTGTTTCGCCAACCGATCTGCTGATCCGTCTCTTCCATGAGGAGCAGCCGCGTGTGTTCGATGCTCAGGTCGTGAAATTCGGCTGCACCTGTTCCGAAGAGCGCGTGCGTCAAACCTTGTCGATCTACTCGGCCAAGGACCTGACCCACATGCTGACCGATGATGGCCGGATCACTGCGGACTGCCAGTTCTGTGGCGCGCACTACGATCTGGACCCCGAGACAGTCGGATTTGACGCGGCAAAGCCCCAAGGCGGCTCTGATGAGCAGCAGGGATGAGCTGAAGCAAGCCTTGATGGCGGCGCTGACCCAAGAGGCTGCGCCGTCCTCTGATTTTGACCTCAATCCCGAGGTCGTCTTGCCCGAGGGCCGAAAATTGCGCCCCGCAGCCGTGCTACTGGCATTCGAGGCGACACCCGAGGGTGGGCGTTTGTGGTTAACCAAACGCTCTTCTGCGCTGAAGCACCACCCCGGACAGATCGCAGCCCCTGGTGGTAAGAAAGACGACACCGATGTCGATCTGGTCGCGACTGCGTTGCGTGAGGCTCACGAAGAAATCGGATTGCCACCCGAAACGGTCGAGGTTCTGGGCGAGTTGCCTCCGCACGAGACAGTCACGGGTTTCGCGATGACCCCGATCGTGGGTCTCCTGCACAAAGGGTTCACGCCCGTGCCAGAGGCTGGCGAAGTCGCCGAGGTGTTCCAGGTCCCTGTGTCACACGTTCAAAACCCCGAGAACTTCATGGTGCACGGACGGCGGTGGCGCGGTTCGCGGCGCCACTATTTCGCGGTGCCTTATGGTCCCTATTACATTTGGGGCGCGACCGCCCGCGTGCTGCGCGGCCTTGCGGAGCGTTTCACATGAAACTTTCGGGCCCGTGGTTAGAGCATCCCGCCACCCAAGCCGTTTGTGCAATGTTAGTTGATGTGGGCTATCAAGCGTGGTTTGTCGGCGGCTGTGTCCGCAACGCCCTGATCGGCGCGCCTGTTGACGACATCGACATCTGCACAGATGCGCGGCCTGAAACCGTGATGGATTTGGCCGAAAAGGCGGGTCTGAAGCCTGTGCCCACGGGGATTGAACACGGCACCATCACAGTCGTTTCCGGCGGGATCGGTCACGAAGTCACTACCTTCCGCCGCGATGTGGAGACCTTTGGCCGTCATGCGGTTGTGGCCTTTGCCGACTCGATGGATGAAGACGCAGCGCGACGCGATTTTACCATGAACGCGCTCTATGCGGATCGCGACGGAGTGGTTGCCGACCCTCTGGGCGGTCTACCCGATCTGGAGGCGCGACATGTGCGCTTTATCGGCGATCCGCACCAACGCATTCAGGAAGACTACCTCCGCATCCTTCGCTTCTTCCGGTTTTCCGCGTGGTATGGCGATCCTGATCTGGGAATTGATGCGGACGGGCTGTCGGCCTGCGCAGAACTGTCAGAAGGCATCTCGACCCTTGCAGCAGAGCGTTTGGGGGCAGAAATGCGCAAACTTCTTGCGGCGCGGGAGCCCACGCGGGCTGTCGCGGCGATGGCGCAATCCGGTGTCTTGCTTCAAGTCCTGCCCGGTGCGGATGCGACTGCTTTGGGCCCGCTCGTACACCTAGAGGCAGAGGCTGGCCTTGCACCCGATCCGATGCTCCGTCTCGCCGCTCTGGGCGAGTGCGACGCACAAACACGCCTACGTCTGTCCAAATCGGAAGCGCGTTCGCTGGCAGAGCTGCGAGAGGCGGCAATCGAGGGCGCACCAGCCCATGAAATCGGCTACCGATTGGGCGCAGAGCAGGGCTTGCAGGCAATGATCTTGCGGGCCGCTTTGATGGGTGTTCCGATGACGGATGGCCCTGCGGTGGCCAAAGGTGCAGCGGCAAAATTCCCTGTCAAAGCAGCTGATCTGATGCCAACCTATCAGGGTGCACAATTAGGTCTGCGCCTGAAGCAACTTGAAAAACGCTGGATAGAGGCGCAGTTTTCCCCCACGCGCGAAGACCTTTTGAACAGCCCCGAATAGCCGACATGTAACCATCAACTTTGGGCGCTACATCCTCGCATAACAGCAAGGCGGTGACCCTATGATGCGGTTTTTCGAGAAACTCGTAGATCCCTATGCTCCTTATGAGGAGCCCGACCAGCCCCCTCGGCGGGTGCGGGACTACCTGTGGTGGCTGTCAGGACCGTTCAAAGCGGTTTTCGCTTGGGCTGCCCTCACCGCGATCATTGTTGCGGGCGTCGAGGTTTGGCTGATCTACTACATGGGCCATCTTGTAGACGCTCTGTCAGGCGATCCGGCGACCTTCTGGCAGACCCAAGGCCTGCAGGTTCTGGCGGTCGCCGCGTTTATCCTGATCCTGCGGCCCGTGTTTCAGTTTCTGGATGTGGCGCTGCTGAACAATGCGATCCTGCCGAACTTTGGTACGGCTTTTCGCTGGCGGGCGCACAAGCATGTTCTGCGCCAGTCGGTCGGTTGGTTTGAGAATGATTTCGCGGGCCGGATTGCGGGCCGGATTATGCAAGCCCCCCCTGCGGCGGGCGAGGCTGTCTTCCAGATCTTTGATGCTATCGCCTTTGCATTGGCATATGTTGTGGGTGCAGCGATCTTGCTGGCCGATAGCGATGGGCGTTTGGTGCTGCCTCTCTTGGCTTGGGTCGGGCTATTTTTGCTGCTGGTCCGCTGGGTGATGCGGCGGGTTGCGCCCGCGTCCAAGTACTCTGCCGACATGCGCACGCGGATTTCAGGCCGGGTGGTGGACACCTACACGAACATTCAATCGGTCAAGCTGTTTGCCCATCAGGATCAGGAACTCGACTATGCCAAAGAGGTGATCGAAGAAGGTCGGCAGGCGTTTTTCAAGGAAATGCGGCTCTATACGATCATGGATCTGATGCTGATGACCCTGAATGGCCTGCTGATCGTCGGCGTGGTCGGCTGGGCGCTGTATCTTTGGACGGTGGGGTCGGCTTCGGTCGGAATCGTGGCGGCGGCGACCGCGCTGACCTTGCGGCTAAACGCGATGACGGGCTGGATCATGTGGGCGATCAGCAGCTTCTTTCAGCAGCTCGGCGTCGTGGACGAAGGGCTGGAAACCATCGCGCAGCCCTTGGCTTTGCGTGATGCGAAGGGCGCGCAAGATCTGCAAATGCAAAATGGCCGGATCGAGGTTCAATCTCTGAGCCACCATTATGGCAAGGGGCAGGGCGGCCTTGACCACGTATCCTTGCAGATCGAAGCGGGGGAAAAGGTCGGGATTGTCGGCCGTTCGGGTGCGGGCAAATCGACCCTGATCAAGCTGCTCTTGCGGTTTTACGATATCGAAGGCGGGCGTATCCTGATCGACGGTCAGGACATCGCGCAGGTGACCCAAGACAGCTTGCGCCGACAGATCGGGATGGTCACGCAGGACAGCAGCCTGATGCACCGCTCGGTCCGCGACAACATTTTGTACGGTCGCCCCGATGCCACCGAAGAGCAGATGATCATGGCCGCGAAACGGGCCGAGGCGCACGACTTTATCCTTGGTCTTCTGGATGCCGAAGGCCGCACAGGGTACGACGCCCATGTGGGCGAACGCGGGGTAAAACTGTCAGGTGGGCAGCGCCAGCGAATTACTCTGGCTCGCGTCATCTTGAAGGATGCCCCGATCCTCGTGCTGGACGAAGCCACAAGCGCCCTAGATAGTGAGGTCGAAGCCGCCATCCAGAGCACGCTGTATCAGTTGATGGATGGCAAGACTGTGATCGCGATCGCTCATCGGCTTTCTACAATTGCGCAAATGGACCGGATTATCGTTCTGGATCAGGGGCGTATCCATGAACAAGGCTCGCACGACGCGCTTCTGGCGCAAAGCGGGCTCTATGCCAGCCTCTGGGCGCGCCAATCAGGCGGGTTCCTTGCCAGCGATCCGACGACAAAGGACAGTGAATGCTGAAATTATCCCAGTGGATCGATTCATTTAAACCCGCTGACGGACCGCCGCCCCAAGGGTTGGCTGCGTTCATGAAGTGGGCCTTGGCTGGCGCATGGCCAGCAGTGATAGGGGCGTTCGCCCTGTCCGCTTTGGCAGGCGCGACCGAGGCAGGATCGGCTTTGGTTCTGGGTATTCTGGTCGATGCGGCTGCGGCTTCTGGCGATATCTTCCAGCCGGGGAATATTGCGCTGATCGTAGGGGCTTTGCTGTTCTTTTTGGCGATCCGGCCCATCACGTTCGGGCTGTCGGCGGCCGCGAATAGCATCGTCATTCAGCCCAGTGTCATGCCCTTGGTCCTGTCGCGCCTGAACCGTTGGGTGCTGGGGCAGGAGGTGTCGTTCTTTGACGACGATTTCGCAGGGCGTTTGGCGCAAAAGCAAATGCAGACCGCCCGCGCGACCACCGAAGTTGTGTCCGAATTTATCAACGTCGTTGCCTTTGCGTTGGCCTCGCTGTTCGGCTCGGTAGCCTTGCTGGGGGCGATCGATTGGCGCGTGGCCAGCTTGCTGACCGTCTGGCTGGTGGGGTACTTTGCTCTGATCCGGTACTTTATCCCGCGGGTGCGCGCCCTGTCCAAGGACCGAGCAAACGCCCGCGCTATGGTTACGGGGCAGGTGGTCGACACGATCACCAACGTCAAAACGGTAAAGCTGTTCGCCCACGACCACCACGAAGACCGTGCCGCCTTGTCCGCGATGGAGGTCTTTCGCGGCAAGGCCCTGAACATGGGATACTTGTCGGCGCAATTCCGGTTGGTGCTGATGTCTTGGGCCGGTGTGCTGCCCGTCCTGCTGATCGGCGCTTCGCTGTTCCTGATGCGCTCGGGACAGGCTACGGCGGGGGATATTGCTGCAGCGGGGGCGATCTCGATCCGGATCGCGCAGATGACGGGTTGGGTCAGTTTCACCCTGATGGGCATGTACGGCAATATTGGTGAAGTCGAGGACGGCATTCGCACCTTGACGCCCCATCGTCGGATTGAAGATTCAGCCGATGCGCAAGATCTGGACGTGAAGGGCGGAGAGATCCGCATTGATTGTCTGAAATACGCTTATGGCCGTGAACGGGGCGGCGTGCTGGGGATCGATTTGACCATCAATGCGGGCGAGAAGATTGGCGTTGTCGGGGCCTCCGGCGCGGGAAAATCCACGCTGGTGTCACTGCTATTACGGCTTTACCAGCCCGAAGGAGGGCGCATCCTGATCGATGGTCAGGACATCTCGCACGTCACGCAGCAGAGTCTGCGCAGTCAGATCGGGATGGTCACGCAGGACACGGCGATGTTCAACCGGTCCGCCCGCGAGAACATCAAGTACGGTCGACCTGACGCCAGCGACGCTGAGATGAAACTGGCCGCCGAAGCCGCCGAGGCGGACGGGTTTATCCAGCATCTACAGGATTTCGCGGGGCGCAGAGCCTATGACGCCTATCTTGGCGAGCGTGGGGTGAAACTGTCTGGAGGTCAGCGGCAGCGGATTGCTCTGGCCCGCGCCATTCTGAAAGACGCGCCGATCCTGATCCTTGATGAGGCCACCAGTGCGCTGGACAGCGAAGTCGAGGCCGCGATCCAGACGGCTCTGGATCACGCGATGGAAGGGAAGACTGTGCTCGCAATCGCGCACCGATTGTCGACCATCGCGCGGATGGATCGGATCATTGTCATGGATGATGGCAAGGTGATCGAGCAAGGCACCCATTCTGAGCTTCTGGCCCGCAAAGGGGCCTATGCGCGGCTCTGGGCGCGGCAGTCGGGCGGGTTCTTGGGGCTCGATGCGGCAGAATAAAAACGCTGGCCTCTGAGCAGGGGCCAGCGTTTCGATGTCTTAGGCGGCAGTGAAGAGGCCTTCGGCTTTGACCTGCACCATGGCCTCGTCCAGAGACTGCCACGCGCGCGCAATCAGCAGATCTACGTCCTCTTTGCCGATCACCAGCGGCGGAGAGATGATCATCCGGTCGCCGACATGACGCATGATCAGGTTGTTTGCAAAGCAGCGCTCGCGGACCATGTAGCCGACGGTGCCCGCGTCAGACGCAAAGGCCGCACGGCTTTCCTTGTGCGGGGTCAGCGCGATAGAGCCCATAAGGCCCACGATCTTGGCTTCACCGACCATGGGATGCTCGGTCAGGCTTTCGAACTTTTCCTTCAGGTAAGGCGCGATCTCTTCGCGGGCGCGGGTGACAATGCCTTCTTCGTCCAGAATACGTAGGTTTTCCAAGGCGACCGCACAGCTGACTGGGTGGCCCGCATAGGTGTAGCCGTGGTTGAATTCGTCGCCGCCGACAACCTCGGCCACCTCGTCACAGACGATCGAGCCACCGATGGGCGCGTAGCCAGACGACAGACCTTTGGCGATGGTCATGATGTGAGGCTGAATGCCAACGGTTTCGCTGCCGAACCAGTTGCCGGTACGGCCAAAGCCACAGATCACTTCGTCGGCGATCAACAGGATTTCGTACTTGTCGCAAATGCGCTTCAACTCGGGCCAGTAGGTCGAGGGGGGCACGATCACGCCGCCCGCGCCTTGGATCGGCTCGGCGATAAAGGCCGCAACGCGGTCTTCACCCAGCTCCAGAATGGCTTTTTCCAGTTGCTGAGCGCGTTCGATGCCGAAATCTTCCGGGGACATGTCGCCGCCCTCGGACCACCAGTTGGGTTGGTCGATGTGGTGTACGTTCTGCACAACGCCGCCTTGGGCGTGCATCCCGCTCATGCCACCCAGCGACATCGCCCCGAGGGTCGAGCCGTGGTACGCGTTCTTGCGGCTGATGATGATGTTCTTGTTGGGCTTGCCCTTTTGGGCCCAATAGAAGCGCGCCATGCGGATGTTGGTGTCGTTCGCCTCGGACCCCGAACCGGCATAGAAGACGTGGTTCAGATCACCGGGCGCGAGTTCCGCCAGCCGCTGGGACAGGGCGATGACCGGCACGTGGGTCGTCTGGAAAAAGGTGTTGTAGTAGGGCAGTTCCTTCATCTGACGGTAGGCGGCTTCGGCCAGTTCGTCACGGCCATAGCCGATGTTGACGCACCACAGGCCTGCCATCGCATCCAGAATTTCCGCCCCTTCGGAATCCCAAAGACGCGTGCCCTTTGCTCGGGTAATGACCCGCGCGCCCTTCTTCACGAAGCCCGATTGGGTCGAAAAGGGGTGCATGTGGTGCGCAGCATCCAGAGCCTGCAATTCGGCTGTGGGCATGTGGTTGGAAATCTCGACCATAACGATCCTCGTCCTAGCAAAGGGGGAGACGGGCGCCGCAGCGCCGCTGTTAGGATGAGAATATGATCAAATTATTTACTGTCAAATCGAATCAGAAGAACCAAGGCTCTCGGCCAGCTGATTCATGCCCTGTTCGATGTCGTCGCGCATCGCTTGGGCGGCGGCCTTGGTATCGCCTGCTGCCATAGCAGTCAGCAAAATCTTGTGATTGTCCGGAAGGTTGACGGTACCGTAGCGGCCACACACCACGCGCAAGGATGGTCCGAACCGTAACCACATACTATCTGCCATAGACGACAGAATGGGCGCATTTGCGAGATCGTAGAGCCGGTGGTGAAATTGGTAGTTCCCGCGCAAATAGCCCGAGATATCCCCATGCTGCATGGCCGAATCCAGCTGCTTGTCGATGGCGGCCAGACTGTCGCGCGCTGCATCATCGGCCTTTTCGCAAGCCAGCTCCGCCAGCCGTGGTTCGAGGGCGAGACGTGCAAAAACCAGCTCTTCGACCGAGTCTCGGGTCAATCTGGGCACGCAGACGCGGCGGTTGCCCTGCAGGTCCAGCGCCCCTTCGGCGATCAGGCGACGGATGGCTTCGCGGACCGGAGTCATGCCGGCCCCCAACTGTTCGGTCAGGCCCAGAATGGTGACCGGCTGCCCTGGGGCGAGCTCTCCGAACAGGACCTTTTCGCGTAAAGACCGATAAGCGATCTCGTGGGCGGGAAGTGGGGCGCTTTTGACGTTCGGGAGGTCAGGGCTGCTCAATTCTTAATCACCTTCCAAATTGTGTTGTGCCGCTTGCGTCGTATCCAGCCTTATGAGTTTACTGGAGTTGTGGGAATAATGAAACGTTGCCACATGGGGTAAAACTTGATCAAATTCTCTACAAGGCGCGAAAAGCGTCAGATGCCCAACAGGAGAGTACCATGACATTCAAACTTGCGACCACCACCGCAGTGCTTGCGATCACCGCAGCATCGGCCATGGCCGAAGAGGTCCGCGTCTACAACTGGTCCGACTATATCGATGAAGAGCTGCTGACCAAGTTCGAAGAAGAGACCGGCCTTGAGTTGGTGTATGACGTGTTCGACAGCAACGAAGTTCTGGAAACCAAGATGCTGGCCGGTGGCTCGGGCTATGACGTCGTGGTCCCGACCGGTAGCTTCCTGCAACGTCAGATCATGGCAGGCGCGTTCCAGAAACTGGACATGTCCAAGCTGCCCAACATGGAAAACATGTGGGACACTATCTCGGACCGTACATCGCAGTATGACCCCGGCAACGAATATTCGATCAACTACATGTGGGGCACCACCGGCATCGGTGTAAACACCGGCAAGGTCGCCGAAGTGCTGGGTGAGGACGCGCCGATTGACAGCCTCGCGCTGATTTTCGACCCCGCGAACATGGAAAAGCTGGAAAGCTGTGGCGTCTACTTCCTGGACGCGCCGACCGAGGTGATCCCCGCCGCGCTGAAATATCTGGGCGAAGACCCCGATAGCAAAGACGCAGACGTTGTCGCCAAGGCCGAAGACGTTCTGATGGGCGTGCGTCCCTACATCCAGAAATTCGATTCGTCGGAATACATCAATGCGCTGGCGAACGGCGACATATGCGTGGCCTTCGGCTGGTCGGGTGACATCTTGCAAGCCCGTGACCGTGCCGCAGAGGCCGACAATGGTGTCGACGTGGCGTATCACGCGCCCAAAGAGGGTGCTCTGATGTGGTTCGACCAGATGGCGATCCCCGTCGACGCGCCGAACCCCGAGGGTGCGCACACCTTCCTGAATTTCATCATGGATGCGCAGAACATGGCGGCGGCTTCGAACTACGTGTACTACGCGAACGGCAACAAAGCCTCGCAAGAGTACTTGGTCGAGGACGTGATCGGCGACACCGCGATCTATCCTGATGAAGCGACGCTGGAAAACCTCTACACTTTCTCGCCCTATGATCCCAAGCTGCAGCGGACCGTGACCCGCATGTGGACCAAGATCAAATCGGGCAGCTAAGACCGTATTATCGGGCGCGCAGGATTCCTTGCGCGCCCCCTTTTGTTTTCGACCATTCGCCGAGGTTATTCATGCCCGCCAACGGTGCTCCGATATTCGCCCCATGGGATGATCCCGATGCCAAGCCGCTGATCCGGTTTGAAAATGTCACCAAACGGTTCGGAGATTTCACCGCAATCGACAACCTGACGCTGGATATCTACGAGCGGGAATTCTTTGCACTCTTGGGTCCGTCGGGCTGCGGCAAGACCACGATGATGCGGATGCTGGCAGGGTTCGAAACCCCGACCGAGGGTAAGATTTTCGTGGGCGGACAGGACATGGGGCCGATCGCCCCGAACCAGCGCCCCGTTAACATGATGTTCCAGAGCTACGCGCTGTTCCCGCATTTGTCGGTCTACGAAAACATCGCGTTCGGCCTGCGCCGCGACGGCAAGCCCAAGGATGAAATCCACCACCGCGTCGAAGAGATGCTGCGGATGGTCCGCTTGCAGAAATTCGCGAAACGCAAACCTCACCAGATCTCCGGCGGTCAGCGCCAGCGTGTGGCCTTGGCCCGTTCTTTGGCCAAAGAGCCCAAGCTGCTGCTGCTGGACGAACCTCTTGGCGCGCTCGACGCCAAACTGCGTGAAGACACGCAGTTCGAGCTGATGGATATTCAGGAAAAGACCGGCACCACCTTTGTGATCGTGACCCACGATCAGGAAGAAGCCATGACCGTTGCCAGCCGCATCGCAGTGATGGACGAGGGCAAGGTGATGCAGGTCTCGACCCCCGACCGCATCTACGAATTCCCCGACAACGCCTATGTGGCTGACTTCATTGGTGACGTGAACCTGATCGAAGGCCGGTCGTCCGCCGCAATCGACGAAACCGTGCAGATCGAATGGGCCGAAGGGCAGCAGGCGATCACCGCGCAGACTCAGCGACCCATCGCGGCTGGTCAAAAGGTGTTCTACGCGATCCGCCCTGAAAAAGTGACGATCAGCCCCGACCGTCCCGCCGACGCGGTGAATGCCGCACAGGGCAAGATCCTTGATATCGCTTACTTGGGGAACCTTTCGACCTATCACGTGCAGCTGCCAACCGGCCAAGTGATCAAGTCGCAGATGGCCAACACTCGCCGCATCAGCCGCCGTCCCTACACGTGGGAGGATCAAGTCTGGGTCAGCTGGACCAAGACCGGCGGCTCGGTGCTGGAGGGATAATCCATGCGCCGCTACCTTGTCATAGCGCTGCCGTATCTTTGGCTCTTGGGACTGTTCTTGGTCCCCTTCCTGATCGTGCTCAAGATTTCGTTGTCGGACCTGAACCTGTCGATCCCGCCCTACATGCCGCAGCTGGACCCCAGCGCCGGATGGGAGGGTCTGAAAGATTTCTTCAGCCAGTTGGATTTCGAGAACTTTGTCTTCCTGACCGAAGATGACCTCTACTGGAAAGCCTACCTCAGTAGCCTCAAGATCGCCGTTGTTGCGACCCTGCTGACCCTGTGCGTCGGCTACCCGATGGCCTACGGCATGGCCCGCGCGCCGTCCGAATGGCGCCCGACCCTGATGATGCTGGTGATCCTGCCGTTCTGGACCAGCTTCCTGATCCGCGTCTATTCGTGGATGGGCATTCTGTCGAACGAAGGGTTCCTGAACCAGTTCCTGCTATGGACGGGCCTAATCTCCGAGCCGCTGGTGATCATGAACACCACGACCGCTGTCTATATCGGGATCGTTTACACCTACCTACCGTTCATGATCCTGCCCATCTATTCCGCGCTGGAAAAGATGGACGATAGCCTGCTCGAAGCGGCCGAGGACCTTGGCTGTTCGCGCCTTCAGGCGTTCTGGCTGGTGACCTTCCCGCTGTCGAAATCCGGCATCATTGCGGGCTGTTTTCTGGTCCTTATCCCCTCGATCGGTGAATTCGTTATCCCGTCGCTCTTGGGCGGGTCGGACACGCTGATGATCGGCAAAGTCCTGTGGGAAGAGTTCTTTAACAACCGCGACTGGCCCGTGGCCTCGGCGGTCGCAGTGATCCTGCTGGCGATCCTCGTGATCCCGATCATCCTGTTCCAGCGCAACGAGCAAAAGCAGCGGGAGGCAGACGGATGAGACGTTTCAGCTGGTTCAACCTGACCTCTCTGACGCTGGGGTTCGCGTTCTTGTATCTGCCGATGCTGATCCTCGTGATCTATTCGTTCAACGAATCCAAACTCGTGACGGTTTGGGCGGGCTTTTCGACCAAGTGGTACGGCGAGTTGATGCAGAACGAGGCGTTTCTTGATGCCGCATGGGTGACCCTGCGTGTCGCCGTGATCAGCTCGACTATCGCGACGGTGCTCGGGACGATGGCTGCACACGTCATGGTGCGCGGCGGCCGGTTCTTTGGCCGGACGCTGTTTTCCGGCATGATCTATGCGCCGCTGGTGATGCCCGAAGTCATCACGGGTCTGTCGCTGCTCCTGTTGTTCATCGGCATCGGTTTGGATCGTGGAGTGTTAACCATCGTCCTCGCCCATACCACGTTCAGCATGTGCTACGTCAGCGTCGTGGTCAGCTCTCGCCTTGTCAGCTTTGACAAATCGCTCGAAGAGGCCGCGTTGGATTTGGGTTGCACGCCGTTCCAAGCCTTCCGCCTTGTCACTCTGCCGATCATCATGCCGGCCGTGATCTCTGGCTGGCTGCTCGCGTTTACCCTGTCTTTGGACGATCTGGTGATCGCCAGTTTCACAGCTGGTCCCTCGGCCACGACCTTGCCGATCAAGATCTTCAGTTCAGTGCGTCTGGGGGTCAGCCCCGAGATCAACGCGCTATCGACGATCATGATCGGGATTGTGACCGTCGGGGTAATCACCACGTCGATCATCAGCAAACGCAACATCGCCCGCGCCGAAGCCGACGCTCGCGCTGCAGAGCGGACCTGAATGCAGCGCGTATTCGAGGACTACGCCTACACCGACGCGGTGCGGAACGGGTGCTATTGGGACACGACAGTGACCCCGCGCACTTGGCCCGTGCTGCAAGGTGCCCATCAAGCGGATGTGGTGATCATCGGCGCAGGTTTCGTCGGGCTGAACGCTGCTATTGAACTGGCGCAGGGCGGTGCCTCGGTGATTGTCCTAGAGGCCGAATGGCCTGGTTGGGGCGCCTCTGGCCGCAACGGCGGGTTCTGCTGCATGGGCGGTGCCAAGGCCGAAGACGCAACAATCGCACGACACTATGGCGAGACCGCGTTGCAGGAATGGGATGCCGCGCAAGTTGCCGCGATTGATCTGGTGGGACAGCGGATCGCTGACTTGGGCGTGGACGTCGAAAGGCACTCGAACGGCGAGATCATCCTCGCGCATTCCTCCAGAGCGATGGCGCGGTTGGCGCGAACGAACGAGAATGCACTCGGCCCCGAAGACCTTCGATCCAGAGGTATTCAAGCCTCTGGGATTTACGGCGGCGTTCATACGCCTGTTGGGTTCGGATTGAACCCGCGCCGATATGTCGATGGGCTGGTCGCCCATGCCGAAGCGCTCGGGGTGCGCATTTACGGCCAGTCCCCTGTGGTCCAATTGAAGAGATCGGGTCTGAATTGGCAGGCAGCGACCAATGACGGATGCGTGGAGGCGGACAAGGTTCTGATCGCCTCCAACGGCTACAGCCGTGATGACCTGCCGGATTGGTTCGCGGGGCGGTATTTACCTGCGCAATCTTCGGTTATGGTGACCCGTCCGTTGACGCGCGAAGAACAAGAGGCGCAGGGCTGGACGAGCGATCTAATGGCGTATGATACGCGGACGCTTCTGCACTATTTCCGCCTAATGCCTGACGGAAGGTTTCTGTTCGGAATGCGCGGTGGTCTGACGTCCTCTCCGCGTGCGGAAGAGGCTGTTCAGCGGCGGATGCGTCAGCACTTCGACCGGATGTTCCCTGCATGGAAGCACGTTGAAGCCACCCACATGTGGTCGGGTCTTGTTTGCTTGATGCCATCTCTTGTGCCCTTTGTAGGAGAACTGCCTGACACATCCGGCCTGTATGCCGCGATGGGATGGCACGGGAATGGTGTTGCGATGGGCAGTTACGCCGGGGCAGTGATTGGCAAGCACATGGCGGGTCAGCCCGTCGAAGGATTACCAGACTTTGTGCAGTATCCGCCGCGCCAGTTTCCACTGTCCAAACATCGCCGCGCTTTGCTTCGTTTGGCCTATCTGGGCTACGCCGTCACAGATCTTCTTTGAAAAATCGATTGATCGCCAAATCAGGACTGGTTTCTCGGCCCTAGGTTTATAAATATGCCGCAAGTTTATTGCATAAAGTGTGGCGCTATTTCCTGTGGACCTTCCGTTTTTTCGAGATACCGGCTCTGGCCGACCGATTATTTTCCTTCACGGATGGACCATGGACGGGTCGGTCTTTGACGAGCAAGCACGCAGGCTCGCCCCGCGATTTCGCTGTCTGTCACCGGACCTGCCCGGTCACGGGCACAGTCGCCATCTGACTGCGAACATCCCGCGCAGCGCAGAGATGTTGGACAAGATGATCCGGGATCTGGCGTTAGAGGACGTCATTCTGGTCGGCTGGTCGATGGGGGCGCTGGTTGCATGGCGATATCTGGCACGATTTGGTCAGGATCGCGTGGCTGGGTTGGTCACTGTCGATATGTCCCCGAAAATCGCGAACGGACCGGACTGGCAATTCGGCTTGCTTCGGGAAACACGCAAAGAGGCCGCAGATCCGAACTACCGCAGGGATTGGACGAAACGGGCACAGGCCATTGCCAGCGGGATGTTCAGCGGGGATGCGCCGGATCAGCCTGCGAGGATTGAGGCAGCTCAGTCCCTGATCAATGGGCAAAACCCGGGCCTGATGCAGTCAATGTGGGCTTCGATGATGAAGACCGACGAGCGGGACGCCATCGGCGCAATCCATGTGCCGTGGTTGATCTGTTATGGGGTACACAGCCAGATTTATCCCAGTGAGCTACGCAAGTGGCTGCTAGAGCGAGCACCTCATGCGCGGGCCTTGGGCTTTTCAGAAAGTGGTCATAGCCCGCATCTCGAGGAACCTGCCACCTTTGCGCGCGCTCTAACGCGGTTCGTGGATGGGATTCACTGACCGTTCATGATCCGAGCTAGTTGGATGTCGAGCGCAGTAAGGCCTCCGGCGTCGTGGGTGGTCAGCCGTACATCAACGCGGTTGTAGACGTTGGACCATTCTGGATGGTGGTTCATTTTTTCGGCTGCTACGCCGATTTTGACCATCCACGCCAATGCGCTGGGGAAATCGGGAAACTTGAATCGGCGCTCAATGGCCATGCCTGCGTCGTCCAAGGTCCACCCTTCGGGCTCTAGTTCATCCATAGCGGTTGAACGCTCTGTATCGGTGAGCTGGTCAGTCATTCTTTCTCCTCCACATAGGTTTTGCGGAACGGGCCATATTCTGTGAGAATCTCGATCTCTTCGTCGATGGCTGCGGCCTCGGCGGTTAGGAACTCTTGCACCGCACGGCCAAGGCCCGGATCACGCAACCAATGCAAGGAATGGGTGACTGTTGGCATGTAACCTCGGGCAAGCTTGTGGTCGCCCTGTGCGCCCGCCTCGACTCGCAAGAGCCCATGCTCGATCGCCCAATCGATTGCACGATAATAGCAGAGTTCGAAGTGCAGGCAGGGATGGTCTTCGATACAGCCCCAATAGCGGCCATAGATCGTCTCTCGCCCTAGAAAATTCAACGCCCCCGCGACATAGGTACCGTCACGCTCGGCCAAAATCAGCACCATGTCATCACGCAATGTCTCGTGGGCGATGTCGAAAAAGGCACGGGTCAGGTAGGGACTTCCCCATTTGCGCGCACCGGTGTCTTGGTAAAACTGCCAGAAGCTGTCCCAGTGCTCTGGCTCAATCGCGTCCCCCGTCAGCACATGCACAGTCCCACCAAAGCTGTTTGCGCGTTCGCGCTCCTTGCGGATGTTCTTGCGTTTGCGAGAGGAAAGGGTCTGAAGAAAGGCGTCGAAACTCTCGTAGCCGTCATTGAGCCAGTGATACTGCTGGCTCTTGCGGCCCATCATCCCAAGCGTTTCGCCGGTGATGACTTCGTCTTCGGTGCAAAACGTCGCGTGGACACCGGACAGGCGATTCTGCTCCGCGATCTGCATGGCACCCTGCATCAGGGCAGAGCGCCCACTTTCGGCGAAATCGGGATGGGTCAGGAAGCGGCGACCGGTGGCCGGAGTAAAGGGCACAGCAATCTGGAGTTTCGGATAGTACCGCCCACCAGCGCGTTCGTAGGCGTGGGCCCAGTTGTGGTCAAAGATATACTCGCCCTGACTGTGCCCCTTGGCGTAAAGGGGCGCGACACCGATCAGCATCCCTCCAAGATAAGCGGCGAGATAATGTGGCTCCCATCCGGTGCCTGTGCCGACAGACCCGCTTTGCTCGAGCGCCGAGAGAAAACGCCAGGTGGTAAACGGATCATTCGGCCGTCCACCGTCCGCTGCTTCGGGGCAGGCGCAGCTGTCCCACTCGGCCTCGGTCAGGTCCGAGACAGAAGACAACATGCGGATTTCAATCGTTTCTCTCATGTGGTCACCCCCGCTGCCAAAGGTGGTCTATTCCTGTGCAGGTTCAAGCGGGGGCGTAGTTTTCAAAGGTCACATTTTCCGCAACTGCGCGCGCTTCGGCCTCTTGTTGGGCAGAGCGAATCGTCCAGCACAAAACATGGATGCCCTGATATTTCAGAGCGGCCACCGCAGGATTGCCCAGATCGCGACGGTCATGGCTGATAAAGCTGCAGCCCAGACGGATCACATCATCCATTGGCCGCAACTCTTGCAGACGGTCCTCTGTGGCCAAGGGCCAATCGTCCTTGGCATAGTCACAGGTCGTCAGCCCCCGAGCGATGTCCGGGCACAGCGACGCCATGCGCGCAACTGAATGCGGATTGAAAGACATTATGGCGACGGCTCCAGAGTAGCTCTTCAAGGCCTTGGCCGTCGCCTCTTCGAGTGGGCCGATGTTGGGGCCCAGGCCGCCGTCCTGATCTTTGATTTCGATCAGCAAGGGAACCCGCCCGTCGATCCGATCCAAAACCTCTGGCAGGGTCGGGATGCCAGTGCGCGTTCCGATCAGGTGAATATTGCGCAACTCGTCCATTTTGTGGTGGCGAATCGCGCCAGTGGCTTTGGTCAGGCGGCGCAGGTCATAGTCGTGAAAGACCATGGCCTCACCGTCCGCACTCAGCTGCAAATCAATCTCGATTCCGTATCCTGCGTCACAGGCGGCTTCGATCGCCTCGACGCTGTTTTCCGGTCGCCCCATCCCGTGCAGGGCACGATGGGCGATGGGGCGCTCCAGAAAGCGCGGATCAAGTTGGCTCATCGGATCTGGAAAATCGCTTCGATCTCGACGGATACGCCAAGGGGCAAGCTGGCAGCGGACACTGCCGAGCGCGCATGACGCCCGTTTTCGCCTAGCACTTCGACCATCAGGTCCGACGCACCATTGATGACTTTGGGCTGTTCGGTGAAGTCTGCGGTCGAGTTCACAAAGCCGACCAGTTTGACCAAGCGCACAACGCGGTCCAGATCGCCGCCACACGCGGCTTTGGCTTGGGCCAGCAGGCTCAGAGCGCAGCGACGTGCAGCAGCAGCGCCTGCTTCGGTGTCCAGATCTGCACCCAGTTTGCCGGTGATCAGACCGTTCTCGTCCGAGCTGATCTGGCCCGAGATGTGAACCAGATCGCCAACCTGTACAAAGGGGACATAATTCGCGGCCGGTGCAGGTGCGTCGGGCAGGGTAATTCCAAGTTCGCCGAGACGGGTTTCAATGGTTCCGGTCATAGTCCGTTCCTTTTAGTGCGTTTGAGCGGACGCTAGCGGGGAACATTCCATCGCGATAGCCCAGTTCAGTCGCAACAGTGTGCATTTCCGAAATTTGTGGTCAAAGTGCGGGGAAACTTCCGAATGCTTGTGATGCTATTTCAAGCAGCCCTGATCACTTCATCGCGACCAGCGACCAAACTTGGCTGCGCGAGTACGGGAAAACCGCTAGTTGATAGATTGAACAACTGTGCCAGTTTGGTAGCCAGAACCGTAGTCATTAAAACACAATTGCCAGAGAAAGCGCGTGACGCTCTAGGCTTTCGTAAATTTTTGATTAGTTCATGCCTCGGATTTATTTGACAGGAAGACCCGTGCCCACACCCGATCTTTTCAAACGCGCTCGCGCAGGTTTTGCGCCTCTGTTTGCCGTCTGTGCATTGGGTCTGTTGGGGGCCTGTGCATCGCCCGAACCCGGAGAGCTGGTTGCTGACCCCTACGAGCCGATGAACCGCAAGGTTCACGGACTGTCCAAGGGGTTGGACACGACGCTCATCCGTCCAGCGGCCGTCACCTATGGCACAGTTGTCCCCAATCCCGTGCGCATGGGTATTTCCAACGTGGCTGATAACCTGACGCTGCCCTCCGAAGCCTTGAACGGCTTGCTCCAAGGGGACGGCGAGCTGGCACTGAACAACAGCTTTCGCTTTGTCATCAACTCGACCTTCGGTCTCGCTGGTCTGCTCGATCCAGCCAGCAAGATGGGCCTGACGAACATGGACACCGATTTTGGTGAAACTCTCCATGTGTGGGGCTTCCGAGAGGGTGCCTATCTCGAGGTGCCTCTTATGGGGCCCTCCACCGAGCGTGACCTGACCGGTAGGGCCATCGATGCGGTAATCAACCCAGTGACTCTGGTGTCGCCGCTCACCTTTACCGCAGCGCGCCGCAGTCTGAATGTGGCTGACCGTTTGGACACGCGTTACCGCTATGACGAGACGATCAGTTCAACTCTTTATGAAAGCGCCGACAGTTACGCTCAGGCAAAGCTGCTCTATATTCAGAACCGACGGTTCGAGCTGGGGCAAGGTGCCGATGGCGCGGACGACAGTGAAATATACTTCGATCCTTACGAGGACCCATATGCTGAATAATTCCATTTCCCGCCGGAACGTCCTGCTTGGCGCATCGGCGTTGACCTTTGTATCAGCTCTGCCCGCGGTCGCCCTGACCGAAGCTGGCGCAACCAAGCTGATCAATAGTGTTATCGGCCAGATCAACTCGGTCATTGCTTCGGGCAAATCTGAAGCCGCGATGATCAAAGAGTTCGAGAACATTTTCGTTCGCTATTCGGACGTGCCGACGATTGCCCGCTATACCTTGGGTGTTTCGGCACGCTCTGCCAGCGACTCCCAGTTGCGGTCCTTTACCAGCGCGTTCACCGGCTACATCTCACGCAAGTACGGGAAGCGCTTCCGTGAATTCATGGGCGGACGTCTTGAGGTGCAGCAAACCAAAGCGGTCAAAAGCTTCTACGAGGTCAAGACGCTGGCCTACTTGCCCGGCTCTGCGCCTTTCGATGTGACCTTCCTTGTGTCGGACAAGTCTGGCAAAGATCTGTTCTTCAACATGTTTATCGAAGGTGTGAACCTTCTGCTGACCGAACGCGAAGAGATCGGCGCAATGCTGGACCGTCGTGGCGGCAACATCGACAGCCTGATTGCGGATCTCCAAAAGGCAGGCTGATGGTCAGACCCACTCTTGTAGCGGCAGCCCTTTGCGGGGCTGCGACTGCTGCTTCGGCAGGTTTTGACGGCATCTACAAGCAAGCAGCAGATTCGGACTGTGCGCTTGTCGGTGTGGACGGTGGTGCTCTGAAGATCGAAGATGATGTCTTCTACGGCGTCGACGCGACTTGCGAGATGGCGGACCCCGTTCCGGTGAACGATATGGATGCGGTGCTCTACACCATGCGCTGCACCTCTGAAAAAGGCGAATGGTCCGCGCGCTCCATGATGTTGAATGGAGCAGACGGCGGGCTCATCATGGTGTGGGATGGATACGCGTTTAAATACGACTCCTGCCCCGACCCCGAATCCACTAATCCAGTGACCGAGTCTTTGCCCGAGAGCGCGACAGTCGTGGGCGGGGAAGAGACCGAAGAAGCTGTTGAACCGGCTGTGTCCACGGAGCCGGTTGTAGAACCCGCTGCGCCCGAAGGCGAAGCGGAAGAGCTTCCTGTAGAGGATGCGGAACTCGATACCGAAGCGGGTTAATTTCCGCCGAAGATCGAGTTCAAGACGTCCCGAAGAACTGTATCCACAGCATCGACAGGGTTTTGCGCGGGTCGCGGCGCGGCCCGAGGCACTTCGCGTGTCTGGGCGACTGTCGGCTCGGGTGCGGGACGCAACATCGGCAGGGGCTTGGTCGGCATTCCGTCGTGAACGCGGGTCATGGTTTCGCGCCAGATTTCAGCCGGTAGACCGCCGCCGGTCACGCCCTTGAGCGGGGTGTTGTCGTCGTAGCCCATCCAGACGCCCGCAACGTAGTCGGCAGTGAAGCCGACAAACCATGCATCCCGCGCGGCAGAAGTGGTGCCCGTCTTGCCCGCAGCTTCGCGGCCGTCAGGCAGGCGGGCACGCGTGCCGGTGCCTTCGCTGACCACTTTCGACATCATGTAGATCAACTCGCGCGCCGCATCCTCGCGGATCACACGCTCACCGATACCACCCTCGGTATCCATCAGAGGCGCGTCGTCGTCGAGAAGTCGCAGCTCTGTCAGGCCGTAGGGCTTCACCGAAGACCCGCCGTTCAGAATGCCAGCATAGGCACCAGTGACCTCGATAAGAGTAGACTCAGACGCGCCAAGAGCCAGTGCAGGCCCTTCGGCCAGATCGCTCTGGATGCCAAAGTCGGACGCGATTCGGCGGACATTCTCGCGATCCACGGCCTCAGAAACCTTCACTGCAGGAATGTTGAGCGAATGCGCGAGCGCGTATTCCAACGTCACACGGCCATAGTTCTTGTGGTCGTAGTTCTCCGGGCTCCAAGGGCCGGAACCGGGAATGTCGATCGTGTAGGGCTCGTCTACCACAGTCGAATTCCAGTGATGTCCCAACTCCAGCGCTGTCGCGTAGACAAAGGGTTTGAAGGCAGAACCCGTCTGACGCTTGGCTGATGTTGCGCGGTTGAAGACGCCACTGACCTGCGTTTTGCGCCCGCCAACCATGGCACGGACAGCCCCATCCGCACTCATCACCACGATGGCAGCTTGGGCCTTGGAGGTTTCGCTGACCTTGGTTTCAAAGATGGTCTTCATCGCATCTTCGGCAGCTTTCTGGATGCGTTGATCGAGCGTGGTCTTGATGATGACGTCTTCGGTGGTCTCGCGGGTAAAGAACTCGGGCCCGTCAGACATTACCCAATCGGCGAAATACCCGCCCGCTTTGGCTTCGGCAGCTTCGGACAGCTGCGCAGGGCTGCTGATCGCGGTGCTGGCCTGCGAAGCGGTCAGATAGCCTTGATCTTCCATCAGGCCGACGATGATCTTGGCACGCTGCTGCGACCGCTCGAGGTTATTGGTCGGCGCGTAGCGTGTCGGGGCCTTGAGCAGGCCCGCCAGCATAGCCGATTCGGCAGGCGATACATCCGCTGCGGATTTACCAAAGTACCGCTGCGATGCCGCTTCGAAGCCACGTGCACCTGCCCCCAGAAAGGCGCGGTTCATGTAAATAGTCAGAATCTCGTCTTTGGAGTATTTGACCTCCATCGACATCGCAAAGATCGCTTCTTTCACCTTGCGCCACAGAGTGGTCTGACGGCAGTCGTCTTCGTACTCTGTTTCAGTCATGCCCGAATTCGGGTCAAATGGCACACCAAGGCAGAGCAATTTCGCAGTCTGCTGGGTAATGGTCGAGCCGCCGTGACCGGACAGTGGGCCGCGGCCTTCACTGATGTTAATCTTGACCGCGCTGGCGATACCGATCGGGTCGACGCCGATGTGATAGTAAAAGCGTTTGTCTTCTGTCGCGACGATCGCGTCACGCAGATAGGGAGACACGGTGTCCGCCGTGATCATTCCGCCAAACTGGTCGCCGCGCCAGGCAAACACAGCACCATTGCGGTCCATCAAGGTGACAGACCCGCGTGCGCGCCCGTCCACAACTTCGGAGACAGGCGGCAGCGTTGTATAGATATATAGGACCCCCGCGCCGATCAGCAGCGCAGTGACCATGCCGATCCGCCAGCCGAATCCCCAAAGAACGCGCCAGATCAATCCGAAAAAGCCAAACACGATGCCTGAAATCAGACCACGATTCTTGGTCGAACGGGGCTTTCGCGCCTTTTTTGTCGGGGTTTTCTGCGTGGCGGCTTTCTTTTTGGCGGGGGCCGACCGAGACTGAGAACTGCGTTTGTCAGCGACAAGTCTGCCGCTCCCGCGAGGACGATTTACCATGGTGGTCTGCTCGTTGCTTGGTTTTGCCGTCAATTTACCTTCAAACGGGTGCATTGTAGACCCCATCAAGAAGGTTTGATCGTTCATATTTCGATCAATAATTGTGCATATGAAAATATATGCACAAATTTTGCGCATTAATACCCCGAAACGACCCCTGATAATCTTACGCCGACTTGTTGCAAGGGCGGATTATCGCCTTTCTGCCGAGGCAACCCGCAGCAACGTCTGCCAATTAAAGGGGACCAAGGTGAAATTCATCATTGCAACAATTAAACCGTTCAAGCTCGAAGAGGTCCGTGAAGCTCTGACTTCGATCGGCGTGCGCGGTATGATGGTAACCGAGATCAAAGGCTTCGGCTCCCAGTCGGGCCACACCGAGATCTACCGTGGTGCAGAATATGCCGTCAATTTCGTGCCGAAGATCAAGCTCGAGATCGCATGTGCAGCTTCGATGGCAGACCAAGTTGTCGAAACCATCCAAAAGACCGCCAAGACCGACAAAATCGGCGACGGCAAAATTTTCGTTCTCGACCTGCAGGCCGCTCTCCGCGTCCGTACCGGCGAAACCAACGAAGACGCTCTGTAAGCGCGTAACTAGGGACCAATAGTCAAATGAAACTGAACAAAATCCTTCCGTTGGCTGCAGCTGCTGCTGTTCTGCCGACTCTGGGTCTGGCTCAGGACGCCACCCCCGGCGTTGATGCCAGCTCTGACTCCATCTTTATCCTGAACTCGCTGCTGTTCCTCGTTGGCGGTTTCCTCGTATTCTTCATGGCTGCCGGCTTTGCGATGCTCGAAGCAGGCCTCGTTCGCTCCAAGAACGTTGCTATGCAGTGTACCAAGAACGTTGCACTCTTCTCGCTCTCCGCGATCTTCTATTACCTGATCGGCTACAATCTGATGTACCCGCTCGGCACCTGGGCCGTTGACGGCGTTCTGTCCGGCGTCTGGGGCGTTGCGATCCTCGAAGCTGTTGGCATCACCCGCGACGCAGCTGACGACTACGGTTACGCTGCAACCGGTTCGGACTTCTTCTTCCAGCTGATGTTCTGCGCCGCGACCGCATCGATCGTTTCGGGCACTCTGGCCGAGCGTATCAAACTGTGGCCCTTCCTGATCTTCACCATCATCCTGACCGGCATCATCTACCCGCTGCAGGCATCGTGGAAATGGGGCGGTGGCTTCCTGGACGCGAACGGCTTCCTCGACTTCGCTGGCTCGACTGTTGTGCACTCGGTAGGTGGCTGGGCCGCTCTGACCGGCGCGCTGATCCTCGGCCCCCGTATCGGCAAGTTCACCAAAGACGGCCGCGTTGTTCCCATGCCCGGTTCGAACCTGACCCTCGCTACTCTGGGTACGTTCATCCTGTGGCTCGGTTGGTTCGGCTTCAACGGCGGTTCGCAGCTGGCAATGGGTACTGTTGGTGACGTAACCGACGTATCGCGCATCTTCTCGAACACCAACGCAGCAGCAGCTGGCGGCGCAATCGCAGCCCTGATCCTGACCCAAGTGATGTACAAAAAAGTCGACCTGACCATGGTACTGAACGGCGCACTGGCAGGTCTGGTTTCGATCACCGCTGAGCCTCTGACCCCCACTCTGGGTCTGGCAACCATCATCGGCATGATCGGCGGCGTGATTGTAGTGTTCGCAGTTCCCATGCTGGACAAGCTGAAGATCGACGACGTTGTTGGCGCGATCCCTGTTCACCTGATCTGCGGCATCTGGGGCACCATCGCTGTTGTTCTGTCGAACGGCGACGCAACCATCGGCGCACAGCTCTACGGTATCGTAGTTGTCGGTATCTTCACCGTTGTTGCTTCGGGCGTTGTCTGGTTCATCCTGAACATGATCATGGGCCTGCGCGTCACCGAAGAAGAAGAGATCAACGGTCTCGACAAAGCGGAACTGGGCATGGAAGCCTACCCCGAATTCTCGAAGCTCTAATCAGACCTTCGATAGTCGGAATACAGATCGGGCGCCTCTTGGGCGCCCGATTTCTTTTTGTCTGTTAGCCTTTGCGCTGCGGTGCGCCGCTGGCCATGTCCGTGCCCATGTAAGGCTTCTCGGCGGTCTTCCACGCGCCAAAGCCACCTTCCATATGCGCGACGGGGGTCATGCCTGCCTCTAGCGCGGCGCGGGCGACCTTTTCGCTGCGCATGCCAGAGCCGCAATGGAACACGATGCGCTTGCCGTCTTGGGTCGGCAGTTTCTTGGCATCAAAGAACGCCATCGGCATGAGCAGCGCCCCTTCGATGTGTTCGAACATGTATTCCTGCGGGGTGCGCACATCGATCAGAACGATCTCGTTCTGGTCAAAAGCGGTTTTCACTTCGTCCACGGTCCAGGTTTCCAAAACGCCGTTTCCTGTGATTTCGGTTTGCATCGTGTGTCCTTGATCAGAAGTAATTTGCTGGGATTTTGAAGTACTGGCGCCCGTCATCTTCTGGGGGCAGCAGTCGGCCACCGCGCAGATTGACCTGCAGGGCATACATCATTTGGGTCGGCAAGCTGAGCGTGGCATCCCGCTCGTCCCGAGTCTTGCGGTATTCCGCCTCGTTCACGCCGCCGGCGAGGTGTTTGTTGTTGGCCTTGTGCTCCGCGACGGTCGCTTCCCACGCAGGATCTTCGCGATCGCCGACGGGCGGATAGTCGTGTCCGATATAGAGCCGCGTGTCATCAGGCAGCGCCAGAATGGCCTGCAGCGAGTTCCACAGGTCCTTGGACGAGCCACCGGGGAAGTCGGCGCGGCTGGTGCCGCTGTCTGGGTACATGAACGTGTCATGCACAAAGGCCGCGTCGCCCACGATATAAGTGATCGACCCCAGCGTATGACCGGGGGACAGCATCACGCGGACGTCCAGATTGCCGATCTTGAAGGTGTCGCCATCCGCAAACAGATGGTCAAAGTCCCGCTCGGGGTCAAAGGCGTCGGGCAAGTTGTAATACTTGGCCCAGAGCTTCGCGATGTCGCGGGTTTTCTCGCCAATGGCGGTCTGCACACCTGTCTGCTCTTTGAGCCAAGCAGAGGCCATGAGGTGGTCGGCGTGGGGGTGCGTGTCGAGGATCCACTCCAGCGTCAGGCCGTTCGCCTCGATGTAATCCAGAGCAGTCTGTGCGCTGCTGGTCGAGGTGCAGGCGTGGGCGGGATCGAAATCCAGCACCGTGTCAATGACGGCGCATTTTTTGGTCGCTTCGTCGATACAGATGTATTGAACCGAGCCCGTGACCTTCTCGTAGAAGCCGACAACCTTGGGGCTGTTCGGACCGTTGGACGGACTCTCTCGCGTAAACATGGGAACCTCCTGAAATGTGTCTTATGCATTCAGATAATGGAATGCATAGAACAACCAAGAGGTTCCCAATAATTTTTTAGCCGCCGGCTTTGATGATCGCGTCAGCGAGCAGAGGCACGGTGGTCTGGTTCAGGCCCGCGATGTTGATGCGCGAGTCGCCAACCATATAAATGCCGAAGTCAGCTTTGATCTTTTCGACGATCTCGGGCGACAGGCCCAGACGCGAGAACATGCCGCGGTGACGGGCAATGAAGTCAAAACGGTCAGAGTTCGACAGACGCTTCAGCTCATTGGCCAGCTGCTCGCGCAGACCCAGCATCGACAGACGGACTTCTTCCAGCTCGGTCTGCCATTCAGTGCGCAGGGCGTCGTCGGTCAGAACCATGGTCACCAGACGCGCGCCGTGATCCGGCGGGAAGCTGAAGTTCTGGCGGTTCAAGAAGGCCAGAGTGCCTTGGGTCACAGGGGTCTGCGCCGCAGTTTCCGAGATCGCCATCAGGCAGCCGGTCCGCTCGCGGTAGACACCGAAGTTCTTGGAGCATGAGGCCGCGATGATGGTTTCGGGGCAGCTTTTGGCAACCAGACGGGTCGCGGCTGCGTCCTCTTGCAGACCGTCACCAAAGCCCTGATAGGCGATGTCGATCATGGGCACGGCGCCAACTTCGTTCAGCTTGTCCACGACGGTCTGGAACTGGTCCAGAGTCAGGTTCGCGCCGGTCGGGTTGTGGCAGCA
This sequence comes from Alphaproteobacteria bacterium, assembly GCA_030433335.1. Classification (GTDB taxonomy): domain Bacteria; phylum Pseudomonadota; class Alphaproteobacteria; order Rhodobacterales; family Rhodobacteraceae; genus Donghicola. The sequence continues at coordinate 16,443 of JAUILL010000012.1, read as the reverse complement.
GCCGTGCAGCAGGACAACGTCGCCCTTTTGCAGCTGGTTCAGGTCTTCCATCATGCCGTCAAAGTTCACGCCGCCCGACTCCTCGTCGAAGTAGCGGTAGGTGACGGTGGGCATCTCGATGAACTTCAGGATGCTCAGGTGGTTCGGCCAAGTGGGGTCCGACACGAACACGCGGGCGTCGGGGTTTGCTAGACGGATCGCCTCAAAGCCCTGACGGACTGCGCCGGTGCCGCCGGGGGTGGCAACAGCTGCGATGCGATCACGGGCTACAACGCCATCCAGAACCAGATTGATCATCGCGTCCGAGAACGCGGGATCGCCAGCCAGACCGGTGTAGCTCTTGGTTGTCTCAACCTCCCACAGCTGTTTCTCGGCGGTCTTGATTGCGCGCATCACGGGGGTGACGCCCTCGGCGTTTTTGTAAACGCCGACGCCAAGGTCGATCTTCTGGTCGCGAGGATCCTCGCGGTACGCTGCCATCAGCGCCAGAATTTTATCTGCGGGTTGGGGTTTGAGGTTGGAAAACATTATGCCTCTCCGGTGGCAATAGGAAGGGTGGGGAATGCGCCCCATTCGGCCCAGGAGCCGTCGTACAGGGCATGATCGGTCTTGCCCATGTGCTCCATCGCGAGGTTCAGGACGGCTGCGGTCACACCCGAACCGCAGCTGGTGATGACAGGTTTGCTCAGGTCAACGCCTGCCTGTTCGAAGACGGATTTCAGCGCGTCCGGCGACTTCATGGTGCCGTCAGCGTTCTGCACGTCCTTGAAAAAGACGTTCCGCGAATTCGGGATATGGCCAGCGCGTAGGCCGGGACGGGGCTCTTCAACTTCGCCGCGGAAGCGGTCGGCGGCGCGGGCGTCCACGATGACCCAATCGCCAAGCTTCGCGGCCGAAGACACCTCGGTCACGTCTTTAACCATCTGGTTCTGGCGGGTCACGGTCATGTGGCGATCGCGCAGGATGGGGGGCAAATCTTCGGTTTCGCGACCTTCGGCGACCCACTTGGGCAGACCGCCATCCAGAACAGCAACATCCATCTTGCCCATCAGGCGGAACAGCCACCATACGCGCGCAGCCGAGAACAGGCCCATGCCATCATAGACCACGACCTGATGGCCGTCGCCGACGCCCATCGCCCGCAGGCGGGACATGAACTTTTCCACGGGGGGTGCCATGTGCGGCAGATCCGAGCGCTGGTCGCTGATTTCGTCGATGTCAAAGAAACGGGCGTTGGGAATGTGGCACGCTTCGTACTCTGCCTTGGGGTCGCGGCCCATGTTGGGCAGGTACCAAGAAGCATCGATAATGCGCAAATCAGGGTCACGCAGGTGCGCAGCCAGCCACTCGGTCGAGACAATCACTTTGGGGTTGTCCATACCTCACCCTCCCTCAGAAGACAGCGATCCTAGAAAATACGGTGTTCTGTAACGCGCAACAGGGGTCTGCTGCAAGCATGGACGGCGGTATAGGGGACCGAAAAGGCCCCGTTTTTCCACAGTTTCGCGTGATACGAGGTATCACCCGTTCTGTTTCAGCAGACGGCTCTTCTGGCGATTCCAGTCGCGTTTCGCCTCTGTGGCGCGTTTGTCGACGTTCTTCTTACCCTTGGCGATCCCGATCTTGAGCTTCGCGATGCCGCGGTGATTGAAGTACATCACCAGCGGAACAAGGGTCATGCCCTTGCGCTGGGTCAGGTTCCACAGGTCGGCCATTTCCTTGCGCGAGACCAGCAATTTGCGGCGGCGACGCTCTTCGTGACCCCAAGTTTTCGCCTGCTCGTAGGGGGCGACATAGCTGTTGATCAACCACAACTCGCCATCTTCGACGCTGGCGTAGCTTTCGGCGATGTTCGAGCCGCCTTGGCGCAGGGATTTCACCTCGGACCCATACAGTTGGATGCCGCACTCTATGTCATTCTCGATGGCATAGTCGTAGCGGGCACGCCGGTTTTCGGCGATGACTTTGTAGTTCGGGTCAGATTTGGTTTGTTTATTGGCCATGGTCGCGTTGTGTTACAGGGGTCTTGAGGGGCTGTCCACTCTTGGGAATGGGCATATGGGGCCTAACGCGCGAAATCCAAGAAGCGTTGCATGGCCGCGTTCGCCGCTGTAGGCCGAATGCCATGACGCGCCTGATCCTGTTCAACAAACCCTATGACGTTCTGACCCAGTTCACCGACCGCGGAAATGCGGACGGGCCGCGGGCGACATTGTCCGACTACATCCGCGTGCCGGGGGTATATCCCGCAGGCCGTCTGGATCGGGACAGTGAAGGGCTGCTCTTGCTGACCAACAACGGCAAGCTGCAGGCGCGGATCAGCAATCCCAAGAACAAGATGCCCAAGACCTATTGGGCGCAGGTCGAAGGTATCCCCGATGCGGCCGCCATCGCCGCGTTGCGCAAAGGTGTCGAGTTGAAGGACGGCCTGACCCGCCCCGCGCAATGCGAACTGATGGACGAACCCGAGGGCCTGTGGGAGCGCAACCCGCCGATTCGTGTGCGCAAGTCCGTACCTGACAGCTGGATTGCCCTGACGATCACCGAAGGCAAAAATCGGCAGGTCAGACGCATGACAGCCGCAGTGGGGCATCCCACACTGCGGCTGATCAGGGCAAAAGTCGGTGAATGGTCACTGGACGGGCTCGCGCCGGGTGAGTGGCGCGAGGCTGTGGCCCAGAAACGTTAGATCAGTTCGGCGTGTGCCATCGCCATGTCGATCTTGGCGCGGGTTTCACCGCTGATCGGCAGAAGGGGCAGGCGGACTTCTTCGTCACACAGGCCCAGACGGGACATCGCGTATTTCGCGCCCGAAACGCCCGGCTCGATAAAGATCGCTTCGTGCAGGGGCATCAGTTTGTCCTGATAGGCCAGAGCTTTGGCGAAATCGCCTGCCAGAGTGGCTTCTTGGAATTCTGCGCAGAGCTTCGGCGCCACGTTCGCGGTGACCGAGATCGCGCCGACACCGCCGTGTGCGTTAAAGCCCAGAGCGGTCGCATCCTCCCCCGACAGTTGGCAGAAGTCTGCGCCACAGGAGGCACGCTGCTTGCTGACACGGCTGATGTCACCGGTTGCGTCTTTGACACCAATGATGCGCGGCAGCTTCGACAGCTCGCCCATGGTCGCTGGGGTCATGTCGATGACCGAACGGCCGGGGATGTTGTAGATCACGATGGGCAGAGCGCAGGCTTCATGCAGCGCGGTGAAGTGCGCGATCAGGCCCGCTTGGGTCGGTTTGTTGTAGTAGGGGGTCACAACCAGAACCGCGTCCGCGCCAACCGATTCGGCGTGCTGGACCAGACGAATGCCTTCGCGGGTGTTGTTGCTGCCTGCGCCTGCGATCACGGGGATGCGGCCAGCGGCCGCTTTGACCACCTCTTCGATGACGGTTTCGTGCTCTTCGTGGCTCAGGGTCGGGCTCTCGCCGGTGGTTCCAACGGGCACCAGACCGTGGCTGCCCTGATCAACGTGCCAGTCGACAAGTTTCTTCAAGGTCTCCAGATCCAGTTCGCCGTTTTTGAACGGCGTGACTAGGGCAGGAATAGAACCTTTGAACATGACACGCTCCTTTAGAATGATTGTGCGAGCCCACTGCGGGCTGCCTCTGTGCAGCGCCCCATACCAAGGCGACGTGGCCTTGCCAAGTTTGTGAATTGCGAACCGCCCGATCACTGGTAGGTTTAAATGAAAAATTGGCTGAGCAGCATGACCCATATCTTGAAACGCTGGTGGACCGGCGCCGTTTTTTGCGCGGCTCTGATCCCGACTGTTGCGCTGGCGGACCTGCGCCCGCCGCACACCATGGACCTTGCTTTGGATGCGGTCCGCACCAAAGACTGGTCCAGCGCGCTGACCCTTGCCCAGAAAGACGGACAGATCGGGACAGACATCGTCCTGTGGCACTACTTGCGCGCTGGCGAAGGGAATGCCGATCTCGTTCTGGACTTTCTGGCGCGGCGGTCTGATTGGCCGGGTATCCCGCTGCTGAAAAAGCGGACAGAGAAGATCATCGCCGAGCAGGCGAATGCTGCGCAAACTTTGCAATTCTTTCAGTCACATACTCCTGACACGGGGGTCGGAGCTCTGGCCTATGCGGCGGCGCTGACTGCCTCTGGGGACCGCGCCTCGGCTGATGCCATTCTGGTACGGGCGTGGCTGACGCTCGATATGGATGGCGAAGAGCATGACGCCTTCTTGGCGCGCTACGCGGACCTCTTGGGGCAGTACCACACAGCGCGGATGAACATGCTCCTGTGGGAGCAAGCCTACCCCGAAGCGGGCCGCATGATGGCACTGGTGTCAGAGGATTGGCGGGCCCTTGCGGCCGCTCGGATCGCGCTGCAAACTGACAAAGGTGACGTGGATGCGCTGATCGCTGCAGTGCCCAACAGGTTAGGCGGAGACGCCGGTCTGAGCCACGATCGTTTCAAATGGCGATTCGATAAGAACTACACCGACAGCGCCCGCGACCTGCTGCTCGAGCGGTCAGAGCGAGTCGAATTGCTAGGTCAGCCTGAAAATTGGGCTTATCTGCGTCGTGTGCTAGTTCGTCGCGAATTGCGAGAGGGGACTCCTTCGGTTGCGTACCGTTTGGCGGCCAACCATCACCTGACCGGCGGTTCGAACTGGGCCGATCTGGAGTGGTTGGCGGGATACGTGGCGCTGCGTTACCTGCAGGACCCGGCAAAGGCGTTGGAGCACTTCAAGGCTCTGGCTATGAACGTCGATAGCCCGATTTCCAAGGGGCGCGCGGGCTATTGGATCGGCCGCGCCTACGAGGCGCTGGGAGATCTGACGGCGGCGCACCTGGCATTTGAAACGGCGGGAGCGCAGCAGACCAGCTTCTATGGATTGCTGGCAGCGGAACGTGCGGGCATGGCGTTCGATGCGTCCTTGGCTGGCGGTCAGCCGGACCCGAATTGGCGGAGCGCTGGTTTTGTGAACTCGTCCTTGTTCGAGGCTGCTGCTGTTTTGATTGCTGCGAACGAGCGCTCTTTGGCGGAGCGGTTCGTGATCCAGATGGCAGAGACTTTGACCGAACCGGACCTTGTGGCTTTGGGCGATGCAATGCTGATGATGGACGAGCCCCACCTTGCCGTCATGGCGGGCAAAGAGGCGGCTGCGCGGGGGATCGTTTTGCCGCGTGCCTACTATGCGCTGCACCCGATTGCGGGGCGGTCCATGGACATTGCGCCCGAGTGGGCATTGGCAATTGCACGCCGCGAGAGCGAGTTTGATCCGTGGGTTGTTAGCCCCGTCGGTGCGCGCGGTTTGATGCAACTCATGCCGCGTACGGCGCAAGCTATGGCAGAGGCCAAGGGCGTGCCCTTCCGCGAGAAGGCTTTGCTGTCCGAGCCTTTCTACAACGCGACGCTTGGCTCTGCCTATCTGGCCAAGCTGTCCCGAGAATTTGGAAATAACCCCATGTTTATGGCGGCAGGTTACAACGCCGGCCCCAGCCGACCAGCACGTTGGATTGAACAGTTTGGCGATCCCAGAACTGGCGCGATTGATGTGGTGGATTGGGTCGAGATGATCCCCTTTAACGAGACACGCAACTACGTCATGCGCGTGACCGAGAGCTTGCCGATATATCGCGCAAGGTTGGGGAAGAATCCTTTGCCTGTTCCGTTCAGTCAGGAACTTGCGCAGTAAGTTGATAAAATGAGAGCGGCCTAAGAGCCGCTCGCTTTGTTTTTGATTGGAGTATTTAGGCGAAGAAAGAGGCTGAGTTAGCTCTTTTGCGCCTGCTGTTGTGCTCGCCAGAGGGTGAAGAGGCCCGCGCTGAGGATGATCGCGACGCCGATGGCGACGTTCAGTCGGATGGTTTCACCGAAGACCAGAATGCCGAGGGTCGAGGCGAAGACTAGTTGCAGGTAGGCAAAGGGCTGGACCGAGCTGGCCTCGGCAACCTCGTAGCATTTGATCAGAGTGAAGTGGCCCGCCGCACCGGTCAGGCAGAGGGCGATCATCCATCCCCAGTCTGGGGTTGTCATTGGCTCCCAATGCCAAACGCCGATGGCTGTCATCGCGATGGCGCCGGTCGTGCCTGTCCAGAAAAAGCTGGTGGCTGAGCTGTCTTTTCGCGCGACATAGCGGGTGAGCAAACCGTAGAGCGCGAACATCAGTGCTGCGGCGAGGGGAATCAGTGCGTAGGGCGAGAAGACTCCGAAGCCCGGCTCTAGAATGATTACGACACCGACGAAACCAATGGCGATGGCGAGCCAGCGGCGCCAACCAACGGCTTCTCCGAGCACGGGGCCGGAAAGAGCGGCGACCAGCAGGGGGTACGTGGCAAAGACCGCGTGGCTTTCGACGAGGCCAAGGTAGACGAAGCCTGTGACCATCACGCAGATCTCGAAAGCTAAGAGCAAGCCGCGGAACCCTTGGACCAGTGGTTGGCTGGTGGCGGCCGCGGCGCGAAGGCCGCCTGCTTTGCGCGTTGCGATGGTGATCACGAAGGCTGCGAAGAACCAGTAGCGGATCATGACGACCATGAAGACGCTGTAGTTTTCCGCCAAATGCCGCGACAGGCCGTCCTGAACCGCGAATATGAAGGTGGTCAGAACCATCAGGCCAATGCCGAGGCGGGTGTTTTGCTGTGTCATTTGGCCTCTGAAATATGGGCGATGGTCATGTGGCGTTTGCGACCGTAGCCGGGGATGCGTTCGACGGTGAAGCCAGCTTCGGTCAGGTTTCGCCGGACAAACCCTGCGGCGGTGTAGGTTGCTGCGGTTCCGCCAGCGGCGGTGTGCTGTGCGACAGCGGTCATGAGTGAAGCTTCCCACAGTTCGGGGTTTTTCGCAGGGGAGAACCCGTCAAGAAACCACGCGTCTGCGGAACCCTGCCAAGTCTTTAGGGTTTCGCGGGCGTCCCCTTGGATCATGGTGAAGGTCAGGTCTTCGGTTTCAAAGTGGGGTTTGCCCAGATGGTCTGAGAGCTCTTCGGCCAGTGGCATGATATCGGGGAACGCGGCGAGGGCACGAATCATGTCGGGTTGGGCCATGGGAAAGGCCTCGAATGTCGTGAAATGCAGGCGACCCGTCTGACCCGACCGGCGCCACAGGGACAGGGACATCAGCAGGTTCAGGCCAGTGCCAAACCCGAGTTCAGCAATGTGGAAATCGGGGTGGAAGCGGTCCGGCAGACCGTTGCCTTGCAAGAACACATAGGCCGTTTCAGCCATGCCGTTTTCGATCGAGAAGTAGGGATCGTCGAACTGGCGGGACACTGGGATCGTGCCATCGCGCCACTCCAGCTCGGCAGCATTCTGGCTCTGCATGGAAAAATCCTTTAGCGAGGGGGCAATAGCTGAGAATTGGCGGCAAGGCGGAGTTTTGGCAATGGCCGAAATCACAGTGTACGGGGCGGGGGCCTTTGGTTTGGCGATCGCATGGGAATGCGTGCGGCGCGGGGCCAAAGTGCGGGTCATTGATCCTTTTGGGCCAGGGGCTGGGAGTTCGGGCGGAATTGTAGGGGCGCTCGCGCCGCATACGCCAGAGAACTGGAATGCAAAAAAGGACTTTCAGTTTCGTTCGTTGCTGGCCGCTGGTGCCTTCTGGGCCGAGGTCGAAGAGGCTGGCGGGCTTTCTGCAGGGTATGCGCGGGATGGGCGGCTGCAGCCGATTGCGGATGAGCGGGCTCTGGAATTGGCCAAAGCGCGCGAGGTGTCTGCGGCAGAGTTATGGGAAGGCGAGGCTGTTTGGCGCGTGATCCCTGCAGCGGAGGCTGGGGATTGGGCACCTGTCTCGGCGACGGGGTATTTGATCCACGACTCCCTGAGCGGGCGGATGCATCCGCGGCAGGCCTGCGACGCTTTGGTCGCTGCAATTCGGGCAAAGGGCGGAGAGATCGTGACCGAGGGGCCCGAAGAGGGTGCTGTCGTTCACGCGACCGGTTGGTGGGGTCTGAAGGCTCTGTCCGAGCGCTACGGCAAAACCATCGGAAATGGGGTCAAAGGGCAGGCGGCTTTGTTTGATCTGGATCGGAGCGGGCTGCCGCAGCTCTATGCCGACAGTCTGCACATCGTACCCCACGCAGATGGGACTATCGCTGTGGGGTCTACCAGTGAGCGGGAGTTCGATGCGCCTAACACGGTGGATGAGCAGCTTGAGGCGGTGATTGCGCGGGCGAGGGCGGCTTTGCCTGAGTTGGCCGATGCCCCTGTTTTGGCGCGGTGGGCGGGGGTGCGTCCGCGGGCCAAGAGCCGCGCGCCAATGCTCGGGGCACTGCCCGATGCAGATGGTCAGTTCATCGCGAATGGCGGCTTCAAGATTGGGTTCGGGATGGCGCCGGGCGTCGCGCGTATCATGGCGGATCTGGTGCTGGAGGGGCGCGATGGCATCCCGCATGGCTTCCGTGTCGAGGATAATCTCTGAGGCGATCGGCGCGCCATTGAGTATTTTTCGCAAAAAGAAGCTGCAGGGAGTGAAGCCGATTTGACGGTCCCGAGCATTTGTAGCGGGGTGGGTGTTTAGGCTCTTGTCAGGGCGATAGAATCTGGCAATCTCTTGCCTAGCGCGGGGCGATGGCGTCGTCCCACACGAGGCGCTTGTCCGTCCTGTACGCCGGGACCTTCTTTTGATGAAAAGGAGGTCTGAATTGGACCGTCCCGAAAATTACCGCTTTCACAACGGCACCGAAGCCGTTCTGCCTTTTGCTGCCGAAGAGTATGAGGCCCGTTTGGCCGGACTGCGCCGGATCATGGCCGATCTGGGGGTGGACGTGGCTGTGTTCACGTCGATGCATTCCATCGCGTACTACTCTGGCTTTCTGTATTGCTCGTTTGGTCGTCCCTATGGCTTGGTGGTTACGCCCGAGACGAGCGTGACGGTCAGCGCGGGGATCGATGCGGGGCAACCTTGGCGACGGTGTTATGGCGACAACATTACCTATACCGATTGGCAGCGGGATAACTTCTGGCGCACCATTGCGCAGCTGTCTGGCGCGGGCAAAGCGGTGGGCTATGAAGAAGACCATCTGACCCTGCAGGGGATGGAGAAACTAAAGGGCTTCCTGTCGCCTACGTCCGTCGTCCCGATTGCCGCCTCCGTGATGAAGCAACGATTCCACAAGTCGCCTGCAGAGATTGCTTTGATCCGGCATGGGGCTCAGGTGGCAGATGTGGGCGGCTATGCCATTCGTGATGCGATCAAGGCCGGTGTGCGCGAAATCGACGTAGCTATGGCAGGGCGCGATGCCATGGAGTTGGAGATCGCAAAACGTTTTCCCGACGCCGAATATCGCGACACGTGGGTCTGGTTTCAGTCGGGGATCAACACAGACGGGGCGCATAATCCTGTAACGGGGCGTGTGCTAGAGCGTGGGGATATCCTGTCCCTGAACACCTTCCCCATGATCTCTGGCTACTACACCGCGCTGGAACGCACCTTGTTTGTCCAAGAGGTAGACCCCGCCAGCCTGAAAATCTGGGAGGCGAATGTGGCCGCACATGAATACGGGATGTCGCTGCTGAAGCCCGGCGTCAGCTGCGCCGAGGTGACCCACAAGATCAACGCCTTCTTCGCCGAGCGGGATTTGCTGCAGTACCGGACGTTTGGTTACGGGCACTCGTTCGGGGTGCTGTCCCACTACTATGGCCGCGAAGCGGGGCTGGAACTGCGAGAGGATATCGACACTGTGCTCGAGCCCGGCATGGTGATCAGCATGGAGCCGATGTTGACCATTCCGAACGGCCAACCCGGCGCGGGTGGATATCGCGAGCATGATATCCTGGTCATCAACGAGGATGGCGCGGAAAACATCACCGGCTATCCCTATGGTCCCGAGACCAACGTGGTGGGCTAACCCCACTGGACTTTGGCGCCCCTGACCGTCAGTGTGGCGCCAAAGACATTTCCGGAGGCTCGACAATGGCCTACATTCGTTGGACAATTACTATTGTATTCTGGGTGCTTGTGGCCGGGTTCCTGCATTACACGCTGCCGCAAACGGACGTTGTCCGCATCACAGACACCTATGAAAAGCGGCAGGACTTCACCAATCTGAACCAGTATTTCTGGGCCTCGCCCGAGACAGAGCAGCAGGCGCTGTCGGCCTCGCGCGATGTGTTCTTTATTCAGGCCTTCCGCGAGGATGGCGAGCCGATGATCTATCGGAACGAAGATACGGGCTGGGGCTGGCCGCCGTACTTCAAGTTCGACACAGCGAACCTGCAGGCGCGGGCGAGCGACTTGATCTCCAAGAGCAACTCGGCGAATCCCACGTGGGTCGCGATCCGCCATTACGGGTGGCGCAACGAGTTCATCTCGATCTACCCGAACGCCACGAGCCTGAAGGTCGTCGCGGGCCCCGATGTGCGGATCATCCCGTGGACCTCGATCATTATCCTGATCGTGTTGGCTGTGGTGTTTCTGGCGATCTTTGCCCGTTGGAAGCGCTTCAAATCGCGCCGACTGGACCCCGTGTTCGACAGCGACGAGGACCGGATGCAGCCCGTGGACACCTACTCCAACGGCATCGGCGCGCGTGTCCGCCGTTGGTGGCGCGGCAAGGGTGACTAAACTGGCAGGGCGGTCGTTTTGAACACCGTCCGCAGAGCAAACGAGCTCTGCATTTGCGCGACGCCGGGCAGGCGTGTCAGGTACTGACGGTGGATGCGGGCGAAGTCCTCGGTGTTTTCGGCAACAACCTTGAGGATGTAGTCCGCTTTGCCCGCCATCAGGTGACATTCCAGCACTTCGGGCACGCGGCCCACGGCGGTCTCGAACGCCTCTAGCACTTCGTCTGCCTGCGTCTGCAGTGTGATCTCGACGAAGACCGTCGCAGGTACGCCCATTTTGCGGGCGTCCAGTAGGGCGACGTAATCCTTGATATAGCCGTCTTCCTCTAGTCGCTGGACGCGGCGGTGACAGGCCGACGCGCTCAGGTGGATGGCCTCTGCGAGTTCGGCGTTCGAAATGCGTCCGCGGCGTTGCAGGGTAAAAAGGATACGGCGATCTGTCGGGTCGAGGGTCATCTGATCCAGATTCTTGCGTCAAATTTCAGAATTGGCGAAGAAATTGCCGCATTTTGGCGGCAGGGTACAGTGAATTCGAACCGATGTGCCTTCATTCCTTGGTAGTATGAGGTGTGCTGGCGAAACGGGTTCCGGTTGCAGGCCCATTTGTGTTTCGCCGCTGCATGATGTTCACCGAACTTTGGCGGTCCTCCCGACCGCTCCAAAGACTAAGGGCCGGTTCGATGACCGGCCCCTTTTTTATTTCTTCAGCAAATCGCGGATTTCCATGAGCAAAGCGATGTCCGGCGGAGTGACAGGCTTCTCTTCGGGTTTGGCGACCTCTTCTTCTTTCTGGACGGCGGACTCTTTGACCCGGTTCACGCCTTTGACTATCATGAAGACGACGAAAGCGATGATCAGGAAATTGATCACGGCCATGACAAAGCTACCGATGGCAAAGACGGGCGCGCCTGCCTCTTTGGCCAGCTCGATAGAGGCGTATTCGTTGCCATCCAGCGAATAGAACCAGCCAGAGAAATCGATCCCGCCGGTGAAAATGGCGATGATCGGGTTCATCAGATCGGCAACAATCGATTGAACAATTGCGGTGAATGCCGCGCCAACGATGATACCGACTGCCATGTCCATCACGTTGCCGCGGGCAATAAAGTCGCGGAATTCTTTAAACATCATACACGTTCCTAATTGGGGCTGAGTGTGCCCGCTCGAGTGGATAACGCGTCTATTGTGCCAGATGTTTCAACAAAAATCACTTTGACGTTCGATCAGGCGAGAAATTTTGCACGTGATCGGGCACCGTCAAGTCAGGCAAGTTCCGCGGGTCTGCGATCGGGGCGCCAACCGTTTGGGTCATCGGGATCACACCGGCCCAGATCGGCAGTGCATAATCCTCGCCATCATCCACGGGCGGACCGCTGCGGACTTTGGCGCTGGCTTCGGTGATCTCAAGGCCAAGGATCGTGGTCGCCTTTATCTCTTGCGGCTGCATGGGGCGCAGGATTTCACTCCGACCGGGCCAGAGATGTTCGACGAAAGCATCCAGACGCGCGGCCTTTTCCTCTTCGGGCACTTTGAACGCGCGCCCGAACAAGGTCACAGACCGGTAGTTGGCCGAATGGTGAAAGGCCGAGCGTGCCATGACGAAACCGTCGATGATCTGCACGCTCAGGCACACTTCGGCATCGGTGGCCTTGCGGATCATCCGGCTGGCGGAACTGCCGTGCCAGTAGACATGGTTTCCTTCGCGCCAATGAAAGGTCGGCGTGACATAGGGATTTCCGTCGATCACGTACCCGACGCTGCACTGGGGCGTGGCGTCCAAAATGTCGTAAATCGATTGCGGATCATAGCTGCCGCGTTCATGGGCGCGGCGCAGGCGGGTGCGGTCTGTGGGGGTCATGGGTCTATTCCTGTCTTGTTGCCTGCGGAATAGCGCGATATTGGACTTATCGAAATGACCAATAAATCCGCACATAGCATATCCAATTTTCAAGCCGCCCTGTTCGCTCTGTCGCTTGATCGAGAAGCCGGATCGCCTCTGCACGTCCAACTCGCCGAAGCATTGCGCGATATGATTCAAGTGGGCAAAGCCGCCCCCGGAGCGCGGTTGCCCGCCAGCCGCATGTTGGCGGCAGAGCTGTCGATCTCGCGGATCACGGTGCTGACGGCGGTCGATCAATTGATTGCCGAGGGGTATCTGGAGACACGGCGCGGTGCGGGGACCTATGTGGTTAACGATCTGCCCGACATGCCTGCCTTGCCACCAGAGCAGTTGCGCACGCCGCCCGCACCTCCGCCGCCGCCCTTGCGCCCGTTCCAGCCCGCGTTGCCGGATTTGGAGAGCTTCCCCCATGTGGAATGGGCGCGGCATCTGGAGCGGACATGGCGTTATCCTCATCCCGCTTTGACAGGGGTGCCGGACCCGATGGGCTGGATGCCTCTGCGCGCGCAGATCGCAGCGCATCTCTCCGCATGGCGCGGCATCCAAGCACGACCAGAGCAGGTGGTGATCACGTCCGGCGCGACCGAGGGGTTCGAGTTGATCACACGCGCCTTCTTGGCCGCAGGGGATCCGGTGCTGATCGAGGACCCCTGCTTTGCCCCGATGCGGGCGGCCCTGATCCGCGCCGGAATGAAGGTCCGCGCCTGTCCCGTCGATGGCGAAGGGCTGGATATCGCGAATGCCCCAACCGAAGGTGCAAAGCTGGCTGTTTTGACCCCATCGCGGCAGTATCCAACAGGCGCGACGCTGCCTTTGGCGCGGCGGGCGGCGGCACTTGAATGGGCCAGCCAGTCGAATGCGTGGATCATCGAAGATGACTACGACGGCGAGTTCCGGTATCGAGGGCAGCCCTTGCCAGCTCTGGCCAGCTTGGATCGGGCGGGACGGGTGTTCTATCTGGGCAGCTTCTCCAAACTGCTGAGTCCGGCCCTGAGGTTGGGCTATCTGGTGGCTCCGGAGCACACTTTGCCCGGTCTGTTCCGTGCGATGGCAGAGACGGGTGCGAGGGCCTCAGTCGTACCGCAACCTGCTTTGGCGGGTTTTATGGAGAGCGGAGGATTCTCGACGCACCTACGCCGGATGCGCCGCACCTATGCCAAACGGCAAGAGGTTCTGCGGAACGCTTTGTCGGGGCACAAGGATTGGATCATCGCGCCTGCTGAAGATGCTGGGATGCATCTGTGTTGCACATTGGGTCCTCGGATGCAGGGCGTGCATGACACTGAAATCGCAGCGGCGGGGGCAAAAGTAGGGCTGACATTGCGTGCGCTATCGGCCTACAGCACCCAGCCAGTGCCGCGGCAGGGGTTGGTTCTGGGCTACACCGCATTTGCGCCCGAAGTGCTGCAAGAAGGGGCAAAGACCCTGATAGCGATGCTTCAGGAATTGGGGCGCTGATACAAAAACGGCGCCCGAGGGCGCCGCATCGTTAGGTGAATGTGTTGTCGCGGGGGAAGCCGCGTGGGGCCATCCGCCCTGCGGTTGCCCGTTTGCCGATCCACTCCGCCAGATCGCTTTCCGTGCGGGTGCGCCCTGCGGGGTCTTTCCAAGAGAGACCGTTCTCCAGCGTAAAGGTGGTCGCGTCAGAGAGCCCACCGTCCTTGTACTTCTGCAGACGCACGCCCTTGCCGCGGGACATTTCAGGCAGCTCTTCGATCGCAAAGACCAGAACTTTTCGGTTCTCGCCTACGACGGCCACGTGGTCACCATCGACGGCTTTGCAGATCTTGGCACGGACGTCGCCTTTGACGTTCAGCACCTGTTTGCCGCTGCGGGTCTGTGCGACGAGATCGTCCTCGGGGGCGATAAAGCCATCACCCGCGCTGGACGCCAGCAGCAATTTGCGACCGGGTTTGTGGATGAACAGGTCCACGATTTCCACGTCGTTCGGCAGGTCTACCATCAGGCGCAGGGGCTCGCCCATGCCGCGTCCGCCAGGCAGGTTCGCCGCAGACACAGTATAGAAGCGGCCATTCGTTCCCAGAACCAGCAGACGATCAGTGGTCTCCGCGTGGAACACGAAACGCCCTTCGTCGCCGTCCTTGAACTTCAGCGCGCTATCGAGGGCGATGTGCCCCTTCATCGCGCGAATCCATCCCATTTTCGAGCAAACGACGGTGATCGGCTCGCGGTCGATCATCATCTCCAGCGGGACTTCTTCAATCTCGGTCGCTTCGGCGAACTGGGTACGGCGGGCGCCGAGGGCGGTCTTCTTGCCGAATTCCTTGCGTACATCGCGCAGCTGTTCGGCAATGCGGGCCCATTGCAGTTCGTCGCTACCCAGAAGTTCGACTAGACCTTCGCGTTCGAGGCGCAGATCATCACGCTCTTTGCGAAGCTCCATTTCCTCGAGCTTGCGCAAGCTGCGCAGGCGCATGTTGAGGATCGCTTCGACCTGATTTTCGTTCAGGAAGACGCCGCCACCCCAATCTTCGGCCAGCATCACGGCCTTTGGATCGTCCTCGGTCCGGATGATCTGGATTACGCGGTCGAGGTTGAGGAAGGCGATGATGTAGCCTTCCAAGACTTCCAAACGCTTGTCGATCTGGGCCAGACGGTGACGCGAGCGGCGTTGCAGCACGTCGCGGCGGTGGTCCAGAAACGCACGCAGCACTTCCTTGAGCGAGCAGACCTTGGGCGTCACGCCGTCGATCAGCACGTTCATGTTCAGGCTGAACCGGATTTCCAGATCGCTGTTGCGATACATCATGCCCATGAGCATTTCCGGATCGACGTTCTTGGACCGCGGTTCAAGGATCAGACGCACATCATCCGCAGATTCGTCACGGACATCGGCCAGAAGCGGGACCTTCTTGGTCTGGATGACCTCGGCGATCTTTTCGATCAGCTTGGACTTGGCGACCTGATACGGAATCTCGGTGACCACGATTTGCCAAGTGCCGCGACCCAGATCCTCGACCTCCCACTTGCAGCGCAGGCGGAACGATCCACGGCCAGTTTCGTAAGCTTTGAGGATGTTTTCCTTGGGCTCGACGATAATGCCGCCGGTTGGGAAGTCCGGTCCGGGCACATAGTTCAGCAGGGTTTCGTCCCGTGCATCGGGCGACTTGATCAGGTGCAAGGATGCAGCGACCAACTCGTCGATGTTGTGGGGCGGGATGTTGGTTGCCATGCCCACCGCGATGCCGCTAGCCCCATTGGCCAGCAGGTTCGGGAAGGCTGCGGGCAGCACCACAGGTTCCTGCAGCGTGCCATCATAGTTGTCGCGATAATCGACGGCATCCTCGTTCAGCCCCTCGAGCAGGGCTTCGGCGGCGGCGGTCAGGCGGGCCTCGGTGTATCGGCTTGCCGCAGGGTTGTCCCCGTCGATGTTGCCAAAGTTGCCCTGACCGTCGACCAGCGGGTAGCGGACGTTAAAATCCTGCGCCAGTCGGGCCATCGCGTCATAAATCGCGCCATCCCCGTGGGGGTGGTAGTTGCCCATCACGTCGCCCGAAATCTTGGATGATTTGCGGAAGCGTCCGTTCGGGCTGAGCCGCAATTCCCGCATCGCATATAGGATGCGGCGGTGCACAGGCTTCAGGCCATCACGCGCGTCGGGTAGGGCCCGGTGCATGATAGTAGACAGCGCATATTGCAGGTACCGCGACCCCAGCGCCCGGCGCAAAGGCTCGGTCGAGGAACGGGGCTGCTCTGGTGTTGTGTCGTCGTCGATGTCGCTCATGGCAGATGTACTACAGCGCCGCTGAGGGGCGGTAAAGCGCGTTGAATTCTGCAAAGGTCAGGAATTCGCGTAATGAAATCGTAAAAATTATCTGCGAGTAAACCGGAACCATTTCCGGTATTATGTGTTAAATTTTTGAATTTCATTAAATCTAGGGTCAGGACGCATTGATTTCCGTTGTGCTGCGTGATTCACGGCTCGGAAAACGGAGCGGTGACATGAGTGATCTATACTGGTTAAGCGATACGCAGATGGCCAAGCTTGAACCTTTTTTCC
>JAUILL010000059.1 GCA_030433335.1 Alphaproteobacteria bacterium | reverse complement strand
ACGTGGATTGCAACATCGAGGTTCAGCCCGAGATCGACTATGTGGCCCACGCGGCCTCCATGGGCGCCCATGCGGTCAAGGCATCTGGCACCGACGCGCTGGAAGCCGAGATCAAAGCCGCCCGCGACCGCAATATCCCCACGGTGATCGTCATCGACACCATCGCCAAGGACTTCCCCGGCACCGGCCTTGAGACCTCGGCAGGCGAGCACGGCTACTTCTGGGATGTGGCGGTGCCGCAAACCAGCGAGCGGGAAAAGCAGCGCAACCGCTATGCCGAGTACATCATCCAGATCGCTAAACAGACCGGTATGAACTGAGGCAACCAGCAGGACGCGCGGGGCGCTGCCCCGCACCCCGAGGTATCTGCTCCCAAGATGAAGCCGCAAGAATTGATGAAGAAAGAGACGACCATGATCAGGTTCGGAACCAACCCCATCGCGTGGGCGAACGATGATGACCAATCCATTGGCAAAGACATCCCGACCGAACGCATCCTGCAGGAGGCCGGCCGGCTAATCGGCTTTGACGGGATCGAGAACGGACACCGCTGGCCACAAGATGACCCCGAGGCGCTGCGCGCGCTGCTTGCCGACTATGGCATGGTCTTCGTGTCGGGCTGGTACTCTACCGAACTCCTGAGACGGTCGGTGGAGGACGAGATCGCCGCGGTCCAGGGGCATCTTGCCAAGCTCAAGCACAACGGCTGCAAGGTGTGCATTGTGTGCGAATGTTCCAACACTGTACATGGCAGCCCTGACGTGCCCGTGAATGACAGGCTCCGTCTGACAGACGAAGAGATGGTGGCATTTGGCGCGAAGATGGAAGCTTTTGCGGCCTATCTGGCGGGCGAAGGCATTACCTTGGCCTATCACCATCACATGGGCACCGTGGTCGAAAGCCCCGAAGAAATTGACGCATTTATGGCCGCGACAGGCCCCGCGACCCACCTGTTGTTTGACGCGGGCCATTGTACCTTTGGCGGTGGCGACCCCGAAGAGGTGCTTCGGAAATATGTGGACCGCGTAGCGCATTTCCACGCCAAGAATATCCGCCCCGACGTAACCGCCAAGGTCCGCGCAGAAAACCTGTCGTTCCTACAGGGCGTTCTGTCAGGGGCTTTCACCGTGCCCGGCGATCAGGAAGGCTCCGTGGACTTTGGACCGCTCCTGCAGATCCTGAAGGGCGCTGGTTATAACGGCTGGATCGTGATCGAGGCAGAGCAGGACCCTGACCTGCGCAATCCGCTGCTCTATCAGACACTTGGGCTGCATACGCTCAAGCGGATCGCCGGCGAGGTGGGCCTGATCTGAGGGAATGAGGCGTTCCGGTTGCACAAGCCGGAACGTTCACAGACTGTGCAGGCAGAGACTTCAAGGAGGAGAGACAGGATGATTGATCCGACCGATCCGTTCTTCGCCCCGCTGTGGCGGCGCGTCGTGATTGTGGGGCTGTGTCTGGGATGGGCGCTGTTCGAGGTGGCCACAGGCTCGCCCGGATGGGCGCTGATGTTTGGGGCTGCGGGGGCTTATGCGGCGTTCAAGTTGCTTGGGCCGGGATATCGCAGTGCCCTTGAGGATAAGGATAAGAACGATGGCTGATCTTTTGAAGAAACCCTTTGGCGATCATGGGAAAGTGCACCAGATCACACCGGAATCTGCCGGCTGGCGTTATGTTGGCTTTTCGCTCTACCGCCTTCGGGCAGGCGAGAGCGTGTCAGAGGTCACCGGTGATCGTGAAGTCATTTTGGTGATGGTTGAGGGTAAAGCGACGTTCACCGCAGCCGGAAAAGACTGGGGCGAGCTTGGCGAGCGGATGATTGTCTTTGAAAAGACGCCGCCGCACTGCCTCTACGTTCCCAATGACGACACATGGGAAGCGACCGCGACCACCGAGTGCACCATTGCTGTGTGCTCTGCCCCCGGCATGGGCGGTCACGAAGCGCGCCGCATCGGACCCGATGGCATCGAACTGACCCAGCGTGGCGAGGGCGTGAACACCCGCTACATCAACAACATCGCGATGGAAAACGAGGACTATTGCGACAGCCTGCTGGTGACCGAAGTGTTCACCCCGGCGGGCCACTGGTCGTCCTTTCCCAGCCATCGCCATGACGAAGACGACTTCCCGCGTATCACCTATCTGGAAGAAACCTACTATCACCGTCTGAACCCCGGTGACGGGTTCGGCATCCAGCGCGTTTATACTGACGATGGTCAACTTGATGAAACCATGGCCGTGAAAGACGGCGATGTTGTCTGCGTGCCCCGTGGCCACCATCCCTGCGGCGCGCCCTACGGGTTCGAGATGTACTATCTGAACGTGATGGCAGGCCCCCTGCGCAAATGGCGGTTTGTGCCCGCACCTGAAGTGGAACATCTGTTTTGAGTTGCTTGGTCTAGGGAAGTGACCAGCAGATTCCTTTGAGTTCAGACGGGTTTTCCTGACACAAAAACAAGCTAGTAGAGACGGAAAACTATTGCTCGGAAATGCGCGTACGTATGCTGGCGTGGTTCTGGGACGGTAAGCTCGAACGGCCTCCTGAGTGGCTATGGAAGAGTTCGGGCATGTTCCACTTGGGCTCGTCGCCGGCAAAAAGATCGAGATAGGCGATAGCACTCGACACATTCTCACGGGCGTTTTCGCGGAAGCTCCACCACGTGCGCAACTCCTCGAGCGCAGAGTTCGGATGCTGCTCTGCGCGGTAATCCTTCTCGAGGATCATGCCGCGAACGTTGAGGCAAAAACTGACGTACAGATAGCCTTCTGGCCAGAAATAAGCTGGCTTTGCGCTATCCGCATCTGTCGCTATATCGGCTACGCGAGCGGGATTGAAGCGGATCAGATTGCTGAGCATAAGGCCAGCCGCAAAGCCAACATAGGCAGGCTTGTCTTCGTCGTGAAGGGGCTTTTGGGCCTCGAATGCCCGCATCCATTCCGCGAAAGCCTCTGTCATCGCTGCAGTGTCCAGCGCAAAGAGGTTCCCGGTCTGGGCCTCTGTTTCTGCCACTTGTTTTTGAAACGCGTCGACAAACCACCTGAGCCGCTGCGCGGACTTGTGCAGCGGTACATTTGATGTTTCGCTGATCGAGGTGGCTTGGCTCATCTTCTGGTCCTTTTAAATGCTCTGGGGCGCCCTCATCAGAGATGATCGGCCCAATCGGTGAGGACGGTTTTGAGGCGCGTTTTATCCTGCAACGTCTCGTGGGGCTCTTTGCATGTTGCGCGAACCAGAGCATATGCCAACGCAAGGAGACTTTCTTCGCCCTCACGCGTTTCGGCTCGGTCTGTCAATAGCCATGTCGCGATAGCTATAAGAACGAGCGCGTGAGCGGTCGCATCAAAAGCCGGTGCGAGGCTCGGCATGCGGGCGATAGCACCTGAACGATCAATCGCCACCAGGATTTGCGCGGCTTGCTCTGCGCCAACCGGTTCCGGTTGCATCGGTTGGCGGGCGAACAGCTCAGACAGCAAGGTTTCGCTAATGGCCTCTTCACGGCAGGGCCCCTCGCGTGTGAGAGAGTCCCAGCCGTGAGCAAAACTCACAACGCAATCCATCAAGGCTGTTTCACTGCGATCTGCGCCTGTGAGAAAGCAAGATGCACGTTTGATTTGTTGGGACGAAACGGATGTTTTAGTGAGCCGATTGCCGACTTTGCCCATGGATTTGAGCGCATGATGAAATGGCGCTCGAATTGGGTCCGGCAGTAGCCGCGCCGCTGGTTCCAAAGCGCTCTCTGTCGCTTCGGCAATGCGTGAGACACCGCGCAATGCATCGCGGAGGGGCATCTGCGCCTGTTGTAATCTGTCGAATCCAGCTGGCCTTGGCATGTTTCGTTCTCCTCCTCGGAAACCCTACCGCGATCCGAGTACGCTCGCTACTCGCGTTGTTTGCTCGTGATCATTTTCCGGTGCGCTGCGATCAAGCAATTGTCGTGCGGTTAGCTCATCTGTGATCAAGACGCTGGGAGAAAGGGCTTTGAGGGTCGCGAGGATGATATCGATTTTCTCCGCCCCACCAGAAATGAGAACTTTTTTCTGTACCCGTTTTAGCCGTTCCATAGACAACGAAATTGAGCGATCGTTGACCGGATGCGGGATCGGTTCTCCAGCACTGTTTAAGAAGTTGTAGAGAACATCACCGATCGCGCCATTTTCGATCATCGACTGTCGTTCTGCCTCTGAAACGTGTCCCAACCGGTATGATGTCGTTAGCGCGCTGATCCCTCCGCAGGACAGCAAGGCCACATCGCAAGAGCCCGCCATTTCCAGAATCTGATCCAGACCGCAATGTTCCAACAGAGCGTGTTTTGTCTGCGCAGAGTCAACAATGGCGGGGGCCGAGATCAGGTAGCCTTCGGCATCAAACATCTCGGCGAATTGCCAAGCGAATTCCGCGGGGTTGAAGCGCCGCGCCTGACTGATCCCGCCAAGCAAGGACACCACGCGCACGTTCTCCAGCGCGCGCCCCTCGATGTAGGGCAGCATGGTGTGCAGGGTTCTGCCCCACCCCACCCCGACCGTCATATTCGGCCCCATGATGCTGGACACATAGGCCCCCGCAGCTGCCGCGATCAACTTGGTGGGATCGATTTCGGGGTCTTCATTCGGTGCGATCAGCGCATTGGCCAGACCAAAGCGCTGTTCAAGTTCGTGTTGTAACCCCACCAAAGACGCAATTGGGGATTCAATGCGGATGACGACTTCGCCGCGCCGACGGGCCTCGGACAGCAGACGGGTGATCATGATCCGGTTTACCCCCAGCTTTTTCGCAACCTCCGACTGCGTCATGCCCTCAATATAATAAAGCCAAGCGGCCCGGATGCGGAGTTGTTCCGCCAAATCGGTGTTACGATGCGTGTTGCGATCTTTGCCTGCGTGGTCTTCCGCCATGTGGGGCCTCGGTGGTGGTGAATTGAACAACCGATCATACAAGAGAACGAATGATCTTTCCAACCTCATCGGGGGCTTCAATCTGGGGCATGTGCCCAAGTCCGTCGAATAGATGGAGCGCAACCTTGCCTGGGGCACGCAGTGCGTGGCTCCACGGTATGATCGCGTCGCGTTTGCCCCATATAATGCGGGTGGGCATATCGACCCGATCCAGCGCAGCCCGCAGGTCAAAGGCTTGGGTGCCATCGGGGAACAGCACGTCCGCCAGCGCCGCCTGCGCGTGGCGCAACGCTGGATCATTTCGCGAAGCCATGGCGAGGCGGGCGTAGCCGTCAGTGATCAGGCTTTCATCCGCCGCCAGTCGGCGCAACCAAGGAGCAAGGCTCTCGACGCGGGTGGCGTTGCACAGGCCGGTCAACGCGGCGCCGTCAATCTCGGGGCCAAGGCCACCGGGGGCGATTAGCGTCAGCGATGCGATTTTTCGCGGGCGCGTGTCAGCGAGCGCCAGCGCAACCGCGCCCCCCAGTGAATGGCCGACCAGATGGGCCGCATCCAGATGCAGATCATCCACGGCCGCGCGGACCTCTTTGACCAAATCGGCAAAGCAGCGAATGCGTAGTTTAGGCGATTTCCCGTGTGACGGCAGGTCGATGCGGATAACCGGGCGGTGCCGCAGGTGGGTTTCCAACGGGGCCCAAGAAGTTGCGTCGCTGGCAAACCCGTGGATCAGCACGATGGGCGTGCCCTCGCCCCCTTTGGAACGGGTGATCGACAGGGGGCCGGTTTCTGCGGTGAAGCCAGCACTAGGCGCAGGAGCAAGCGCCTGCAGAACGTCATCAGCCTGTACGCGCCCGCGCGGGCCGGTACCGACAAAGCTGGTCAGGTCGCGCCCCGCCTCTGATGCTAAGCGGCGCGCTCGGGGGGTGGCGCGGGGCTTTTCGAGCGCGGGTTCGGCGGTGAACGCCAATTCGCGCACCGGTTCCACAGCGGCCACGGGTTCGGGCGGCGGGGCAGGTTCTGCAGCAGCCGCACCGAACGCCGCGGGCTGATCGCCAACCTCCTCGCCCTCGGCATAGAGCCACGCGCAGGGCTGGCCGATCTGTATCTCGGTGCCCTCGGGCGCGGGGTGGTACAGCATACCGTCGGCGGGGCTTTCGACCTCCATCGCGGCCTTATCGGTTTCGATGTCGAACAGGGGATCGCCCTTGGCCACCGGTTGACCCACGGCCACATGCCACGACATGATCTTGCCCGAGGCCATATCCATATCGACCTTCGGCATAATGACTTCGACTGGCATCAGATGCGCCCCTTTGTCAGACCGCGTGCCGCGTCCAAAATGTCAGGCACTTGGGGGACGACGGCCTTTTCCAACTGCGGGTTGTAGGGGATTGGGCATTCAGCCCCGCCCAAGCGCACAATCGGCGCATCAAGGAAATCGAACGCGTCGCTTTCGGCCACCATGGCAGAGACCTCTGCCCCGACACCCAGCGTCTTAACCCCTTCGTAAACGCAGATCAGACGGCCAGTTTTGCGCACCGACGCCAGCACCGTGTCACGGTCAATTGGCCGGATGGTGCGCAGGTCGATGACCTCGGCATCGATGCCCTCTCGCGCGAGGGTTTCTGCAGCTTCCAAAGCCTTGTGAACCATGATCGCGGTGGCCACGATGCTGACATCGCGCCCCTCGCGGCGGATGGCGGCTTTGCCAATCGGGGTCGTGTAGTGACCCGCCGGAACCGGCCCCTTCATCTTATAGAGCAGCTTATGCTCGTAGATCATGACCGGATCGGGATCTTCGAGCGCAGCCAGCAGCAGGCCCTTGGCATCCTCTGGCGTCGAGGGTTGCACCACCTTCAGACCGGGCACATGGGCCGTCCAAGCCTCAAGGCTTTGGGAATGCTGAGCCGCCGCTCCTGTGCCGGATCCCGCGGGAAAGCGCATGACCACCGGCACCGAAACTGCACCGCCCAACATGAACCGCAGCTTGGCAGCTTGGTTCACGATCTGCTCCATTCCCAATGTCGCAAAGTCCGAGAATTGGAACTCGAATATTGGGCGCAATCCAGTTAGCGCGGCCCCGACGGCCACCCCCGCTCCGCCAAGTTCGGAAATCGGCGTGTCCATCACGCGGTCGGTCCCGTATTTTTCAACCAGATCGCCAGTGACTCCAAAGGCCCCGCCATAGACGCCGATATCCTCGCCCATCAGGATCACGCGCTCGTCGTTGCCAAGTGCGATGTCCATCGCCTCGCGGATCGCTTCGGAATACGTCAACTCGCGCGAGTTTGTTTCGGTTTGCGCGTTCATGCAGGTGTTCCTTCGTCTAGGATCAGAGCCGTGTAGACATCGCGCGTGGCTTCCTCGACCTTGGGATCGGGCGCAGCCGAAGCAGCGGCTATGGCATTTTCGATGATTGTCGTCGCTTCGGCTTCAACGGCTGCGATCTCATCCTCTGACACGATGTGGTGGTCCACCAACAAGCGAGCCATGGCAACGATTGGATCACGGCTCTGCCAGTCGGCAATCTCTTCTTTTGTGCGATAGCGGTTGCGGTCCGATTTGGAATGCCCTCGCCAGCGATAGGTCAGGGTCTCGACCAGACCGGGCCCTTCGCCAGCTCGGGCATGGGCTACGGCCTGATCCACAGCCTCGGTCACGGCTGAGAAATCGTTGCCATCCACGGTCACCCCCGGCATGGCATAGGCCGCCGCGCGGTCAGAGATACGCTTGACCGCCGTTGACCGTTCGATCGACGTGGACATGCCGTACTTGTTGTTCTCGCAGACGAAAACCACGGGCAGTTTCCACACAGCGGCCATGTTCAGCGCCTCGTGAAAGGCCCCCTCATTGTTCGCGCCATCGCCAAAGAAACAGACCGTGACCGCCCCCGTACCAAGACGCTTAGCTGATAAGGCCGCGCCCACCGCGATCGGAAGGCCGCCCCCCACGATGCCATTCGCGCCAAGATTGCCCTTGGACGGGTCTGCGATGTGCATTGAGCCGCCGCGCCCTTTGCAATATCCGGTTTCTTTTCCAAAAAACTCTGCGAACATCTTTTCGACATCCGCCCCCTTGGCGACACAATGGCCGTGACCGCGGTGTGTCGAGGTGATCTTATCTTCGTCAGTCAACGACATACAGGCTCCAACAGCTGAAGCCTCCTGCCCGATGGACAGGTGCATCGTGCCATGGATCAATCCGCGCGTGTAACTGTTCTCGGCGCCTTCTTCGAACTTCCGTATTAAGTGCATCTTCAGGAACGCATCGCGAAGCCGTTCTGGGCTATATGTACGGATAGCGTAGGGGACATTGTCAGGTAATTCAGGCATCTTGAACCGCCTTCAGCATATCGCGGCCATACAGCATCACGTCCTGCTTGCGACGCAGGTCTCCGAGCCGAGAGTCTGGCAGCCGTGTGTTTTCAAGCGTGATCAACTCGCCCTTGCGGATGGGCGCGGCGACAATAGCACCGGTGAGCATCCCGGCAGGCAAAGCCTGCGCGGCCTGTGCGCGCGTCACCTCCATTGCCCAAGCGCGATAGCTGTACTCGCCGATCTGGTCGAGCGTTTCACCAGGCGCTAGATCTTTCTTTGCCAAGGCACACACCTCGACGACGGGCTTTTCGAGTGGGACCATGTCGGCTTTGCCGTAGAGAACCGCACGCGCGCAGGTTAGTGGTACTTCTAGCGAGGTCAGGTGGTAGGGGCGGATGAACTCATAATATGGGCCGTCGCCCATCTTGAGATCCTTCATGCGCTCGTGAATCCGAGGATGCTCCGCCTCGACAATACAAAAGACCCCCGGAGAGACTCCTTTGCCGATTGAATAGTCTACCCGTCCGATGCCAGATAAAAGGCCGCCATCCTTTTCTGGAATAAGAACTTTGGCCAGTTCTTTGGGGCCAGCTGCGGGGCCGTGCATGCCATCCACGTCAGGGATAAGACCGGTTGCGTTTCCAATCGCCGCCATCTCGACCGCTGTTTTGGAGCCATCAACAAATTCTACCAGAAGGCGAGGGTTCATGTTCCTGCGCGTCGCTTCTTCATGGTAAGCGTCAGGCGTTGCTTCAATATTAAGGGGGTTGTTCTTCCCTTTTCCGGCGCAGACGACCTTGTGCCCCATGGCGGTGACGAACTCGATTAGCTCCATGCAGGACGAAGGTTCATCGCCCGCTCCCAACGAATAGACCACTCCCAGTTTCTCTGCTTCCGAGCGCAAATAGGCACCGATTGTGACGTCAGCTTCCACGTTCATCATCGTTAGATGTTTGCCGCGTTCCATCGCGCGCAGGCCGATTTCTGCGCCGACCGCCGGAATGCCTGTTGCGTCGATGACAACGTCGATTAGGCCAGATTCAAGCAGAAGATCGGCATTGTCTGTCACTGCTATCTGACCGTTTTCAATAATTTTATTGAGTTCATCCGTGCTTTTGGCGTCCGCGCTGTGTGCTTCGCTCTTGTGCGCGATAGAAACCGCGCGGTGAGCACTTGGAGTGTTGATTTCGGAGATCGCCGCTATGTCCACGCCATCCATCATGGCGGCACGCGTAACAATATCTGTCCCCATTTCACCGGAACCAATGAGCCCGATTCGGACGGGGCGGCCGGCGTCTGATCGTGCGGCAAGATCTTTGGCGAGTCCCGTGAGGGCAATATTCGACGGCATAATTCTTCACCTGCTTCGCTGAAAACTTTATCAGACTATTGAGAACTTATGTTCAAGCGTCAATCATCTTGTTCAAAAAAATTAGAATGTGTCTTGACCGATAGGGTCAGTATGAACAATGGTTCACATGAGCATTATATGTTCCAGCCCGCGCTGCTTTATTGAGGAGAGAGCAAGTCCCGGGTTGAAAAAGGGAAAAAACCTCGAAAAGCTCGATGGTTATGGGTCCTAGGCCCAAAGGGAGGAAAATATGGATTACCGAGGAAAACTCTCGCGTCGCTCGTTCTTGGCGCGCGGATCGGCTGCTGGCGCGCTGGCAATCGGCTCAACTTGGAGTGGAAAACTCCTTGCCGAAACCGCGCTGCCGGACCCGCAGAGCATTTTGGATGACATCTCGATTTCCAAGTATGTGCGGCAGGACTACCAAAAACTATATGGGATGTCTGACTCCAAACCAATTTGGGATGCGGACAAAGACTGGATCCGCACCGTGGATTGGGAGGCCGTTCGCTCCGAACTCGCCGGCACCACTGTGCGCTTCGCCGTTGGCGCGGCTGATGCCGAATCCGCGGCAGAGGGTCTGGCACCGTTTGAGGCGCTCTCTGGTATCAAGGTCGAGCTCGTCCCGATTCCCGACGATAGCATGTATGACAAGGTGCTCGCCGAATTCATTTCCGGCAATGCATCCTTCGATGCACTTCAATTTTTCTCACCGTGGATGGGCGATTTTGCGGCGCCTGGCTTCCTGTATCCCCTCGACGACTTCGCTGAGAAGTGGTCGCTGCCGCTGGATGACTTCTACGACACCTACAAGCTGAACTACGGCTTCTTTAACGGAACCATGTACGGCATCCCCTTCGACTGTGACATCCAGATGGTGCACCTCCGCAAGGGCTACGTCGAAAAGGTGCTTGGCGGTTCCATTGATCGCGCAAACACCGTGCCGTCCTATGACGAACTGATCCGCCTGTCTGCCGAACTGAACAAGGTAGAACCGGGCGTGTCCGGTGTTGGTCTGATGGCCGCGCCGGGCTTCTGGTCGACCTACACTTGGGAACATATCTCGGCACAGGCCGGCATGATGCTGTTCGACGAAAACTGGGAGCCGATCTTCAATGGCGATGCCGGCATGAAGGGTCTGGAGATCATCCTCGCCCTGTCGAAAAACGCGAACGAAGGGTTTGCAGGCGCTGGTTGGCCCGAAAACCGCGCCGCGTGGCTTGGCGGACAGGTGGCCACCAACATCAGTTGGCAGGACAGCGGCACGCAGGCGATGCGCCCCGACCAGTCGCAGATCGTAGACGATTTCGTCACCATTTACGAACCCCGCATCGACGGCGGCCGCTTTGCGCCCCCGAACATCGCAGGCTCTACGTCCTGCGTATCGGCAAGCGCTAAGAACCCCGAGGGCGCGTTCCTGATGCTGGCCTTCCTGACGACATCGTCGATCATGTCGATGAACGAGGCGAACGCGAATGGCGTGGCACCGGGCTACAAATCCGTCCTGACCAACCCCAACCTGCAAGAGGTCAGTCAGCCCGCCAAAGTCTGGGCCGATAGCCTTGAACATGCGTGGTGTGCGCCCCGCCTGCCCGGTGCGTTCCCGATCGAGCAAGCCATCGGAAACGAGATCAACCGTGCCGTCGTCGGCCAGATCTCGGCCAAAGAGGCGCTGGACAACGCGGCGGCTGCGGTCAAGCAAATCATGACCGAAAACGGCTTCTACGCGGGCAACGATCCGGTGGACTATGCTGCTGCCCTGCCGGGACTCTACGTCGGCGAAGGCAAGCCGCTTCCGTTCTGATCTGCAAAGGAACTCAGATGACCTTGTCCGACGTGTCGGCAACCGGGGCGGCGAAAGCTGCCCCGGACTCCCCGACGCCCCGATCCGTACCATTCCGCCGCCGCAGCAAGCGGATGCGCAAAGCGCTGCCCTACCTGTTGGTCGCCCCTGCGGTGCTGTATTTGCTGGTGATCACGCTGTATCCGGGCGTTTTTGCCATCGTACAAAGCTTTCACAACGTGAAATTCGGCCCTTGGCAGCCTGCCGGGTTTGCCAATTACGCCAAGCTCTGGGGGGACTACCAGTTCTGGGGCGCGCTCTGGAATACCTTTGTCATGGGGTCGATTTCTCTGATCCTGCAAACGGTCATCGCGCTGGCGCTGGCCTTTTATGCCTATCGCGACCCGTGGGTGAAGGGGTGGCGGATCATCTTCCTTGTGCCCATGCTTTTCATGCCCTCGGCGGTGGCGTTCATCTACAAGCTCGCGTTTCTTGACGGGCGGGTCATCGCGGACCTGCTGATGAAGGTCGGCCTGCTGGACGCCAACGTTGCATGGCAATCCTCGACCTGGCTAAGCCGGTTGATCCTGATCCTTGCGGATGTATGGCAGTGGACGCCGTTCCTGTTCATCATCTTTGTCGCCGGCCTACAGGGGCAGGACGAAGAGATCGAAGAAGCCGCGCGGCTGGACGGTGCGTCATGGTACGCGATCTTCTTCAATATCTCGCTACCGATGATGAAACCGATCATCGTTGTGGCGCTGATCCTGCGGGCCATCGACATCACCACGATGTTCACCAACGTCTTTATCATCACCAAGGGTGGTCCGGCATTCGGCACTGAAACGATCAGCTTTTTCATCTACCGGACGGGCTTCAAGTTTTTCAACTTCGGCTACGCCTCGGCGGCCTCGGTTGTCATGCTCGTTCTAACCATCGTAATCGCGCAACTCGTTGTGAAGCGCGCCTTTGTCTCGGCAAGGAGTTGACCATGGCCTCACAACGTAGAAAAACCAAGGGTGAAAATCTTGCCCTGCGCTATGCTATTCTTGGGGCTTGGGCACTGTTCTGCCTGATGCCAGTGGTGTGGTTTCTGTCCATCGGACTGCGCCCCCGAACTGAGATTATCACCCCAACCCCGATCTACTGGCCAAGCTTCTCACTGGATGCCTGGCATATGATCTGGGAGGACTGGCCGATGGGGAAGTATCTGCGAAATTCGGTTCTGGCAATTATCGGATCGGTCGTGATTGACCTGGTTCTGGCTATTCCTGCGGCCTATTCGCTCTCCCGTTTCCAGTACCGCGGACGTGAGGACATCGGGTTCTACATCCTGTCCACGCGCATGATGGCCCCGGCTATCGTGGCTGTGCCGATCTTCTTTCTATTCCGCACGCTGGGACTGCTGGATACGATCTGGGCTTTGATGCTGATCTATGCGGCCATCAATCTTAGCTTTGTGACATGGATTATCCGCAGCTACATGCTGGACATCCCCAAAGAGCTGGAAGACGCGGCCAAAACCGACGGCGCAGGTGAAATCCGCATCCTGTGGGAAATCATCATTCCCGCCATTTTGCCTGGCATCATCACCGCTTCTGTGATCGCAATGATCTTTGCGATCAACGAATTTCTCTTCACGCTTCTCATCGCATCAACGCCCGAGGCCTACACCATGTCGGTGGCCCTCGCCAATTTTACTGGTGGCTCGGATGGCGTGATCTACAATGCAATCGCTCTGGTCGCTTTCCTCGCGTTTCTACCGATCTTCCTCGTCGTTGTGGCGATCCAGAAGCACCTGTCGCGCGGCCTGACCATGGGCGCGGTCAAAGGATAGACCAATGGCACGTATCGAACTGAAGAATATCCAGAAAAGTTGGGGCGCGATCCACGGGGTGCGCGACGTCAATCTGGACATTGCCGACGAAGAGTTTGTCGTCTTTCTTGGCCCCTCGGGCTGCGGCAAGACCACGACAATGCGGATGATTTCGGGGCTGGAGGAACCCTCCGAAGGCGAGATCATCATGAACGGCGAAGTCATGAACGATATCGACGCCCGCGACCGCGATGTGGCGATGGTGTTTCAGGGCTATGCCCTGTATCCCAACATGACCATTTACGAGAACATCCGCTTCCCTCTGCGGATGCGCGGGATCCCGAAGGGCGACCAAGACGGGATGATCCGCCGCGCAGCAGAACTGGTTGAGCTATCAGATTATCTTGACCGCAAGCCCGGCGCCCTGTCGGGTGGCCAGCGGCAACGGGCGGCATTGGCCCGCGCAATTGTCCGCCAGCCCCATGTGTTCCTGATGGACGAGCCACTGTCGAACCTTGACGCCAAACTGCGCCAGCACATGCGCGTCCAGATCAAGCACATCCAGCGCGAGCTCAAGATCACCACGGTCTACGTGACCCACGACCAGATCGAAGCCATGACTTTGGCCGACCGCATCGTGATCATGGAAAAGGGCGCGATCCAGCAGATCGGCACGCCGGATGAAATCTATAACGACCCCGCGAATACCTTTGTCGCAGGCTTTATCGGGGCCCCGCCGATGAACCTGATCCCCGGTCAGCTACAGGGCGGCGTCTTCACCGCACCGGGTGTTCAGGTCGCAGGACTGACGCAGGACTATGCCGGTGCCGTCACCCTTGGCGTCCGCCCCGAGGATTGCCACGTCACCAGCGGATCGGCGCATCTGACCGGCAGCGTCTATGGGGTCGAACCGACAGGCGACATGACGTTCCTGACCCTGAAGGCCGGGGAAAAACTGATCGAGGTAAAAGCCGACCGCGATTATCGGGCAGAGCTGAACGCGGCAGAGAACGTCGCGTTTGACAGCGCAAGGGTCTACCTTTTCGACACAAAATCCGGAGAGCGTCTTCGCTGACGCTCACCCTTCGCGCCTTTGGGAGGAGGAGCGCATGACATTTGATTACACGTCCATGGGGTTTTACACCTTTGACGCCCTGTGCCGGCCAGTCACAGAGATCCCGCCGCGCGGCGACACCTATTTCGTCGAGGAACTGACCATGGCGGTTTCCGGCGCGGCTGGTTCCGCATCAATCGTCGCGGCCAAGCACGGGCTCTCCGTGCAGGCCGTGGGGGGCATCGGCAATGACCTGATGGGGGACTGGGTGCTGCGGCGGCTGGCTGATTTCAGCATCGACACAGGGCTGATGCAGCGTGTCCCCGAAATGACCACATCATCCAGCATCGTCACCACCCGCCCCGACGGCGCGCGGCCTGCACTGCACAAACGGGGGGCGACAGCTGGTTTCTACATTGAAGACACGCAGATAGATCAAGTCCTTAATACGCGCATTCTGCATATCGGGGGTGTTGGTCTAATGGATGCTATGGATAAGGGGCGTAACGCTGAAATCATGGCGGAAGCGCGCGCCCGAGGGATCACGACGACTCTGGATGTCTTTGCGTCGACACCTGAGGACTTAGGTTTGATACGCCCACTATTGGCCAATACCGATGTTTTCATGCCGTCGGAGGAAGAGGCAATGGCGCTCTCAGGGCTGACTGATTTCGAAGACATCGCGCGGTTCCTCTTGGATCAGGGTGCGCGGGCGGTAATTCTGACACTCGGTGCGCAAGGTGCGATGTATCGCGACCAACATGGCGCTAGGATAGACATTCCATCTTACGCAATCGATGTGAAATGCACTTGCGGGTGCGGCGACTGTTTCAATGCGGGCTTTGCGACTGGGTTGCACCTAGGTCGCCCGATCGAAGATTGCATCCGACTGGGGCAAGCGTCTTCGGCGCAGAATGCGATGGGATTGGGGTCGCAGGCAGGCGTTGTTTCACTTCAGGATACTCTTGAATTCATGGAGAAAACGCCGTTGCGTGAAGCCGTTGTCGAGGCCGTAGGATAGACTAGCGTTCTATACGCATGCCGTGGGCGAAGGCTGGGAGCTGTTTTGATTGGTCCTGCCTTTATGTTGAAGCGGGAGGGGGGCGTCACGGACCTGCTGAAAATCTTGGCGGGTTTCTAGAATTTCATCAAAGTACTCGAAATACACTTCTATGAAGAAGCTTAGGGTCAGGATTCATAACCAGAACATGACGACTGCCGCTAATGCGCATGCTGACAGGAAGACCTTCGGACACCTGTCGTAGCGTGTTGCGACCCGCCGCCAATCCTTGAGGCGAGCGAAACTG
>JAUILL010000058.1 GCA_030433335.1 Alphaproteobacteria bacterium | reverse complement strand
CTCGCAAAGTGGACTGACGTCACAACTAGTTAATTGTTGAATTAAAGCGGTTCAGCCAAGAATCCGAGTTCAAAATAAGTCTCTAATTTCACTAGGTTAAACTTAAAGACGTAGCTCAAATTTTCCAACATGTAAGCTCCTCTACAATGCTTGAGGGCTGCCCATTTTCTGCCGCATTTTCGCCCCGAACGTGCCGGAACACTCAGGCGTTCTAGTCTCAATTGTTTCCTTCCCGATACGGGTTTTTGTGTGGGTTGAGCATGTTAGGTGGTATTTTTTTGGGAATTTTTGTTGGATACGGCAGTGCTTTTGCGCTCTGGACGGCTGGACTTTCATTCGCCGCAGACCTGTTGATCTCCGTTATTTTGGCGTCGTCAGCCTTTATCTCCTCTTTGATATTTTCAGGCCGCCGCACTGGCGACCCAGCTCGTGAATTACAGGACCGAGCGCGTACCGAATAATCGGTCGCGCTGCGCACCTGTTACCCCTTAGCCGCTCGCCGGAGGGTTTGCCGTTCGCGGCAGGCTCTCCGGTAATTTCGGTCAGTTCCCTGAAATACCGGCCTTTTCCTGAAGGTCGAGTTGCTGATAAACCTGTCTCAACGGTGGGCGCCTCTTGGGCGCTGGCCAGAATGGTAAGACAGGACGTGTAACATGAAATTTGTGGTCGCTGGCATCGGATATGTTGGCCTATCGAACGCGGTGCTGCTGGCGCAGAACAATCCTGTGGTGGCAGTCGACATCTCGCAAGAGCGTGTGGATGCCGTCAATGCCAGAAAGAGCCCGATTGTCGACGCCGAACTCGAAGAGTATCTGGCCAACAAAGAGCTAAATCTGACAGCGACGACGGATCTGACGAGCGCGGCCGCTGACGCGGATTACGTGATCGTCGCGACGCCGACCAACTACGATCCGATCACCAATTACTTCGACACAAGCAGCGTCGAGACTGTGATCAAAGCGGTCATCGCGGTGAACCCAAAGGCAACCCTGATCATCAAATCAACGATCCCAGTGGGGTATACCGAACGTCTGGCCCAAGACCTGGATACGGATCAGGTGATCTTTAGTCCCGAGTTCCTGCGCGAAGGCAAAGCGCTTTACGACAACCTGCACCCCAGCCGGATTGTTGTAGGCGAAGACAGCCCGCGTGCGCACAAATTCGCGGAAGCTCTGCTGGAAGGCGCGATCAAGAAGGACGTCTCGGTGCTCTTCACCGGCTCCACCGAGGCCGAAGCGATCAAACTGTTCGCGAATACCTACCTTGCCATGCGAGTCGCTTACTTCAACGAACTGGATAGCTACGCCATGGCTCTGGGACTGGATAGCCGCCAGATCATTCAGGGTGTGGGGCTGGATCCGCGAATCGGCGCGCATTACAACAACCCGAGTTTCGGCTACGGCGGCTACTGTTTGCCCAAGGATACCAAGCAGTTGCTCGCAAATTACTCGGAAGTGCCCCAGAATATTATCCGGGCCATCGTGGACGCGAACCGCACGCGCAAAGACTTTTTGTCTGATGCGATCGTCGCGCGGCGTCCCAAGATTGTTGGCATTTACCGGTTGGTGATGAAGGCAGGGTCCGACAATTTCCGCCAGAGTTCCATCCAGGGCATCATGAAACGGGTGAAGGCAAAAGGGATCGAAGTGATCGTGTATGAGCCCGTTCTGGAAGAAGACGAGTTCTTCCGCTCGCGGGTTGTGAACGACCTCGATGCCTTCAAAGCCGAGGCTGATGTGATCGTCGCGAACCGTATCACCGATGACATCGCAGACGTGGCCGACAAGGTCTTTAGCCGCGATCTGTTCGGGTCGGACTGAGACTTAGAACGGGACGAAGCTTGGCAAACGAGTCAGGCTTCGTTCCACAATATCTTGAAGCCGTGCGTCTGCGTCGGACACCGGTTCCTTGGGGTGGATCGGCGTGACATAGCGCACCAGAGCGCCATCAGTGCGACCCTGTGTGATCCCGTCTTTTAGAACGGTCAGCTTGGCCTTGAAGTCGTTGGTCAGCCGCTTTCCGCGCTGTTCGAACCAGTAATAGACAAGTTGTTGTGCGGTTCCGTTCTGGATGATCGCTCGGTTGACTTCGAATGTGCCGTAGGGGCCTGCGGTTCTTAGGGTGTAGGGCGCGATTTCGTAGATCTCCCACCCGGCAGAGGGCAGGCATACCTCGGGCGAGTGGATCCCTTGGCCCTCGGTCTGGCGCGTATAGTAGGCCACGAACATATTGGCGGAATGGCCTGTTTCTGGCGTGATGAACGTCGCGTTCAAATAGTCGTCTGCAGCGAGGACCTGCTCAATTTCAGGGTCGAGTGTTGATGTCGATCCACGCCAAGGCCCGAGCTGCCGCGGGAAAAGAACGAAGCTGTCTCTGGCGATCTCTCGGCTTTGTGCGTCGGGCGCCATCAACCAAGCTGCGCCGAGGCCAACCGACAGCGCTGTTGCGATCATCAGCGCCCGCGGGCTGCGGACTTGGCGGAAGCCGGACATGATCGGCCACAAGCCACTTCCATCAAGGTCGAGGGCGTCGGGCAAACTGCGAGGCGTGGGCTCGGTGCGTTGAAGGCCCCAAGCGAGCGCGAAAAGGATGCCGATACAGGTCAGAAAGACCACCCAACCTTCGAAAAAATGCAGAAATCCTTCGGCCTGTTCGATGCCATAACTGTTCACGAGCACGCCAATGACACCGATCCGCAGCGCATTCATGGCAACCGTCAAAGGGGCAGCCGATAACAGCAAGATGGCCTTGTGCCAGAGAGGCCCTCGGTAAAGAATTGAGAAGAGATAAGAAAAGCTGAGGATCGGGAAGAGATACCGCAAGCCCGAGCATGCCTCGGCGACCTGCAGTTTGTACACGCCGAGGTCAATAATATTTCCCTCAAGGTAAACCGGCACGCCGAGCGCTCTGACAATCGCGACGCCCATCTCGGAACTGATGCCTTGAAGAAAAGTGGTCAGGTTCCAGTAGACGAACTGAGGCAGCGGCAGCATGAAGATCAGGTGAAAGACCGGCAGCATATGGAGTCGTCCTCTGGCCCACCCGAACTGGACGATGACCAGACCGGCGAGCCAGAAGATAAAGCCGTATGTGACGATATCTGGTATGCGCGAGACATTCCCGAGCATCGCGATCCCGAGGGAGAACATGATCAGGGCAATGCCAAGTCCACGTCTAGAGGCGGCACTCGGCGCAGGTGGCAGGCTGCGCATTTCCCGAAGGAATAGATAGAGTGAAATCAGGGGGATCAGGGGCCCGTGGCTGTATTCAGGGCGGGCCCACGCATCGAGTAGGTCGACAAATCCTAGCCAAAAGACCGGAAGACTGCCGAGCGCCAGAAGGACGTACAGGACAAAACCTGTTGAAAAAGGCGCCTTGCCAGCGCGCGCGGCACGCTCGTCAGTCGATGAAAAAACCATCGCATCTACCCGAAAAATACTCGTCAAAAAACAGGTTCGAGCCTAGCAGAGGAACGTCAAACTGCCTAACGAAACCGGAGCCAATCATCGCATATGGAGCGATATTGTTCCTAATTTCGGGTTAATCGCGCCGAGCTTTATTGACCGAAGCTGAAATCCCGGCTCAGACGCAGATAGACGCGGTTGGAAATCGCATCATCCAGGCCTTCTTGCATGTTGCGGCGTTGGCCCACACCGGTGGTGAGCGTCCAATCGCGCGTCAGCATGTGATCATAATCGAGTGACACGTCCGCTTGCCAACTGGTTGGGGTTGCACCGCTCAGGTAATCGACTTCGCCATAGTTTCCGCTAAGCGATAGCTGGGACAAGCTATTGATATCGTGTGTCCAATTCGACCCAAGGGTCGATACAACGCGGTCACCCCCCGCATCACTCGCGGTCACATTGCGCATCACATTCATGCCAAACGTCCCGCGCTTGAACTCGCGGCTATAGGCCATTTCGCCGATCCAGGTGGAGTCGCCCGCGGCGTTCTGGCTGATCCCGAATTCTCCCGCGAGGGCTGCATTTGGCATCTCTAGCGTGCGAGAGAAGGTGAGTGCGTCCCGTGCACCCGTTGCCGCGATCTCGCGGTCAAAGCCCACTCCGGCTGACCCGCGCAGAAGGTCCTTCTGATATCCGAGGGAGAAAGTTGCTCCTTCTTCGGTCTCCTGAAGGCCGCCAGCAACAGTCTCGACTTCGGTGTATCCGGTCGCAACATCCAGCGTGCTGGTAGGATCAATGTTGTAGGTGACGCCCGCTTGACCGCTGCGTGTTTCACGCTCGGTGTTCAGGAGGTTATCCGCCTCGTGGTACTTGTAGGCAAGTTTCGCGTTCATCGTCGCAACAGGCGAAAGGCGAACGCGGGTCGCGACGGTGCCCCCTGACGTGGTGCTGTCGTAGTAGGCGGGCGATTGCGTGTCCAGATAGGTAACGGCCCCACGGTCAGCGTGGATATCGAGCTCGATCGGGGTGTCCTTGAGCATTTCCAGCGTGATCGACTGGTTAGCCACGCGGCGGCGCCCGTCGTCAGGTGTGATCGTCACTTCTCCGGTCTCGGGGTCGTAAAT
Organism: Alphaproteobacteria bacterium; assembly: GCA_030433335.1. Taxonomy (GTDB): domain Bacteria; phylum Pseudomonadota; class Alphaproteobacteria; order Rhodobacterales; family Rhodobacteraceae; genus Donghicola. Next base: position 11,729 of record JAUILL010000058.1, on the reverse strand, counting down.
CGAGGAAACCGAGCTCACATCCTGTTCATTCAGTCGGGTCACCGCGCGGACGGCGCTGCGCGCGCCCTGACGTTCATAGAACATTCGGAAATTCGGGTCGGTGATCTCTTTGATCGTCTGATCAGGTTCGTCGGCAAAAGTCAGCGCGGCGGAGGTTTCAAGATCAAGCTGTTCGATCGCCGTGCGTCGGCTTACGCCAAGGCTGAGAGTGGTCGCAAAGCTATTGGTGTCGCCTTCTGCAGGGCGCTCCATTGCGGCATTGCTTTCGCTGCGCAATTCAGACGACACCCCTAGACGAATCTCGTTCCCGGGTTGCCCTTCGTCTTGGGCGAGGGCGGCGACACCCGACAAGGCGATCGCCGAAAACGAAATGACTTGATAGAGCCGCTGACTGGACCTCATCGCCTGAACTTTCCTTAACGCAGGTGCCGTCCAGAGATGACACTGCTATGCTGCCTCAATGCCCCTGATTTTCAGGGGCTCCCGCTATTTTGCGGGTTTGAGGCTACATTATTCGAAAAGTCGGCGTTCGGGAACCACAATTACATCTCCTTCCCGGAGAGGTGTTGCACCAGAGATACCGCGACCCCCTTTGTAGTCGAAAAGATATCGCGATTCTTGCCCGGTTTTCGGGTCGACGCGGCGCAATTCGATACGGCGTGTTGCGGCAAAACGGGTGAAACCACCTGCCGTCGCAATCGCTTGTAGGATCGTGACGTTTTCCTTGGTGTCGATGTTCAAGCGACCGGGCGTATTGATCTCTCCCATAGCGTAAACGCCGTAGGTGCGGACGACTGGCGCGCTGGCGGGACGCGGCGGAGCCAATGACGCTACGCTCACAAAGACGTTCGGGACCACATTAAAATTCGGCGAAAGCTTGGAGACGATCGAAGATTGAACCGCACCGACGGATTGGCCGGCCGCGCGGATTGTTCCCGCGAAGGGAAAGTTAATATTCCCGTCCGGCAGCACCAAAACGGGACGGCTCAGATTTGTGTCCTCTAGGACTTCGATCTGCAGTGTGTCCCCGACTTTGATCTTGTAGTTGTCCGCTTGCGCCGGATTAAACGCCACAAAAATGGTCAGCGTGCATGTCAGAAGCGCAAAGAGAATGATGTCGCGCGCGCTTTGGGCAAAGCTCATTTCAATTCCTCGTTAAATACGATGGCGATCCAGAGGCGAGCGCAAAGCTGATCTGAGCCGCTATCGCTGCAAAAATACGAAAGCCCTGCCATGATATGTCATTCCAGCTTTCATAGGAACGATTCATGGCAGGGTTGAGCTAATTTTTCGCAAAGAATTCCTACTGCAGCGTTAATCGATCACGGCTGCAGGGACAGGTTCCGCCAGAGTAGCTAGCGCTTCGTTGATCGAAGCGAGCAGAGCGGGCATCGGTTCCTGATGTTGGACCAACAACTCAGAGGCATAGAGCAGTGTGAGTTGCGCCTGACTTCCTTGATCGTTGGCCAAATAGGCCATGCCTAGGTGATATTGAACGCTCGGCTCCTCGTTCAATGCTGTCGCGGCGGGCTCAAGATGCTTGAGTGCGTTTTCTACTTCGCCGCGTCGAAGGGCAATCCAGCCATACGTGTCCTGAAACGCCGGAACCTCCGAATCCTGAAGGCGACGAGCGATGATGTAGGCGCGATACAGGCTTTCTTCGTCCGAGCGAGCCGTCGACAGCAAACTCGCTAGGTTGTTGGCAATCAGGTCTTGCTCGCTATTTTGCGCATATAGATCTTCGTAGATCGCAATTGCCTGATCAAAATCTCCCAACGCCTGAACGTGGCTTGCTCTGATCCATTGTAGGCCGGGATCGTCCTGCAGATGTTCCCGCGCCTCGTCGAGTGTCGCGAGCGCATCGTCCATCTGTCCGGCGCGTTGCTGCAAGTTGTAAATTGCCATCCAACTATCGCGGAGCAACGGATCAGCGGCAACCAATTCTCGGAACAGGGCGATAGCCTTGGCGTCTTCGCCCATGTGTCCCAGGGTCATCGCGTACAGGAATTTAGCAACCGGATCTTCCGGATTCTTCGTATGGGCTGCGCGGGCGTATTCTGCGGCTTCGGCCATTTTCCCGTTGAGGATGAGTCCCCTGACGACCATCGCCGTGCCCGAGCTATCTTCTTTGAGCTGGGATTCGACAAAACTCTTCAGCTCTTCGGTCTTCCGGCGCAGGGCGAGGTGCTTTCCTTCGAGTTCGTTGGCAAGAGCGATCGACTCATCGCTTCCCAACGCGCGCAAGCGCTGAATATCCTGTGTGACGCGCCCCCAGTCCTCCATGCTCATGTGGATTTCGGCGAGAGTGGCGAGGAGTCGGATATCTGTATTCTGTCTCCGCAGGGCTTCGATCGTGAGTTCTTCGGCGGCGGCGAACTGCTCCTGTTCTCGAAGGACGTCAATCATCTGCAAAGAGAGTGTGCCGTCATACTGAGCCGCTTCGACCGCGCGCATAAGGACATCGGACATCAAATCGCTACTGCCTTCGCGTTCATAAGCCCGCGCCAAAGTCGCGAGAACCATGGCGTTGTCCGGCTCTTGGTCCAAGGCTTTTCGAAGAAAGAGAATCGCATCTCCGGTTTGATCATCGTTTATCATCCACGCCCCTTGTAGGCGGAGCGCATCTATCTGAGCTGGATCGTGGGCGAGCGTCTCGTTTACCAAGACCTCGGCATCTTCGCGGTGCCCCTCTTCGGCTAGGATTGACGCCAGAGCCATACGAACACGATCAATGCTCTCGGAGCTTTCGGCATCTTTGATGGTCGCTTTAAGGTCCGCGATCGCGCGCACTTTGTCGCCCAACTCATATCGCAGAACCGCACGGAGCGCTTTGAAGGAGAGGGGGTTTTCAGAGAGATCAGTAGGGAGCGGATCGGCCGCAAACGCTAGGTCGAGCTCTTCTAGCGCGGCCGCTTCACCTCTTGTCTGCCTGATGTAAGCAAGGAACAATTCCCGATCGCTGGCATCAGCGCCAATTTGTTGGCGCAGCCATGTCTCGGCGTCGTCCGTACGGCCTTGTCGCGTGTACCAGTTTACCAGTTTTATGCCGAGCCCACGCTCTTCCGGAAACATTTCGGCCATTCGCCGGAGGGTGCTCTCGATTCCGCTGAGGTCGCCAATCCGTTCGAGCGCCATAAGCTTGGCCCGGTACATCGGCAAACTCGCTGGCTCGAAGCCAAGGGCCATATCTGCTTGCTCAAGAAGTGCGGTCCACTGCTGAGCTTCGATCATGTCTCCCATGACGACTTGGCGCGCAGGCAATTGCTCGGGATCTTGGGCCAGAACGTCTTTCGCCTGTGTTACCGCAGATTGTGCCTGTGCGCTGTCTTTGGCCTCTAGGGCCGTATAGTAAGTTGCGGCTACCTGAAGCGCCTGAGCCTCTGCTGAATCAGGTAGACCCACAACGGCCTTGTCTGCGTAGGGTTTAGCTTCAGCATAGCTTGTGTTCATCAACATCCGAGCGATGATCAGACTGGTCTCCGCGTCGTCAGGTGCCTGCTCTGCTAACCGCATATACTGAGAGAGGCCTTCGGCGAGTTTGCCTTGTTCCGTCACCAGATCGGCATAGAGGCGGCGCCCTGTAAGATGTGTGGTGTTCAGTTTCAAGACGTTTCGCAGTTCGATCAGCGCACGATCCGTGTCGCCCTCGTCCAGAAGCGCCAGTGCGTTTTGAAAGTGCCCCTCCGCGCGCTCCTCGGAGGAGTCGCACGCGGTCAAAGACAAGAGAAGGGCAATCGCAAAAAGTAGTCTGGTCACTTGAAATAGTCCTGAAAAACTGGGTGGGCTCAGACGCCCGTGCCCTTGATCACAACGAGTATGGTGCGCAGAAGGATCATAAGATCGGCACGCAAACTCAGATTTCTAAGGTATTCATCATCAAAGCCCGCACGTCCCGCAAAGCTCGTGTCGTGACGGTCGGAAACCTGCCAAGGGCCTGTGAGGCCGGGGCGCGTCAGGAAATAGCCCCGACCCGGGTAAAATGCGGATTGCTCGACCATCATTGGGCGCGGTCCAACGAGGCTCATCTCTCCGCGTAGGACGTTCAACAGCTGCGGAAGTTCATCAAGCGATGTTTTGCGCAGGAAACGTCCCACAAGAGTGATACGGGGGTCTTTGCGCAGTTTTTGATGTGTTTCCCACTCTTCTCGCGCTTCGGGGTTCTGCGCAAGGTAGGCATCAAGGCGTGCATCCGCGTCGTGAACCATCGTGCGGAACTTATACATCCGGAAAATCCGCCCATGTCGGCCAAGCCGCTGCTGGGTGTAGATAGGGTTGTACCCGTCTGCTGCAATCAGAACGACCAGCACAAGTGAGATAGGAAGCAGAAATGGCGCGGCCAGCAGCAAGAGTGTGAAGGTCATCCAGATATCAAAGCTGCGCTTGTAATAGAGCGCATAAGTTTGATCTGGCCTCAGATAGCCGGGAGAGACATCCGTGGCATAGGCGACGGGTTGATGCTGCGTGGTTGCGAAACTGTCAGAAAAGATCATGACGCCCGAACTCATTAACAAAAAACAGGACCAGCGGAGGGCTTGTCCGATCAAAAACCGATACAAAGCCAGCCCAATTCAGGCCGGCAAAAGTGCAAATAAGGTTAACTTGTAACCGGAAATATATAAAATTCGTATTTACGACTTGTGTCGCTCATTAACCCTCTGACTTATTTGGAGAGATTTCAAGAAATTTTATGAAGGAAGCGAGATGTGAGCGGAAAAGCGCGTGCGCATAGCCATTTAAATGTCATTAAAATCAGCATGATATGCGTTCGAGGTGTTGCGCCTGTAGGCGTCTATCCGGTTGATTTCCGAAAGTCTCGGCGGCAGAGATGTAAAATGGTTAACTGTTTGTAGAGAATTTTCTTGAAAATTGTCCCTATCAAATGGAGACAATATGAAATTGATACTTATTTGAGCTGTTGCATTAAATGTAAGTTTGCCGCAAGAATGTTTCGGTAATTTGTTTTGTTTCTCGGGCTATTGTTCTGATGCCTTCTCTCAGTCTACCCCTGATTGTCGAAACGCTTCCCGAGCGCTCTGCGCCTTGTTTTTCGGAGGCTGCTGTTGTCGATGAACATCTTCGCGAATGGGACGTCTGGGGCCGATTTTCCAGCAGTTCCGGGTGAAGAGCGATGTTAGCTGATTTTTCAAAAAGGTTTTTGTGTATGTCCTCCGGAGCTATGTATGCTGCCCATTTCGGGCTCAAGCAGCGCCCCTTTACCTTGTTGCCGGACCCTGAGTTTTTGTTTTGGTCGGCCGGCCATCGACGCGCGTACTCGGTTCTCGAAATTGGACTGCTCTCCAGAGCGCCGATCACGCTGGTGACTGGCGAGATTGGCTCCGGCAAGACCACCTTGCTACGGCAACTGCTCAATCGCTTAGAAGAAGATTTAACGGTCGGTCTCATTTCGAGCGCTTCTGGTGGTCGAGGAGATCTGATCCGCTGGATCATGAATGCGTTTGATCTGCAAATGCCCGAGGGAAAACCAGAATATGTTGAGCTCTATCAGCAGTTTGTGGATTTCTTGGTCGGTGAATATGCTCACGGACGACGTGTCATTCTGATTGTCGATGAGGCGCAGAACCTTTCGATTGACGCGCTTGAAGAGCTGCGGATGTTGACGAACGTCAATTCGAACAAAGACGAGGTCTTCCAGCTTGTCTTGGTGGGGCAGCCGGAATTGCACGACAAGATTCTGCGGCCGGAACTCCGTCAACTTGCACAACGTGTCGCCGCGAGCTTTCACTTGGGGGCGATGGATCGCGACTCGGTCCGCGACTACATAAGCCATCGGCTGCAGGTCGCTGGAGGCACCGGGCGTGAATTCTCATCCGATGCTGTTGATGCAATCTACCAAAAGACCGGTGGAATCCCTCGAATGATCAATCAGTTATGTGATTTGTCCATGATGTATGCATGGACGGACGACGAAGATGTTGTCTCGGCTGAGACCGTGGGTGCGGTGCTTGAGGACGGCGTCTTTTTCGGAGCGCAACTTTTGGGTGGGGCTCAAAAGGAGCAACAAGCGTGATGCAAGAAGTCAGATATTTGCTTGCCATCTTCCTAAGGCGGTTGCCTTGGTTTCTCATCGTTGCGGGGGGCATCTCCACGCTCGCTATCTTGATCGCAGTGAGCTTGCCGCCGGCCTATGTGAGTCAGGTGCGTCTCTTGGTTGAGAGTTCGCAGATTCCCGGTGACCTAGCGGAGTCGACAGTACAGACCTCTCCGCAGGAACAGCTGCAGATTTTCGAAACGCGATTGCTGACCCGAGCGAACCTATTGGAAATCTCGCGGCGGCTACAGGTGCCTGATGACGTCGCAGAGATGTCTCCGGATCAGATCGTGGATGCGATGCGTGCGCGTACGAGCATCCGGATTTCAGCAGGCCGACAGGAAGCCACCCTGATGAATATCAGCTTCGAGGCGACGAACCCCCAGAAGGCCGCGGGCGTCCTAAACGAGTATCTGACGCTGCTGCTGCGCGAAGATGCACAGTATCGGACCACTCGTGCGGGGCAGACCCAAGAGTTCTTTGATCAAGAGGTTACACGACTCGGCACGGAACTCAGCGTGCAAAGTGCAAAGATACTTAATTTCAAAAATGAAAACGCAGAAGCTTTGCCTGAGAGCCTCGAGTACCGTCGCACTGTTTTGCTAAATTTGCAGGATCGCATGCTTCAGATCGAGCATGAGATGACGCGCTTGGCGGAGCAGAAGGAGCGTCTGGTTCAGGTTTTCAATTCGACAGGTCGGGTCGAAACCGGTGCTGCGCAGACTCCCGAGGAAGAGCGCTTGCGTTCGCTAGAGACTGAGCTTGGCAGCCTCATGTCGATTTACTCCGAGAACCATCCGCGTGTTCTGGCTTTGCAGGCACAGGTGGCTCAGGCCCAGAAGGCTGTGAGTTCTGTCGGTGCGAATAGTCGAGATGAAGAAGAGCAGGACCCAGCACGGGCGATGTTCACTTTACAGATGGAAGAGGTCGAGACGCGACTGGAGTTCCTTGCGGATCAGAAGTCGCAGCTTTCTGCCCAGATCGCGACGCTAACCGAGAGTATTTCACTAACTCCAGCGAACGCAATTGCGCTCGATGCGCTAGAGCGGGACCACCAGAATATCCAAGAGCAATATAACCAAGCGGTCGATCGTTTGGCGCGTGCTTCGACAGGCGAACGGATCGAAGCATTGTCACGAGGTCGCCGGATCACGGTCGTCGAACAGCCAACGGCGCCGTCAGCGCCAACAAAGCCGAACCGTCCGTTGATCGCTGGTGGTGGCACGGTGTTCGGGATCATCGCGGGGATCGCTCTCATCGCAGCATTGGAAATGCTCAACCGGACAGTACGTCGCCCTGCGGACCTCGTGCGCAAACTTGGCGTCACGCCAATTGCGACGATCCCTTACATGCGGACACGTCGACAAAAGGTGATCCGCCGCATGTCCTTCTCGGCGGCGGTTCTGGTTGTGATCACAGTGATTCCGACCACGATTTACTACCTTCATGTCTATTACCTGCCTCTCGATCTGATCGCGGAGCGGGTCATGGACAAACTGCATCTCAGAGGGTGAGGGAAACGTCATGGAACGACTTCAAGCCGCATTGCAGAAAGCACGCGCTCAGCGCGAGGCGACCCCTTTTTATAGTGGTAGAAACCGAAATGCTCGTGGCGCGCCGTTGCCATCGTCTCGACGCAGGGCGTCCCTGGTAGATGACGTGTGGCAAGGCCTGCCCGAGATGGAGGTCTGCATGGATGTCTGGCAGCTCCATCGCCTCTTTGCCTATAAGGGTGGCGCGGATGCGGCCCCTTTTGATCTCTTGCGCACGAAACTGCTGCGCATGGTACGCGAGCAGGGCTGGAAGCGAATCGCAATTCTCTCGGCCAATGCTGATGCAGGAAAATCCACCACAGTCGCGAACCTCGCATTGTCTTTCGCGCGCCAACAAGACATCCGTGGCGTCTGCATCGACTTTGATCTGAGGCGACCTTCTATGGCACGCCTACTGGGACAGCACTTGCAGACCAACATGGGACAGGTGATCCGCGAAGAAGTGCCGTTGGACGCGCATATGCGCCGACTAGGTATGAATATGGCGTTTGCGATGAATGACTTGCCGGTGAGCCAGCCTGCTGAGCTTTTGCAGAGCAAGCGCACCGAAGAGCTGATTTCCGATATTGAGCGCAGGTATTCTTCGGACGTTGTTCTTTTTGATATGCCCCCGATGATGGTGGCAGACGACGCTCATGGGTTTCTTCGGTGGGTCGATGCTGCGTTGATCGTGGTTGAGGCGGAGAAGACGCCTTTGAAGCAGATCGATATTCTGGAGCGGCAGGTTGCTGATCTCACGAATGTAGCCGGAATTGTGCTGAATAAGTGCAACTACAGTGACGAGTACACCGGCTCTTATCATGACTACTACTAGTGCGCCGTTCGCTGCAGTCATCATACCGCATTTCAATGATCATGTGCGCCTACGGCGATGTTTAGAAGCGCTGTGGGGCGCAGGAGTGCCCAACGATGTCGAAGTGATTGTGGTCGATAACGGGTCGACGCCTGAGCTGAGGGACCTTGGTGATTTTGAAGGTCTTCGAATCGTGGTCGAGACCAAGAAGGGGGCAGCGAACGCGCGGAATCGCGGGGTGGCAGAGACGTCGGCGCCGCGTCTGTGGTTTCTTGATGCCGATTGTGTTCCGGCAGACGACTGGCTTTCCTGCGCGCGGGCAAATTGTCTGCGCGCCGACATCGTGGGTGGTGACGTCCAAGTGTTCGACGAGACGGCCGGTCGCCGCAGCGGTGCCGAGGGGTTTGAGGCGGTTTTTGCATTTGATTGCAGAGCCTATGTCCAGGAATTGGGCTTTGCAGTCACCGCAAACATGCTGACCCGTCGGGATGTCTTCTACCGCGCAGGTCCTTTTGTGGACGGGGTGCCAGAAGACAAGGAATGGTGCCAACGTGCCATACGCGCCGGTGCCGATCTTGTGTTTGAACCAACCCTGCGTGTCGCGCACCCCTCTCGGAGTGATTGGCCCGCGCTTCGACGCAAGTGGGTACGCCTCACCAAAGAGGCTTGGGCAGAACAACAATTGAAAAAGCACGCATCTGCGCGATGGGCTTTGCGCGCCATTGCCGTTCTGGGGTCAAGCTTTGCCCATATGCCGCGCGTCTTGAATTCCACCCGTCTGTTAAAGTCGGAAAAGGTGCCGACTGCCCTCACACTCTTGCGACTGCGCAGCCTGCGGGCGTTCTGGATGGTGCGTCAAAGTCTAGGTGTTGGGCCCTAGCGGTCGCTGCCTTTCGCACCTGTTAACTTCGCCCGTCAAATGTCTTGCCGGTGATTTTGCCCTTCGGGGCCTGACAGAGGTGCGGCATGCAAATTTCAGTGGGAGCAAGTGTTTCAACCCTTAGGCCGATCCGGGCTCTTAGAGGGCCTGCGGTCATATTGGCGCTTGGGCAATCCAATATGGTTGACCGCTCTGGTGCGGATGCCACGGCAGTGTGGCCGGATGCGGTGCGGATCTTTGACCCATCAACCGAAGAGATTGCTCTTCCGACCAAGAACCTGAACTGGCTTCCAAGCGTGCCCGGGGCGACCACGGATTTTGACAGCGGCCCGGGTCATGCAATTCGGATTTTCGCAGGTCTTTGGTGTGCCCAAAACCCGGACCGTTTGCTCTATGTCTTGCCAGCCGCCCGCGGAGGGACTGGGTTCAAAGACGAGTGGTATGCGGATGGCAGCGGCGTTCTCTACAACGAAACTGTGCGACTTCTTGATGCCCTTCTTGACCAGCTCTCAGGCGCAGAAATTGTCGCAGCAGTGATGCAGAATGGAGAGCGCGACGCCGGTCAGCAGAATGCCTGTTATCAGTGGAACGCGATAGAAATGATTGCGCGGCTGCGGGGCAGGTATGAGCAGGATATTCCCTTCATATGGGGGGAGCCGGGTCAATTCAGCGCGACTCAATCCGCGGATTTCGCGCGGATCCGAGCGCAGATTCGAGCCCTACCGACAGAGGTCCCCGGCTTTGCGTGCGCGCGTGATCAAAACCAGAGCTTATACGACAGCCTACCTGATATCGGCGACGGTTTGCATTTTGATCGTGCGGGTCAGGAGGCTTTGGGACAGATGGATTTTGATGCGCTTGCTTCTCTTTCTGGACCTGTATCTCTGCCAGGCGTCGCACTGGTATGGCAGAGCGCGGGCATTCCGGACTGGAACAATTTCGACATCGCGGCCTACGATCTACAGGCCGGAGATCGCTTGGTTTTCCTGACGGCTGCCCATCGCTCCAGCGGGAATGCGTATCCCGAAACCATGGAGATCAACGGCGAGAGCGCAGCTATTCTTCATACCTCTGTTCATGAGGTAACGACGCGTCTCGCGCTGTCCGCTTCAACTGTGTCTCTGACCGAAACGCCGGCTTCGCCGCTTTTGCCCGTCGCGATTTCTTGGCAAAAGCAGCCACTGGGCGGTGCTATTTCCGTATGGCGCGTGCGGGGGAAAAGTGTGGGCACGCCTCAGGTCTCGGTGGGGACGGGGTCAATGACGCTTACGGGCTCTGAAAGCGGCGAGATGTTCCTTTTGGCGTACGGGGTCGACACAGCAGGAGAGGTTGTCTTTGAGGGTGGTGGCGAAACGGTGGTCTCAGGGGCAGGGAATGTCTACGCGACCTCGTTCGCCAGCCAAAAGGTTGATGCGACGGGCGAAGTGGTTTTGACGCCGCAGAGCACACCTTCTCATGGGTGCGGTGTCATTGGTTTGCCGCTATTGTCTTAGGTAAATCTTAAGCAAGATTCAGCAGTCTTCGGTCATCCCCTTTGGCCGGAGACTGTGCACATGTCGTTCTCTCACCGCCGCGATATCGATGGCCTGCGCGCGATCGCGGTCCTACCTGTTGTGTTTGGGCACGCCGGGATCGCCGGGTTTTCTGGCGGATTTATCGGAGTGGACGTGTTTTTCGTGATCTCGGGCTACTTGATCACGGCAATTATTCTTACAAATTTGGATGAGCGCTCATTTTCCCTTTCGGATTTCTATCTGCGGCGCATTCGAAGATTGCTGCCTGCGTTGTTTGTGGTGCTCGCCGCGACAGTGTGCCTTGGGTGGGTACTGATGCCACCTGGAGATTTCGAGGCACTTGGAAGATCATCGCTTTCGGTGCTCTCGCTCTGGGCAAACGTCTGGCTTTGGCAGAACACGGGTGATTATTTCGGTGCTGCCGCGGAGATTACGCCGCTTTTGCACACATGGTCACTGGCGGTGGAAGAGCAATTCTACCTCGTTTTCCCTGCTTGCTTGATTGCACTGTCGCGCCTCTCTGTCGCTTGGCGGTTTAGGGTTGTTACCTGCGTCACCACGATGGCAGCCGCATTATCGATCTTTGTAACTTTCGAGCATCCTATGGCTTCGTTTTACCTAATGCCGACAAGAGCGTGGGAGTTTGGGGCTGGCGCACTGATTGCCGCTGTACCGAATTATTGCCCGACCCGACGATGGGCTGCGCCAGTTGTCTCAAGCGGTCTCGTGATGATTGCTTTTGCTGTTCTAACGTACAACAGCAGTTTGCCGACCCCTGGGATCAATGCGGTTTTGCCGGTGTTAGGTGCCATGCGAGTTATTGTCAAATCTGGTGTCCAAGCGTTTTTCATGCAGCGGCTTGATCTTGGTTTGATGGCTTGATGCCGTTGACGAAATTGACGCCTTGGATGACGTCGGCGAGATGGGCGAAACCGCGCAG
>JAUILL010000057.1 GCA_030433335.1 Alphaproteobacteria bacterium | reverse complement strand
CAGTTTCGCTCGCCTCAAGGATTGGCGGCGGGTCGCAACACGCTACGACAGGTGTCCGAAGGTCTTCCTGTCAGCATGCGCATTAGCGGCAGTCGTCATGTTCTGGTTATGAATCCTGACCCTAAGGCCGACAGGAGAGACGACAGATGGTTAGCAACTTCCACCTGCCCCCCATGGGCTACGGCCCCGGCTCGCAGCAGGATGACTCCGGCGAAGAGCTGCAGTACATGCCCATGCCGCAGGACATGCGCACCTATCACACGCACTATCCCGACATGGAGATCGACGAGAACCTGCGTCCCGCCATGGAGCTGATGGCCGCCGTAGCAGGTGCCGCCAAGGCCTGCGGTGAAGGCGCGGCGAACCAGACCTTCGATCTCAGCAAACTGGACGCCGAAAACCGCCGTCTGATCGCCGAGACCATGGGCCAAGGCGAAGTGTCGATGAAGATGCACGGCATTCCCGCCGTTGCCGCCCAAGAGTCGGTCTTTGCTGGCATCTGGGTTATGAAAGCCGCGGGCATGGACATGATCGAGGTCGGCCCCTCGCCCACCGTGGCGCGGGAGCGTGCCTTCAATCCCCGCCGTGCCGCGCTGGGCACCGATGCGCCCAAGGCGCCCGGTGTTCTGAACGCCCCGCCCCTTCTGGTCGAGTTGCAGGACAAGTCCGCGGGCTACACCCTTGGCGACGAAGTGCACGTGATCAACCTGACCCTTCTGCCTCATACCGAGCAAGACTTGGAGTGGCTGGACAAGGCGCTTGGTCAAGGCGCGACCGACATCCTGTCGCGCGGATATGGCAACTGCCGTGTCACCGCGACTGCCCTGCCGAACGTCTGGCGCGTGCAGTTCTTCAACTCGATGGATGTGCTGATCCTCGACACATTCGAAGTGACCGCGATCCCCGAAGTCACAGTCGCCGCCCCCGAAGATCTGATCGACAGCGGCGAGCGTCTGGTCGAAGTGCTGGAGGCCATCCGATGAGCGGTTTCGAAGGCAGCTATCTGGGAGCCAACGACAAGATCAGCCCGCGCGCCGTAATGGAGTGCAAGATCTGCTGGACCCCTTACGACCCTGAAGAGGGCGATGACACCCGTCAGGTTCTGCCGGGCACGCCCTTTATGCACCTGCCCGACGACTGGTCCTGCCCGAACTGCGACGCGCCCAAAGAGCAGTTTCTGGTCAACCACGATCCCGGATCGGACGCGATGGCAGAGGCTGCTGTGCTGTCCGCAAAAACCTCGGCGCTGGTCACTGATTTCACCGAAGTTTGGCACGCCAAAATGCGGGATGTGCCGATCGTGAACAAACTCTTGCACGTGCAGGCCGTCGGCTGGCGGATGCACGAAGGACGCCCCTTGGGTGTGCTGATTTCCCCGTGGTTCATGAACCTGATCCAACTTCCCGCCGAGGGCGAGGATTGGAATGACCTGATGGCGGGGTCCAAGGAAATCATTCGCTTCCCGTCAGGCGATTATGAGTTCATCTGCAACACCCGCGAACAGACCGGCGGCTACAAAGCGTGCTCGCTGTTCTCTCCCATGGGGGACTTCAAATCGCAGGCCTCTGCGGTCGAGGTCGCAGAAGCCGTAATGGTCGCCCTGTTCCAAGAGGAACACCGCGCCGAGACGGATCGCAGCGCCGACATCCGCGCTGCCCGCGAAGAGGAAGTCGCCGCCGTTGAGGCTGCCGAAGAAACCAAGGTCGACATCCCTGACGCGCCAACCCGCCGTCAGGTCATCTCGGCCGGCATGGCATCCACCGAGGCCGAATAATATGAACGCGCCCACCTCTTTTGACGCGGACCGTTGGACCGCCATTCCCGCCCCGGCCCTGCCGGTGACGCGGCTGGTGATCGGACGCCCCGTCGAAGAGGTGGCCGAAACCCTGCCGCGCATCTTCAACCTGTGCCGCGCGGCCCAAAGCACCGCTGTCAGGCTGGCCCTTGGCCTGCCTGCGCCCGACGCCTCGGACGCGCTCGCCGATGAAATCCGTCGAGAGCATCTGTTGCGTCTCTGTCTGATCTGGCCTCAGCATTTCGGAGTGGCTCCTATTCCGATGCGGGCGGACGATCTGAGCACCCATCTTTTCGGCGCAGGTCTGCCGGACGATGTGAATGAGTTGAAAGTGTTCGCCTCTGGCAGCGCGGCTTTGGCCCCGCTGATAGCGGCTGTGATGTCCCGTTTTGCACCCGCTGAGGCGGTGGCGAACGGGCTGCCCGTCCCGGACGACACGCGCCACCTCTCCCTCGCGCCGCAAGAGAATTCCGTTTCCGCCCGCCGTCGGGCCCACCCGCTGATGCTGGACGTGGAACGGGTTTTCGGCCGTGGGCCCCTCTGGCGCATTCTTGGACGGGCTCTTGACCTCGGGGCTGTGCTGAGCGGCTGGCGCCCCGAGGCCCGCGTGCTGCCGGACGGATGCGTCACCGTTCCGGCGGCGCGCGGCATATATGTAGTTCGCGCCCGCACCGAAAACGGCCGCGTCACTGAATTTTCGCGCATCACCCCGACCGACCACTTGATGGCTGACGGCGGCGTGATGCAACGCACCCTTGAGAGCCTGCCCCCTTGCGGTCAGGATAGGGCGCAAGCTGTGGTCGATCTGCTCGATCCCTGCGCCCCCGTGACCCTGCAAAGGAGGCCGCACCATGCATGAGATGTCCCTCTGCGAAGGCATCCGCAACGTGATTGAGGATCAGGCCCGTGCCCATGCCATCACCCGCGTGAAGTCTGTGCGGGTCGAGATTGGCCGCTTTTCCGGTGTGGAAAAGGACGCGCTGAGCTTTGCCTTTGACGTGGTGATGCGCGGATCGGTCGCCGAAGGCGCTCGACTGGAGATGATCGACCTGCCCGGTCGGGCGATGTGCTACGACTGCATCCACGAGGTCGAGATTGAAAACCGCTTGGACCCCTGCCCCGATTGCGGCGGCGGCAAGCTGATGCCCGTCGGGGGCGATGAAATGCGGATCAAGGATCTGGAGGTAGTCTGATGTGTAATGTTTGCGGATGCGGAACCGGCAGTGTCGAAGGGCACAGCCATCACCACGATCACGGCTCGGGCCATCATCATCACGATCATGACCATGGTCACAGCCACGACCACGGGCATCACCATCATCACCATGGGGACATCCACTTTGGCCAGGGCCCCGCTGGCGTCGAAGTGCCCGGCATGACCCAAGAGCGTCTGATCGAGATCGAGACTGACATTCTGGCCAAAAACGATCGCTATGCCGATGCCAACCGCGCCATTCTGGCCGACCGCGAAATTCTGACGCTGAACCTTGTCAGCTCGCCCGGCTCGGGCAAGACCACCCTGCTGTGCAAAACCATCGAGTCGCTTGGCGACCAGCCCCTAGCCGTGATCGAGGGCGACCAGCAGACCGCCAACGACGCCGACCGTATCCGCGCCACCGGTGCCAAGGCCGTGCAGGTCAACACCGGCAAAGGCTGCCACTTGGACGGCCACATGGTTGGCCACGCGATGGAGCATCTGCAACTGGCCAACAACTCGATCCTGTTCATCGAGAACGTTGGCAATCTGGTATGCCCCGCAGGCTTCGATCTAGGAGAGGACGCCAAAGTCGCGATCCTGTCCGTGACCGAAGGCGAGGACAAGCCGCTGAAATACCCCGACATGTTCACAGCCTCGCGTCTGGCGCTCTTGAACAAGGTCGATCTGGCCCCCTATTGCGACGTGGATTTGGACCTCTACGAAGAGAACCTGCGCCGCGTGAACCCGAGCATCGAGATCATCCGCGTCAGCGCCCGCACCGGCGAGGGCATGGACGTCTGGCTGCAGTGGCTGCGCGACCGTCTGGCCCAAAAAGCAAAACCCGAGGCTGCGGAATAATGACTGCCCCTTTGCCCTCTATCCTGCTGGTTGACGACGAAGAGCATAGCCTCTCGGCGATGCGCATGGCGCTGGAGGATGACTTTGACTGCTACACCGCCACAGGGGCCGAGCCCGCACTGGCGATCATGCAGGAGCAGGACATTCAGGTGATCTTTTGTGATCAGCGGATGCCGGGCAAATCGGGCGTCGAATTTCTCGCCGAGGTCCGTGAACGCTGGCCCGATACCGTGCGGATCATCATCACGGGCTACACAGAAACCAACGACATGATTTCCGCGATCAATGACGCGGGAATCTACCAATTCCTGACGAAACCGTGGCACCCCGACCAACTGCTCATGGTTGCCAAGAACGCCACGGATCTGTTCCGCCTGAACCGCGATCACGAGCGGATGTCGCTGGAAATGCGCTACCTTGCCCGCCGCGTCGAAAGCAGCGTCGAGGATCAGCGCAAAGCCCTGCGCGAAGGCATGGGGTTCGAGAATGTGTTGCGCGCCGCCAATTCGCCTCTGAACGCGGTCATCGAACAGGCCCGCCAGTTCGCCAGCTTTGACGTGCCTGTGCTGCTGCAGGGCGAGGCCGGCACCGGCAAAGGCCAGATCGCACGGGCGATGCATTATGCGTCGTTACGCTCGGATCGTCCTTTTTACGAAATTGACGTAACTGGGGTCGATGACGACATCCTCGAGATCGAGCTCTTCGGGGCCCGCCGCGGCGCTGTTCCCGGACTGGCCTCCAAGAAAACCGGCCTACTGCAGAAGGCCGATCGCGGGACGCTCTATATCAGCGGCATCCACGATCTGAGCCCCCGTATGCAACTGGCCCTGCTGCGTGTCGCGACCGAAGGCGCGTTCCGTCCCCTTGGCGGCTACGAGATGATCCGCTCGGACATCCGCATCCTGTCGGGCAGTGAAAAGGACCTGCGCCAAGAGGTCAGCGAGGGCCGCTTCCGCGGGGATCTGCACCATGCGCTCGGCCCTACGGCCCTGCACATCCCGCCGCTGCGCAGCCGCCTTGGCGATCTGCCGGTACTGGCCCAACGTCTGCTGTTCGATGCCGCCGCGAAGCACGGCAAACCCGTCCACGGGATTTCCGACGACGCCCTGCGCTTTCTTGGGAATTACGACTGGCCGGGCAACCAGCGCGAGCTGGAGAACGAGATGACACGGATGCTGATCTTCTCTCAGGATGCCACGCTCGGGCCGGAACTGATCAGCCGCCACATCCTGCAGGCAGCCCCACGCGATGCCCATTCGGACATGCACACCGACGCGGTCCTGACCACCGAGGGCACCCTGAAAGAACGGATCGAGGTGATCGAGATGCGCATCCTGCGCGAAACGCTCACCCGTCTGAAATGGAACAAAAGCCGCGCCGCGAACGAGTTGGGCCTGTCCCGCGTCGGCCTGCGCGCCAAGATTGAACGTTACGGGATCGACACCCATGCCGATGCCGACGAGAGGGAGGATTAAGCCATGTGTCTGGGAATTCCCGGTCAGATCACAGCCATCACCGACCCCACCCGTATGATGGCCATGGCCGAAGTGTCGGGCGTGCGGCGCGAGGTGAACGTCGCGCCCATCGTCACCGGCGCTTTGGAGGACGTCATCGGCAAATGGGCCTTGATTCACGTCGGCTTTGCCATGGCAGAGATTGACGAGGATGAGGCCGAGAAAACTTTGGAGGCTCTGCGCCATCTTGGCGAGGCGCAAGAAGAGCTGGAAGCGATGGCAGCCGGTGCCGCCGCGCTGGAGGTGTAGTCATGAAATACGCTGACGAATTCCGCGACCCTATCGCTGCCCGCGCAGCCTTGGATGCCATCGCCCGTGTCTGCGACCAGATCGGCGCGACCGCTGAAAACCCCGTCCGCATCATGGAGATTTGCGGCGGCCACACCCACGCGATCTTCCGTTATGGCCTTGATAAGCTGACCCATCCGGGCATCGAGTTCATCCACGGCCCCGGTTGCCCCGTCTGCGTTCTACCGATGAGCCGCGTGGACGAATGCGTCCAACTGGCCGAGCAGCCCAACGTGATCTTCACCACCTTTGGCGATGCGATGCGCGTGCCCGGCACCCGCAAATCCTTGCTTCAGGCCAAGGCGGACGGCGCGGATATCCGCATGGTTTACTCGCCCCTCGATGCGCTGGAACTGGCCCGCCGGAACCCCGACAAAGAGGTGATCTTCTTTGGCCTCGGGTTCGAGACGACCACCCCCTCGACCGCGCTGTCGATCCAGCAGGCCTCGCGCGAAGACCTGACCAACTTCACTGTCTTCTGCAACCACATTACAGTGCCGCCGCCGATCAAGGCGCTGCTGGATGATCCGTTCATGAAGCTGGACGGCTTTGTCGGCCCTGGTCATGTGAGCATGGTGATCGGCACGCACCCCTATGATTTCATCGCTGATGATTACGGCAAGCCGATCGTCGTGGCGGGGTTTGAACCCCTCGATCTTCTGCAATCGGTCCTGATGGTGCTGGAGCAGATCCGCGACGGCAAAGCCGTGGTGCAGAACCAATATGCTCGCGTGGTGCCCGAACACGGCAACCCCGTTAGCATCGCCGCGATTAACGTTGTTTACGAACAGCGTCCCAGCTTTGAATGGCGCGGTTTGGGCGAAATCGACCACTCCGGTCTGCGCATCCGCGAGCAGTACAAAGCGTTCGACGCCGAAGAGAAGTTCGGCATCGGCTACGCCACCGGCACCCGCTCGGTTCAAGAACCCGAGGGCTGCGAATGCGGCGCGGTGATGACCGGCCGGATGAAGCCCACCCAATGCCCGATGTTCGGCAAAGGCTGCACCCCCGAAATGCCCCTTGGCGCGCTGATGGTCAGCTCCGAAGGGGCCTGCGCGGCCTACTATCAATACGGCGGGGCCCGTGCCGTGGAGCCTGCGGAATGAACATGATGCGACTGAAACAGGACACCGTCACGCTTGCCCATGGCGGCGGCGGCAAGGCAATGCGCGATCTGATCGAGAGCGTCTTTACCAGCGTGTTCCAGCCCGACGGGATGGAAGATCAGGCCCGCCTGATGGATGCCGCGCTACAGGAACCGGGGGCGCGCCTGGCCTTTACCACCGACAGCTTTGTGGTCGATCCGGTGGAATTCCCCGGCGGTGATATCGGCAAGATCGCCGTCTGCGGCACGGTAAACGATCTGGCCGTTGGGGGCGCGAAACCCCTGTGGCTGTCGGCTGCGTTCATCATCGAAGAAGGCACCGAGATCGCCCTTCTGCGCCGGATCGTCGAATCCATGCGGATCGAGGCCGAAAAGGCAGGCGTCCGCATCGTCACCGGCGACACCAAGGTCGTCGGCCGTGGCAGCGCGGACAAGGTGTTCATCACCACCTCGGGCGTGGGTGTGATCCCGGCGGGGCGTACTCTGTCCGCTGACCGCATCCAAGAGGGTGACGTGGCCATCGTGAACGGCGTCCTTGGCGATCATGGCGCGGCCATTCTGGCGGCGAGGGGCGACATGATGCTGTCCACCGACATTCAGTCCGACTGTCAGGGCCTTGGCCACTTGATGCACGCGGTTTGTCAGGCCGCCGACGTGCGTGCCTGCCGCGATGCGACACGTGGCGGCGTGGCAAGTGCCCTGAACGAGATGGCGGAGGCTTGCGGGCTAGCGATCGAGATCGAAGAAACGGCCCTGCCCCTGCGCACCGAAGTCAAAGGGGTCTGCGAAATCCTTGGCCTTGATCCGCTGTATCTGGCGAATGAGGGGACCTTGGTTCTGTTCGTTCCCGAGGATCAGGCAGAGGCCGCGCTAGCCGCGATGAAGTCCACCGAAGCGGGCCAAGGTGCCTGCATCATCGGGCGGGCGAAAAAGGGCCCCGCTGGTCAGGTCACCATGCGCACCCTGTTCGGCGGAGCACGCATCGTGGACATGCTGGTGGGCGAGCAACTGCCGCGGATTTGTTAACCGTCAGACCCTCTGCGCCACGGCGTGGAGGGCTGCCGCTCCGGCGCGATAGCCAAGGCCTCGCGCTCTGCGTAGGGGCGTTTCGGTCGGCGCACGCACCGGCAACGGGATTTCCGAAAAGGGCAAATTTCCTGCGATGTGGTGCGCCATCACGCGGCCGCATACGGTTCCGGGCGCGATCCCTCTGCCATTAAAGCCCGTGACGGCCAAAGCATTCCGACCCAGAACTGAGAGGCTCGGCAAGTTATCCGGCGTCATGCCGATCTGCCCCCACCACTGATGCTCGAACGTGACCTCTTCGAGTTGTGGGTACATTGCCAATAGGCTCCGGCGCGCGAAACCCGCATGGATCGAGGCCTCGATACCCAATTGGCCGACACTTCCGAACACCAGCCTACCCGCATCGTCCAACCGGAACGAGGTGAGCACCGACCGTGTGTCCCAAGCGCCCTGCTTTTCAGGCAGGATCGCGCCGAGGACGTCGGTCGGCAAAGGCCTGGTCGCCATGTTGAAATAGGGCAGCACACATTGGCTGGTCGCCAGCTCGGGCCAAACCGAAGCGGTATACACATTGGTCGCCGCGATCACCCAATCCGCGTGCACCTCGCCGTTAGGAGTGGAGAGGCACCAGCCGTCCTTGTCCTCTGAGATCTTGATCACGGGCGATTGAGAGCAAACTTGAGCGCCTGCCAGCATCGCAGCGCGGCAAAGCCCTCGCGCATAGCCGAGCGGTTGAATTGTGCCTGCGCGGTGATCCCAAAGCGCTCCGGCGAAGTGATTTGTGCCGAGTTTTGCGGCTGCATCTTTCGCGCTCAGCACCTCGACCGGAGCATCCAATGCAGCCCACTGCCGCGCCCGCTCTGTGATCTCGGTCAGACCGCTTTGGCCGACAGCGCAGTGCAAGGTTCCCTGCCGCTGGGCCTCGCAAACGATATCGTGCCGCTCAATCAAGTCGAAAACGGCGCTTGGGGCCTCGCCTAGGAATGACAACATCCGCCCGCCCAAATCCTGACCAAGGCTCTGGCGCAGGGCATCCGGCATCACCCACATACCCGCGTTCACCAGCCCGACATTACGCCCCGAGCCCCCGAAACCCGGCGTTGCAGCTTCGAGGACAGCAACAGAGCGCCCGAATTGCGCCAAATGTAACGCTGCCGAGAGCCCTGTATAGCCCGCACCAATGATCGCGACATCCACATGCCTTGTCCCGTCCAAAGCGGAGGTGTCGGGCGCTGGCGCCGCGCTGGCACCCCAGAGACCGTGGCTGCGCGCATCTATGTCCATTGGCTGCTCCGTTCCCGACAATGACCGTAGTGTGTCACGATAGCTTGCCCAAGTTTTCCCGCCGCGCCAGAGACGGTTGCGCGAGAAGTCATTCCATCTTTGCATGAGCCTAGGGTTCTTGCCGTCTTTCCTTCCCGCAGTCTCTGGAAGCGGCAGAGTCCCGCGTGAAAATCGAGCATATATGGCGGGATGTGACAGAGCTCTTGCCAACCCGCTCCCTTTGGGATCATTCGCTTTGAGATAACCTTTGCTATCAGGTGTACCCGATGCCAATTCCGCGCCGTTTTCTACCGTCGATCACTTTGCTGCAGGCCTTTGAGACAGCGGCCCGCACCCAGAGTGTGACGACAGCGGCAAAAGAATTGTCTCTGACGCAGAGCGCCGTCTCGCGTCAGATCCGCGCGTTGGAAGAGCAACTAGGCACCGAGCTGTTCCACCGCGAACGGCAATCCATCCGGTTGACCGCCGGAGGCGAGCGCTATGCCCGCGATATCCGAGAGGCGCTGCAAAAGATTTCGTCTGCGTCAATGAACCTGCGTGCGAACCCTCGAGGCGGCACCTTGGCATTAGCGATCCTGCCGACCTTTGGCGCGCGCTGGCTCGCCCCGCGCCTGCCGGACTTTCTACAGCAAAATCCGGGGATCACAGTCAATCTGACCACGCGGCTCGAGCCCTTTGATTTCGAGCAGGACCCTCTGGATGCCGCAATCCACTTTGGTCACGCGAATTGGCCCCAGTGTGCCTCCCTTCCGATCTGCAAAGAGGATGTGGTGCCAGCCTGCGCGCCTGCGCTGATCGCGGAATTTGACTTCAAAGACACAGCGGATCTGGTGAAAGCGCCCCTTTTGCATCTGACCTCACGCCCCGACGCGTGGGAGAAGTTCATGGAACGCCAAGGCGTTCGGACTGACCCGCTGCACGGAATGCTGTTTGACCAATTCGCGACCGCAGCCCAAGCGGCGATGGCGGGCATGGGGATCGCTCTGCTGCCAGAGTTCCTGATCCGGAACGAGTTAGAAACAGGGACGCTGGTGCTCGCCTTGCCCAAGAAAATGCGCAGCGACGAGATGTACCACCTGTGCTGGCCCCACGTGAATGCGGACTACCCGCCCTTGATGGCATTCAGGAAGTGGCTAGAGGGCATCGCTCGACCAAACGACGCCCTCTGACCCTTAGGCGTTTTCCAAACTGCGGACGGCGATGGGCACCTTTGCTTCGACATGCGACAGCGTGATCGGGGCCGCGGCCTCTTGAGCCGGGTTTCCGAACCAGACGGAGCGTTCGGGCACATGCTCGCCTTTCATGACGAAACTGTCTGCGGCCACCTGAACGCCTGCGCCGACGGATGCCCCGTAGTGGATGAAGGACTTCACCCCAAGGATCGCGCCATCCCCGATCGAGACAGGACCAGACTGGAAGGCGCCATCCTCTAGCGAATGGGGCTGCATGGTGGACCTTTGGTTGCAGGTCACAAGATCACCGACAGAACACAGTGTCTTTTCGGTCAACGAAAGGCCGTCATCGAACACATACCGTCCAATTTTTACCCCCAGCATGCGCCAGAACAACGGTTTGAACGGCGTGCCATTCAGAAGCTGTAATTCCTCTTGGGAGCTCAGCTTCCAATACCGTTCGTGCCACCAGAAGTAGCTGTCGTAGATCGAGCAATACTGCGGCTTGAGGCGCTTGAAACCCATCGCGAGCGCCTCGACCAAAACGCCCCACAGCAGGATCGTGACCAAAGACGCCAAAGAGATCAGAGCAACACCGGTCGCGGACCACAGACCGAAATCGACAGCCATGATGTGGGCGACAATCGCGACCATCGCCAACCGTCCCCAGTGGTGCATCAGGAAAAGCGCCATCGACACCAGATTATAGCGGTTCTTGAGCGTCAGACGTTTCGCGAGGGTCTTGGGGTCGGCATAATGTGCAAAATCCTGCGATCTTCCGTGATCTCGGGGGATCGCAAAAGCAGGAGAACCAAGCAATCCTTTTTCACTGACGGGTTCGCGATGGACTGGCACTTGGACCTTGGTTGCCAAGAGAACGTTATCCCCCAAGGCCATACCCGTCGGCGCGATGATCGAATTCCCCAGAAAAGAGTTGGTTCCGAAAGAGACCGCTCCGAGCCGGAAATGAGAGGCGCTGAAATCGGCATTCGTCATGGTAAGCCCGTCAGACACCATCGTCCCTTCGCCGAAGGAGCAGAGGTAAGGCACGTCGTGTTTCTGCACCATCCCGAAGTTGGAACCGGTGTTGTGCTGCCCCTTGATCCGATAGCCGACGGCCCGCAACCAAGGCACGATGTAGCTGCTGTCACCAAAGAGTCCGTTCAGGAACTTGGAATTGGAGAAGCGATAGACGATCGAGGCCGCGAAATGTCTTGCCCCGAGTAGGGGGTAGATTTCACCGGGTTTCAGGAAGAGGTAGGCCAGCCTTGGGATGATCAGCGTGCTCGCCATCATCAGCAGAAGGCCCCCGACAAAGAGAGCCCCCGTGACGGCCAGAATTGTAGGCAAGGCGTCCAGTGTGGTGTCGCCCATCAAAGTCGTGGGCGCCCCTTTGGAGGGATCGTTGCCTTCGACAACGTAGAGCGCCTGCATCGTGAATACACCGATGGGCCCGACAACACCCACAGCCATGGCAAGACTAAGCCCAGCATGTAGCGCGCGGCGTCCGACGGACAGGCGCTTGGCCTCCATCGTCTGGAAGCGATCTGTGCAAGGTTCCGCAGGCGATCCGGCATAGGACGTGCCATCGTCAAGTTTCTGACCGTCATACATGGCGGAGGCGTGGCCAAGCTCTGTGTGATCCCCGATAGCGGTATTGATCCCAAGAACGCAGCCATCCCCGACAAAAGCGCCTGCCCCGATTTTGACCGCGCCAGTGTAGATAAAGCCGTCTTCGGCCACGTATCCCGACGCCAGAACATCTCGGCCAATGACTGCGTTTTCGCCGACTTCGAAGAGATCAGATACAACCGGTGCCGGAGACTGCACCAGTGCGGACCAGGCAACTTTGGCTCCAAGCAGCTTCAGATACAGAGTGAAGAGTGGCGTGCCCGGGATCATCCCCCAAGGGGACGTGCGGATCAGGGCTTTCACCGTCCAGAACCGGCAATATGCCAACGTCCATATCCGAATGCGGAATGGACGCCATGTGCCGATCAGCAGCCATTTGGCAGCGACGGGCAGCAGTGACATGAAGAGGAAAGAGAGCGTAGAGAACGCGACTGCATGGCCAAAAATATCCCAAGGGGTTTCCGCCCGAAATGTCCAAGCCATGCCGTAAAGAGTGACCCACGCCACGGCAGTCAAATACCCGAAGGACGCCAGAATTTGGTAGAGACCGGTCCCCCAATACGCCCAATCGCTCGGCTTTCTGGCATCGGACGATCTACGATGGGGCGGGCGGTTTGCCCCGCTATTGTCGAGCTGACGCGCAAAGGACCGGATGTCTGGATGCTTGTATAGGTCTTTCAACGCAAAGCCCGACATCCCGAGGCGCGAGCGAACAGCGGCCGCGAACCGCGCCATGATCAAAGAATTCCCGCCAAGGCCCGCAAAGAAATCAGCTGTCACAGAGACTCGCTCCAGATTCATGACCTCTGCCAAAACCTCGGCCAAGGCCGTTTCAGTGGGCGTAACCGGCACAACATATTCTGTGGTTTGCGCCCCGACCCGTCCGCGAACGGGCGCAGGCAGCGCTTTGCGGTCTGCCTTGTCACTCGGCAAGAGCGGGATCGCGTCGAGTGGCTCGATATAGGAGGGCACCATGAAGGGCGGCAGGGTTTGGCGCAGGATCGCTGCAACGTCCTCTGGCTGCGCATCGCCGGTGTAGTAGGCGACAAGCTCTGGCGCGGTCGTGCCATCGGGTGCAAAGGTATCGACAACCGCCTGCCGGACCCCATCCATCTGCATAATCGTCGACTCGATCTCCGAGAGTTCGATTCTGTACCCGCGGATTTTTACCTGAGTGTCGATCCGCCCCAGATAAACGATTTGTCCCGATCCATCGATTTGACCAAGGTCACCGGTCTTGTAGATGCGTCCGGACAGGTTTTCCGGCATGCCGATGGTGTCGGGCAAAAAGGCGCGAGCCGTCAGATCCTCGCGCCCCAAATAGCCACGCGAGACCCCGATGCCGCCGATCGCAATCTCTCCGATTTCTCCGTGCGGCAAGGGCACGCCCGTTTCAGGATCAAGGATTACAACGCTATAGGTGGGCAACGGCATCCCGATGGTGACAGGCCGGTCGGGCTGAAGCCAAGAAATCGTCGCAGTCACCGTGATCTCTGTGGGACCGTAAGCGTTGAGGATAGCGCGATGGGGCGCATGCCAACGGGCAACGATATCGGCAGGGCAAGCCTCGCCCGAGACGATAATCAGTCGCAGATCGTCAAGATTTGGCTCGAGCGTCGCCAGCAGAGTCGGCACGCAGCACATGGCGGTGATCCGCTTTTCCGCCAAAAACGCCGAGAGATCTTCACCCACAAGGCTCGCGCCAGACTGGTTCGGGACCAGCGCCGCACCGGCAAGCAAGGGCACCCAGATTTCCTCGACCGAGAAGTCGAAGGCGAGCGTGAGCCCCTGATAAACGCGGTCCTCTGGCCCATACCCATAGGTTTCGGCTGCGACACGGACAAAGTTCACGATCATCGCATGGTCGATTGGAACGCCTTTGGGGCGGCCAGTGCTACCCGATGTGTAGATCACATAGGCCAGATCGCTAAGAACCGTGGCAATGGCGGGCCGTATCGCTGGCATCTGCGCCAGTTCCAGACCGATTGCATCCGTTGCGATGACGGGAACCGCAGCCGCTTTCGCCAGGCACCCGAACCGCGCTTGGGTCAGGATGGTGTTCACGCCGGCATCCTGAACGATGTAGCTGATGCGATCCGCCGGAAACGCCGGATCGAGAGGCACATAGGCCGCATTGATCTTGAGCACCGCAAGCATAGCAACGTAGCTCTCTGCGGATCGGTCAAAGAGCAACGCAACCACGTCACCCGCCCCGCAACCCGATGCGAGCATATAATGCGCCAAGCGGTTTGCGCGTGCGTCGAGGTCACAGAACGTGATCACCTCGGTATCAGTCTCGACAGCTACAGCATCCGGCGACCGATCAACCTGCGCCTCGAAGAGATCGTGAAGCCTCTCCCCGGGCCGCCATCTGGGGCAATCATCAAATCCTGATCTTAAAACACATGTCGAAAGTTCGCCCGAAACGGGCGGCGAGAGCATCTGGCTAACCATGGCGGGATGTCCTGAACAAAAAAAACTGGTAAAAAACTATGCTGCGCCGCACGCCTTCATTTTGGCGCAGCGGTCAAACGCACCGCTCAGAATGCCCATCCCTTCGTCCAACAAAGACTCCGAGATGGTGAGCGGCGCAAATACCTTAATAACCTCGTCCTGTGGCCCGGCCCGCTCGATGATCAAGCCATCCTCATAGGCAAAGCGGGTGATCTGCGCCGCGTCTTCAGGAGATCGGCACGCGATCCCCTGCATCATGCCCCGTCCTTTTCGGCAAAGCACCATAGAGGGATGTGCCGCTGAGATGGCGTCCAGATGCTCGGTGACGCGGGCCGCCAAGGCTTGGACGGCCAGAGAGAAATCATCCGACTTCCAAAACAGTTCGATGGCCGCCGTCGCTGTGACAAACGCATGATTGTTGCCCCGGAAGGTGCCGTTGTGCTCTCCCGGCGTCCAGCAATCAATCTCGGGGCGCATCAGGACGATCGAGAACGGAAGACCATACCCCGAGAGGGATTTGGACAGCGTCACGATATCCGGAAAGATTCCGGACTCCTCAAAAGAAAAGAACGTCCCTGTCCGGCCGCATCCTGCCTGAATGTCATCCACGATTATCAGGATGCCGTGAGCGCGACAGATGCTCTGGAGGCGCTGCAACCAATCATTGCTCGCGACATTCAAACCGCCCTCGCCTTGAACGCATTCGAGGATCACAGCTGCAGGGCAGTCGAACCCAGAGGACGGGTCTGTAAGAAGTTTCTCGAAATAGGCTAGAGTGTCGAAACCGTCCCCAAGATACCCCTCAAACGGGAGTCGCGCTGCGCCACTCAGGAACGTGCCCGCGCCTCCTCGGTGATGGGAATTTCCCGTCACGCTCAACGCACCAAGGCTCATGCCGTGAAACCCATTAGTAAAGGTCGCAACGGTCTGACGGCCCGTTGCTTTACGAGCGAGTTTCAGCGCTGCCTCAACTGCGTTCGCGCCGGTGGGGCCCGTGAACTGGATGGAATAGTCCAAGTTCCGCGGCTGCAGGATGTTTTCGCTAAAGACCCGTATGAACGCGGCCTTCGCCGAGGTCCGTAGATCCAAGCTCATCGCAGGGCCGTCACCCGCGATGTATCCAAGTAAAGCTTCCTTTAGATCGGCGTTGTTGTGACCGTAGTTCAACGCTCCCGCACCGGATAGGAAGTCCAAGTAGCGGCGCCCCCCCTCGTCCCAAATCTCGGCACCTTGAGAGCGCTCGAAAACAGCCGGAAAACTTCGACAATAAGAGGCAACGGCAGACTCTCGCCCTCCGAAAAACTTCTGTTCAAACATGATACTAACAATCGAAAATTGACCCAAATCGTTCGATCACTCAGGTCTTTGTCGGCGACTCTTTTTGGAACGAACAACGCGATGGTAGCGCTTTGTTTCGATTCCGGAAACTATTGTGCCCGAGCAGTGCGCCTCACACTGCTGATCCGCCGAAAATCAAGAGTTTCTCTTTCTTATTAAGATTTTAACCGCGCATTGCACGAATATTTGGATCCTAAGATTTTTGCGAGTTGGGATGTTTTTTAGAGCGTCCAATGCGATACGATCTTCCGTATCAAAGTCCAAATGCAATGTGACGAGCGTGAACCGGAGTGCAATGATCGCTCGCTACGTGAACTTCTCCAAATTGCGCAGTCGCTTTTTCTTTTTGAGCAACACCGCGGCTTTCCAGATGCATGTTCTAGCTCCGTAGCTTTGAAAGCGACGCTAAAAGACGGATCAGCAGTATTTCGCCAATCATCCTACTCGAAGCGCGACGAACAAGTTTCTCATGTGTCTGTTTCTCTCCCACTGAACCGGTCTGCCACTGCCTAAGCTACTCCCGATCTCTTGGACAGGATCTGGCATAATTTTGGTCTTCCCCCAGTGAAGTGGTCCTCCGCTATGTTTAGGCAAACGGAGGAAACACATGGCAAACAAGCGACCAAAGCCCGAGGAAATTGTCACGAAGTTACGGCAGGTTGAAGTTCTGACGGGGCA
>JAUILL010000094.1 GCA_030433335.1 Alphaproteobacteria bacterium | reverse complement strand
CGGTCTGATGACCCCAGACGAGGTTTATGCTAATCGCAAAGCAAACATGAAACTTGCCGCGTGATATGAAACCCATGCCAGAGCGCTGCGCGGCATAAAACTGGTCGAAAAACCAGGACCACCTCTGCAAGCACCTTCAGGGTCTTGGTCTTTGCCTCGATCCTTTCTGTTTTCTCAGCGATCTGCGCCAGCAGATCCTGGCACTCCGCGATAACAAGGGCGGGCAGGTTGCAGTCGGGATCTTCCACCACAACCGCGATGCGCTTGAGGTGGCTGAACCCGACGGGGAACACGTGTCCGTATTCGTAGAGGACGGCACGCAACGCGTTCACCAACTCCGTGCGCTGATGGACGAGCCGCTCACGTCCCCGGAACACAACCGCCTTAGCTTGCTGCTCCGCCGTCTTGGGCGCGACGAACCGCATCTCGGGCTGGCGCGCCGCGATCACGATCGCCTCGGCGTCAGCCGCATCATTTTTCTGCCGCTTTACGAACGGCCGGACATACTGAGGCGCGATCAACCGGACGTCGTGACCAAGCGCTTCCATCTCCCGCGCCCAATAGCTTGCGCTCCCGCAGGCCTCGAACACAATCAAAGCGGCGGGCTGCGCAGCCATAAAGGCCCGGAACTGATCCCGTGACAGCTTCTTGCGGAACTTAACCTCACCCGCCATCGTCGCCCCATGGAGCTGGAAAACACGCTTTGCCAGATCCACCCCTATCATTGTATCCTTCATCTCGCCGTCCTCCTCGCTTCGTGGCTTTCAACACCACCATCTTGGCACATTGCGATGCCGTCTGGGGAGGGCGGCAACCATCCCATCTCGAAGCTCGCTCCGACCTCGTCGCGCGCCTCCTCCACTGCACTCGTCAGTTCGGCCGTGCTGGCCAGCGCCAGCGGGGACGTGATAGATCTCTTCATGGTGTTGCTCTCTCCGTTTGGATTAGACACCCCGAGCCTACGGCTCAGGGAGAGCAACGCCACCCTTCACTCCGGGAAGTTCAACATCGACCGGGACATTCCCCTTTGAGGTGTTAATAAGTGTTAGACTCGTGTTACGCTCTCTTGGATGCCTCTTTTTCTGTTCAGTTTCAGACAGTTCCCTACACCCCCCGTGTGCAAAGTGGTGATTCTGCGTGTGTAAAGTGGTGATTCACCGTGTGTAGAGTGGTGATTCTCGAATCACGTTCCTGAACCTCCTGAAACCCTGCCAATAACCCCTTGAGGAGACTCGTCTTTTCGGCGGGG
The DNA here is from genome assembly GCA_030433335.1 of Alphaproteobacteria bacterium. Taxonomy (GTDB): domain Bacteria; phylum Pseudomonadota; class Alphaproteobacteria; order Rhodobacterales; family Rhodobacteraceae; genus Donghicola. The sequence goes on along the minus strand of JAUILL010000094.1, from coordinate 1,763 downwards.
CCGTGTGTGAAATGTCGTAAGATATGTGTGTGAAGTGTCGTTTTCCCCTTGGCGTGTGTGAAATGTCGTTGTACGGTCTCCCGTGTGTGAAGTGTCGTAGAGGAGTGTGCGTCATGACATCGACGACAACCGCTTATCCGCTGCTGCCGGATCGCCATCCACAAGGGGACTTCTTTGTCTGTGACATTCTCGATGCCGCGCCCAAGGGCGACATGGGGTCAATGGAACATCCAATCTTCTCGCTCTCGACAAAACCCGATACCAGGCCAAGGCGCTATGAGCACAACGGTGTCACCATCGACATCAAACCCTCGGTCGACGGGCTGGCTACGGTGCATGACCGCGACGTGTTGATCTACTGCATCTCCTCGCTGATCAAGGGCATGAACCAAGGCAAGGAACCGCAGCAAGTGATCCGCTTTCAGGCTGCCGACCTGCTCAAGGCCACCAACCGGATGACCACCGGGCGCGGCTACAACCTACTGAAGGCTGCGATGGAGCGACTGGCCGGTACGCGGATCTCGACCAACATCACAACGGGTGGCAAAGAAATCTTCGAGACTTTTGGCCTGATCGAGCGGGCCAAGATCGTGCGTGAAACCCGCGACGGACGTATGCAGGAGGTCGAAGTCAAACTCTCCGACTGGGTCTTCAACGCCATCCGCGCGCAGGAGGTGTTGACGCTCAGCCGCGAATATTTCCGTCTACGCAAACCGCTCGAACGGCGCATATACGAACTCGCGCGCAAGCATTGCGGCCGCCAGAAAGAATGGCGCGTCTCGATGGAGGTGCTGCAGAAGAAATGCGGCTCCGGCTCCACCCTGCGCGAATTCCGCCGCCTCGTGGCGACCATCGCCAAGGAAGATGCCGAATACAACCACATGCCTGATTACCAGATTCGCATCGATGATGAGAAAGACCAGCTTATTGCACGCTCACGAGGTACCGTGGGTGAGGACCGCTCCGAGGCGGTCGACATCCCGCCGCTTGATCCGGATGTCTATGACATGGCTCGCGCGGCTGCGCCGGGCTGGGATGTGCATGTGATCGAAGCCGAATGGCGTGCCTGGGCGAGCAGCACACCTCGCAATCCAGAGATGGCGTTCCTTGGATTTTGCAAGAAATGGGCCCAGCAGCGCGGCGAGCCGTGAAACGCTGCTGGGGCCTTTAGAGTATCCGTCTTGATCAAGCTGTTTTCGGTGTCCATTTGCGGTTTTGCTGGACGAGTGCGTTTGCCAGTTCGATCATCTTTCGCATGAGCGCTGTCAGGGCGACTTTCGCAGGCTTTCCGGCTTGGATCATGGTCTGGTATCTCTGTCGCAGATCCGGGTTATATCGGGCGGCGACGAGCGCGGGCATGTACAGCGCATCGCGCAGGAATTTACGTCCGCCCTGGATGAATGCGGTGCCACGCCACTGGCCAGATTGTCGGGTCATTGGTGCCAGGCCTGCGAGACTGGCGATCTGCTTGCGTGTCAGGGTGCCGATTTCCGGACACTCGACAAGGATCGCGACCGCAGTGACCGGGCCCAGCCCCGGGATTGAGCAGAGAATGTCAAAGGCACGCGCCCGTTTCGGGCACTGGCGTGTGAGATCAAGCAGCGCCGCTTCCAGCTCAGTCAGTTGTAAGCGGTGTCTGATACCAAAGGCGCTGGCGTCTGACTCATTTTGGATTTCTGGGGTTCTCGGTGCGCCGGCGATCTGATTCCATGGCGGCAAAGGAGTTTCCGATGCCTGCCAGAGTTTCCCTTTGCACCGATCTC
>JAUILL010000011.1 GCA_030433335.1 Alphaproteobacteria bacterium | reverse complement strand
GAAAAAAGGTTCAAGCTTGGCCATCTGCGTATCGCTTAACCAGTATAGATCACTCATGTCACCGCTCCGTTTTCCGAGCCGTGAATCACGCAGCACAACGGAAATCAATGCGTCCTGACCCTAGCTCCAAGGCGCGTTATTTGCGGACAAAGCGCCTATATGTGGGCTTTGCAGTATGGCCAGCGTGATCGCGCGCTGCAGACGCATAGAGCCGGCATCGCAACAAGGAGTTCGAAATGAACAGGCGTACTCTTCTTCAATCTGTTGCGGCGGTGTTTGGGGTGTCTGTTGTCGGCGGCACCACGGCGGCTGCAGTGCGCATGGGCAAAAACCGCTATTACGAAGGTCCGGTTACCGGTCACTTTGATGGGGTCAGATTCTTCAATCCCGATGGCAGCCCTCCCAAAGGATTTCGAGACCTGTTGAAGTGGCGCATGGGCGATGCGCCTGCAGAATGGCCGAGCGAAGTACCCGTCGTCACGGTGCGTCCTGCTCGGCGGGTCGAAGATCTAACAATCACCATGGTGGGCCACGCGACCATGTTGATCCAGATGCAGGGTTTGAACATTCTAACGGACCCGGTTTGGTCCGACCGCGCGTCGCCGGTGTCTTTTGCAGGGCCAAAGCGCGTAACGGTCCCCGGCATCTCTTTTGAGGATCTGCCGCCCATTGACTTGGTTCTGCTGAGTCATTGCCACTATGACCACATGGACTTAGCCACGCTGACGCGGCTAAAGGCAGAACATGACCCGCTGGTGATCACGCCTTTGGGCAATGACACGATTATCGCGGATACAGGGTTGCGGAGCGAAGTTCTGGATTGGGGACAGTCCACCACGTTCGGACAACTCGGGGTGCACTGCACCCCCTGTCACCATTGGGGCGCGCGAGGGATGGGCGACCGCTCGATGGCGCTGTGGGGAACGTTTGTTCTGACCGGTGGCGGTGGCTCAGTGGTCTTTATCGGCGACACGGGCTTTGACAAGGGGCGCCCCTACAATGATCTGCATCGTCAATTCGGCCCGATCCGGATCGCGCTTTTGCCGATCGGTGCTTATGATCCGCGCTGGTTCATGGCCGATCAGCATCAAAATCCCGAAGAGGCGGTTGAAGGCTTCCTGTTGTCCAATGCCAACTACGCGATAGGCCACCATTGGGGCACGATCCAGCTGACAAACGAAGGCAGGGACGACCCCAAATTTGCTCTGAAAGAGGCTTTGGCAAAACACAACATTGCACCAAGTCGGTTCCGCGCACTTGAGGCGGGAGAGTTCTGGGAGGTTCCACCCCTGTAACGCATCTTGGCCAATCTGTTCCATGAGCTTTGCTCATGAGCGCCTTGGTCAAAGCGCGCCTAATATCCTGAATTCCGGGGGCTTACTTCCTCTTGATGACACGCGCCTCGTTGCCGTGCCGCTAATTTGAAAGAGGAAGGATTAAGGAAATGAAACCGCTTTTATCGGGCCAGACTGCCATTGTGACCGGCGCGAGCAAGGGGATTGGCTATGCGATCGCAGAGCTGTTTGCAGAAGAGGGCGCGAATGTCGTCCTGACCGCGCGCGGCAAAGACGGGCTGGCCGCCGCCGTCACTGCGATCAAGGAAAAGGGCGGGAACGCCATTGGTGTGGTGGCCGACAGTGCCGATCCAGACGCGCCACCGCGCGTCTTCAAAGAAGCCATCGAGGCCTTTGGTCAGGTCGACATTATGGTGAATAACGCCGGTGTTGGCGAGATGTTTGCTGTCGAAAAGACCACGAACGAGCACTTTGACCAGATCATGCAGATCAACCTCGCGGGTCCGTTTCGCTATTGTCGTGAAGCGATCAACCATATGATGCCCCGTAACGAAGGCCGGATCATCAATGTGAGTTCGGTCAACGGGACCAAGCCGATTTGCGGTGTCGCCTACACGACGACCAAAGGCGGCATAAACACGATGACCTTGAACATCGCCATCCGTCTGTCGGGCACCCGCATCCGTTGTAATGCGATTGCCCCTGGGGTGACGGACACAGACGCCGCCCGCGCTTGGGCCGCTGGAGAGCAAGAAGGCGGCGGTGAAATGCTGGGATTCTCGGAAAAGTACACCAACACTACAGTTCCATCGACGCAGCCGATCGACCAAGCCTACGCGGCGCTATACCTGGCGTCGGACATGGGACGCGCGGTCACTGGTCAGGTCATTCAGGTGGACAACGGACAGTTCCTCTGATCGCTTCGGGCCGCGAGTAGATCAAAAGGGGGCAGTGCAGGTAGGTCCGTACTGCCCCCTTTTCGCTCGGGAGATAGGTCAATGGGGTTTGGCCAGTTCAGCCAGCTCGGCCTCGACGGCGGGATCGATCTCTAGATTGTCATCCACACGCTCTCCCGTCGCGGGGTCTATATAGGCATCCATGTCGAGCTTGCCTTCCGTTTTCGCAACGATTGCGGTCACTACAGCATCCCCCGAGATGTTGACCGCCGTGCGGATCATGTCCATCAGTCGGTCGACGCCGAGGATCAGCGCGATGCCTTCGAGCGGCAGGCCGACTTGGCTGAGGACCATTGTCAGCATCACTAGGCCGACACCGGGGACGCCCGCGGTCCCGATAGATGCCAGAACGGCCATGGCGATCACGGTGAGGTAGCCTCCGACGCCAAGATCAATGCCGTAGACATTCGCGAGGAAGACGGTCGCTACGCCCTGCATGATCGCAGTGCCATCCATGTTGATCGTCGCGCCAAAGGGTACGGTAAAGGACGCCACCGAATTGTTCACGCCCATTCGCTCGGTCACGCAACGAAGGGTGACGGGGATCGTCGCGTTCGAAGATGCGGTCGAGAAGGCAAAGATCTGTGCGGGGCGGATCTTTTTCAGGAAGATGATCGGGTTCAAACCCGAGAAGACCTTGAGGAACAGCATCAATGTTCCAAAGAGGTGCAAGAGCAGCGCCGCGACCAGAACCAATACATAGGTCAGCACCGGAATGAACAGACCGATGCCTTGCTCGGTGAACGTCTTACAAATCAGGCAGAACACGCCGATCGGGGCAAACGCCATGACGATCTGCACGACCTTCATCATCAGCTCGTTCATGTACTCGCAAGCTTCGACAAAGGGTTTAGAGCGCTCCCCCAACATCAGTGCGGCGACGCCCAAGATGATTGTGTAGAAGATGATCTGCAGCATCTCGCCGCCCGCGAAGGCGGCCACGGGGTTGCGCGGCACGATGGCGGCAAAGGTTTCCCAGACCGAAGGCGCCTCTTTTCCTGTGACGCCAGCGGTGTCGATCCCGTCCATCACAAAGCCATTTCCGGGTCCGACAACCAGCGCCATGATGATCGCCACGGCAATCGCCGTCGCGGTTGTCATCAGATAGAGCGCAAAGGATTTGCCCCCCACACGCCCCAGAATGCGGATATCGCCGATCCCTGCGACCCCGCAGATCAGCGAGAAGAAAACCAGCGGCACCACCAGCATCGACAGCGCATTCACAAACATCCGTCCGATCATCCCAAGGAAGCCGCTGACGAAATGCGTGTTGATCCATCCGATTTGCAGCGCGTTCAGGATCACCCCGAGAACAAATCCGGCCCCCATGCCAATCAGGACTTTTGTGGTCAGGGACATCCCCTTATCCCCTGTAGCTATCTGGTTCATCGGAAACTCCCGCGCTATGAAAACATCTGCCAAGCGGCTTTTTCATTGAAGGACGCAGAGGCCTTGAATGCAAAGCCAACGGCGGAGCAAGCAGCACGCGGGGGTGCAAATGCGCTCTTGCGGTGCAATTATATGGCGAATTTCAGTGATTTTGTCCCAGTTTGATGGGTTCTGGGAGAGAGCACACGTTTGAACCGAGGTAACCGGGACTGGTTTTATTTGGACTCTTTTCGACCGATGTGGCTGGCGCGGCGGACCACTCCACAAAACCCGTTAGGCTTTGGCTTTAGCCACACGCGTTGCGATTTTTAAGAGTTTCTGAAAACGCGGACATTCAAAATGATCGTCGTATGAGCAGTGCGCTGTGTGGCGCAACATGTCTGCAAGATGCCCTAGGCGCTTGGCTTGATATTCCAACTTGTCGGCTCTTTCGAGCAAGGCTTCTCTGGGCAAAACAGGAATTTCGGACCGCCCCAGGACACCTGAAATTTCGTCCAGAGTAAAACCTGCAGATTTTGCCAGAGTGATCAGCGCGATTTCTTGAAGAACTGAAGCCTCGTACTGCCGTCGGAGCCCATTGCGTCCGATCGCCTCGATCAGTTTGCGTTTCTCGTAGTAGCGCAGAGCGGAGGTGCTGATCCCAGAGCGCTCAGAAACTTCTGCTATGTCTAGAAATCGGCTCATAGAAGATCCCGGTTGACTTGAAGTTAGGTTCAAGTCGTAGGCTTCCCGTTCTTTCATTGCAACGGAGCATTTTTATGACCGACTTCTTTTCGGACGAGTGTCGCAAGGTCCGTATCTTGCCGCTCTTTGGTGCTGGACTTTCAGTGGTGCTGGCTTCCTTTGGAACCAGCACAGTCGCAGTCACATTGCCTGCACTCTCTGAGGCATTTGCATCGATTGGCCTCGACGTCACGTTGGCAGTGTCAATCTATATCGTTGCGACGGCTGCGCTGGTTGTTCCGATGGGGCGGCTAGGCGATCTGCTTGGCCATCGGGATGTATTGGCTGCCGGCTTATGCCTTTATTCGATTGGCGCTTTTCTCGCAGCGAGTGCACCGGGGTTTTTGGCATTGCTTCTCGGACGATTGTGTCAAGGCATGGGGGCTGCTGCCATGATGGTTGTGCCCTTGGCCGTGCTGCGAAATCTGGTGCCTTCGGGCCAGATCGGGCGATGGGTGGGTCTTATGGGCTCGATGTCGGCCATTGGTACTGCCTCTGGACCCGCTCTTTCGGCAGTGATTTTGGCCACCCTCGGGTGGCGGATGGTTTTTCTATTTCAGCTTTCCTTCGCTTTGGTCGCGCTTGGGATTTGTCTGATCTCTCTATCAAAGCAAAAACAGCGCACTAGGGCAGGGGTCGATCTTGTCGGCTCAGTCGCGTTGGCTATTGCACTTGTTGCGCTTTCGCTGCTTGTGACCCAGAGTGCAGACGGAGCCGGCGAGGGCCTGTTGCCGCTCCTGTTTTTTGTCTTGCTTAGTTTTGCGGCCTTTATCTGGGTCGAAAGACACAGCCGGTCACCGATCCTCCCGCTCCATCTTCTCCGCTCGGTCAGGCTAAGGTTGTGCCTCGCAATGAACGCAGCCATCGCCCTCATCATGATGGGCCTTCTGGTTGTAGGTCCCTTTTACCTACTTGAGGGGCTGGGACTGGACGTTCCCGAGATGGGGCTTGTGATGTCGGTTGGCCCGGTGGCTTCTGTCTTAAGCGGACTTCCGGCAGGGCGGCTCGTGGACAAGGTTGGCGGAGGCCAAGCTATGACGATTGGCGCGATGGGTATGGTCTTGGCGAACGCCGCGATGGCTGCGTTGCCATATATCTTGGGAATGGCGGGGTTCGTGATGGCCTTTCTCATCCTTGCGCCGAGCTATCAGGTTCTATTGGCGTCCGTGAATGCCACTGGCCTAAAGACTGCCTTAGAGGAGGATCGAGGCGTGACCTCGGGTGTTCTGAGTCTCAGCCGAAATGCCGGATTTATCTTGGGAGCCAGTGCGATCCCACTGGTTTTCCGCCACTGGCCCGATTTCGGCTCAAGCGGCATCGATGGTGCGCAGCAGGTCAAATTTGCGATGGTCGGAACTTACACGGTGTGCTGTGGGATTTCATTTTTGGTTCTCGGGCTGGCTATTCGGTTGCGCCGGAAGATGACTTAGCCAGTGTTGCGCCAGAGGCGTTAAATTCCTGGGCCAAGGTCGCGACAAGCTCTGCAGTAGGCATAAATCTTGCGCGACTTGCGCCCGTTCCCGCCCATTGAGCACCAAAGCCGAATTCGTCTTTTGCTTTTGCCGCGGCGTGTAGAGATTTGGCCGCGTCGTAGGCAATCGGATAGGGCGGAACCGGCGCAGTTTGCTTGGCAGCCCAAGTTGTGAAATGATTGACGAGACACCGCGCCGGACGTCCGGACAGCGCATCCGTCATGACCGTACCGCGCTCGGCAGCTTGGGTTAGGGCGCTGTAATATCCGACGTCTGCTGCGCTTTCCTGACAGCCCACAAACGCCGTCCCGAGTTGCACTGCCACAGCGCCCCAACTCAGAGCGTTTCGGATATCTGCACCATCCATGAGGCCGCCCGCCGCAATCACAGGACACGTGATCTGGGCCACAAGCAGTCGTGTTAGAGTTTCGGTGCTGAGCCGCTCATCCGGTTGGGAAGGATCAAAGAGGCCTCTGTGCCCTCCGGCTTCAAAGCCCTGAGCCACGACTGCATCCATGCCAGCCCGTTCGGCCGCTTGTGCTTCGGCAAGATTTGTAGCCGTGGCGAACAGTATCGCGCCAGTCTCTTTCAAGGCTCTGATCCGGTTCTCTTCAGGCAATCCAAAATGAAAGCTGACGACCGGAGGTGTGTGGTCCAGCAGAACCCGCATCATAGCGTCGTCCGCCGCAAAACTGCGGTAAATAATTTGCAATTCTGACGGTGGGACAGCGCCAAACTTCTGGAACTCTGTGGACATAGCCGCGCACCACGTGCGCGCTGCCAAGGGGTCCGGCTCTGGGTCCTTGTGCACAAACAGGTTCACGTTGAAAGCGGCGCTCGTTAGGCCTCGTAGGGACGAGATCATCTGGCTCGCGCCCTTTGCATCGGTTGCGCCGACACCGATTGACCCAAGCGCGCCTGCGTTGCTGACGGCTGCTGCCAGCTCGGGGGTCGCAACACCGGCCATCGGAGCCTGTATGATCGGTAGAGACAGCTCCAGATCCGCGAAGATACCCATACTGCTTGCTCCGCTCTGCTGGTGTTTGCGCTTAATTCCCTACCCTCAATCATCTGCAGCATATGATCAAGATCAGGCCAAAGGCGGATGTCTGGCGTGATTTGTCCATTTGTTAATCACTTGGCGCGAAAGTGTGCGATAAATTTGGTGTCTAAGATTGTTTGGTGGGCAGGGCAGCTTGCTTATTGGAATACGGGGGCTAGGATGGTCCGTCAGCGCAACTACCAGAGGATCACACTTGAAGCATACGTTTGGCGGCTTTGTTGAAAATTACGTTCGCCCCTTGGTTCAGCGGCCCGACGCTCTGCAAGTTGCGGCGCTGTGCTACAGGATCGAAAAAGGCGAAAAACAGGTTCTGCTGATCACCAGCCGCGGGACAGGCCGCTGGGTCATTCCCAAGGGCTGGACTATGCGTGGTTTGGATGCTGCAAGTGCTGCTGTTGTCGAGGCATGGGAAGAGGCTGGCGTGCGCCCTGTAGCAACGCCCGATGCGCCAATCGGGGATTTTCTCTATCGCAAAATCAAAGGCAGCGGGCTCCCAGTCCGGGTGAACGTATTGGTCTACGCTGTCGAAGTTGAAAAGCTGGAGGATGAATTTCCCGAGGCAGATCAAAGACAACGCCGCTGGGTTAATCCCCGCGAGGCAGCAAAGATGGTGGCAGAGCCTGGCCTACAGGCGATTTTCAGGCAGTTTTGAAGTCGAGCCTGACTGTCATAAAAACGTTGTAAAACTGTTACAATTGCAATAGCGCCCCTCCCAATGTCAGGAGGGAACTATGTCGAACGACAATATTGATCCGAGCCATCTCGAGACACTCGATCGGGACCTCGGGCGCCTATCCACGTTGGAACAGGCCACTGCATATGTAAGCCGACCTATGATCGGTCTTGGGATCGGACTTCTATTCGTGGTGTTTGCCGCGATCTTGGCGGCTTTGATCTTTGGTCATGCGAACAACACATTGGTCGTCGTCATCGCGGCCGCGTTTGGCGCATACATGGCCTTGAACATCGGTGCAAACGACGTCGCAAACAACATGGGTCCAGCGGTCGGTGCGAATGCTTTGACCATGGGCGGAGCGATTGCCATCGCCGTTGTCTTTGAGAGCGCTGGCGCCTTGATCGCCGGTGGGGATGTGGTCTCGACCATCGCGAAAGGGATTATCGCACCTGAAAGCATGGGCACATCGGGTGCCTTCATTACGGCTATGATGGCTGCTCTGCTGGCTTCGGCGCTGTGGGTGAACCTTGCGACATGGATCGGTGCACCAGTTTCGACCACCCACTCTGTTGTGGGCGGCGTCATGGGAGCAGGGATCGCTGCCGCCGGTTTTGCTGCTGTGAGTTGGGGCAAAATGGGCGCAATCGCTGCCAGCTGGGTGATCTCTCCTTTGCTCGGCGGTATGATTGCGGCTGGCTTCCTGTGGTTCATCAAGTCGAACATCATCTACAAAGACGACAAGATTGCTGCTGCGCGTCGTTGGGTTCCAGTACTTGTGGGCATCATGGGCGGTGCGTTTGCCACATATCTCTCGGTCAAAGGTGTAAAGAAGCTCATCAAAATCGAGCTCACCGATGCGCTGTTGATTGGTTTGGTCGCAGGGATTCTGATCTGGCTGGTTATGATCCCTGTTGTTAAACGCCAGTCGGAAGGTCTGGAAAACCGCAACAAATCACTGAAAGTGCTGTTCGGGATTCCGCTGATCGTGTCGGCCGCGCTCCTTAGTTTTGCCCACGGAGCAAATGACGTCGCGAATGCGGTCGGTCCCCTTGCTGCTATCGTGCAAGCGTCGACCACCGGTGATTTCACCCATGCTTTTGGTATTCCGACTTGGGTTATGATCATCGGGGCACTGGGAATTTCGTTTGGTCTTTTTCTGTTCGGTCCCAAGCTGATCCGGATGGTGGGCAATCAGATTACCAAGCTGAATCCGATGCGCGCCTACTGTGTGGCTCTGTCGGCGGCCATCACTGTGATCGTCGCCAGTTGGCTCGGCTTGCCCGTAAGCTCGACCCACATCGCTGTGGGCGGGGTGTTTGGCGTTGGCTTCTTCCGAGAGTGGGACACCGCGCGGCGCATGAGAGCAGCCAAAGCGACCATTCCCGGGAATGATGGCTTGGCAGCTGAAGAGCGCGTGCGTCGCAAACTGGTGCGCCGCTCGCACTTTATGACGATCATTGCGGCTTGGTTGATCACTGTGCCTGCGGCGGCTCTGCTGTCGGCGGGAATTTTTATTGTGATCAATGGCGTGATGGGAACGTCGTAAGCCAATGAAGACGGCGGGGCGGCTTGGGTTGCGCCAAGTGCCCCGTCCAGTCACCCTACGGCGCTGATGGTGTAGTCGGGCGACCCCTCCCAGATCAGATCCCAAGAGGCGCCAGGGCGCACATTCTGGATCGCTCTGGGTTCAAAACACACTAGACAATTGCCTCCGGGTGCCGGTGCGCGAACCGACGGGTAGATGAGGCCCCGAGAGCCAGTGCGGCGCAAATGTAGCGCCAGGCTCTGTCCTTCGGGGTAACCGATCTCTGGAGCGGTGTGCAGAGCTGGGTGATCTGGCTCGTCGGTTATGTCATCGAATACCCCGATGAAGTCAGCCAGAATTTCTACATAGCGCGCGCTATCCTCATAGCAGCCGGTAAATCCGAGCTCGCGGGTTCTGTGGAAAGCGACCTCGCTGACCGACACCATCACATCCCAAGAGCAGTACCACGCGCCCCGATCTTCGGAATTGAAACGGTTGCCGCCTTTGCGCGTATAGGTAAAAGCCGCATTGACGTGGCTATCACCATAGATCCGCAGATCTCGGCTGCGGCGTTGCCACGCCAGTTCGCGTGGGTCCAAATGGGGATTGCGGCCGCGCTCTGCTTGCAGACGCCCGCTTGTCAGACCTTCGATTTCGGCAAGGAGCTCCATCTCGTCTTCGGTATCAACGAGCCCGCGTAGGGCAGGGGGCTTGTGGTAGGTGGCAGGCAAAAGTCGCGTAAGTCCGCGGTCGGAAATCTCTGTCTGCTTCATGCGCCACCGCGAAGTGCGTCCAAATAGGTCCGGATCGAGAGAATTTGGGGCAGCCCACCCTCGATCGCGCTGTCGATCGGACGCAGGCCTGCAAACAGCGGACCTGTATTGGGGCGCGTGAACCAGCTTTTGGCCAAGGGGTCCGAAAAGTAGAGTTCCAGCGCCTTGTAGATGCCAATAACTGCACTGAGCCGAAGGAGCTGATCCTTGGTCAAGTCTCCGGCAAAGTCGGGTTTTTTGGCACGTTTCCAAGTGCTTTCGGACATATCGGCGAGATTGGCCGCCTCTCGCAGGTTAAGGCCCCAACCTTCGGCGATGCGCGCATAGGCCTTTAGGGCGACCGCGTTCAGATCTGATGGTTCTCGGGTTCTGGCAGTGACTTGCATCTCAGCACTCCTTTGAACTCAATATGATCCATATGGCCCAAAATGCAAGATCATATGAACTAAAGCGGCGATGCTGACAAAAGAAAGCGGGCCCGCATGGAGCCCGCACTGAGATGTCCTTAGAGCGATGACCGGAAATTAGGCCGTCGCAGCAGCCAGCCCTTGGTCCAGATCCGAGATGATATCCTTGAAGTCCTCAATCCCGATTGAGATGCGGACCACATTAGGTGCGGCACCTGCTTTGATCTGCTGCTCTTCTTCGAGTTGGCGATGTGTTGTGGACGCCGGATGGATGATCAGGCTCCGCGTATCCCCAAGATTGGCCACGTGGCTAAATAGTTTCAGGCTATCGACCAGCTTCACGCAGGAGTCGTAGCCGCCTTTGACAGCTACTGTGAAGAGGGCACCTGCCCCCTTGGGGACAATGCGTTGCGCGCGTTCATAGGAAGGAGAACTCGGCAATCCCGCGTAGGTGACACCATCGACACGTGGGTCGGCTTCGAGCCACTCAGCGACGGCTTTGGCGTTCTGGATGTGGCGCTCCATGCGAAGACACAGCGTTTCAATTCCCATAAGCGTATAGTGTGCGCCCTGCGGGTTCATCGTCATCCCCAGATCGCGAAGCCCCACCGCAATTGAGTGGAAGGTAAACGCCATCGGACCAAGAGCGCTGTGGAAATTCAAACCATGATAGGCGGGCTCTGGAGCAGCCAAAGACGGAAACTTGTCGGAAGCCGACCAGTCGAACTTACCGGAATCCACAACAACGCCGCCTGTAACCGTGCCATTGCCGGTCATATATTTGGTTGCTGAATGGACGACCAACGTGGCCCCATGCTCAATCGGACGGCACAGGTACGGAGTGGCGGTTGTGTTGTCGACAATCAAAGGAAGTCCCGCTTCGTCCGCGATTTTGGCCATAGCGTCCAGATCCGTGACATAGCCGCCGGGGTTTGCGATGGTTTCGCAAAAGATCGCACGAGTGTTCTCGTTGATAGCCGCTTTGACCGCGTCTAGATCGTCGGTGTCCACAAAGGTCGCGGACCATCCGAACCGTCGGATGGTCTGGCTGAACTGGGTGATCGTTCCGCCATACAAACGCGACGACGCCACCACGTTGCATCCCGGGCCCATCAGCGGGAACAGCGCCATGATCTGAGCAGCGTGCCCCGAAGAGCAGCAGACAGCCCCGGCTCCACCCTCGAGTGCTGCAACTCGGGCTGCAAGAGCGTTCACTGTCGGATTTGTGAGGCGCGAATAGATGTATCCGACCTCTTCGAGGTTAAACAAGCGCGCTGCGTGTTCCGCGTCTTTGAACACGTAGGACGTCGACTGATAAATCGGCACCTGACGCGCGCCAGTGGCGGGATCAGGCTCGTACCCGGCATGCACGGCCAGAGTGGATAGGCCCAGTGTTTCTTCGGACATTTGAGAACTCCTCCTCGTTTCAAGCCGAGCGTAGACGAGCTGATTGCAACTTCGCAATCGCATTTCGTGCGGAGGTATTGCAAAGGCGGCCCGACGCCGAATTTACGGAGCAACAAGCACTTTACACTGTGTCGTCCGCTGACGCAGAGCCTCGAACGCCGCAGGCATTTCCTGAAGCGAAACGGTATCCGAGATCAGGTGTTGAGGCGCATAGGTGCCTGCATCCAGCGCCCTGATCGCCATTTCAAATTCAGGCATCGAAAAGAACACCGACATGACGATCTCGACCTCTTTGGAAATGGCACGGAAGCTGTCCATGTGGTCTGGCGAGGTGCACAAACCTAGAACCACAACGCGTCCCCGCGGTGCGACCAGACCGATGCAGTGGTCGATCAGGCCTGGCTTACCCACGCATTCAAAGACGATCTCGGGGGCGGCACCGCAAGCCTCGGTCACGCGGCGGTCCAGATCGGGGCCGCTGATCAGGAAGTCCGTGGCCCCGAGATCCATCGCGCGCTCCCGCTGATGGTCGTGCATGTCGACCACAACGACCTGAGCCGCACCAAGGCGCCGCGCCCAAAAGGCGACGGCGAGCCCGATTGCCCCTGCGCCGACAATCACAACCCGAGCACCAGGCTGCATCCGTGCCCGCATGATCCCGTGCAGCGCGACGCCCAAAGGTTCGGCCAGAGCGCCGTCCTCTGCCGAGATGCCCCAAGGCAGTTTTCGGCACTGGAAGGCATCGACCGCTGCAAATTCCGCATAGCCCCCTCCGATCAAGGAGAAATTCGCGCACCATGCGGGTTCTCCGCGAAGGCAGGCGTCACATTGTCCGCACCCACGCAGGGGTGCAGCGGTCACGTGATCGCCAACCTTCAGCCCTGAAACGCCCGCGCCCACGTCCACCACTTCGCCAGAGAACTCGTGACCGATGACTTCACCGCCTTGCAGGCCAAAGGTCGGGTCTTCGGTCATGTGCAGATCGGATCCGCAAATCCCGCAGCGGCAAACTTTGAGCAGGACTTGGCCTTTGGACGCCTCGGGGGTGTCGACCTCGCCGATCCGCAAAGGCTGGCCCATGGCGTCGAAAATGGCGGCTTTCATGATTTATCCTCCAGCACCAGTTTGCGTTGCACTGGGAACCATGGATGGTCTCCCAGATGCTTCAGCAGACCCCAGACTCCGCCACGGGCATAGAGCGCGATGACCAGCGTCAGCAGGCCCAAGACGATCAGGTAGGCCGAGCCGAATTCACCAAAGAGACGATCCGCGAAGAAGTAGATCAAGGCGCCGACGATAGCCCCTTCGATTGCGCCGATGCCGCCGACCATGACGATAAAGATCGACATTGAGGCCCAGAAAGGATCGAAGCCCGCCGCCGGTGTGATCCGCAACTGCGCCATGTAATAGATCGCGCCCGCGAACCCTGTGCCCACCGCCGCCGCGACAAAGATCAGGAAGCGCAACTGGCCGACATTGACCCCTTGGCTGGCGGCAGCGACGGGGTTGTCGCGCATGGCGGTCAGAGCCAGCCCGACGCGGGACCGCAGCAGCCAATAGCTGCCCCCGATGGTCGCGATCAGCAGCAGGGCACACAGGATCACAAAGGCGACCTCGCGTTCATGCTGGCTGTATTGGGTCATCACCCGCAGGGTCAGCCCCGCGCCCGCGTTCAGGTAGTCGATGTTGGATGTGGCCAGCCGCACAGCCTCGGCCACGACCCATGTGCCGATGGCGAAATAGGGGCCGTCTAGACGCCGCAGCAGCAGATAGGTCGGCACCGCCAGCACCGCAGGCGCGATCAGCGAGAGGATCACCGCGACAAACGGGTTCACTCCGAAATTCTGCGCCAGAACGAACAGCATATAGCCCGCCACCCCGATGAACGCCTGCTGTCCCACCGAAACGAGACCCGCATATCCCGCCAGCAGGTTCCACATCTGCGCAATCGCCAGATAGCAGCTGAGTTCAATCGCCCACCGGATATTCCCCGAAGAGGCCCACCACGGCATGGTCACAAGGCCCACCAGCACGATCACGCACAGGCTCATGGCGATGCGGCTAGAGGGGGTGGCCCGCACGACACGGGCATGTTGGAACGGTTGTGTCATTGCAAAAGCCCTTTATTTCTTGCGTGCCATGATGCCTTCGGGGCGCGTTGCCAGCACCGCGAGGAACACCAAGTGGCCGAACAGAATGCCCAAGCCGGGGTCGATCCGCAGACCGATAGCTTGCGCGACCCCCAGCACCATCGCCCCTAGGAATGCCCCCCACAGCGATCCCATGCCGCCGATAATCACGGCCTCGAACGCGTAGATCAGTTGGGCAGAGCCGTCGGACGGGGACACGGTGGCCCTCAGCGCTGCGAACACTGCGGCCAGACCCAGAATGGCGACCGCTATGGCGGTGGCGATGGCGTAGATGCGTTTCGGGTCGACGCCGGTCATGGCGGCCGCCTCAGTGTCTGCGGCGGCGGCGCGCAGGCCACGGCCAAAGCGGGAATATCGTAGCACCGCGTCCAGCCCGCCGGTCAGAACGACCGCGCAGATCAGGACCAGCACCGGCAGTAAACCCATGTAGATGCCGCCGATCTCGAAACTGGCGCTGGCGATGCCCGAATTGGGCAGGCTGCGCGTGTCAGCTGACCAAACCTCTAGCATCAGGTTCTGCAGGGCTATCGACAGCCCGAAGGTCGCGATCAGAGATGGCAGAGGGTCCGCCCCGACCACTTTGTTCAGGATAAATTTTTGCAGCACCCACCCCAGCAGCACCGCGATCGGCACAATCACGACGATCAGCCCAATATTCCCAAGGGGCAGCACCCCCGCCAGCGAAATCACGATCAGGGACAGCAGGATCATCACGTCCCCATGGGCGATGTTCACGATCCGCATGACCCCGAACATCAGCGCCATCCCGAGGGCGTATTGGGCGTACATGCCCCCCAGCAGAACCCCTTGAATAATTGCATCAAGCCACTGCATGTCACGCTCCGAAATAGGCCGAGGCGATGGCCTCGCGGGAAATGTCTTGGGAAATGCCGGACAGGGTTATGCGCCCCTCCAGCATACAATACAGGCGGTCCGAGGCTTCACGGGCCAAGGTCACGTCCTGCTCCACCAGCACGATCGAGGTCCCGGCGGCGCTGATTTCCGGCAGAACAGCGTGGATTTCGCGGATCACTTTGGGCGCAAGGCCAAGGCTGATCTCGTCGCACAGCAAGACCTTGGGCTGGCAGAGTAGCGCGCGGGAAATGGCGACCATTTGCTGCTGCCCGCCGGACAGGTTTTCAATCGGCTGGCGGCGTTTTTCCTTGAGGATCGGGAACAGCTGGAACAGACGCTCGCGAGACCACGGGCCTTCGGCTTCGGGCAGGCGGGCGTTGTCGATGGCGACGCGCATGTTTTCCTCGACCGTCATGCCGGTGAAGAGGCGGCGCCCTTCGGGCACCATCGAGATACCTTTGCCCACCATCTGATGCGCGGGGGTGCCGCCTACGGGGGAGCCTTCGAACCGGACCATGTCCGCGTTCACAGGGAGCAGGCCGAAGATCGACTTCAGAAAGGTGGATTTGCCTGCGCCATTGGCACCGATCAGCGAGATGACCTCGCCTTTGTCCAGATGCAGGTCGATGCCGAACAGGGCCTGAAAATCACCATAGCCGCCGGTCAGCGCGTGGGTCGACAGGATAGGAGTACTCATGCCTCGATCCCCATGTAAACGCGCTGGACCTCTGGGTTCTGCATGACGGCATCCGGCGCGCCTTCGGCGATCTTCGCGCCAAAGTTCAGCACCATGATGCGGTCGGCCACGGCCATGAGCGCGTGCAGCACGTGCTCAATCCAGATGATCGTGACGCCCTGCGCGCGAACGTGCCGGATGAGGGCGACCAGCTCGGCCCCCTCGGCATCGGTCAGGCCGCCTGCGATCTCGTCGAGCAGCAAGAGTTTCGGTTTGCCCGCAAGCGCCCGCGCCAGCTCCAGCCGTTTGCGGTTGAGCAAGGTCAGACTGCCCGCGGGTTTGTTCGCTTGATCGATCAGCCCGCAGTCGCGAAGGACTTGGGTGCAATGCGCATATGCGTCCGCCTCGCGCATTTGGGCACTCATCATTGCCGGGACCAGCAGGTTTTCAAAGGCCGTCATGTCGCCAAAGGGTTGGGGCACCTGATAGGTGCGCCCGATCCCCCGCTGACACCGCCGATACGGCGGCTCGGCCGAGAGGCGAGAGCCGTCAAGCGACAGCTCTCCTCCGTTGGCAGCCAGATCGCCACTGATCAGATTGAACAGCGTGGTTTTCCCTGCCCCATTTGGGCCAAGGATCCCCAGAACCTCTCCTTCAGCTACGGAAAAGCTGACATCGTCCACGACTGTCACGGCGCCGAACCGCTTGGTCAGCCCTTCGGCAACTAGGATGTTTCGATCAGGCATTTGGATGTTAGCTCCAGGCGATCGGGAACATCTGCGCTTCGGGCTGCAGAACGTCCGGATTGAGCGAGGCGTCCACGATTTTCAAATCGAAGGGCCACTTCTCGCCCTTGACCCACTGCCCGCCAAAGATCGGCGTTTTGCAGATGTTGGCGTGGGGGCCGTCGCCAAAGCGGATGTTGCCGACGATGGTATCGAGGTTCGTCGCCGCCAAAGCATCGCGGTTCGCCATCCGATCCAGCGGGTTTTCCGAGCGTTTCAGGGTGTCGAGAATGACCTCCCACAGCGCGTGGGCGTATCCCAGCGGCTGGGTCCATTGCTTGCCGGTCTCGGATTCCCAGTTGTCAGCCAAGTCCTGACTGGTCTGGCCGGTCAGCGATGAAGTGTAGGGGAAGGCAGGGGTCCACCAGACCTCTGACGACATGCCAGTTCCCAGCTCGCCCATAGCCTCGATCCCCGAGGGAAACAGCAGCGCGGCGGCCACAGTCACGACCTTGGGGTGGTAGTTCTGCTGGTTGCACTGGGTGATAAAGGTCTTCAGGTCCGCTACATAGGTGATGCCCCCGACAATCTCGCACTCGTTGCGTTTGAACTCGGCAATCTGGGCCGAGAAGTCGTTGGTACGGGGTTCGAACATCGAGGGGGCAAAGGCTTCGAACCCGGCATCGCGGACCGCCGGGGGCAGACCGTATTCGTCGCTGCCCCACGTCTCGCCATCAGCGTTGCGGGGAAACAGCATCCCGACCTTGCCGTTGGTCTCGATCGACTTCCACATGCCGGTAAAGGTGCCAAGCACATCCTCGAGGCCCCAGAAGAAGTGGTAGGTCCATTCAAAGGGCTGTTCGGCGCCACCGCGAGGCATCACGAAGGCCTGCCACGGCGAGTTCGACGAAATGCAGGGTACACCGTACAGCTCGCACTGATCAGCGGTCGGGTTGTTGATGTCCGTGGTCGAGGCGGGCAGCATGATGTGCACCTCGTCATTCAGGATCAGATCACCCGCGATTTCGGCGGCTTTGTTGGGGTTGGATTGGGCATCCCGCAGCAGGATTTCGATATTGTAAGTCTCGCCGCCGATCTCGATCCCGTCCTTGACCAGATCCATGATCTTGTTGGCGGTGTAGTCGTCCGTATCGCCAAACAGAGACAGCGGGCCGGTCATGGGGCTGATGACCCCAACCTTGATGGTTTTCGCCGCCGCCCGCGCGCCGTGGGGCAAGGCGATGGTGGCCGCAGTGACCGCCCCCAGTCCCTTGAGCAAAGTGCGGCGATCCACGGTGTGCGGATTGATGGTTAATGTCATGTGTCTTTCCTCCCTGAAAAAATGCGGATCGCGGGCCTCTCCCTGACCGTTTGACCGATCCGCCAAACCACGGGGCGACGGCAGAGCCGCCTCGAAACTGCAGTAAAATCTCAGTCGACTTCTTGGGCGGGGCGCAGGATCAGCCCCCCGTCGATGACCATTTGAGAGCCGGTCACGTAGTCCGACGCAGGTGACGCCAGATAAAGAGCCAGCGGCTTGATCTCGTCGGTTTCGGCAACGCGTCCCAGACAGGACCACCGGATAAAAGCTTGGCGATCCTCGACATTGGCCATGCGGCCCCCCGCGATGTTCGTGATGAACGGCCCCGGACAGATGGCGTTGACGCGGATGTTGTAACGCCCCAGCTCCATCGCCAGTTGCTTGACCAGATGGCTGACGCCAGCCTTGGCGGGCATGTAGGGGGTGCCCACGATGCCATCAACGTAGAAGGCCGCAATGGATGAGGTCGCGATGATGGACCCACCGCGCCCTTGGCGCTTCATGTGCCGCGCTCCAAGTTTCATGGTGTAGTAGATCGAGGTCAGGTTCACGCCGATCACCTTGTCCCAGTGAGCGTCATCCAGATTGTCGATCTCGCCCTCGGGGTTCCGCTGGCCTTCGGGGGTCAGAAACCCCGGCCCCGCATCGACCCCCGCATTGGCGTAGACCACGTCGATCCCGCCTTGATGGCTTGCGATCTCGTCAAATGCGGCGTCCATGCCAGCGCGGTCGGTCACATCACAGACGATCCCGTGAACCCTGCCAAACCGCTCTGAAATTTCGGCCACGGTCTTGGTCAGCTGATCCTCGTTCAGGTCGATCAAGGTGACCTGCGCCCCCTGCTCCGCCATGATCTCGGCATAGGCCCGACCAAGGCCATAGGCCGCCCCCGTCACCACGACCGACTTGCCGGTCACGTTGAACATCGTCTCCAAAGACATGCGCTCTCCTCCCTCGGCTCTTGGGCCTCACATGAACATGTCTTTGTTGACGGGGATGTTGTTCGCCTCGCAGTGGCTGACGTAGTGGTCGATGAACCAAAAGACGTCGGCGGTGAATTCGTAGTTCGCCTCGTCGTCAAAGAACTCGATCGCGCCGTTCAGCCAGAACAAGGCCTTCATGCCGTTCGGATCGTCGGAATACAGCGTGTGCGCCGTGCCGGGCAGTTCGTAGACAAAGTCACCGGGGCGGGCGACCCAGTCATACTCGTAGTAGCCCCACGACCCTTCGAGCGTGACGGCGGACACCACGCCGCGATGACGGTGCGTACCGATGCGTCCGCCACCCTTGACCCACAGGATGTTCGCCGCCGAATTCTGACGCACATCAAAGGCCAGATGCTTGATCGCGGCATGTTCGCCGAACGGCACCCAAGGGTTGTTCTTGTCGTCGCCGGGAATAAAGGCGCCTTCCTTGCCAAAGCGGTGAATCATCGCCTCGTGCGGCTCTGGCGGAAGCTTTGTGATCAGTCGGTGTTCGTTCATTTTTCCTCCCTAACTCCCTCTATCAAGGGCGACATTCAGCAGATCGGGAGGGCGTTATTTCCGTCAAAATAAAAAATCGTCGCCGCTGCGCAGCACCGCTGTATTTCGGGATATTTCCTTGTGAAACCAATGGCGAAAAATTTTCTGAATCCGCTGCAAACCTTTAAAAGCAGGGGATTTCGCTGCGATGCGGCTTCTTTATTTGGTGAAATGGTTTCACGAAATGCGCAATCTGGCCGCATGAAAACACCCGAAGACGAAGCCCGCCTGCTCCACCGCGGAGGCCGCCCGACGCTGGCGGACCTGATGGACACGCTAGAGTTTAGACCCGCCAACGGGGCGATCGAATTGAACGGCGCGCGGATGGTTCTGGCGCGGGCGACCTTTGGCGCGGATTTACAGGACGAATTGGTCCGCCGTTTTGGCGAGCACGAGGCCATGGTTTTGATGATGCGATTGGGGTATCGGAACGGGCGCGAAGACGCAGAATTCATCCGGCAAGAGTGGCCCAATCTGGACGTTGGGGATGCGTTCACGGCGGGCACGCGCCTGCATATGATGACCGGCACCGTGCGGGTCGAGACCCTACACAACGACTTTGACTTCAAGAACGACCGGTTCTCGGGTGACTTCCTGTGGCATCAGTCGGTCGAAGCCACGGAATATTCCCGCCGCCACGGGCGCGCCTTTGCCCCTGTCTGTTGGGCGCAAACCGGATACGCGGCGGGCTATGCCAGCGTCTTTTTCCGCAAGCTTGTGCTGTACAAAGAGGTCAGCTGCGCCGCGATGGGCGACAAATCCTGCCGTGTGGTGGGCAAAACCGTGGACGGCTGGGGCGAGAATGACCCTTTCGTTAGGATGTTCCTAGACGAGGTCCTCTCGACCCGCGCAGAAAGCCCTGCCCGCCGCAAGAAAGCCGACCGCAGAGAGGAAATCCAATCCACCCGCAGCTTCGAAGAACTGGTCGTTGCGCCTGTCCGCACTGAGTTGGAAAAGATTGCCCGCGCCCGCCTGAACGCGCTTATCACCGGCCCCGAAGGCTCAGGCTGCCGGATCGCTGCGGGATGGCTGCATACCGCCCGCTTTGCCCACGGGAAAATCCACCGCAGCCACGCAGCATCAGCGCGCCTGCCTGAGCTGCTGGAAGATGTCCGCAAAGCCATCGCCGCGACTGGAACGGCGGGCCACACACTGATTATCGAGAGCATTGAGCACCTTTCCGACGATCTGCAGTTGACGTTGATTGAGATGATC
The DNA here is from genome assembly GCA_030433335.1 of Alphaproteobacteria bacterium. Classification (GTDB taxonomy): domain Bacteria; phylum Pseudomonadota; class Alphaproteobacteria; order Rhodobacterales; family Rhodobacteraceae; genus Donghicola. The sequence goes on along the minus strand of JAUILL010000011.1, from coordinate 82,360 downwards.
AAGACCTTCGGGGCAGGGCCGGTGAACCTTCAGGTGATCGGATTGTCGACGCAGCCGTTGTCTCTTCTGCATAAAGAGGGCGCATTGCGTTCAGAGCTCCTCTATGCCCTGTCCGTCCTGCCAGTGGAGATGCCCCCACTTGCGCAACGGCAAGAGGACTTGGTTGGTCTTGCCAAGGGACATTTGGTGCGGATGCGGCCAACGGAAGAGGACGTCGCCTATCATCTGACACTCGATGCCGCCGAAGAGCTCTGCACAGGCACGTGGGACGGAAATCTACCTGAACTTCGGGCGACCTTGATGCGCGCGGCGATCTGCGCTGCCAATCCGCCGACCATTGACGCTATCGATATCATCGCGGCGCGAGGGGCAGGGGGGGCAAACGCCTATCCTTCAGGGGACTTGGATTTCGGTCTGCTGTGGCAAACGCTCCTTCCGTTTTTTCAGAGCGGGATTGGCGTGGATCGGCTTTTTTCGCGCATAGAGGCGGAAGCTTTGGCGCACGCGGATGGGAATGTCTCTGCGGCGGCACGCCTGTTGGGGCTCAGTCGGGCCAAGCTAGACTACCGTCTGAAGCAGTCGGAGCAAGAGTAAGGGTGCCCTGATCCGGCGCATCTACGACCTGCCTTATGTCTTCGCTGCGCGTACATCCGCTATTCACGTTTACCTTTTCGAGGTTTTGCAGATAATTATGACAGTGCCTTCGGAAGAGACTGACATTTGTGATGTTCGAACCCATGGACCTGGTCACCCTTGAGGCAAATGCCGGTCGGATCGAGGGGATATTCAGTGCCCGCCCTGACATCGGGCGCTTGTGGCGTATTCAGTCCGCCTTGGTCGAGGCTGCGCGGACGGTTGCCTTGGAAGACATTCATATCCACGAGGGGGACTTGGTTCTGCGCCTTGCAGAAAACCGGGCCACCTCTGCTGAAACAGCGCGTGGCGTCGACGCAGCCAGAGACAATCTAGCAGTATTGCGGGCGCCGGGGTCTTTGTTGGACGATCCCGAACGCGCGGTTGCGCGAGCGTGTCGGGCATCGGTTCGAATGAGAGACGTTTCCTATGGCGAAGAGTTCCCAAAGCTTGGCCCTGAGGACATCCAGTCACTGCGAACTATAGTCAAAGAGGGCCCGACGCCTTTCTTGTCCGCTTTGAAAGCGACGATCCAGTTTCGAAAGTTGACCGAAAGCTGGAGTCCGGCGTCGGATCGATTGATCTTTGTCGCAGCAGAACATTCGGTCAGGCAGATGGAAACCCGGCCTTGGGGTGAGGTGCAGCAGGATAATCCTTTTGGTCTTGGTCTTTTGAGCGGAATGCTGGCGCGTTGGACATTTTTACCCGCGACGGCGCTGAGCCAAGGCCGCTTTCATAGTTGGTCACCCATGCAACGCGCGGGTGTCCGCAATCTCATAGACGGTTTGCTGGCAGAGCAATCCCGAACTCTGGGTGCGATCCCGCAATTGGATCGCTGGGTGTCGCGGGCAAGGGACTACGCGGCCGGGAAGCATGGAAAATCTCGCTTGAAAGACGTGGTGACCCTAAGTACGCACAGTCCAGTCTTGACAGTGAGCATGATCCGAGAAGGGCTCGGGCTCAAGCAACGGGCGGCCTACAATTTGGTGGACGAGGCCGAAGAGGCGGGAGTCCTCAGCCGGATCACAGCGCGCAAAACCTACCGCGTATGGGCGGTTCCTTTTCTAGCGGATCGGATCAAAAATCGCCCTATGCCTGGTGCTCGCAAGACGGCCGCACGTACCAGTGCGGCAGGGCAGGGTGGGGCTGCAGGCAATCTCAAAATTCTTACGGGAATGACCTACGATCCAGATGCCAACGCAGCTCGCGAAGAAAGCGTGCTCGCTGAATTGGATAGGGCGCTTGCGCGCGCCGACGAGGTTTTGGGCGCGCGAAAACGATAAACTTCTGGATTGGACTAGGGCTGTTTTACGACCAAAAGCTCAAAGGTGACGCAGACCGGAGAACTGTCTGGCTTGATGTCTCCGGCAAACTGCGCGCCATCCGGATCAACGCAGCGCATCGGAAGGCGCAGCGCGCCATCCCACTGGCCTTGGGGCTCGATCAGCACCTCTGATATCGGTGAGGCCATGGCAATGCCTTCTTCGAACACCGCGCCAATCAAACTGCCGATCCCGTAGACCGTTGCGCGGTCGAAGCCGGCGTCCTTGATCATCGCGCTGATCGAGCCATGAATATCCGCGTGGGGGTTCACCTTGGCAATCAAAGCGTTTCCCGTCCCGCCACCCATGGGGTGGAAGATCGGGAACAGCGTCTCTTCATTCATCGACACTTCAAAGACCCCGCCCTCAAAGGCTACCAAAGTGATCTCGCAGTCTTCAGGCAGATGAACAGCATCAGGTAACAGGTGGCCTACCTCGGTCCCCGCCTCGGACGTCCAGACCGCGTGGCAGTGTAGCCACCACGCGCCTTCCCGCTTGCCGATGATCGCCGTGCCCGCTTTGATCTGGCCGGATGAGCGGCTGTGCGTGGCGCTGTACCACGCCGCGTGGATGCCGTCATTCGAAGGCCCCGGCATGACGAAATCGAACGGGCCCATTTTCAGCCCGTCCACCACCATCACACCGCTGTCACACCCTGCTGCGTCCATGGCATCGGACACTGCTTGCATCAGAACCGTGCCTTTGGGCAGCGTTACCTTGAGTTCCCGCGCGACCCCCCGCGCGACGCTGTAAGGCTCGGACGCTGGCGGACCGGGATGCCTGATTACATCGCGGCTGGTCATGAGAGCTCTCCAGGCCAGAGGCCTTGGGCCTCCAGTTCCTCTCGCACCAGCTTCTTGGTGATCTTGCCATAGCCGGTTTTGGGCATTTCGGGCAGGCAGATGTACTGGCACGGCAGCTTGTATTTTGCCAGTTTGGCTTCGAGCAGTACATTCAACTCTGCCTCGTCGACGGTATGACCGTCTTCGAGCACACAAACCGCCAGTCCAACCTCGCCCCATGTGCGGTGCGGACAGCCAAGGATTGCGACTTCGGAAACCGAGGGGTGGGTCAGCAGCAGTTCCTCGATTTCGCGTGGATACACGTTCGACCCGCCAGAGATGTACATGTCGGAGGCACGACCCGTGATGAAAAGGTACCGCTGTTCGTCCAAGTGCCCCAGATCGCCGGTGCGGAACCAGCCATTGCGAAAGGCTTTCTCGTTCGCGCCGTCGTCCATGTAGTAGCCCGCGCAGACGGCGGGGCCAGCGACGCATATTTCGCCGGTCTCATGGGGGCCTAGGATTTGGCCGTCATCCCCTTGGATGGTGACGTGCAGACCCGTGCGTTCGATACCGCAGGTGCCGACACGGGCGTCGGGGCCATCTTCAATATGGTGGTCATGGCGCGGCAGCACGGTGATCGCGCCGGTCACTTCGCCAAGGCCGAAGTACTGCACCAGCACATGTCCTAGTTTGCGCAGGGCGTGCTTCTGATCCTCGCGGTACATGGGGGCGCCGGCGTAGATCACGTAGCGCAACGAGCTGTGGTCGTGGGAATCGACCGCCGGGTGCTCAGTCAGCATTTTGATAATGGTCGGCACGGTGAACATGTTGGTCACTTTGTAGCGCTGGACCAACTCCCACGCGACTGCGGGATCAAAGCGTCCTGCGGGCACCAAAACACTCGCTGCGCCCGCCGCGATCTGAACCAGTTGGTGCATACCTGCGCCGTGAGACAAAGGTGCAACCACGAGACTGACGTCATCGGGCGTGGTGGTGGGCATCAAGTCGTTCAGGTGGTTCAGGGTCACGAAGCCCAATTGGCCATGGGTCAGGACCACCGCTTTGGGCCGACCGGTTGAGCCAGAGGTAAAGAACAGCCAGCACGGATCATCGCGGTCCACATCGGCGTTCGGCACGTCCTGTCCCATGTAGTCGCCGATCAAAGCTTCATATTCGGTGCCGAACCCGGTGCCGATGCAGACGACCTGCTCCAGTTTCGGGGCGGCCTCTATGCAGGCGGTGGCGTGGCCTTCGAAGTCTTGCTCGCAGAACATCAGGGACACGTCGGCCTTCTGGCCCAGATAGGCGACTTCGTCCGCGCGCTGACGGAAGTTCGAGGGCACCCAGACCGCGCCGACACGCCAGCAGGCGAGCATGATCTCGGTGATCTGGTTGTTGTTGGGGGATTGCACCAGAATGCGATCTCCGTGTTGTACGCCAAACCGCTGCTTCATCGCGGCGGCAAGGGCGCTGACTCGGGCATCTAGCTGCGCCCACGTGATGGTCATATCCCCCCAGATGATCGCGGGCCGGTCCCCCAGACGGGCGGCGTTGCGGGTCAGAAAGTGGGCGAGGTTGGTGGTTCGGGTGCTCCACGGTAGTTTGGGGTCGCGGTTCAGTGTGGCGCTCATTTCACGCGCTCCATGATCGAGACGTAGTTCGCCACCGCCGCGCCGCCCATGTTGAAAACGCCTGCCAAAGTCGCGCCGTCGATCTGCATGGTGCCCGCGTCGCCCGCGAGCTGCATCGCGGCCATGACGTGCTGTGACACACCAGTTGCCCCGAGCGGATGGCCCCGCGATTTCAGCCCGCCAGACGGGTTCACTGGCAGCTTGCCGGTGCGATGGGTGATCCCTTCGCGGATGACGCGACCGCCTTGACCACGGGGGGCGAGGCCCATGGCCTCGTATTCCAAGAGTTCGGCAATGGTGAAGCAGTCGTGGGTTTCCACGAGGCTCAGGTCGTCCAACGTCACCCCAGCCTCGGCCAGCGACTTCTGCCAAGCGCCCCGTGCGCCCGCAAACTCTGTCGGATCACGGCGCGACAAGGCAAGCACGTCGTTAACCTGATTGCGTGCGCGGAAGGCAATCGCCCGCTCCAGATCTGCCGCCACATCGGGGTGCGCGATGACCAGAGCCGCTGCCCCGTCCGAAATCAGCGAACAATCCGTGCGGCGCAGAGGGCCCGCCACCAGCGGGTTCTTTTCACTGACGGTGTTACAGAAGTCGACGCTGAAGTCCTTGTGCATATGGGCATAGGGATTCAGCATCCCGTGGGCATGGTTCTTGGACGAGATCATCGCCAGTTCCAGACTGTGATCCCCGTTCGCTTGGAAATAGCTGCTGGCGATCTGGCCAAAGACGCCGGCAAAACCGTTCTCGGACTCGCCCTCTTCGGCGCGGTAGGAGGCCGTCAGCATAATGTCCCCCGCCTGCGATGTCGGGGTCGCGGTCATCTTCTCGGCCCCGACAACCAGTGCGATCTTGCCCCGCCCCGCCGCGATAAAATCCATCGCCGCATAGAGCGCCGCCGATCCCGTCGCGCAGGCGTTTTCCAGATGCATCGCGGGGACATGGGCCAGTTCCGACACGGCCATCCCGACCAAAGATCCCTCAAACGCCTGTGGCGAGAAGCCGTTGTTGTAGACGCCGACATAGATGCCATCGACGTGCGCGGCCTCGACCCCTGCGTGGGTCAGGGCATCGGGAACGACGCTGGCGATCAGGTCGATCAGGTTTTCCTCTGGCGCTTTGCCGAACCTGCTGTGGGCCCACCCCACGATTTGCGGATGTTCCATGGTTCTTCCTCCCCTCGAACCGGTGTTACGTGTAGCCTAGCCTGCGGCGCAGTTTGGCTTCGATCTTGTCGGCCTCGCGTTTCAGCAACGCGGCCAATGTTTGTTGTCTGTCTTCGCCCATGCGGGAATCGATCGCGGCAATGGTCAGCGCGCCAAGGACATCCCCAGTAGGCGCTTTGATCGCGACACCGACGGCCCACGAATTGGCCAGATAGAGTCCAGGATTCAGCGCCCACCCATTTGCGCGGGCATGGGCGATGCCCTGATCCAGCACCTCAGGCGTGTAGCGTTCGTAATCCTTGGCCAGAATTGGAGCGATCTCTTCGCGAACCTGCGCTTGTTCTGCGTTCGGAAGCGCAGCCAGCATCGCCATCGCGCCTGCCCCCACGGCCAGCGGATGCCGGTAGCCGACCTGCAGCGCTTGCGTGCGGATGGGATAGGATCCCTCTTCACGGTGAACGCACACGGAATAGAGGCCCCGGCGCATGGACAAGAAGCTGCTATCGCCGCTTTCCGCAGCCAGATCCTTGAGGCTGTCCATCGCTAAATCCAGCAGATCGAACCGGCGCTGTGCCATCAATCCGATCACGTAGCTTTCCGGCCCCAGCGCGTAATTCCGGCTGGTCGGATTCTGCTCCACCAACCCCGAACGCATGAGCGCGAGCAGCATTCGCCGCACCGTCGGGCGGCTCAGGCCCGACAGGGTGGTGAGCGTAGTCATCGGAACCTCGTCCCCGCCATTGCGCGCAATCAGCGATAGCAGCGACAGCGCGCGATCCACGCTCTGCGCACCGCCCGATTCGACCCGCTCTTTCGTCATTCTTGTATCCATATTGTGGACATGTATTTACTTCTCCCCATGCCATGCTGAGCGATCACTCGCTCCATGGCAAGTTTTTTCAGTTTATTATTTACATCGGATGGATTCGATCCCTATCCTGAATAGGCAGTTGTATCCATAATATGGACACGGTGCCCCGAAGTCGGATTGGGAGGTCCGCCAGAAAGGGATTGTGAGGGAGGAATACCTATGAAGATTTTTGGAAAGGTCGCGGTTGTCGCGGCCCTGATGGCGAGCGCGGCCAGCGCGGAAACTCTGGTAATGCAGAGCGTTTACCCGTCGTCCTTGCCCCTACTCGGGGACAGCGGCGTGAACTTGTCCAGACAAGTCGAGATGCTAACCGGCGGCGACCTGAGCATCGAATTCAACGAACCCGGCGCGATCGTCGGCGGCAACGAGATGTGGGATGCGATCTCGACCGGTGCGGTGGACGCAGGCTGGTACAGCCCCGGCTTTGCGCAGGGGATCATCCCCTCGGCTGCGATCTTTACTTCGGTGCCCTTTGGCCCCGACATCCGCGCCTACACCGCATGGTGGTACGAGGGCGGCGGCAAGGAAATCTGGGCCGAGATCACCGAGCCCTACAACATCCACACCGAGCTTTGCGCCATTCTGGTGCCCGAAGCGTCCGGCTGGTTCGCCAAAGAGATCAACACCCCCGACGACCTGAAGGGTCTGAAGATGCGTGTGTTCGGACTTGGCGCTCAGGTCATGCAGAAGCTGGGGGCAGAGGCGCAATCAATGCCTGTCGCGGATACTTTGACCGGCCTGCGCCTTGGCACCATTGACGCCGCCGAAGTGTCCTTCCCGCTGATCGACGAGGCGGTCGGCATGAATGAATACGCCAGCCACTACTATTTCCCCGGCTGGCACCAGCAGACCTCGCTGATCACCTTCATCGCGAACCAGGACGTCTGGGACGGGTTGGAAGAGCAGCAGCGCTACGCAATCCAGACCGCCTGTGCGGCCAACGTCGCGTTCACCGCTGCACAGGGCGAGGCCAAACAGCTGGAGCCGCTCGCGAACCTCGAGGCGGCTGGCGTGACCGTCCACAAGTGGAATGACGAAATGATGGGCGCGTTCCGCAACGCTTGGGACGAGGTTGTCGAAGAGCAAGTCGCAGCCGACGCCGATTTCGCCCGCGCTTGGCAGAGCCTGTCCGACTTCCGCGACGGTTTCGCGAAGTGGGCGGACCTCGCGTACATTAAGTAACACGCACGAGGGGTGGCAGCCCGCTGCCGCCCCGCATTTCCCAAAAGGTTTTCAGGAATGGAACGATTGCTTGCTGTCTCGGACGGCCTTGCTGCGCCATGCCGTGCGGTCGCGCGGGCGTGCGGCTGGCTGCTCTTGGTGCTGATGGCTGTCATTCTCTATGACGTGATCGGACGGCGCTTTTTTTCGACCGGCTCTTTCAAGCTGCAGGAACTGGAATGGCACATTCACGGGGCCATTGCGGTGCTGTGTTTCGGCTTTGCCTATATCGAAAACGCCCATGTGCGGATTGATCTCTTTTCCCAGCGCATGAGCCGCAAGACGCGTTTGTGGATCGAGATTCTGGCAATCGCCCTCTTCCTGATCCCCTTTATGGCTCTACTCGTTTGGTACGGGTACGACTTTACCCTCCGCAGCTTTACCCGCGGCGAAGGCAGCCCCGGCGGCGTCGGCCTGTCCAATCGCTGGATCATCAAATCAGCGATCCCGATTGGCGCGCTGCTGACCATCAGCGGCGGGCTATCGGTGATGCTGCGCGCGATCGTGGCCCTACGCCGCCCTGATCTGGTGCAGGAGCTGGTATGATCGAGATTTTGTCTTCGTCCCTGCCGGGACTGATGTTCCTGTCACTGGTGATCGCGTTGTTCTCGGGTGCGCCCGTGGCAATCATGCTCATGGGCATCTCGCTGGTCTTTGGGCTGCTCGCGCTACTGACGGGCGACATGCGGATGGCACAGGCGACCCTGCTGCCCAACCGCATCTTCTCTGGCACGATTGAAAACGCAGTGCTGGTGGCCGCGCCGATGTTCATCTTCATGGGCATCATCATGGAGAAGACCCGTATTGCCGAGGATTTGTTGGTCACGCTCCAGCGCATCATGCGGGTTATTCCGGGCGGTCTTGCGTTGGCCGTCGTGCTGATGGGCACCATTCTGGCCGCCGCAACAGGGATCATCGGCGCGTCCGTTGTGATGCTGGCCATGCTTGCGATCCCCACCATGGTCGAGCGCGGCTATGACAAAGGGCTCGCTGCTGGCACCGTGGCCTCAGCCGGAACGCTCGGCATTCTGATCCCGCCGTCGGTAATGCTGGTGTTCATGGGCGATTTGCTGAGCATTTCCTTGGGGCGTCTCTTTGTGGCCGCTCTAATACCCGGCCTGCTCCTATCTGGGATTTACGTGATCTACATCGTGGTCCGCAGCTGGCTGCAGCCTCATATGGCGCCCAAAGCGCCCGCCCCCGCACCGCACGAAAAGAAAGGCCTCTGGCTGGAAACCTTGAAGTCCGTGCTGGCCCCGCTCGTGATGATCATCGCCGTGCTTGGATCGATCCTTGGTGGCGTGGCCACCCCGACCGAAGCTTCTGGCGTTGGCGTCTTCGCGGCGCTGCTGCTCGGCCTATTGCGAGGTCGCCTGAGCATGGCAGTGCTCAAAGACAGTATGGATGGCTCGGTCAAACAGCTGGGTATGCTGTTCTTTATCTTCGTCGGCGCGACTGCGTTCTCTTACATCTTCCGCAAAGTGGGCGGAGAGCATTTCATCGTCGACACGGCCCGCGCCCTGCCCTTTGGCGATTGGGGCCTGCTGTTTGCGATGATGGGCATGATCTTTGTCATGGGGTTCTTCTTTGACTGGATCGAGATCACCCTGATCATGCTGCCGATCTTTGCCCCCGTGGTCGAATTGATGGATCTTGGCGGGCATGTCGAGCAAAGCCAGATGATCTACTGGTTCGCCATTCTGGTGTCCTTGAACCTGCAGACGTCGTTCCTGACCCCGCCCTTTGGCTTTGCGCTGTTCTACCTGCGCGGCGCGGCATCCCAGCACCTGACTATCAGCGACATCTATCGCGGGATCATCCCCTTTGTTCTGTTGCAACTGGTCTTGCTGGGACTGACAATCGCCTATCCTGACATCGCCATGTGGTTGCCAAACAAGGTGTTCCAATGACCGGACGCATGGAAAGCAAACGGGTCGCCGTTATCGGCGCAGGCTCGGTCGGCGCAGGTTGGGGCAATGGCAAAGCGGCCGCCGTCCTTTACGCTCGCGAAGGGGCGCAGGTGCTCTGCGTGGATCGCAACCTGTCTGCCGCCGCCGAAACAGCTGCTTTGATTGTGGCAGAGGGCGGCGCGGCCCACACCTTTGCGGGCGACATGACCGATCCTGCCGCAGCAAGCGCCATGGCCGGCGCGGCCAAGGCCCAGATGGGTGGATTGGACGTCCTGCATTTCAACATCGGAACCAGCGTCAAAGGCGGGCTCGACGGCACCGATTTTGCGGACTGGCAGCGGGTATTCAGCATCAATCTGGACGCAGCCTTTCACGCGACCAAAGCCTGTGTGCCCCACATGGGCGCGGGCAGCGCGATCGTCTACATCTCTAGCCTCGCGGGGATGAACAATGGCCCCTACCGCTACATCGGGTACGAGGCATCCAAGGCCGCGTTGCAACGCTTTGCCCGCAGTATCGCCATCGAGTACGCGCCGCGCGGCATTCGCGCCAACACTGTCGTGCCAGGCATGATCGACACCCCCCATGTGGCCGCCATGATCGCCCCCGGCCAAGACATGGAGAGCGTGCGCGCGGCCCGCGCCAACCAGGTGCCTTTGAAACGACAAGGGACCGCTTGGGACATCGCCGAGGCCGCGCTGTTTCTGGCATCGGACGCGGCCGGATTTATCACCGGCGTCGATCTGCGGGTCGACGGCGGTATGGGAACATTGATGGGCACATCAGCAGGATAGGACTTCCAAATGACGCAAAAGATTGCACTCGTCACGGGCGCGGCCCGCGGCATCGGCCTTGCCACGACCAAGCTCTTTATCGAAGAGGGTTGGCAGGTCGCCATGATCGACCGCGACGGCGAAGAACTGGCGCTGGCCGCCGAGGGATTGGATCAGGCCAAACCCTTTGCCTACGATGTGTCGCTCCCCGAACAGGTCGGTGACATGATCGCAGCCGTCCGCTCGGCCTTTGGCCGCATCGACGCGGCGGTGAACAACGCAGGTGTCGCGGATTTCGGTCCAATCGAAGGCACAGATTTCGCCCGCTGGCGCCGCGTGATGGAAACAAACCTAGACGGCGTTTTCCTCGTGTCTCAAGCCGCGATCCCGTCACTCAAGGAGACCAAAGGCGCGCTGCTCAACATCGCATCAATCTCCGGCCTTCGCGCCTCAACCCTGCGCGTGGCCTACGGCACCTCCAAAGCCGCAGTGATCCACCTGACCAAACAGCAGGCCGCAGAACTCGGCGAATACGGCATCCGCGCGAACTGCGTCTGCCCCGGCCCTGTACGCACCAAACTGGCGATGGCCGTTCACTCACAAGAGATCATCGACGCCTATCACGACGCCATTCCCCTGAAACGCTACGGATCAGAACGTGAAATCGCCGAGGTGATCGTGTTCCTCTGCTCGGACCGCGCGAGCTATGTAACCGGTCAGGTCGTGGCATCCGACGGCGGCTTTGACAGCACTGGCGTGGGATTGCCCGCGTTGCGTGCCCAATCTTAACCTGGCGATGTTGATCTGATCGCTTCCCGAAGAAATCTACTTGCCGACCTGAATCTGTGATGATCCTCAAAGGACGAACGATGTCATCGCGGATTTTCAAGCTTGTGCTCAGTTTTTTCGAAGAACATCGTCAGATCCATGGTTCGGACAGTTCCGGTCGATTAATTCCGAGTGAAAAGCTTCGCAGCCGAAAGGTTCTGGAGCTTTTTCGACGGACTGACGCCTTGTGCCTTCGCGACAGAGTTGTGCGGTGGAACTAACATCTGGATCTGACCGGATACAGTGGCCTTTTGTTGTTCCGAATAGCGTTTGCGCTAGTGGCCATAAAGTGGAGTATGGCTGTCGCAGACGCCACGGCGCTCGAATTCCAGCGTAGTATGGCCGATTCCAAAAGTCTCTTTGACGCTTGTCTTGATCTCGGCCTTAATGATTTCGAGACGGTCCCAGTCCAGCTCTTCGACGACGACGTGCGCATCGAGAGCGGGAGAATTCTCTTCCATCTGCCAAAGATGTACATGGTGTACTTCAAGAACGCCCGGCGATCCTAGCAGCATCTCTACCACATCCTGACCTTTGATCCCTGGTGGGCAACCAAGCATCAATGTGCGTACTGGGCCGCTGATCTCCATTATTGCGAGATACAGGATGTAAAGGGCGATCCCAATTGTGATCACCGGATCCACCCAGCGCATATCATAGAGGATGATGAGTGTGCCTCCCGCGATGACTGCAACAGAGGCCAAAGCATCCGACAGATTGTGCAGGAACAGGGCACGAATATTCTGGCTACCTTTTTGCATCGAATAGGTCAGCGCGGCGGTAAGAGCATCAACCGCTAACGCGAGCCCTGCAACTATCACAACGGTCCAGCCCTGAACCTCGGGCGGCTCAAACAGGCGCATTCCGCCTTCGTATATCAGATAGACACCAACCAGGATCAAAGTTGTGTAGTTGATGAGCGCTGCAACAGTCTCGATCCGTTGGTAACCAAAGGTCATACGATCGTCTGCAGGACGCCGCGCTATTTTGCGGGCGGCGAAAGCGATCACCAGCGCTGCCATGTCGGAAAAATTGTGGAGGGCGTCTGCAATCAGCGCGAGCGAACCCGCAAAAATCCCCCCGATGATCTGCGCGATCGTCAGCAAACCGTTTGCAGCGATGGCAATGGCCACGCGGCGGTCACCGCTCGACGGATCCAGATGCACGTGGCTATGGCCGTGATGGTGGCCGTGGCCGTGATGATCGTGGGGCATGGGTTTCCCTTTCAGCCAGGAAGGCGATACGACTCGCGCTGTCCCACCTAACCGTCCCCTAGGATGCGGGTTCAAGCACAAAGCAATCTGCTGCCCGCGACCCAATGCAGCGTCGCGGTTCTACGCCTGTTCCGATGCCGTCAGGGCGAGCTTTCCTTGCCGCCTTATTCCTTGGCGGCTTGATATTCTTTCCACCGCAAGAAGGCATTTGCCCCCAAATCTCTGAAGGGTTGCGGGGGCAGGCGCTTTGGAGGGGCTTCATGACTCAGGGCATCCGAGATCGAAGACCACTGGCCTAGGGCCATTTCAGCTGCTGCGATCCCTGTTAGAGTACCTCGGGCAGTACCCAAACCGTTTTGCACGCAGGCGGCGAAGATGCCTTGATCTTGCTCGCCGACGATCGAGCTGCCGTTCAGCGTCAGACACAGATGGCCCGCCCACTCGTATTCAGGCGTTGTACCGGCCAAGTCAGGAAAACGTTCATCGAATTTCTTTCGTTGCAATGCTGTTGCACGGCGCAGATCAATCTCTTTGGCCTCCATCCCAGAACGCAAGGTCGCATAGGTGCGCGTTATGATCCGGTTGCCCCCTTGGGCTTTGTTGATCCTTCGGACAGTCGTTCCCATCGGGTCAGAGGGCGTTATCCCCCAGCGCGGCTGGCCTGCCAATGCGCCAGCGGGCAAGTCAGCAGTCATTGATGCGTACAGAAACAGATGCATCAGCCGTCCTCTGGCAAAGCCGAAGCTCTCTAAATGTCCATTGTTTGCAAGGATGACGCGCGGCGCCGTTATCGTCCCTTTCGGTGTGACCACCTGCCAATCAGATGCGCGCTGTCGAATTTCGTTGGCGGGACTATTTTCATAGATCGTCGCATGGGGGGACAGCCCGCTCGCGAGGCCTTGTATGTAGCCTGCGGGCTGCAGCATCACGGTCCCCGGTGTAAAGAGCCCCGAGTGATAGTAGGCGCTGCCGGTGATGGCCTGCATCTGTGCCGCATCTAGCAACTCGTAGGGTTCGCCCAACGTTGTCAGGTGCTGTGCATAGCTCTGATTGTGAGCCTCTGCTTTGGCGCTAACCGCTCCGTTAATCTTGCCGACAGGATCGAAATACGCAGGCGGGATCGCGTATTCCTCGGTTGCTGAGCGGGCAAAGGCAATGGCCCGCCTGTTGAGTGAGATCAACGCTTGATCATCGCCGCTGCCCGCGTAATCAGACGAGGTCAACTCGTGCGGCAGGTCGATCATGAAGCCTGAGTTCCGGCCAGCCGCACCTTCGGCGACGCGGCCCGCGTCCAGTACTGTCACCTGCAAGGACGGATCGATTTGAAGCAATCGCCGCGCGGACGACAAGCCAGCAAAACCCGCGCCAATGACCACTACGTCTGCTGTGTGATCGCCCTCAACGGGGGGGAAGGCCGGCGAGGTGGGCAGGATTGCCCGCCAAGCCGCTACCCCTCGGTGCACTGGAAAGCGCTTTGCCTGATAGACCGTCATGGCCCTAGCTCACGGCTTCGTCGGAGTCATCCGCCAGATCAATCCAGATCGTCTTGAGCTGGGTGTACTGGTCATGGGCATGAATGCCGTTGTCGCGACCGCCAAAACCCGACTGCTTCCACCCGCCAAAGGGGGTCGAGATATCACCTTCGCCAAAGCTATTCACCGTCACAGTGCCTGCCCGCAGCAGTCGCGCGCCGCGAATAGCTCGCTTGGTGTTGGCGGTGAAAATCGACGCGCAAAGGCCATAGTCGGTGGCGTTCGCAATCTGGATGGCCTGATCAAAACTGCTGACCGTGATGACCGACAGGACAGGGCCAAAGATCTCTTCTCGCGCCTGTTTGGCTTCATTTCCAGAGACTGCGATGACAGTGGGTTCGACAAAGCCATCCTTTGCAGTGCCTCCAACAAGCACATCAGCCCCCTCTAGATAGCTGGAAACCTTGGCGAAATGCGCCTCGGACACGAGTGCTCCTACACGAGTTTCAGGATCCAGCGGATCGCCCACATTCCATTCCTGCATGTGATGCCGGATGCGGGTCAATAGTTCATCGCGAACTGCCTCGTGGACGATCAAACGGGACGAAGCCGAGCAGTTCTCGCCCATATTCCAGAAGGCCCCGTTCACGATATGGGCCGCCACGCGATCGAGGTTTTCGGCATCGTCCAATACGACGGCGGGGTTCTTGCCCCCCATCTCCAGAACCACCTCTTTGGCGTTGCTTTCCGCCGAATAGCCAAGGAACCGCTTGCCGGTAACAGTCGATCCGGTGAACGACACCATGTCGATATCCATGTGCCGCCCAATCGGTTCGCCGACTTCGGGGCCGCTGCCGGTGACGACGTTCAGAACGCCTTTGGGAATGCCCGCTTCGATCGCCAGTTCCGCGATCCGTAGGGCAGTAAGGCTGGTCTCTTCGGCTGGTTTCACGATCACCGAGCAGCCCGCCGCCAGAGCAGGACCGATCTTCCACGCCAGCATCAGCAGCGGGAAGTTCCACGGCAGCACCAGCCCCACCACGCCGATGGGTTCGCGCACGACCATCGCAATATGATCGTCCGAGGCAGGCGCGACCTGATCGTAGATCTTGTCGATAGCCTCGGCGTGCCATTTCAGGCAGTGGATGGTTTCGGGCACATCGACGGTTTCACAGTCATAGATGGTCTTGCCGCTATCAAGGCTTTCCATCACGGCCAGTTCACGCGCATTGCGTGTGATCAGCTTGCACAGTCTGATCAGGACGTCTTTGCGTTCGGATGGGTGCAGGCGCGACCAACGGCCATCCTCAAACACCTCGCGGGCCTTCTCGACGGCAAAGTCCACATCCTCCGCACCGCAAGCGGCCACGTCGGCCAGCTTTTCGCCCGTGGCAGGGTTCACTGTGGCAAAGGTCTTGCCCGATGCGGCAGGCCGCGAGGCGCCATCGATAAAGGCATTCACCGGGAAATCGAGGTCCGCTGCAATCGCGCGGTATTCATCGTAGGTCAGCAAAGTCATCGGTTATTTCCCCGCCTGAATGTCAGCAATGGTCCGGCGCAACACGCGCACGACCTGTTCCAGTTCCCGCTTGTCATCCTTGTTCAAAGGCGTCAGCGGTTCGCGAACGCGGCTGGCTTCGATCCCGTTCAGTGTCACGCCATGTTTGATGGTTTGGATGAACTTGCCGCCCTGCTCTAGCACGCGCATCAGGGGCATCATCGCACTCATGATGCGGCGGCCTCTGGTAAAGTCGCCTTCAAGGACACAGGCATTGTACAGCGCCACATGTTCCGCGGGCAGGAAGTTCGAGCCCCCGCAAACCCAGAACGGTGCGCCCCAGGCAAAGAACTCCAGCGCTTGGTCGTCCATGCCGCAACCCAGTTGGATATGCGGATAATCACGCGCCAGCAGGTGAACACGATTGATGTCGCCTGAGCTTTCCTTAATTCCGCAAAAGTTCCGGCTTCGGCACACGCGGTCCAGAAATTCCTCGCCCATCATGGTGCCGGTGCGGTGCGGATAGTTGTAAAGCATGATCGGCAGACCAGCGGCTTTGTCGATCGCCAGTGCGTTCAGTGCGTTCTCGCGGTCGGTCGGTACCGAGTAGGGCGGACTGGCCAGTAGAATACAGTCTGCGCCCATCTCCTTCGCTGCCTGTGCCAAGGCAATGCTGTCAGAGGTGAGCATCGCCCCTGTTCCCAGAACAAGGGGCAATCGACCTTTGATACGGTCCTTGGTGAACTTGGCAATCTCTATCCGTTCAGCGACGGTCTGCGCATAGTTCTCGCCAGTCGAGCCGCCCGTGATCAGGCCATGTACGCCTTTGGCAATCAGATCCTCGATCACGTCGGCCAGACCGTCCCAGCGGACAGATCCATCGGGGTTCAGGGGCGTGACGAGAGGTGTGTAGATTCCCTCAAATTTGAAAATCGGTGTCATGTCGGGTCCTTCACGAGGCTCGGGTGGACATAGACCCCAGCGGCACATCCAAAGCCGCTGGCATCACAAAGCGTTCGATCTGTTCTCGGGACAACGCCCAATGGGCATCGGCAAGGGCCGCGGCGCGTTGGTCGTCACGCGCTTCGATTGCGGCAATCATGTCGTCGTGCTGGTCGGCAGAGTCCGACACGTTCGATGCCATCTCGTTGCTTGTCGGTCGGTAGAAGGTCATCCCGATCCGCGCATGATCAATCAAGAGGCGATGGAAAGAGGGGAGAAGGTAGATATTTGCAGCCATCTCACCGGTGATCAGATGGAAGGTGTTATTTGCCAGCGTCCGCTCAGTGGCTGAGCCAGAGCGCAATGTCTGCCGATAGGTTTCTTGAGCGACTTTCAGTCGTGCGATCTGATGGGAGTGAGCGTTTGCAGCCGCCAAACGCAAGACGGCGCCGTAAACCATAGGCGCAGCCAAAAAAAAGTCCCGGAGTGTCGTGTGAGAGAGTTCGGCCGCGCGAACGCCACGCCCTTCGCGCAGGTTCAGATAGCCTTCGCCATCCAACTCGCGGAATACCTCGCGCACAGGGGTGCGGGACAGTTGGAATTGTTCGCAGAGTGCGACCTCATCCAGATCTTGTCCCGGAGCAAGGTCACAGGTCAGGACTGCCTGCTTCAAGTGCTCCGACAGTGCAGTTTTGCGATCTTTCGCCGACATCGTGCCTCCGCTTTTGGTCTTGGTTGATGCGAATCCAAATTGAATACAATATGTATTTAGTAGTCAAACCGGATCTGGATCGTAAAGAGGAAAAATGAAAACGCAGCGGCATGTCCTTTTTTTCTTTGTCGGAGAATTTACCCACCTCGCATTTGCGAATGCGATCGAGCCCTTGCGACTGGCCAACCGGATGTCTGACGAAACCTTGTACACGTGGGCGTTCATGTCCGCGGACGGCAAAGAAGCAACATCGTCGAACGGTGCCCGGATGCTGATGGATCACAGCGCTTCCGATGTGACCCAGTTTGATCATTTCTTTCTAATCACCGGAAATGACCTGCGCGCGCACATCGACAAACCGCTTCTCGCGGTGCTGCGCCGGGCTCGGCATCAGGGGGCATCAATTGCGGCGTTCTGCTCCGGGGCCTTTGCGCTGGCCGAGGCTGGTTTTTTAAACCAGCGAGAGGTCGCTCTCCACTGGGAATTCCATGCGCCTTTTCGAGAGCATTTTCCAGAAGTTCATCTCTCGAATGCTGTGTTTGTGAAAGAAGGCCCCATTCTGACCGCCGCAGGAGGGCAGGCTGTGGCAGACCTCGTGCTCTCTTTGATCCGAGAGCAGCAAGGGGTCGAACTGGCCGAAATGGTTTCCGATCAGATGCTTTACAGCACTGTTCGAACCGAAGCGGCGCAGCAGCGTGTCTCTTTTCAGGCCCGTTTCGGAATACGTTGCGAGAAACTGTCCCGTGCCATTCGAGTGATGGAAGCCGATCTCGAGCGGATTGACACCATGGGCGAAGTCGCGGAGCGCGCTGGGATGTCAAATCGCCAGTTGGAACGCCTCTTTAAGCGATACCTTAACACAACGCCTAAGAAGTACCTGATTTCTTTGCGTTTGGGGCGTGCGCGTCAGTTGCTGCAAGAGACAGAGCTATCGGTGACCGAGGTGACGATGGCCTGCGGATTTGAAAACCCCAGCCATTTTAGCAGGTTGTATCGACAGGCTTATGGCGTGTCGCCAAGAGAGCAGAGGGCGATCTAAGGGCATTGCATCCGAAAGGCGCTGGGTCTTGGTGACCTTTCAAGTCGTTCAAATGCTTGTTTTGTAGAAGTTTCTGCTGAGCATTGCTTGCAAATATCTTTGTGGAAAGACGCGTAGGTCATTCTAGGTTCTTCATAGAATGCAGATGCCTAGAGCGTTGATGACATGCTCGGAACTGCTACCGGGCGCACGGATTAACTTAGAACGAGAGACACAGAATGGCAGTGCGAATGCCAACAGAACCGGGCCGCGATGCCGTCATCACGCACGGTATCGTCACCGACAACCCAGAAGGGTTGTTGCAAAGCACCGGATGGCGCGCGGTTTGGAGCATCTTGCGCGAAGCCGGCCTGCGACTTTGGAGCGATGATGCCTTCGGGCTAGCAGGCAATGTGGCTTTTCGGGTTCTCTTGGCAGTCTTCCCCTTTCTGATTTTCACATCGTCGCTCACCGCCTTTGTCGGCAGTCAAAATATGGCTGACGATCTGATTTCGTTTTTGATTGCGATCGTTCCGTCGACACTTATCGAACCCATCGTATCTGAGGTTCGGCAGGTCATGACCGTCCAGCGCGGAGGTGTCTTGTCCATCGGTATTCTTTTGACCATTTGGTTCGCTCTTGGCGGCGTGGATGGTGTGCGCATCGGACTCAACCGAGCCTACGGCGTGCGCGAGACGCGTGCATGGTACGTGCTGTATCCCGTCATGGCGTCAATGGTGGTGATCGCCAGTCTTGTGCTGGTTCTGGTCGGGTACCTCTTGGTTCTCGCGCCGCGCGCGGGATCGTGGCTGCACATTCTGTTTCCCGGTTTCGATCCCGCATCTGTCACGATAGGCTTTATCCGGTATCCGGCGGCGGCGCTTATTCTGGTATCATCGCTGTTTTTGGCGCATGTTTTCTTGCCGGCTCGACGGACACGCTTTTCGTCGATCTATCCCGGCGTGCTTTTCACGGTCGGTGTGTGGCTCACACTGACAGCTGCTTTCTCGTTTTACCTTGCACATTTCGCAACATACGCAAGTTACTATGGGGGCCTCGCTGGAATTATCGCGACGCTTTACTTCCTCTATCTGGCTGCTCTTGTTCTCATTTTCGGGGGCGAAATAAACCGTGCAATACGAATTCGTCGTTTGTCTCGGGTGATGCGCAGCGAAGCCTAAGGTGTCGGCAGTTGCTTTAGATGGCAAACATAAAGTTACGAGTTAAGTTTTTGCGCCGAGCACTTCATTGTAATGAGCTTCGCTTCGATGGAATTTTGAAATCGGTGCGCAGACATCACTGAAGCGCCGCGACACCCAAAAGCAGAATTTTGAGTCTGATCAAGATTTCGTTGGCTTGCGCTTTGCGATCAACGAAGCCCTTGCGCTGACGCTTCGGGAGCAGCACGCCGAATACGACGTCCATCATCATTCCAGCCAAGCGCGCTTTATCCGTATTGGGCACGCGTCCTTTCGTCATTTCCTTGGCCAACCACTCCATGACCAATTCACGAGATCGGACAATACCGCTGTCACAGAGCATCGCATTCAGTTCCGGTAAAATTAGGCTTTCTCGATTGATCAGGTTCATCAACGCGTCGCTCTCCGCCGCTTCTTTGCCGAACGAGCTTTTTATTGCCTGCCCAATAATGGGGTCATCCTCAATCAAAAGCACACGCATGAAAATTCTCCAATGTTCGGAACACACTTTGTGTTTTTAGCGGCTCAAAACAATAGCCGATGGCCAGCTTGCTCGTAAGAAGGCAGGGTAGCGGCCAAAACGGCAGATCGTAAAAGTTGCATGCAAATTGCTGCTGAAGTGCCGTCAAAAAAGCAGGTCCTAGACTCTCGTGTGCTGGATGCGTCTGGTCATTCTGCAACTTTTGCCGATAGAGTCGTGGGATGAAAGTTCTGGTGTTAGAAGACGATGCCGAGATTGGTGCTTGGGTACAGAGTGGTCTGTCCCGCGCGGGGCATACTGTTGATTGGCTGACAAATGGCAAGGATGCACTGATCGCCGCGACCACACAGGACTTTGACGTGCTGGTTTTAGACCGCATGGTGCCTGAACTGGACGGCATGTCTGTCTTACGCGCCATCCGCGCGGCCAAAGTCCGTACGCCCGTGCTCTTTCTCAGCGCCCTGTCCGAAATTGACGACCGTGTCGAGGGGCTGCAAGCGGGGGCGGACGACTATCTGTCGAAACCCTTTGCTCTGACCGAACTCGAAGCGCGCGTGGCCGTGTTAGGGCGGCGCAACATGCCTGCCGAAGCGCCGGAGGCGACCAAGCTGACCCATGGGGACATCACCTTGGACCTTCTAAAGCAGACATGCACGCGGCAGGGGCAAGCGGTTGATCTGAACGGCAAAGAGTTCCGCTTGCTCGAGGCGCTCTTGCGCGCCAAAGGGCGGGTTCAGACACGCAATATGCTGCTCGAAAAGGTCTGGAATATAAATTTCGATCCCACAACCAGCGTCGTCGAAACCCACCTGAGCCGCTTGCGGGCGAAGTTGGAAAAGCCGTTCGGAGATACAGTCATTCGGACTATTCGGGGCGCGGGTTATGTTATCGACTCTCCTTGAACCCGTGCGTCGGCTATGGCGACTCTCGGCCTTGCGGCAGGCCTTGATACTGACTGCGGCGTTTCTGATCGTAGTTGCTGGGGCCGCGATTTTTGCGGTGTTCGAAGTCAGAGAAGCTATGGATCGCCGCGTGGACGACCGGCTCGAAGCCCGTTTCGAGAGCGCGAGCAAGGCGATCAGTGCAGGCACTTTGTCGGGCAGTCAGGACAGTGCATCCTCATTGGAACGGATCATTTTCTTGCCTGCCGGAATGGACGACGCCGAAGGTTATGGCGAAGAGGGCACCTTTTACGAAGACGATCTGGTCCCGCCCCAAGGGCGCTTTCGCGGACGCCCGCGCGAGCCCTGGATTTTCTATGGCGGGCCAACCGAAGGCGGTTGGCTCATCGTCGGTCAAAACGTCGGCGAGCCTTCTGTTTTTGACGAGGTCTTGGCCAGCACCTTTATCGGGATCGGGTGGATCACGCTGGCGGTCGCGCTGGCCTTCGGTCTGTTCATGGGCTGGCGCACACAACGTCGATTGTCAGAGGTGACACGCGTTCTCGAACAAGCCGCACAGGGTGATCTGACCGCCCGTGTTGCGCCCCAAGGTGATCGGGATGATCTGGATCGGTTGGGCCTGCAGGTCGACGAAACCATCGAGCGCATCGGCGCGGCGCTGGAGCAGGCACGCGGGTTCTCAGCAAACATCGCCCACGACCTGAAGACACCGCTAACCCGCCTGCGGATCCGGCTAGAAACCGCTCTGATGGCGGAGGGAGATCGCGCAGATGAAATCGGTGCAGCGCTAGAGCAGGCCGACAAGGCGATTGCGATTTTCGATGCCTTCTTGCGCCTATCGAAGCTAGAGAGCGGCACGCTCGAGCAGAAATTCGAACCGGTCGATCTGGCGGATTTGGCCCAAGGGCTAGCCGAGATTTATGCGCCGGTGATCGAGGACTCGGGTCGTACTCTGAAGTCCGACATCTCGCCTGCGATGATCAACGGCGATCCGGTATTGCTAAACCAATTCATGACGAACCTGATCCAGAACGCTCTGCGACATACCCCCGAAGGCAGCACCCTGACCTTGGTCGCCGAGCAAGGCGTCTTTGGCGTGATGGATGACGGACCTGGCATTCCCGAAGGGGAACTATCTCGGGTGACAGAGCCGCTCTATCGCTTGGATCAGAGCCGCAACACCGAAGGCGCTGGCCTCGGTCTCTCGCTGGCGAAATCCATAGCAACGCGCCACGGTGCAACGCTGCTCTTGTCCGACGCGCCACAAGGAAATCGGGGGCTCTTTGCGCGCATGGTCTGGGACGGCACTGGCCGCAAAAACCGCGAAAAAACAAACCTTACAAAGTTGTAAGGTTCGCGAAAGGCGGATGTAAAACTGCCCCTCCATATGTGTCTCATCCTACGAAGCGAAAGGCACATCACATGGAAAAGATCACGAACACTCTGCAACTGGTTGGCGGCGCTCTCGCAGCGCTGATCCTTGCGCCGGTCGTCGCCCTGTTCGGGCTGACCATCCTTGGCCTCGCAATCGGTGCGGCGGCCCTGACTACAGGCACTCTGACCGCGATGGTCTGGCAACAAAACCGCAAGGCCGAGGCGGCCAAAGCGGACATGAACGCTGAACCCGCAGCAGATGCCGAAGCGCAGCCCGCGTAAGCCCCACTCCGGTTTCCAGAGGTACAATATCATGAACAAAGACAAACTCCTGCCCATTGGTTTCGCCGTAGCTGTTCTGACCGTCTCCGGTGCAGCGGTTGTGACAGCACAAAGCAATCCGATCGCGACCGAAGCCGCGCCCGCAATTGCAGTCGAAGACACCCCTGCGATCATCATGCGCACCGACGGACGCCATGGCGACCGCCGCAGGGAAGGCGGGCGCATGCCCCTAGGTGCTCTGTTCACCGATAGTGACGGCGATGGCACGATCACAGCCGAAGAGATCGCACTGGCCCGCGCAGCTCTGATCGCAGGAGCCGATGCCAGCCAGAACGGAGAGATCTCGCTCGACGAGTACGAGACGATCTTTCTGGAGCTGATGCGTGATCCTCTGGTCGATAGCTTCCAGCATCTCGATGCGGACGGGAACGGCGCGATTACCGACGCAGAGTTCGAAGCGGCCACATCAAAGATGCTAGAGCGGATGGATCGTGATGACGACGACCATCACCGCAAAGGCCACAAGGATCGCACCTAAGACCAAAAACGCCGCCCGCCCCAAAAGGTGGGCGCATGTCTAACCGCAGAACTTTTTTATGACCGACCTCCTCTTCAGTCTTTTGAATAGCTATGGCCTATGGGTCTTGTTCGGCTCGGCGATGATCGCGTCAGTGGGCGCGCCAGTGCCGGCGTCAATCTTGGTGATGGCGTCTGCGGCTTTGGGCGAATTCACGATCTGGCAGGTGGCGCTTTTTGCATTTGGTGGTCTCATTGTCGGGGACCAGATCGCCTTCCAAATCGCCCGACGTGCGCGTCAGCCCCTGATCGCAAAACTCGCGAAGGCCCGAGGTGCAAGCACCGGCATCCAGCAGGCACAAAGACTGATAAAACAGCGGGGCGGGTTTGCCGTGCTGCTCTCACGTACTTTGCTCAGCCCGATCGCACCTTACGTGACCTACAGCGCTGGCGCGCTTGGGATGAAGTGGCTACGGTTTTCCGGCGTTGCCGCGATCGGAGCCTTTTTCTGGGCTGCGTCTTATGCTTGGCTTGGCAATGTGTTCG
Source organism: Alphaproteobacteria bacterium (assembly GCA_030433335.1). Taxonomy (GTDB): domain Bacteria; phylum Pseudomonadota; class Alphaproteobacteria; order Rhodobacterales; family Rhodobacteraceae; genus Donghicola. The sequence continues at coordinate 59,064 of JAUILL010000011.1, read as the reverse complement.
GTGCGCAGCTTGCTGGCGTTGTGAATTGCCTGACCGGACTACTTTTAGTCTGCGCGATTTGCGGCTTCAGCCTCTTTGCCGTCATTCGACGCGTTCAGTTTGCCCGATAGAGGAGGGGCTTCAGTGGCGTATGTCAGACTAGCGTTCAAAGCCCTCGCAGGTCTCGTGGTTTTGCTGGCTTTGCTCGCGTGCTCCCAAATTTACCGCAACTCCGGCACAGATCCCCTACCGACCGAGGATGAAAGCGCCCTGCGCGTGGCCACCTATAACGTCCACTACATCTCGGTCCGGCGCGAGACCGGGCCATGGTCACTCGCCGATTGGCACCGGCGCAAAGCACCTTTGGACGAGGCGTTCAAGTATATTGCAGCCGATCTGGTCGCCTTTCAGGAAATGGAAAGCCATTCCGGCCCCGAAGAGACCCAAGAAAATCTGACGCTGGACTACCTGCTCGCCAACAATCCAGAGTTCGCTGCTGCGGCCTCTGGCGACCCCTCGATTTTCCCAAACACCCAGCCTTTTCTCTATCGCAAAGACCGGCTCCGGATGACCGACCAAGGCTGGTTCTTCTTCTCTGACACGCCCGACACACTGTATTCGCGGACCTTCAATGGCTCCTATCCGGCCTACGCGACGTGGGCGGCGTTTGCGGACCGCGAAACGGGCGCTGAGTTCCGCGCAGTCAATATCCACACAGATTTTTCCAGTCGCAGCAACAGGCTACAATCGGTTGAACTTGTGGCCGAACGGATCAGGCCATGGATTGAAGCTGGCGAAACAATCCTCGTGATGGGGGATTTGAATGCGCGTCTCGGCGACAGAACCCTCCAGATTTTAGAGGCTGAGGGCGTCACCTTTGCCCCAGTCGGAGGCGCAACCTATCACTTTAATCGAGGTCTCAATCTGTTCGGCGCGATCGACCATATAGGATGGGTCGGGGATGTACAGACAGCAAGCCAACCAACTGTGATTAGGAAGAAATTCCAAGGCGAATGGCCGACCGACCATTATCCATTTTTGATCGATCTGAGGCTAGAATGATGCGATTTAGCAACGAGGCCGCGCTATCGCAACGCCTTGAGCACGATGGCTAGGCGAGCGCATTGACTTTCGTCAACCTCGTGGCGGGATAGTCGCAATGAAGCTGCGTCTCCTAGATCTTTTAATCGGGCGCTGGAAAAACGCGCCCATCCATTAGCTTGCGCGCGGTACGGAGGGTGCCTGCACCTGTGATGCAGCCCTGAGTGTCACGCTCTAGCAAGACCTCTGCCACGCCGCTAGGGTGCTCTATACGGAACGACTGGTCCCCTGGGAGCTGAGCTTGCCGCGCCGCGGCGCCTTTGGTGAGGGTGCAAGCCGCGGCAACCGTGATCGCAGCGAAGACGCCAATGGAGGCGTGGCAGCGATGGGGAATAAAGCTGCGCGTTTTGATGACACCACCCTCGGACGGCTTAGACACCAGCACCATTTTTGGCACCGACTTTTCGGAAACATCGCCAAGCTGCATCAACGGTCCAGCTTGCAGTCGAATAGCTTCGATCCGGCGCTTCAAATCGTGGTTCTGATCCAGCGCGTCACGGCTCTCGGTGCCGGTGATCCCGAAATCTTCGGCTGCGAGAATAACGCAGGGCATTCCGTAGTCGATCAAGGTGGTCTCAACCCCACCCAGCATATCGGTAGCTGCTCCGGTCGGCAGCATGTCCCCGCTCATAGACCCTTCAAGCCCTGTAAACATCAGCGGCACGGGCGCATGAGTGCCAGGCACTCCATCAATTGCTGCACTTCCGGCATACGTCACGCGACCGCCAGGTGTCTGGACGGTGGCGACGGACACTTCGCCGGTGTTGCGCATGTGGATACGCACTTGGGTCTCGCCATCCTGCGGCGCGACCAGACCGCGCTCAATGGCTGCGGGGCCAACGCACGCCAAGATGTTGCCGCAGGCCTGCGCGTCGGACACGACGGCCTGATCCACAAAGACCTGAAGAAAGAGGTAGTCCAAATCCGCGTCCTCGCGGCTTGGTGGCGACAGGATCGCGACCTTGGAGGTCAAAGGGTCGGCCCCACCCATTCCGTCGATCTGCGTGATCGATGGCGAACCCATGATCGTTAGGAGCAAGGCATCGCGTTCCTGCGGATCCGAGGGCAGATCGGAAGCGAGGAACACGCCGCCCTTTGATGTGCCGCCGCGCATCCAAAGACAGGGAATGCCCTCTTCGTAGGGGTTAGACATACTCAAGGCCTTTGGCTGCAAGACGTGGCCGCATATTGTAGATGTCCAATCCCAGCTCGCCCGATGCCAGCCGCTGACGCTTGGCCTCTTCGGCATCAAGACGGACCTGAGCCTTGGCCATGACCGCCTCGGCCTCGCCCCTCGGGACAACGCAAACTCCGTCATCATCAGCCACAATTACGTCGCCAGGTTGAACCGACGCACCCGCACAGACAATCGGTACGTTCACAGACCCCAACGTCTCTTTCACGCAACCTTGCGCGGATACGGCCGTCGACCAGACACGGAACCCCATCTGACGCAGATCGCGGGTATCGCGAACCCCCGCATCAATGATCAGCGTGCTGCATCCCCGGGCCATGGCAGACGTCGCCAGAAGATCGCCGAAATAGCCCATGCCGCAGGGTGAGGTGGGGGAGAGCACCATTACGTCGCCCTCTTGCAGCTGCTCGATAGCAACATGCAGCATCCAGTTATCACCGGGCGCCGCAGAAATCGTGACCGCAGATCCAGCAATCGACACGTCCTGCTGAATTGGCCGCATAGACGCGCCCATGAGCCCAGTCCGCCCCTGCGCTTCGTGCACTGTTGCGACGCCCGCCTGCCCCAGACGGCTTATGACCTCGGTCGAGGCCCGTTCAATGTGCTGCACGACTTTTGCCATGAGACCGCTCTCCCTTTGCTTCTTCTGTTTTGAAATTCTGTTGACGCGATCGGCCAGAAACGCCCTTATTTTTCGACCGGCGGGGTGCCATGGGTGTGAAAGCTCTCGATGGTTTTCAGCCCCCAGGCCTGCCCCTTCTTGCGATCACTTTCTGTCCATTTCACCGGCTCCCAATCCGGCGCGAGGATCAGACGCGCGCCTGCATTGGCCAACTCCACGCGGTTTCCCGCAGGCTCCCACACGTACAGGAAAAATGTCCCTTGGATGGCGTGCTTGTGTGGCCCCGTCTCGATATGAACACCGTTTTGCAAGAAGATATCGGCAGCGCGCAGAATATCTTCGCGTTGGTCGGTGGCATAAGTGAGGTGGTGCAAACGCCCCATGCCGCCGCCGTGCTCTTCGGTGCAAGCCAGATCGTAAGTCTTGTTGTTGACCGTGAACCAGCAACCCCCGATGCGGCCATTGTCGAGTTCGATGTACTCTGTGACCCGTGACCCGAGGCAGGTCTCCATAAAACGGCGGAATTCACCGACATCCTCCGACAGCAGATTCAAATGGTCGATCCGGCGCGGGGCGGCGCCGCGGAAAGCAGATGCCGTGTTCTTGAGAGCCGCTTTTTCTGCAGCACTCTGCGCCTCGAACCAATTGGTGTCGTAATAGAGTTCAAACACGTGGCCAAAGGGATCTGCGAAACGAAAAGCCCGTCCATGGCCCAAGTCACCGTCGACCCACCCGTAGGTTTTATAGCCCGACGCTTCAATCACAGCCACGCGCCGATCCAGCGCCTCGGGGCTTGCGCAGCGATAGCCGATGTGACCGACGCCGGTGGTTTCGGCGCGGGTGAGCTTCAATGTGTGAAACTCATAGTCGTCCCATGCCCGCAAATAGGCCGAGGTCTCGTCCTCGGCAGTCAGCACGAGACCGTAAACACGGGTAAAGAAGTCGAGGCTTTCGTGATATTTGTCGGTCAGCATTTCGACATGACCCAAATGGGCGACGTCAAAACTCGGATTGGTGATGGTCATAGGTATCCTCCCCAAGATCTATTCAGAGCTGGTCCACGCAGCGCGGGAACACGCTCTGGAAGCCTTCGGCATATCGGCAGTCGCGTCCGCCTGATTGCCCGCCCGAATTACGTTTGAAATGATTGGCGCGCTGTTGGGCGACGCGGGTGTAGTAGTCCCACAAGTGGACCTGCCCGTTCATGCACTCCATCGCGGCGCGCTTTTTGTCCCAGACCTGTGTGATGTCCAAGAATGTGTCTGGTTTCCAACCCATCTGTTCGGTCTGATGCGGTTCGAACAGATAGAGCTGAGGCGCGCCAAGCACCTTCTGGCCCGGATTGTGGCCCCACGCTTGCGCGATCATCCGGCATTCCAGTACCACCTGCGTCATGTACATGTGATCGGTATTGTAGGGGTCATACCGTGAATGGGAGAGCATGAAGGACGGCTGAACGTTTCGGATCAAGTCGACCAGCGCATACTTGTCCTCTTTTTCCATATGCAGCGGGTAGTCCCCCAAATCAAAACACTCTAGCCGGTGGACCCCCAGAGCTTCGGCCGCAGCTTCTGCTTCGCCGCGTCGGATGTCTTTGACCTCTTGTAGGGATTTGCCTTCTTTCCAGAGACGCGCGCTCTCGCCGCGCTCACCAAAGGACAGGCACGCCACGGTGACCTCGATCCCTTGTTCAGCGTGAAGTGCGATTGCGCCGCCGCAGCGCCAAACGAAATCAGCGGCGTGGGCAGAAATGACGAGTGCGGTCTTGGGCGCGGTCTGGGACATAAAAGCCTTCCGAGTGATTGGATTGGTCCTTCGCATCCCATGTGATGCGGCTGCGAAGCAATTTCGATTCCCGTCGCGCAGTATAAGGGCACGCTATAGTATGTGGTTTTTGGTCCGTTTGGCTGACACAAGGATTTATTGCCAAATCAACGCTCACTTGGGTTTCAAACGAATGCTCCATCGTAATCTCAGGCATTTTCGGGTCTTTCTCGCAGTGGCAGATGTACGGTCTCTGACTCTGGCAGCCGATTGCTGCGGCGTTTCGCAACCTGCAGTGACGCAATCACTAAACAAATTGGAGCGGGACAGCGGTGGCGCCTTCTTCGATCGGACGCGTCAGGGCTTCTTCCTAACCGAACGCGGCCGCGTGTTTGAGATCCGTTTGCGCAGGGCTATGAACCGTCTTGATACCGCGTTGATCGACGTATCTCCCCGCTTGGTTCTCACGGCGACGACCGCGCAACTGCAAGCCCTGATGGCCATGACCGAGGCACAGAATTTCACATTAGCCGCCCGAGCTCTGGGGTTGGCGCAGCCTACCGTTCACCGCGCAGTGACACAGTTAGAACGCGAAGCAGCAAGGCCCCTGTTCGAGCGGACTTCCTTTGGAATGGTGCCGACACGCGCCTGTCAGGATTTGGCCCAAGCAGCACGCCTTGCAATGGCTGAGATCGCGCAGGCAGAGGCGGAACTGGCCGAGTTTGATGGCCGTGAGGTTGGCGAAATTGTCATTGGTTCTCTACCGTTATCACGGTCAGTTGTATTGCCCGAAGCGCTCGCGCGGTTTCGGTCAGCGCGGCCAAAGCAGAAAGTGACTGTGATCGACGGCATCTACGATGCATTGCTCGGGCGCCTGCGCCGCGGCGAGATTGATGTATTGATCGGTGCGATGCGTGATCCGCTTCCTATTGATGACGTGATCCAAGAGCCACTCTTTGCGGATACGCTGACTGTTTTGGCCCGACCCGGCCATGCCTTAGTGGGGCAGGGAGCAGTGCCCTTGGATGTTCTGGTCCAGCATCCTTGGGTCGTACCGCGTCCCGGAACGCCCTCGCGCGAGCAGTTCGATGCGCTGTTCGAAGGGCGAGGGATTTCTATGCCTGACAGCTTGATGGAATGCGGATCGATCCTGCTGATGCGCGAGCTTCTGCGGCGTTCGGATTTGCTTGGCTGCATTTCGACCAACCAAGCGCAGGCCGAGGTCGAGGCCGGTTTGCTGGCGCGTCTCGACGTCGAAGTCTCGTGGGCGGCGCGCGATATTGGGCTAACCACACGAGCAGGCTGGGTGCCGACTGGTGCGCAGGCCCTCTTGCTAGATCTTATTCGCACGGCTGCCGCAGATTTGCGTGCGGTATAGTCTGAACTTATCAGCAGACATTCCATTTGAATTGGTCAGAGCGCCCCCGCTTGGGGCACCTGTGGCGCACTTGTATTTTTTGCATCGTGCCCTTGGGAGGAGACATCCATGCGCCTGAACACTCTGATTGCGAGCGCGGCAATCGCGCTGTCCACTACAGCAGCGCTTGCCGAAGAACTCAGCTTTGCCAACTTCATGCCGCCGGGCCATCCCTATGTGGCGGGTGCGTTCCAGCCTTTCGCAGATATGGTTGCCGAAAAGACGGACGGTGAGGTCACGGTCAAGTTGTACAGCGGTGGCGAACTAGGCCCGGGTCCGGTCGAGCAAGTCAATCGCGCCATGGACGGTGTGGCTGATTTCGCCATCTCGCTGCCTGGCTACACCGCGTCTTCGTTTCCTCTGACACTGACTGCTGAACTGCCCGGCGTGGTAAACACCGAGACAGGGACGCAGGACATCTGGGACAACATCGATCTGCTGAAGGGTGAATACCGCCGTGTGCAGCTTGTGTCGCTCTGGTCATCAGCGCCGAACGTTCTGTACACCCGCGACAAGGCGGTGCATTCGCCTGCGGATGTCGCTGGCATGAACATTCGCGTTCCGTCGCGGAATGCAGGGCTTCAGGTGACAGCATGGGGAGGGAACCCAGTTTCGATGCCTGTAACAGAGATTTACAACGCCATGCAGACTGGTGTGATCGATGGGGCAATGATCGACACCACTGCGACGCGCGCCTTCCGCCTTGGCGAAGTGGCCAATCACCTCACGCTTGGCTTCGATGCAACCAACTCGCCTTTCTTTATCGTCGCGAACCGTGATGCCTTTGGAGATCTCTCTGACGATCAGCAGGCTGCGGTTCTGGATGCAGGCAAAGAAGCATCGTTCCTAGCAAACAAGACACAGTTGAAAGTGGCCGAGGGCGGCATCGCGGCGTTCGAAGAAATGGGCGGCGAAGTGATCCGTCTGTCGGCTGATGAAGCTGCGGCCTTCAATGAACTGTCCGCGCCGATCGTGGGCGAGGTTGTCGCCGAAACGGGCGAGGGCGCTCAGGCCATCGTCAACGCGCTAACGGCTGAGTGATCACAGTGTCCTCTATCCGCTTACCTTCCTGGGCAGCACATGTTGCCCGGGCGCCCGTGATCCTCGCCATCGGGGCAGGGATTTGCCTGATTGCAATGGTCGCTGTGGTCTGCGCGGGTGTGGTCCTACGTTACGTCTTTGGTGTGCCGCTTTTGGGCGTAAACGAGATCGTGCAGCTGATCGCTGTAGCGCTCGCCATGCTGGCTCTGCCTTTCTGTACCGCTGAAAATCACCACGTCCGCGTTGATCTGTTTGACAAACCATTGGGCCGCTGGGGCCGTTGGTCTGGAGATATTCTGACGCGCATTCTGTCCATCACGGTGCTTTGGCATCTGTGCGGCCGCGCTTGGGACAAGACAGCGGAGGCGCTGGAGTTCGGGGACGTAACCAACATGCTAGAGCTGCCGCTCTGGCCCGTATACGGCGCGATCTTTGCTGGCATGGCGCTTTGCGCGCTGGTCTTTGCCGTACAGATCTTGGCCCTTCTTATGGGGTGGACGAATGACTGATGTACTCATCGGAGTATGCGGGATCGCGGGGCTGTTTGCCCTTATGATCCTGCGCACCCCCGTGGCCTTTGCCATGCTGATGACTGGGTTTTTCGGCGTCTGGTGGATGGACGGGCTGCGCCGCGCGACGGCCATCCTGTTTACCGAGACCTACTCGAGCGTCTCGAATTATAACCTGATCGTAGTACCGATGTTCGTCCTCTTGGGCAACATCGCCTCCGAAGCCGGATACTCCCGCGCTCTCTACGATGCGGCGCACGCGTGGATCGGACGTTTTAGGGGTGGCCTAGCGTCGGCGTCCGTCATCGGCTGCGCTGCGTTTTCCGCTGTTTCCGGCTCCTCAGTCGCGACTGCCGTTACAATCGGGCGCGTGGCGCTGCCTGAAATGAAACGTTATGGCTATGCATCCGGTCTCGCTACAGGCTCTATCGCGGCGGGTGGAACCCTCGGCTTCCTCATCCCCCCCTCCACAGGCTTTGTCATTTACGCAATCTTGACCGAAGAAAGCATCGGACGCCTTTTCATGGCGGGCATCTTGCCGGGTCTGTTGATGTCCATCCTGTTTATCGCGGCGATCTGGATTGTCACATTGCGCAATCCGTCAAAAGGCCCGCGCGGCGAAGCCGTTCCGTTCTTTGAGCGTTTTGGCCTGCTGCTCAAGGCTGCGCCGCTTCTAGGGGTGATCTTCATCAGCATCGGAGGCATCTATCTTGGCGTCTTCACTCCGGTCGAAGCTTCCGGCATTGGGGCGGGCCTTGCTATCCTGCTCGCACTGGGGACAGGCAAACTGAACCGATTTGCTTTGACCAATGCGGTGGCTGATACGGTCAAAACCTCTGCCATGCTGTATATGATCGTGGTTGGCGCCAATGTGCTGAACCCGTTCCTAGCCATCACTGATATTCCTTTGGCGCTCTCGGAGATGCTCACGCACTTCGGTCTCGGCCCTTATGGCACGCTTGCGCTGATACTGCTGAGCTATGTCGTGCTTGGGATGTTCCTTGATGGGCTGGCGATGCTGGTTGTAACGATCCCGATCTACTACCCAGTGATCCTAGGCCTTGGCTTTGATCCGATCTGGTTCGGTGTCATCGCGGTGATCGTCATTGAAATGGGAATGATCACGCCACCTGTGGGGTTGAACGTCTTTGTCGTGCGAGGCGTCGCAGGCGATGTGCCGCTGACTACTGTTTTCAGCGGGGTGCTGCCGTTTCTGCTGGCGATGATCGCAACGCTTTTGCTAATCATCCTCATCCCCGGCATCGCCCTATGGATACCGAACACAATGTTTGGTTAAGAAATTGGCCGGACGCTTGAATGAGCGCTCGGCTCTTTTTACTTTGCCAGGTCCCATAACGGCGACGGTCACCTCCGCTGACAGCATCGTGCTCGCGGATGTGGTAGGCGCGCATTTTGCGGGCGGTAACATCACGTGTGGGTAGCACCAGTTTCCCGAGCTGTCGCCAAATTTGGCGTGATACGATCAAATGCGTCCAGGGGACAGGCCTTTTGTTGAGCCGCATTCGCCTTGGCCTGAAAAGGGTCTACGGGTAAGGTTCAAAACACTAGAGCGAGCTCGAGGCTCTCCGCCTGACACTGACCTTCCCAACCAAGATCTGGTCGATCGACTTCGCATCAGTTTCTACCGAATTTTCGAGGCGGTGTCTCCGGTTCGCTCAGGCCGCCCACAATGGTCGCACTCGAAACTCTTTATCTTTCGAGCATAGGGCTGATGGCATACGCTCCACTTTTTTGCGTGTGCGATGGTGACCAGCATTCTTGGTTTGCGAGCAAGGAAACGCGCAAGCCAAGATTTCTGCACAGGTGGTCGTACCGTAGCGTCGGAATTTAACGCCGTAGCTCCGATGATCAGCAAACGCCTTACATGTCGTTGCCGTTAATCGCGAGTCTGTTCGAGTTTCGGTTTTTCCGCGCTCGAGTTCTACCTAGGCATAAGGCTCCGCAAGGAAGAGACTTCGCGTGTCTGCAGAAAGGTCTCGCTTGGTGGAGCTTAATCCGCATGATCATTAGAAGTGATCGGCCAAATTCCAGGCATTTCCTGCAGGCGTGCCGAGAAGCGCGAGTGTTGTCTGGCGTTGGCAATCTGGGCATCTAGCACCGCGATACGCTTGGGCAGACCATCGGTCAGATCGACGAGACGCTGCGCCAAAAGAAGAACGGAATTTGGAAACTCTGCAGCTTCTTCATGGGCTAGAGCAGACCGTAGCTTCGCTGCAAGATTTCCCAACCCTTGCTGCTCGCGCATCTTCATTGCGACAACGCGCATGGTGCGCCAGCTCTCAGCTTCCTTGATTGCCGCAACATCATCCAAGTCGTTGTTCTGCTATTTGAAATCAGGCCTGACCAACTCTCGCGCGATCAGCCCTACGTCACTCGCGGGTTCAGACGGTAGCCTTGCCTTGTAGAGGGCACTCGCATATGCCTTCATCGCCGCCGTGGATTTTCGATGCCTCTGCATAAAGGCGATAGGCTGCCTGCCCGTCGGTTTCTAGCGATACTCGACTGCGGCCTCGCCTGCTGGCCCATCAAATGAGGTGTCGCGGTGCCCTTCTTGAGAGATTTTAGTTCGAGCTTTTCAATTAGAGCGAGCTAGGTCACGGATCAGACGCGGTCACTTCAGGCCGCCGAAGCCGGAGGACTTCGATGACGGACGCGCCTGAGACACCCGCAAGACACTCCCATTGGGCAGTGATCGGCCTTTTCTTGATTGCAGCCGGAGGTGTTCTGGTGCTGGCCAGATCGTTCCTGATGCCGTTGATCTTGGCGTTCCTTCTGTCCCTCACATTTTCGCCCGTCCGTCGCTTTCTCAAACGAAGAGGACTGCCGGACGGCGTGTCAGCGAGCATCATAGTGCTGGCTTTGGTTTCGGTCTGCGGGGTTGCGCTCATCGGTCTGACCGGACCGGTGCAAGACTACATTGAAGATGGCCCGAACATCATGCGCGATGTCGAGTATAAATTGCGGGGTCTGAATGACCTTGTGGCCAAGGTGTCGGACGCGACTGAAAAGGTTGACGAACTTACTGATACAGAAAGCAAAACGACGAAGCTATCGGTCGACACTGGGCCGGGGATGTTCACGCAGGTGGTCTTGAGCCTGCCATATGTGGCCGCTCAAGGGGCGCTCACTCTCGTCATGCTGTTTTTTCTGATCGCTTCCGGCGACATGTTCTATGAAAAGATCGTTGCCGTGAGCCCGACTTTCAAAGACAAGCGCCGCGCCATCGAGATTGTCTATGATATTGAACGCAAGATCAGCCGGTATTTCCTGACCATTACGGGGATCAACGCGGGGCTGGGGGGCGCCGTCGGTCTGGCCCTTTGGGCGTTGGGGATGCCAAACCCCGTATTGTTCGGTGTCCTAGCATTCGGGTTCAACTTTATCCCGTTTATCGGGGCGTTGGTCGGTGTCGCGTTGGCATTTGCGATTGGTATTGTTTCATTCAATACCGTTGGCCAAGCGGGTTTGGTGGCCGCCGTTTATTTCCTTTTGACAAGTATCGAAGGTCAGCTGGTCACACCTTTTGCCGTTGGGCGCAGCCTGAACCTAAATCCGGTTGCTGTGTTCGTTGCGGTGGCATTCTGGGGATGGGCTTGGTCTGTGGTCGGGATGTTCGTCGCGGTCCCTGTTTTGATTATCATCCGCGCTCTCGCCGAGCAGGTTGAAAAACTATACCCGCTCGGTGTCTTCCTGTCAGGACGGGGGGATGACGAACTCGGGCATACGCCGCCTGAATGACCTCGTGGCGACGGTGATCTAATCTTCCGTCCGCTTTGCCACCCAGGGTTAGTGCGCGTGGGCGTTTTCGCCACGTGCCATCATCAGGTGATGCTCTCGGTGATGGTCCTGAGTTGCCATAAGGCCGAAAAAACCAAGCCCTTTGATACGTGCAGCCACTTGGGGATCGCTGCTCGTGACTTTGAGTTCTACGCCGTCACTGTGATCTGCTGTCTCGACACGCCACTGATGATCCATCGCAAGTTGGGCTGCGTGTGCTGGGACCATCCGGCGCAAAGAGGCAAGCGTATCAGGGTCTCCAGTTGCGAGGGCAGAAATCCCCTCTGTTAACTGAGTGGTCTCAACATGCGCCTTCAGAACCACGCGATCCATGTCGACCAAATGAGCCCGCAACCCATCTAGATCAACGCGCGACCAGTCGGTCTCTGGATCGGCCTCCAAGACGCCTACGACCTCTGAGAGTGCGGCGAACGCCCCTTGGCCGGGTTCTGTCAGGACGGTGTCCGCGCTGAGGGGGGATGGCGACTCCATAACGTGATCCATCCCATTCATATGGCCCGCATGGTTCGTTTGGGCCCCTGCGATTGTGCCCACACCAAGCAGCGCCGAAGCGACTAGGAATACCTTCATGTTATGCGTCCTCTCCGGAATCTTAGAGAAGAGGCTATCAGACAGAGCACCGAACAGGTATGATATTTATCATGTCTGATTGGCGGGAAATCTTTGACGCGGCCCCGGTTCGCACAATTCCACAGGGAGCTATTCTTTTCACCAGAGGCGATCCTGTTCGGAATATGTACTTTGTACGATCAGGCGTCATCGCGCTCGAGCGACCACTTGCGGATGGGACGTCCCTCACGCTCAGCCTTGCCAAGGCAAGAATGGCGTTGGCTGAAGCTTCGTTATTTGCAGAGACCTATCATTGCGACGCCATCGTGCGCGAAACGGCGCGAATTGTCTCAAAGCCAAGAAATGCAGTGCTGAACGCATTACGTGAAAATCCGGATGCCGCCCTAAGTTTGATCGAAGCCCATGCCAGAGAGGTTCAGTCTCAGCGTGCGCGTATTGAGATACTCCGCCTGCGTAGGGTGTCCGAACGGCTGGATGCTTGGCTGGATCTAAACGGACAGCCTTCAAAGGGGCAATGGGCGATGGTCGCAGATCAAATTGGGGTGTCTGCCGCAGCGCTCTATCGCGAATTGGCGCGCCGTCGCTGACTTTCTTTTTGAGCCCTTTTTTGCTTGTTCCGTGAACGGTGCGCCCTTGCTGTTGCGCGCCTACTTGACGCAACGGTGGGGCGAAAATAGCGTGCAGCTAACAGCGCATTTCAAATTGGATTTCTGTATGGCCGTTGTTCCCTATCTCTACTTTAACGGTACTTGCGAAGAAGCAATGACCACCTATGCCAAGGTGTTTGGAGGTGAGATCACAGGCCTCATGCGTATGGGCGACATCCCGCACGATCCGCCGCTTCCACCTGAGCAGTCGCAAATGGTTATGAACCTGACCTACACCATGCCTGACGGCACACGCATAATGGCTTCGGACAACGTTCAGGGAACCTCGGCAGAAACGTCGAATATTTCGCTGACCGTTGAATTTCCAGACGTCGAGTCGGCCAAGGCGGCCTATGATGCCCTGGTTGAAGGGGCTGAAATTCAAGAAGCTTTCGGTCCTCAGTTCTGGACTGACGCCTTTGCGGCGTTGAAAGATCGCTTTCATATTCGTTGGCAACTCACTGGCCCCTACAAAGCGATGTAATTTTGTTTCGGTTGCGCCGGAGAAAGGTTTTCAAAATGTCGCCCATTACAATCTCCGCTGTGATTGATGCGCAGGTGCAACTCGTATGGGATTGCTATACCCAAGGCGCTCACATCATCGGCTGGAATTTTGCTTCTGATGACTGGCATTGCCCGAGGGCGTCGGTGGACCTACGGGTCGGGGGCGCAGCGAATTCAAGGATGGAGGCGAAAGACGGCACGTTCGGTTTTGACTTGGTATGCATCTACGATGCGATCGAACCATTGTCCCGTTTGTCCTGTCACCTAGAAGATGGGCGCAAGGTTGAAACAACCTTTGCGCCGAATGAAAACGGTACCGTTGTTCAGACCACCTTTGATCCGGAACAAGAGCATCCCTACGAGATGCAACGGGATGGATGGCAAGCAATTCTGAACAACTTCAAAGCCTACGTCGAGCGGCAGTAAGAGATCGCGAAGCGTTCGAGCCAAGCGGAAATCGACTCAGCCGGTGCGCCAGAGAACTCGGCGTTGGAGAGGTGGTCGAGGGTCACGTCGCGAGGCTGAACGGGGCGGGGCAAGCTATTTTCTCTGTGAAACCACACGTGGCTGACCGCATTGCTCGCATCGGTCTCGGCGACAAACAGACATTTTTCCATAACATGTACCTACTCGGTATGATTGAGGGAAATTCGGTTTCTGCTCTTTGTGGCAGTATGACAAGCCCGTTCCCGCCCGGTTTCAAGAAAATTTGGCCAAGCGGTTGAAAAAACTTCATGAAAGTGAAATATTGACGTCATTACGTCAAAGTGGACTGCCCATGTCGAAAGATAAAAAGTCATCGGACAAAGATGACAAATCCAAGAAGAAGAACACCTCGCTCCGGCTGGATAGTAAAACTCTCAAGGCTTTGAAACTGCGCGCGATCGAAGAGGATACGAGCGTCCAGAGGATCATCGAAACCCTAGTCGAAGATTATCTGAAGAAATCCTGAAATATGCCCATTTTACCCGTTCCTATGTACTTGGTTCCGGCCTCGGCGCTTGATGCTTTTTCAGGCGCGCCGTCGGGCAAACTGACCGCGCTACTGACCCGCAGCGAAGACGACTCGGCCTTTGATCTGCTGGATACGTTCGACGAAGACCTGCGCCAGCGCGGTATGTGCTTGCTGCAAGTGGGCGCTGACCTGAACCTTTGGACTTCTGATCGCGGAATGCTTGAGCAGTCTGGTGTCGGCGCTCCGGCGGGGTTTGTCGCCGACCTACCCTCGGGCCCAGTCAAAGATGCACTTGGCTGTGTGCCTGCACTCCGGAGCCTTGTTCCGCTGGGGCAGGGGCATTTGTCCTCGGCGCAGCTCGCTTTGGTCGACGAAGAGGAAAAGACGCAGGCCCGCGCCAAATTCCACGTGCTGACGACAGAGGCAGGGCAAGGCGTGGCGATCGCTCGGTTGCAGAGCCTGAGGGGCTACGACAAAGCCTTTGGCCAGTTGCAAAATGATCTGGCCTTGGCGGGTGCGGTTCCGCTGACGGATGCGCATCCGCTGAAGGCTCTTTTCCCAGACCATCAGTCTTATGTCGCCAAGCCCAAACTCGATCTGGCCAAAGATGCCACGGCGTTCGAGACAGCAAATGCGATCATCGGGGCTTATCTTCCTGTGGCGCGCCGTAACGAGCAGGGCGTGATTGACGACGTTGATGTCGAGTACCTGCACGACTACCGGATCGCTCTGCGCAAAATCCGGTCGGTGCTGAGCCTTTTTAAAAGCGTCTATTCCGAAAAACAGACGGAGAAGCTGAAACAGCGGTTCTCTGATCTGATGGCACCCACGGGGCGGCTGCGCGATCTGGATGTGTACCTGCTGGAGCGTGAGTTCTTTTTCGATCTGCTGCCCGAGAGCCTTCACGGCGGGCTGGAGCGCATGTTCGAGATGTTCGCGGCCGAACGCGGGCAAGCGCAGCAGACGCTGTCAAAGCATCTGAAGAGCAAAGGCTACGAGGCAGAGATCACAAAACTGATCCACCTGTTTGACACGCCCAAGAAGCTACACGCGGGACCGGCAGCGGACGCACCTGCGCACGATTTCGCCTCTGCCCTGATCTGGAAACGCTATCGCAAGATTTGCAAAATCGCTGCGGGGATTGATGATCAGACCGAGGATGAAGAGGTCCACGAACTGCGCATCCAGTGCAAGAAACTGCGCTACCTGATGGAGTTCTTCAAACCAGCCTTCCCGAAGGATGAGTTCAAGTCTCTGATCAAACCGCTGAAAAAGCTGCAGGACAATCTGGGGCTCTTTAACGACTACTCCGTCCAGCAAGAGAGCCTGAAAGATTTTCTAGAGGGGCTGGGGGCCGGCGATCACGCGGGCAATATGCAACTGGCGCAGAGTGTCGGTGCCTTGATCGCGGTGCTGCACCAGCGACAGCTCGCGGAGCGTCAAAAGGTCGTCGAGAGTTTCGCGGCATTCAATAGTCCGGAGACACAAGCAACATTCCGGGATCTGTTCCACGGCGGGGAGGGGTAACCATGAAAATCATTGCGTGCTATTCGAACAAGGGCGGCGTTGGCAAAACCGCGACCGCCGTGAACCTGTCCTATGCGCTGGCGGATGCCGGGTACCGGACCTTGCTGTGTGATCTGGACCCGCAGGGGGCGTCGAGTTTCTATTTCCGCGTGAAGCCCTCCAAAAAACTGACCGAGACCAAGTTCTTTGACGATGTCGAGCGGTTCACCAAGTCGATCCGTGGCAGCGACTACGACAATCTGGATATCCTGCCCGCGAACATGACGTTCCGCGATTTCGACGTGTTCCTCAGCCGAATGAAGAACAGCCGCTCGCGCCTGAAAAAGGCGCTGAAGTCGGTCAAAAGCGATTACGATGTGATCTTGCTGGACTGCCCGCCGAATATCTCGACCCTGTCCGAGAACGTGTTCAGTGCGGCGGATGGCATTGTTGTTCCCGTGATCCCCACGACCTTGTCCCAGCGGACGTTCCAGCAGCTTGAGGAGTTCTTCCGCGAGAATGGACTGCCGCCAAAGAAGCTGCACGCGTTCTTTTCGATGACCCAAGGGGTGAAGTCGCTGCATGGTCAGACCATGGACGAGATGCGCAAGGAGCATAAGAAGCGCTTCCTCGAAACGCAGATCGCCTTTGCCTCGGATGTCGAGCGGATGGGGGTGCATCGTGCTCCTGTGGTGGCAACGGCGCCTCGCAGTGCGGTCGCGGTGGCCTATCGCCAGTTGCATAACGAAGTGATGGAAAGGCTGAACAAAGCATGAGCGCGCCCATGGAAATCGAGAAGAAGTTCCTCGTGAAAGAGTGCCCCGCGTTAAACGGTTTCAAAACCGAAGTCGTCCGCCAAGGATACATCACCTCGGGCGAGGACAGCATTGAGGTGCGCGTCCGCCAAAAAGGGCAGGGCTACTACATCACCGTCAAATCCAGGGGCACCCTCGCGCGCGCGGAATACGAAACTGCGGTAGAGCAAGCGCAGTTCGAAACGCTCTGGCCCGCGACCGAAGGGCGCCGTTTGGAAAAGACGCGCTACACCGGCGCACTGGCGGATGGCGCGGCGGTTGAGCTGGACATTTTCGAGGGCCACTTGGCGGGGTTGCAACTGGTCGAGGTCGAGTTTGCTTCGGTCGAAGACGCCGAGGCCTTCACTGCACCCGGTTGGTTCGGTGCAGATGTGACTGAAGACAAACGCTACAAAAACAGTGCATTATCAGTTGCATCTAAAGTTCCAGATTAACCGGGCTCTGCGGAATTTCTGCGGGTCGGCGAACGTCAATTGAATTTACAGATGAAATTATAGGTCCGTTGTAGAAGGGCGCTTTTCGATTTTGCACGCACCTGTAAGCACCAACTTCTGAGGTTGATGCGCAATGTAATGCTGCTCTCATTTCTCCGATTAACCTAGTTGTCGCTAACGGTTCAGAGAATATTGCGTCAACGCTTGATTGGTCCGACCAAATTGTCCATCAATCGTGTGCACGACTGGAGTTTATGGACGGACCGATCTGTTTATCGCTGCAGCAGTACTAGTAAGTTGATCCCTAGATACCCCGCGATTTTACGTAGCTGCCCGGGGCCGCACCCAACCCGAGTTTTTCAGGTTCTCGGGCGGGGACCAGCTCGCCAGAGCGCGGAGCAAGCCAACTATTCCAGAGTGGCCACCAAGACCCTTCGTGGAATTGTGCGGCGCTACGCCAATCCCCTGCAGAGACAGAAAGGTCAGGATTGGTATAATGACCGTATTTCTTCTTAGAGGGTGGGTTCACAATGCCGGCAATGTGTCCCGACTGGGACAGAACGAATGTCTTGTCCGTCGAACCCATGGCTTGTACGCCGCGGAAACAATCTTTCCATGCAGCGATGTGATCAGTTTCGGCTGTAATGGCCATCAGAGGCACTGTGACTTCGGCCAGCGACAGTTTGCGGCCCATTAACTCGAAATGCCCTTCGGAAAATTCATTGGCACGGCAGAGCCCCCGGAGGTACTGCATCGTCATCCGGCCGGGCAAATTTGTGCTATCCCCATTCCAGAACAGCAGATCAAAAGCGGGTGGTGTTTCACCCATCATGTAGGACTTGATTGCGGGACCATAGACCAGATCATTTGAGCGCAAAAAAGACATCGTGCGCGACATTACTCGTGCGGGCAAAAGACCGGACCGGTCTACTTCGACACCGATCCCTTCAACAAAATCCTCTTGCAGGAAAGGCGTGAACTCTCCTTGATCGGAGAAATCTGTGAGAGCTGTAAACAAAGTTGCCGCGTTCACTGAGGTATCGCCAATCTGGTGTAGGTAGGACAGCGTCAGAGAAAGTGTTGTTCCCGCAATGCAATAGCCGACGAGATTCACTTGTTTTTGGTCACAGATCGATTTAGCCGCTTCGATCGCGGCGAGGTAGCCATCAGTGATATAATCTTCAAGACCGGCATCTTTGAGCGAGGCATCCGGATTGACCCATGAGGCAACGAATACTGTGTACCCCTGATCCACCAGCCAGCGGATCATGCTGTTCTGAGGCTTGAGATCCAGAATATAGAATTTGTTGATCCAGGGCGGGAAAATCACAATCGGCAGAGCGTGAACGTCTTCGGTCGAGGGCGCATACTGGATGAGCTCCATCATTTTGGTACGCAAAACAACCTGGCCGGGAGAGGTGGCGATATTTTCTCCGACTGCGAAGGCACTGTCGTCGACCAGTTTGACCAACAACTCTCCGTCATTCGCTTCGAGATCATTGACCAGGTTCTCTAGGCCCTTTAGCAGGCTTTCGCCCTCGGTCTCCATAGCACGGCGCAACACCGCTGGGTTGGTACTGTAAAAGTTGCTTGGCGCCATCATATTCGCCATCTGATCGGTAAAAAACCGAAGACGCCGCTTGTCGGTCTCGTCCATGGTGTCCAGGTCTGCGACCACCTGCTGCATGGCGCCGGAGGTCACCTTGTATTGGCGACGCAGATAGTCAAACCATGGATTGGCGTCCCAACCTTCATCGGCGAAACGCTTGTCGCTTCCGGTACCGGGGCCCTCACTTGAGTGCTGGATCGCACCGAGCCAAGCATTAAAAGAATCTTCCCAAAAGCCAGCCGCCTGCTCCGCAGCACGTGTCGGATTGGTTAGGATTTGTTCCCACCAAGCGGCCGCTGTCTTGGCATAGAGGTCGGGCCCTGGCGCCTCAATTCCGGGGTTGGGCGCTTTGCGCCGCGACAATGCTGCCATCATCCGCTGAGTCAGGTTCAACAACCGCTCCGCGGACTCGCGCTGACTGACTGTCAAATCTCTGATTTCTTCCGTTGTATCGCTCATTGCCCCCTCCCAAGGACCAAATTCCTAGACCTACAAATCCCGCCGACCCGTCACCTTTGAATTAGGCGCCAAGCGAACCGAAGTGGTTGCTTTCGCGCTTCGACATGCTCTGTGCCCGTCGCCAAAGGTGCCTGTCTGTCCGGTGTCATGTGCCCCGTGCAAAGTTGCAATGGAGTGCACATTTGATAATCGATTCAAATAAGCCATCACGAGTGTAGCATCTTGTAGCTCACCCTCCAGAACAGAAATCGCATGTCGCTGCGTCCTTTATATAATTGACCGCGCAACACGTAAGGCACTGATCGCACGCGGCCTTGCTCGCAAGACGAATTCACTCAATGGAAGAAGGCCCTGATTGTTTACGGTTACCAATGTATCTAATATTGACCGTTGAGGGTTCGATTGAAGCGGCGCCCCGAGTTGCGACACTGCGCCGCTCAAACCGATCAAACACTCTAGATGCGATAAAGGCGTTGCGCCATTGATGGCCTGCCTCAAACGGCTTTGAGCGAACCTATCGAAGCGGCAAGATGGACGATTGTGCCGGTTTTGCCGGGATCATCTGTGCGCGTCACGATCTTGGAAATCGCACGGCAAAAGTCCGTACTTTCTAGAAGTCGGCTCAATTGATGATGCTGACTTGTCCCGAAAGTTCGCGAATATTTAACGCAATGCAGCAACGCTCTGGAAGTCGTTGCGAGTGGACGATGAAGACGCTGCATGCTTGCTCCGGAAGCACATGAAGCATGCAGCGTGGAGACACTTAAATTTGCAGCCGTGAACCTGAGAAACTTCTGGAGGACCGATAGCGCAAATGTCTAGCGAAGAAGATGTGCTTCACGTAGGAGTATGCGGAGCTGTCCTTTCTGTCACACGTCAACAGCGCGACGTGCGATCGCCTGCAGAGTTTCATAGACTGCGAACCGCGCGTTGTGACGTGCTAGGGCAGTTGGATCGGGTTGATACATGGCGCTGAGCGATGACATGGCGGACATCCCATCGGCCACCGAATGAAAAGCATGCCCGGCAATCGCTCCCAAGATTGCGGAACCAAGTAGAACCGGCTCTTCGGCTTTTGGTGCACAGATTGGCAATCCAGTGGCATCAGCCAGCACCTGGCGCACCAACGACGATCGTCCGGCACCGCCACTAATCACCACCTCTTTCACGTGGGTGCCTGTGCGGGCCTGCGCCTCAATGATTTGGCGCAAGCCGTAACCAAGGCCGCAGAGGCTGGCGAGATACAGAGCCACCAGACTGTCCTTGTCCCGCTCCATCCCGATGCCGCTGATCACTGCGCGGGTGTTCGGGTCCGCATGGGGTGCGCGGTTGCCGATGGGTTCGGGAACGACGTGGAGACCTTGGACAGCTTGCAAGACATCGCGACCTTCGACCTCTTTCGCCAGCCAGTCGGGCAGTGAAAGGCCATCTTTATCCGCCAAAGCCTGCGCTTCGGGGGCAAAGGGATGATGCAGGATCAACTCGTCAATGGCCGCTCCGGCGGCGGACTGGCCACCTTCGTTCAACCAAAGACCGGGGACCATCGCACTAAAATAAGGGCCCCACACGCCAGAGACAAAGGCAGGCTCTGACGTGCTGGTCATCGTGCAGGACGACGTGCCAAAGACATACGCCAGCCGATCCTGAGGTGCATCACACACCGACCCGATCCCGCCCGCATGGGCGTCGATCAGACCCGCACCGACAGGAATCCCTGCGGGCAGGCCCATATCCGCTGCAGCATGGGCGGTCAGGCCAGTACCCAATGCCGTGCCAGCGTCAACGACCTTCGTCCCGATCCGTTCGAACCCTTGATCTACGAGATCTCCTAGCCCGATCGCGCGGAAATAGCTGTCGTCCCAACGCCCTTCGTGGCCCAGATAGGTCCACTTGCAGGTCACAGTACAGATGGACCGCGCCAGATCACCCGACGCCCGCCATGTCAGGAAATCGGTCAGGTCCATAAACTGCCATGCCTGCGCGTAGAGGTCAGGCATGTTTTCTTTCAGCCACAGTAACTTGGGGGTCTCCATCTCGGGCGAGATGCGCCCGCCCACATAGGACAGCACATCATGGCCCATCGCGTTGATCCGCTCGGCCTGATCAAGGGCGCGGTGGTCCATCCAGACGATGATGTTGCGATCCTCGGACACGGGCAGCGGCATGCCATCTTCGCCCAAGATCACCAGCGAACAGGTCGCGTCGAACCCGATCCCGCGCACGCTGGCGGGGTCTACGGCTGCCGCAGCCACCGCCGATTTCACCGCATTACAGACCGCGTTCCAGATATCCTCGCTGGATTGCTCAACGATGCCGCCTGCGCCCTTGTGTAGGGCGATGGCGCATTTGCCGGACCCCAGCATCGCGCCCGAGAGGTCAAAGATCCCCGCCCGCGCGCTGCCGGTGCCCACGTCGATCCCGATCACACACGCCATGTCACAGGTCCACGCTGTTGGGCAGCAGCACCAGATCGCGGACCACAACGCCTTTGGGACGGGTCAGCATAAAGACCAGCGCGTCCGCGACCTCTTCGGGCTGCATGAGCGAGCCGTTGGCCAGCGCTTCGTCCATCTTTTCCTTGGGCCAATCGTCCAAAAGGGCGGTCACCACAGGGCCCGGCAGCACCGCGCCCATGCGCACTCCGTGGGGCGCGACTTGGCGGCGGGTGGAATGCAGGAACGCCTGCACCGCGAATTTGGAGGCGGTGTAGATCGGCTCCCACACCACGGGGACGACACCGGCGACCGAAGAGGTGAACACCACATCCCCGCCTTTGCGCGCGATCATGCCCGGGAGGACTGCGTTCACACAGCGAAAGGCCGCATTGATGTTGAGGTTCAGCATCCGGTCCCACTCGTCCGGATTCCCTTCGGCCGCTGCGCCACCGACATAAGAGCCGGCATTCGCATGGAAGATGTCGAGCGGCCCCACCAGCGCCTCGATCTGCGGGACCATGGCGCTAACCGCCGGACCATCGAACAGGTCCAGCACCAACGGGTGCGCGTTAGGGCCGAGTTCATCGCAGAGGGTCTGCAGTTTCTCGGCGTCGCGGTCGATCAGGACGACTTTTGCGCCTTCGTTCAGCAGGGCTTTGGCGCAGGCCAGACCGATGCCAGAGGCAGCGCCGGTGATAGCCGCGGTTTTGTTTTCCAGTTTGGTCATGAAGCGGTTCCTTAGGCGCGGCCGTGGCGGGCACGAGAGCGGCGGGCAAGGCTGTCAACGATCACGGCGATGGCCAGAACGGCACCGGTGATCATGTAGCGCAGCGAAGACGACAGGTTCAGCAGGGTCAGACCGTTGGAGATCGCTTGGATCACGATGACCCCCAGCAGCGCCGACCAGGCCGACCCACGCCCGCCGAAGAGGCTGGTGCCGCCGATAACTGCTGCCGCGATGGCGTTGAGGTTCACGTCGCCTGTGCCTGCTTGTTGGCTGGCCGATGCCAGACGGGATGCAGCGAAGACACCGCCCAAAGCTGCCAGCGAAGAACACAAGGCAAAGGCCGACAGACGGATTTTCTGGACGCTGATGCCAGAGCGGCGCGCGGCCTCAGCATTGCCACCCACGGCGAACATGGAGCGGCCCCATTTGGTGCGGCGCAGCGCATAATCCAGCGCAATCACAAACAGGGTAAATACGCCGAACATCCATGGCAAACCGCGCCCGAGGTTCAGGTAGTAGACGCAGAACAGAAGGCCTGCTGTCAGAAGTCCAGCCTTGGCGAACAGGACCGAACGGCCCGCGCTGGACAGGTTGGCTTCGCGGCGGCGGGCCATGGTTTTAAGGCCGAAGAAGACCATCAAAACACCGGGCAAGATCGCCGCCAGATAGGATACCCAGTCAGGCATGATCAGGATCTGGCCAAACTTCACCAGGGCCGAGGTGTAGGGCAAGTTGATCGAACCGGTCGACCCCAAGAGGTAGAGCTGCATCCCCAAGAGGGCCAGCAGGCCCGCAAGGGTCGCGACAAAGGAAGGCATCTCAAACTTGTTGCGCAAGAAGCCGTAGAGCAGACCCACCAAAGCACCAGCGAGCACCGCACCGAATACCGCCACGATCATCGGCACGCCGGAATTGACCCAGAGGACACCGACCAGAGCCGAAGAAAGCCCGCTCATGGAGCCGATCGAGAGGTCGATTTCCCCCAGTAGCAACACGCAAACCACGCCGAGGGAAATCAGGCCAATCGCAGCGGCATCAAACAGCAGATTCACGAGGTTGTTCGGGGCTAAAAACACCGGATTCAGCGTAGAAAAGACGACTGAAATAACGATCAGGCCGACGATGACGGGCAGCATACCCAGATCGCCAGAACGGACACGGTCGATGAGGGCGCGCAGAGCGCCAGCTATGCCTTCGTCATGACGGACGCGGCTGTCTGCACGGTCGAGTTGTTGGGATGCATCGCTCATGCGCTGGCCTCCTCTTGCTTGCGGGCCATGCGCTTGGAGACGCTGTTTTCAGCAGCCCCCGTGATCGCGGCCACCAATTCCTGATGGGATGTTTCGTTGGTAAAGACGCCGTTGTTCTGCCCCAGACGCAGCACAACAATACGGTCTGCGACGGCGCGGACATCCTCCATGTTGTGGGAAATTAGAATGACCCCGTGGCCTCGGTCGCGTACGCGCTCGATTAGGTTTAAGACCTCGGCGGTTTGCGCGACACCCAGAGCGGCGGTGGGCTCGTCCAGCATGATGATTTTGGGGTCCAAGAGCAGCGAGCGGGCGATGGCCACGGTCTGGCGCTGCCCGCCCGAGAGGGACGCGATGGGTTCACGAACCGATGGAATGCGCGCGGCGAGTTCCTGAAGCAGGGTCCAAGCGCGGACTTCCATCTGGACTTCGTCAAGCGCCCACGGGTCTATTTCGTGTCCAAGAAAAAGATTCGACACCACATCTAGATTCTCGCAGAGCGCGAGGTCCTGAAAAACGGTCGCAATCCCCAGTTCCAATGCAGTGCCGGGGCTGTCCAGTGATACCGGCTGCCCGCACCATTCGATGGTGCCTGCGGTGGGCTGGTGGACCCCCGCCAAAACTTTGATCAGGGTGGATTTCCCTGCTCCGTTGTCGCCCACAAGAGCCACAACCTCGCCCGCGTGGACGTCGAGTTCGATATCCTGCAGCGCCGTAACGGCACCGAACTGCTTGGACACGCCGCGCAGTTTCAGGATCAGATCGCCTTTGTTCATTGGTCCTCTCCTCCCCAAGGGTGGCGAGGGCAGGTGATGCCGCCCCCGCCGGATGCGTTACTCGATACCCAGTTCGGCACAGGCGGCCGCATACTCGCCAGTGCACACTTCGGCTGCGGTCTGAATGCCCGCGTCAAAGATCTCTGCCTTGATGTTCTCTTGGGTCACCACGGCGGGCACGAACAATTGCGAAGGTGTGTCGTAGAGCGTGGTGGTCGGCTCGGGTGTGCCGCCTTCGATTAGGGTCATGGCGACTTTGGCCGCCGCTTCGGCCACGATTTCCGAGGGCTTGGAGATGGTGTTGTACTGATCGCCTGCGATGATCAGCTGAAGCGCGGCGATGGTCGCGTCGTTGCCCGTGACGGGGGGCAGCGGGTCAACGCCAGCAGCCTTCATCGCGGCAATTGCGCCACCTGCAGTGCCGTCGTTCGCGGCCACGATGCCTTTGATTTCACTACCAAAGCGGGTGATCTGACCCGCAGCCCATTCCTGCGCTTTGGGCGGAGCCCAATCGGGCGTGTCGAACTCGGACAGGGTTTTGTAGGCCGAGTTATCCAGCGCAGAGTCGATACCGTCGCGGATCAGGCCAGCCGCCGCATCGGTGGGCGAGCCGTTGATCTGCAGAACACCTTCGCCATCGGCAACGCCGGTGGCCTTCAGGTGATCAACCAGCGACTGAGCAATCGCGCGGCCGATGCCTTCGTTGTCGAAGGAAACATAGAAATCGGCGGGCATGTCGGGGATCGGGCGGTCATAGGCCACGACTTTGACGTCCTGCGAATGAGCGATCTGAACCAAGGCCGCCGCAGCCGAGCTGTCCACGGGGTCCAGAACGATGACTTTTGCGCCCTGCGCGATCACCGAGTTGAACTGCTGCTGTTGCAGGGCCACGTCGGCGTTGGCGTTCTGGTAGATCACGGTGCAATCGGGGCACAGCTCGTCCATGGACGCTTTGAACCCGGGGAAGTCGTGCTGCTCGTAACGGGTGGACGCTTGGTCGGGCATCAGGAACGCAACGGTGGCGGACTCGGCGGCGGCAACGGTTGCAGTCAATGCGGCAACGGTCGCGGTAAGCATCAGTTTATAGGTCATTTTCTCTCCTCCATATTGGTGCGGCCCTGCGATGGAGAAGATGTCCGGCAGCACATATCAGGCTCGCAAAACGCGAGGCCAGAGCGCCTGTGCACCGTTTACCCTCCCACAACCCTCCTCAAGGTCGCTCTTTCGGTTGAGCACGTTGTTTAGCAGTTGCTCAACCGATGGAGCATGATTGCCAGCGAATTCGAAGCCTGTCAATATGCTCGCAACCAAAGAAAGAGCAGCGACGTGAACGACAAGAATTCTTCAAAGAGGCCAACGATTTATGACTTGGCAGAACTTGTCGGAACGTCGCCTACCGCCGTCAGCTCTGTCCTGAATGGATCGTGGAAGAAACGTCGAATCAGCCAGAAACTCGCTGACAAAGTGCTCAAGGCCGCGCAAGAAAACGGCTACACGGTGAACATTCAGGCGAGCGTGCTGCGGCGTGAACGGTCGAATATCGTGGGAATGATCCTGCCGAAATACGACAACCGGTTCTTCGGTGCGATTGCCGAAGAGTTCGAAACACGAGCCCGCGCTGCAGGCCTTTTTCCTGTCATTACCTGTACTCAGCGGGATCCTGCGCTAGAGTTGGCGGCCGCGCGCGAGTTGTTGAGCTATCAGGTAGATTGTCTGATCTCCACCGGCGCGACCGATCCTGATCAGATCTCGGACCTATGTCGTGCGGCAGGTGTGAAAACACTGAACCTCGACCTGCCTGGCACCAAGGCGCCTTCGATTTTGTCCGATAACTTTACAGGAGCGCGCGACCTGACACGGATCATATTGGATGCGTGCGAGCGGGACTTTGGTGTGGTCGATCCGCTGCTCTTTATCGGCGGTCGGAAAGACGACCACAACACGCAGGAACGTTTGAGAGGTTTTTTGGCCGCCCACACAGAACGCGAGATTTCAATGCCCCAATCTCAAATAATAAGCGAAGGGTATGCGCCAGAGAAGGCCCGCCAAAGCTTGATGGCAATGAGAAGAATACCCCATGGAATCTTTGTGAATTCGACTATCACGCTTGAAGGCGTTGTCTATTGGCTTCAATCTCTTCCTGCTGAGCGGGCCAGCAGAATTCGGTGTGGCACGTTCGACTTTGATCCCTTTGGCGCACTTTTGCCCCAGAAT
The DNA here is from genome assembly GCA_030433335.1 of Alphaproteobacteria bacterium. Lineage (GTDB taxonomy): Bacteria > Pseudomonadota > Alphaproteobacteria > Rhodobacterales > Rhodobacteraceae > Donghicola. Next base: position 32,716 of record JAUILL010000011.1, on the reverse strand, counting down.
GTTGGAATGGTACGGCAAGATGTTCAGGGTCTACTGGCTCGGACTTTTGAAGTCATCAAAAGCGGCAAAGACAGCGCCGAAACAGAATTGGTAGCCTGCCATCTTGAGATGCCGAGCTTTTAGGTTGAGGCCGATGCCGACGTGCATCGCCCCCAGTGCAATTTAGACCGCGATAATTTTCACTTTAAGGGGTTTGGAGCCTGCAGCTATCTCGATGAGACGATCGATATTGGGATGGGCACCGGGACGGTTTTTTGCATCCTCGGTATGCTCAGCAAAGACGGAAAGCCCATGAATGGCGGCTTCTGCGTCGATCTGGACAAAGGTTTGAGCCAGATATTGATAGACTGCCAGCGAACCCTGCTTCCCAGGCTTGTTTTCTATTATGTCCACCACACTCCCGTCTGCGCCGACGAGTTCGATACGCGCGACGCTATCAATCGAAGGCAATGCGGCCAAGTTTGCTTTGAATTCAGAAGTTGGCTGGATCATGTGCTGGTCCTTTGGTTCGCTGTTCGGTTCTCGCCTTAGCAGGTGGTGCCACAATTCGCCATCTCGGCGTGCATGTCAGTGAGCGCATTATTTGAAGGACCGAGTAGGCACACGCAAAAAGTGTGCTAGCATCGAGAGTCATCGAAATCACGAGGAGGAGCGGGATTTTGCTGGAAGATGCCCTTGTTCGGGATGCCGGAGGCATGCCCATACTTCACGCCGACGGGACGCGCTCTCGGGACTGGGACGAGGTCGAGGCCTTTTGCCAGTCCGTTTACATGCCCTACCGCGTGCGTCCGCTTGTCCGGCTGTCACGGCCGGATGCGACAATGATTTCAGCCAAGGCAGGCCGTGTGACCATGACGCGGTTTTCCTATGGAACCGGCATTCATTTGGACCGGTTTGATCCGGAGGCAGGAAATATCCTTGTCTTGAACACCCTTCGAGGCGCCCTGGATCACCAATCAGATCAAGGCTCTGTAGCGACCGGTGCTGGCGAAAGCTTTGTCGTGGATTGCTCTCGAACCGACTATTGGCTCGAAGGGGATCCGAACCACATGCAGTTAAACTTGACCATTCCTCATCAGGCTATGGCGGACATCGCCGAGCGTTGGTTCGGGTTCGTCCCGGACGACGGACTCTGGACACGCAGAGTGAAATTTGGCGGACCCGGGTCGGCATGGATATCCCTTCTAGACTATGCGTCAAAAGCGGTGGGGCAGGGGAGCGGGGGATCCGCCATGTCTCGGCATATTGAGGAAATCCTCTGTGTCGAACTTTTGCGCCACTGGGCCAGTGCGGCGAACTTTTCCCTTGAAAACGGAGCTCGATGTGCAGCCCCCGGATATGTGCGCCGCGCCGAAGAAATCTTGGCCGCCGAAGCGCGCGAGGCTCCCGCTATCGGAGATGTGGCGCAGAGGGTTGGCGTAACGGCGCGGACGCTGTCTGGGGGTTTCAAGAAATTCAGAGGAATTTCACCCCGTGCCTTCCTTGCAGCGCGCAGGCTCGAGGGATTCCGTACTGACTTGGAGAGTCTACCGTCGGATCAGTCTGTGACAGCCATTGCGAGTGACTGGGGGTTTAGCAACTTTGGGGCGCTGGCGGGGCGCTACAAAGAGCGGTTCGGCGAGAGCCCATCGCAAACGCGGAAGCGGGTGAAGCGGAGACAAACGTAATTCTGTTTCCGAAATAGAACAGGCTCCACCGTTGGGTGACAGCGCGCTTCGGTCCGCGCAGGCATCCTAGGATGCATGTGTTCTAGGGAGGAAACCATGAAGGACATTCAATCTCAGGATTTCACCGCAGCGCTCGATAGTGTGTTGCATGGTGTGTGCGAGGGCCCTACGCGTGTCCCCGGTGTCGTGGCGATGGTCACGGACCGAGATGATGACATTTACTCGGGTGCAGCGGGGGAGCGTCGCCTTGGGGATGATGCAATGAGCGAAGATACGGTCTTTGCCATCTTCTCCACCACCAAGGCCATCGCGGGCACCTGCGCTTTGCAATGCGTCGAAGAGGGTCTACTCGACCTTGATGCGCCAGCCAAAGCATACGCCCCCTACTTGGGCGAGGTGCAGGTTCTCGAAGGCTTCGATCCGGACGGCCAACCTCGTTTGCGGGCCCCCAAAACCGACGTCACCACCCGGCAATTGATGCTGCACACCGCTGGTTTTGGTTACGATTTCTTCAATGAGATGTACAAAACGATGGCCGAGGCGCACTGTCAGCCCTCGGTTGTCACCGGAACGCGTGCAGCAATTGAAACTCCGCTGCTTTTTGATCCAGGCGCGAAGTGGGAATATGGCACCAACATTGATTGGGTCGGTCAAGTCGTCGAAGGAATTCGTGGCAAGCGATTGGGCGAAGTGATGCGCGAACGCGTCTTCAACCCTTTGGACATGCAAGACATCGCCTTTACGCGGACCGAAGCCATGAAGAGCCGCACCGCCACCATCCACGCTCGCGGCGATGATGGCGGACTAACGCCAATGGACGGCTTTGCGCTACCGGATCATCCCGAGGTCGATATGGGGGGCCACGGCCTTTATGGCACGGTGCCGGAATATATGAAGTTCATCCGCATGTGGTTGAATGATGGCAATGGCCCGAAAGGTCGCGTTCTAAAGCCGGAAACCGTTGAATGGGCGGTTCAGGGGGCTTTGGTTCCCCCTCAAAAGGTGACGATGCTACCGGGGGTGATCCCATCCCTTTCCAACAATGCTGAGTTCTTTCCCGGCGTGGAAAAGGACTGGTCCTACACCTTTATGGTGAACAAAGAAGAGGCTCCCACAGGACGTCCGGCCGGGGCGATCGGATGGGCTGGTCTTGCAAACTGCTTTTACTGGATAGACCGCGCAGCTGGCGTTGGGGGCTATTGGGCGACCCAAATCCTCCCCTTCGGCGACCCGACCTCCTTTGTCGGCTACCTCGATTTCGAGCGGACGGTCTACGACGCGATCCGCAACAGCTGATCGCCTCTGGGGCGGGGGTGGCTTGCTGCCCCCGTTCCTTAGTGTTCGACACTCAAACTCTGCCTTTTACCCCCACTTTTCAAGCGAAGCTCGAAGTTCGGGATGCGATTGTGCCATGTTTTCAAGGGATCGGCCGCTCGCCGCCGCCTCCCACGCTTGACGTATCGCGCGAACGCCTGCGGAAATACCCATGGGATGCCCATGAATGCCGCCACCCCCGAGGTACATTAGATCCAATGTTTTGCCCGTCCGATTATAGGTGTCGACCGCTTGTCCGCCCCACTGGCCGGAACAGACAACAGGCAGGGCCCGGTCGTCTTCGCTGAAAATCGGTGACATGACATCTTTGAACGAGGCGACAAAGCTCTCGTCCGGCTCCCAGTATTTGGCTCGGATACCGTTGATCTGGAACTGATCCACACCCAGCAAGCGCCAGATCTTTTGATAGGCGGTAAAATCCATTCCAAGACCCGGATGGCGCGTCAGAATATCCCAGCCATTGCGATGGGCATGCAGGCAAAGAGCAGATCGCTTGCGAAGAAAACTCATGCCGCCATACCCAATGGAGTTGATGTTCACCACGGCTGCATTGCCACCGTGCGCGACAACCGCGTCATGATTGCGCATCATCACATCAGGATCGGCCGAGGAAATCCCGAATGCATACATGACCTTTTTGCCGGTCTTTTCCGCGTGGTCATGGATCACTGGCATGATAGCTTTGACCCGTTCTTCGAAGGGCGAATATGCGGGGCTCATCAGCTTTTCGTCGTCTTTGATGAAGTCGACACCCGCCTCGCAGAGTGCTTTGACGACCTCGGCGGTTTCGATTGGAGTAAGCCCGAGCGACGGCTTGATAATCGACGCGATCATCGGGCCAGATTTCACCCCCATGAGCTTGCGTGAGCCCTGAATACCGAACTGCGGGCCCGGATGGCAGGCCCATTCATCAGGTAACTCAATGTCTTTGACGCGAATGCCGCTGGCACCGCGGACGGCATAGACGCCTCCGACAGTGATCGTCATCAAGGCCGCAATATCCGTGCCTACAGCTTCAAGCGGGTAGGCGATTGTGACGTCTGCACGCTGGTAGGGACCGTTGCCTTCGGGGTCGGGAAAGGACGGTGTTTCCGACGATTCTAGCGGTGTAATCTGCGTGACGATGGCGGCGCAACGGGCTCTAACCTCGTCGGTTTCATTCGGCAGTTCGGTGAAAGTCCCTGTCGATTGATCTGAGGCGATCTTGGCAGCAAGGGCCTCGATATCTCCAGCCGTTTCAATGCGATAAGTGACGTTGATCGTGCTGCGCGACATGCTGGACCCCTCGAAAATTTAGTCAAAGAGTAGTAGTGATCATACCAGTTGACAAGGCGATAATTATAACTCACGCTAGAGTGGCAACCGGCGGAGGACACACGAAAAACGTGTGGTTCGGTTCAGAGGAGGAAAGAAATGAAAGTGAATCGTCGTCATTTTATGGCCGGCGTCGCAGTTACGGCAATTCTGCCGTTGGCGCGCCCTGTCTTTGCTGCTGAAAAGGGTCTGATCGCAATCATCACCCCCAGCCACGACAACCCATTCTTCAAAGCCGAAGCAGTCGGGGCAGAGGCCCGCGCTAAGGAGCTGGGGTATGAAACGCTGGTTATGGTTCATGACGATGATCCTAACAAACAATCCGAACTGTTCGATACCGCGATCGCACGGGGGGCAAACGCTATTGTGCTGGATAACGCTGGGGCCGACGCGACCGTTGCCGCAGTTCAGCGTGCAAAAGACGCGGGCATCCCGTCCTTCCTGATCGACCGAGAAATCAAGGAATCCGGTATCGCCGTCAGCCAGATCGTGTCGAACAACTATCAGGGCGCACAGCTTGGTGCCGAAGAGTTCGTAATGCTCATGGGCGAATCCGGAAACTATGTTGAGTTGGTTGGCCGCGAAGCTGATACCAACGCAGGCATTCGGTCTTCGGGCTATCACGACATCATCGATCAATACCCGGATATGGTGATGGTCGCGCAGCAATCGGCCAATTGGTCTCAGACCGAGGGCTATGAAAAGATGGAAACCATCCTTCAGGCCAATCCTGACATCAAGGGCGTGATCTGCGGTAACGACACCATGGCGATGGGTGCGTGGGCCGCACTCGAAGCCGCTGGCCGCACTGATGTGATCGTGGTCGGCTTTGACGGCTCGAACGACGTTCGTGACTCAATTTTGGCGGGCGGGATCAAGGCAACCGTTCTTCAACCTGCATACCGTCAGGCGCAGATCGCAGTGGAACAAGCCGATCAGTATCTGACCACCGGCGCGACCGGAAAGGACGAAAAGCAACTGATGGATTGTGTGCTGATCAACGGCGACAATGCAGCAAAGCTTGAAACCTTTGCGTTGACGGCCTGAGGACTTCCCTTGGTGGTGCGCTGGCTTTGCGGCTAGCGCCCGCTAGTCTCCGAACAAAAGGAAGAAGAATGCGCGACATTCTAACGCCTCTGGCGATCCTTTCCTGCGTGCTCCTGCCACTTGCGGGCTGCAAAATCGTCAAAGACCCAGATCCCGAGGCCGCGACCACCGAGGCCGAGCAGATGACCGATGAGGCGCGTATGGCTGCCTTTGCCGAGAGCATTTGGGCTGACCAGGTCGTACCTACGGTCAATGAAAGTACTGTCGCGTTGCCCGACCTAACCGCGCTAATTAACACTCAGGGTCTGGATGCGGCCGGGGCGGCCCATGGGCTGCGCCCTGATGGAGAGGCAAACCCCTGGAACTTTGCGGTCTCGGGGCAGGGCAAGATTGTCGAAGCCAATACCGAAAGTCGCGCGGCAAAGCTGATGGTGGATACGACAGCCGACGGCGTGGCGGATGTCACGGTTCAGCTTGGGCCCGTTGTGCGCGGCACGGCCCTCCGCGATGCAATGCCCTTTATCGTCTTTACAGATTTCCGAGATCAAATCGAGTTCGCGAAACTGGCACGCGCGCTTAATGATCTTGCTCATTCTGCAGTCGCGCTTCCCGAGGGCGATCTGGTCGGTCGCGATGTCTCGTTCACCGGCGTATTTACGATGAGGAACAAGGGCGACAAGGTCGAATTGGTTCCGACGCGGGTGCAGGTTGAATGATGGCAGAAGAGACCCACCCCATAGGCCTGCAAATCCGCGCTGGCACAAAGGTGTATCCCGGCACGGTCGCCTTGAAGAGCGCGGATTTCGATCTGCGCATGGGCGCCGTGAACGTTCTGGTCGGTGAAAATGGCGCCGGCAAATCCACCATGATGAAGGTGATCGCGGGGGTCGAACAACTGACTTCGGGAAGCATTCTGATTGACGGGATCGAAGTCCACCTTGGCTCTACCGAGGACGCCGCGCGCCACGGGATAGGGATCGTGTTTCAGGAACTGAACCTATTCCCGAACATGACAGTCGCGGACAATATCTTTATCAACCGCGAAAAGACGCGCTTTGGTATAGATATTGATCGCGCGCAGCAGCGCGAAGAAACGCGGGCTCTGATGCGCCGCTTGGAACATGACATTGATCCCGACACATTGGTCGGTGATTTGAAAGTCGGACAACAGCAAATCGTCGAGATCGCGAAATCTTTGGCTCAGGACGCCCGAATCCTGATCTTGGACGAACCCACATCCGCTCTGTCTGCAGCCGAAGTTGAAATCCTATTTCGTGTGATAGACGAGCTAAAGCGTGACGGCGTCGGGATCGTCTATATCAGTCACCGGCTCGAAGAACTCATCCGTGTCGGAGACTATATCACCGTCTTAAGAGACGGTGTCATCACCGGCGCCCGGTCGATGGAGGGGGTCGATATCCCATGGATCGTGCTGAACATGATCGGAGACGCAAGCAAGGATTTCCCCAAAACAATCGACCATCCGTTTGGGGAGGAAGTATTCCGCGCCGAAGATGTCTACCTGCCCAACACCTCTGGCGGATTTTCGGTGAACGGGGTCTCGATGGCGCTGCGGGCTGGCGAGATCCTAGGAGTCTACGGTTTGATGGGCGCTGGCCGAACCGAGTTTGTCGAAACCGCGATGGGGCGCTATCCACACGCGCGAGGCAAATTCTACGTCGATGGAAAAGAAGCGAAATCCGCTCACGTCTCAGACCGGATCAAGCTCGGCCTGGCAATCATCCCCGAGGATCGCAAGCAGGACGGTTTGGTGCAGATCTTGTCGATCCGCGAAAACATGACACTCTCATCATTGGGTGATCTGTCCAAGATGGGGCATCTGGACGTAAAGCGCGAAAAGACCACGGTCGTCGACTACGTTAAGCAATTGGTGATCAAGATTGCCTCTCCTGAAAATCCTGTGTCCTCTTTGTCTGGCGGCAATCAGCAGAAGGTGGTGATTGGCAAGGCATTGATGACCAAGCCCAAAGTGCTGTTGATGGACGAACCTAGTCGCGGCATCGATATTGGTGCCAAGGCCGAGGTTTTTCGCGTGATGCGTCAACTGGCAGCCGAAGGACTGGGAATTATCTTTGTGACTTCGGATCTCGAAGAAGTTTTGGGGCTTTCGGACCGCATCATCGTGATGTCGAATGGCCGGATTACCGGCGAATTCACCAAAGAATCCGCGACCGAGACCGCGCTGATTTCAGCTTCTGCGGTCGGTCATGCTGTCTCTCATGAACATAAGGAAACTGCCCGATGACGGCCACGAACGAACAGGCCCCCATTGAGGGCAACTCAAGCGCACTGCTCCTCTTGCTCAAAGCGCGGACGTTTATCGCGCTAATCCTCGTCACAGTTTTCTTTGCTGTCTTCGCGCCGAATTTCCTATCCGCTGCAAATATGGTGATTATGTCGAAACACGTGGCCCTGAACGCATTTTTGGCCATCGGAATGACTTTTGTAATCGTTTCGGGCGGTATTGACCTGTCTGTTGGGTCGATCGTGGGGCTTTGCGGTATGGTTGCTGGGTATCTGGTCCTGAACGGCATTGATCTGGGGCTTGGGTGGTCAATCCAGTTCAACACCCTCGAGATCTGCCTGATGGTGATCGCCGTCGGGGTATTTATCGGTGCGATCAATGCCTTTCTGATCACCAAGCTGAATGTCGCACCGTTCATAGCGACACTCGGAACGCTTTACGTGGCCCGAGGCGCAGCAATGCTATCCTCAGACGGGCGGACTTTCCCCAACTTGAACGGCAATCCGGACTATGGTTCGGACAGCTTCCGCTGGATCGGGACGGGCGACATTCTAGGCATTCCGGTGTCGATCTGGATGCTGGTCGCGGTGGGCATTCTGGCCGCGTACATCGCAAACCGCACACCGCTTGGCCGCTTTATCTACGCGGTGGGGGGGAACGAAAGAGCGGCAGGGCTATCCGGGGTGAAGGTTACAAGGGTCAAGTACTTCGTATACATGTTCTCGGGCTTTTGCGGCGCTCTTGTGGGGATCATCATTTCTTCGCAATTGGTGGCGGCCCACCCTGCAACCGGCGATACGTTCGAATTGAACGCCATCGCGGCGGCTGTTCTCGGGGGTACATCAATGGCGGGTGGGCGTGGCAAAATTGGCGGCACGATCGTCGGCGCGTTTGTCATCGGTGTCCTGTCCGACGGGCTGGTTATGATGGGCGTTTCATCTTTCTGGCAAACCGTGATCAAAGGGCTGGTCATTATTGCGGCTGTGGTCATTGATCAGGCACAACAACGGGTACAGGCGCGGGTTGCTCTGCAACAACAAGCCGCCATCGGCCAGTAAGGAGAGTGTCATGAAGGTTGCGCTGATCGGATGCGGTTTTTTTGCGATGAACCAGTTGCATGGCTGGTTGGCGATCGAAGGAGTAGAGGTTGTGGCCCTCTGCGATCGCGATCCAGAGCGGCTGAAAATTGCCAGCGCGCTGACCGGACCAGTCCGTACCTACACCGATGCCACCGAAATGCTCGCGGCTGGGGGCATTGATGTGGTGGATATCGCCACCACGGTCGGTTCTCACAGGGCGCTGGTCGAATTGGCGGCGCTAAACAATGTCCATATCATCTGCCAAAAGCCTTTTGCGCCGACTTTGTCGGATGCGCGAGCCATGGTGCAGGCAGTCGAAAGCACGGGCAAAACCCTGATGATCCACGAGAACTTTCGATGGCAGTCGGCCGTGCGTGCGGCGATTGAAACCGCGCGAAGCGGCGTGATCGGAACGCCGTTTTTCGGTCGGATCAGCTTTCGCTCTGGCTACGATGTCTTCAGTGGGCAGCCCTATCTGGCCGAGGGAGAGCGCTTTATCATCGAAGATCTTGGGATCCATATATTGGATATCGCTCGGGCGCTCTTCGGAGATGCGACGCGGATCACTGCCACAACACGTCGCATCAATCCGGCGATCAAGGGGGAAGATGTGGCCACGATGCTGCTTGAGCATGAGGGTGGGGCAACCTCGGTTGTGGATTGCTCCTACGCGACCCAACGCGCCCCCGAGACTTTTCCCGAAAGTCTGCTTGAGATCGATGGCGAGAAGGGAACGTTGCGGCTGGACGCTGGCTATCACCTGTCTGTGCAGCTTGGCGAAGACGTCAGCACGAGAGATGTTTCACCGCCCGTTTTGCCGTGGGCCGAGCGGCCCTGGCACAACATTCAAGAGAGCGTCCAGATCATTCAGCAGCATTTTGTCGATTGTCTGGCAAAGGGCATCCAGCCGGAAACCAGTGGGCATGATAATCTGCAGACCTTTGCACTGGTCGAGGCCGCGTATATGTCCGCCCGCGAACACCGCACCGTCGATCTGGCCGAGCTATGATCGACCCTGTCGTACTCTACGGAACCAGTCAGCCCCCCGCACCGAGCGAAGAGATCGTTCTAGGTGGACTATCATTCATGGTCGAGGGAGCGACTGTCCGGCATATCCGATATCGGGGGGTCGAAATGCTGCGGTCCGTCGGCTTTTTGGTGCGGGATCGTGATTGGGGGACCTTGAGCCCTATTTTGACCGAGGTGTCGCGCAGTACCCTTGATGGGTTCCAGTTGGAATTGCGGGCAACGTTTACAAGCGGAGCGACCCTCCCCGTGACGATTACTCTCGTTGCAGACGAGAGGAGCCTCACTATAACGGCGCGCGGTGCGCCAGATGGGATGTTTGAAACAAATCGGGCGGGTTTTACGATTTTGCATCCGGCTGACGTGGCTGGGTGTGCTGCGCAAATTGGGCACTCAGGTGGCGTGATCGAAACTGCGTCGTTCCCCGACCTGATCGACCCTTGGCAGCCTTTTCAGGACATCTTTTCGTTGCAGCATGACCGCGCTGGGTTGCGTGTACTGTGCGAACTCACCGGGGATACCTTTGAAATGGAGGATCAACGGCAGTGGGGCGATGCGAGTTTCAAAACCTATAACCGCCCACTTGCGTTACCTTGGCCCTACGTAATCGAAAAAGATCAAGTGCTTGAGCAGTCAGTCAAGCTGACTTGGACAGAGGTTAGTGAGCGATCAGACATCCCGTCCGTGCCCAAAGTCGATGAAGCCACCTTTCCCGAGACAGCACTTGTTTTGACCGCGAAAGATGCAGAGCGTCTGAGCCATACACCTTCAGATATCACGACTGTCGGGCCGCAAAGGCTGCTCTGCCATATCGATACCGCTTTAGGTGAAACGGAAGCGCAAATCGCCTGTTTCGCCAGATTGCAGGCTGTGCTGCCTGACATCCTATACGATGTAGAACTCATTTGCTGCTTTTCGCCTTCGGTCAAAGATGAGCTCGTCGACATGCGCGCCGCTATGATCGAAACGGGGTTTGCGCCAGATAGTGTGCTCGTCTGTCCTTCGGTGGATCGGCAGTCGACGCCCCCCGGCTCAGAATGGCCCGACTGCCCGCCGCTCAAAGACATCCATGCGATCGCCGCCGAGGTTTTCACCGATCTCAGCCGGGGCGGCGGCATGGTTAGTTTCTTTCCTGAACTGAACCGCAAGCGTCCTCCTTTGGTGCATCTGGATTTCGTCAGCCACGGGCTTTGTCCGATCGTCCATGCGGCCGATGACATTTCGGTCATCGAGACGCTACAGGCCATTCCGCACATCACCCGTACGGCAAAGAGCTTTATCGGCGACGTGGCCTACAGGATCGGTCCGGCAACGATCGCAATGCGCCAAAATCCATACGGGACCCGTACCATTCCAAATCCAAAGCGGGAACGGGTGGCGATGGCAGACGACGATCCACGCCACTCTGCGCAGTTTGGCGCAGCCTATGTGGTTGGTCTGGCAACAGCTTTGGCGGCAGCTGACATCGCGGTGTGGACGCCGGCTGCCGTTTATGGACCACGCGGGCTGGAAGGCCCGATTGTCAAAGCCATTGCGGCTCTTGCCAAATGCGCCAATGAACCCGTTGGAACTGCAGAAATCCGGGATGATGTCGCCATACTGAAATTGGGAGACCGCGTGTTCCGCGCCAATCTGACTGCGCAAGAATTGGAAGGCCTGCCTCCATTCGGATGGGAGTAGCGGCGCCGAACTGGACGTATGATGAGCGAGTATATAGAAGCTTTCTCATAGTCATATGAGGTAGAGACGGGCATGGCTTCGGCGTCCAACAGGAAGGTCACTTCTGATAAAATCGTTAGACGGAAGCTGTCGGATCAGGTTCTGGATAAACTGCGCGAGATGATCCTTTCCCACGAGTTGCAGCCCGGGGACTTCATGCCCTCGGAGCGGGCACTGATGGAGCGCTTTGGCGTGGGCCGTCCCGCAGTGCGCGAAGCCCTGCAATCCTTGCACAACAGCGGTTTGATCAGCATCAACCATGGGGAACGGTCACGGGTTAACGCAATAGACGCAAGCACTGTCCTGAGCCAATCCGATGAAATTGCACGGCTCGTCCTAAGTACCGTTCCCGCAAATCTCGAGCACCTGAAGCAGGCACGTCAAATGTTCGAGCTCGGGATGGTCAGGCTGGCAGCCCAGAACGCGACACCCGAAGATATTGCCGATCTGCGCAGCATTCATGAAGAACAGGCCCAGAACCAGCATGACGCCAATGCCTTTATCGAAGCGGATATGCGGTTTCACGCGCGGCTTGCTCAAATCAGTGGAAACCCAATTATCGTTGCAGTTTCCGAGGCGATGTTAAAGTGGCTGTTCGAGTACCACGTCAGCCTTTTGCATTGGAATGGCAAAGAGGACGTGACGCTGGCTGAACATGCGCAAATGATCGATCTGATCGAAAACCACGACTCAGACGGCGCTGTCGAGATGATGACCCGTCACCTCGCGCGATCCGCTGCGGTTTTCGAGATCAAAGGTTAGCGCGCGCCGCCGCCTTCTCTGATCCAGCCAAAGAAATCCATGCTGCCCATCTGGCCGCCCTTGAGAGCGATCTCAAGGCCGTCATGATGTGCGCCCCCGTAACCAACGCACAGGGATGCGCCCGGAATAGTCGGCGCAATGGCCTTGATCGCTTGTAGTCCCAGGGCATGCATCCCATGACCAGACGTGTCCCCGCCAGAAATCACCGCGCGGCGCAAGTTGGACCCCCGCAAGATGCCGTCCAAAACCTTCCCGAGCGTGACGCCAATAGTTTTGTTGACGGTCTCCATCGGTATCCCGCATCTAGAAGCTGCGGCACGCACGTGGCTGACCGCAGGATCTTCGGGGCCTGTGGCGGAACAAACTAGGGGGCTGAACCCCTCTGACACCGCCTTAAGCGCGTCTTGGGTGACATTTGCAATTAGATCTTCAGATTGAGACGGATCCTCGACCAGTCTTGCGGCATCTAGTCTGATCAATGCGAACCCGTTCTGTACAGCCCAATCGATTTGCTGCGCTGTACTGGGAGACACCGACCCCGAGACCACTGCAATCTGATTCACTTTTCCCGCCGAGCCCGGGGGCTCTGCGCGCGGGATCAAACCGCATTCCTGCCAATGGCGCACCAGAGCGAACTCCACACCCTGCGATCCAATGACAAAGGGCAAATCTTCTCTGTTGTCCCATATCAGCTTACCCGCAGCGGCTTCCGACTTCTCTTCCATGCTGTCGAGAGACAAAAGGCGTGCGCCATCGGCCAATGCCTTCGCAAGCGCAGGTGCGGGGCCAGACCAGAGTTCCTCTAGATTTATGAGCGCCGACGGCAAATCTGTTTGATCCTCGAGATGGCGCATCAGGTCTGCTTCGGCCATGGGTGTCACGGGATGTCGGGACATCACCGGATGGCGATCCAGCCGGAACACACCGTCAAACGTGCCTGCAAAGAGATGCCCGAAAGACTGATAGCGCCGCATCTGCGGTGCGGCAGTCAACACCGGCGCCGCTCTGCCACCTGTGACCCGCAGCCCGATTTCTGCAGCGCGACCAATACTGCCTATCTGAGCCGAGGAATCAAAGGTTGAGCACACCTTGTAGTGTAAAAGCGGGGCGTCGAGGCCAGATAGAAACCCAAACGCCTCTGGAAGGTGCGCGTCCATCCATTCAGGGCCTTCTGTACGAGCTGTTGAGGCTACCCCAATCGCTTGCGCATTTTCAAAGCGCGCCAACATCTCTGCGTCGGGTAGGTCGGAAAACAGGACCGTTTCAAGACCCGCAAAAGCCAGCACTTCCATGACGGCAGCCGCACCTGTGAAGTCGTCTCCGTACCACGTTATCAAAGGGTTCAACGATTTTCCTCCCGACTTTGGCAACGCAATCCGTCCGCATTGACATTCAGATGATAATATTATCTGATCATACCAGTTATGCAAGACGCCCCGTATGCCGGGGTTCTGGAGGAGAACTAAGAAATGACAAACGTGGCGGTATTTGGCGCGGGCGGAAAAATGGGAGTGCGGTGTTCATTGAACCTGGCCAAGACGGATTTCACCGTATCGCATGTCGAAGTCAGCGAAGTGGGCCGCGCACGCCTCAAAGAGGCGGTGGGTGTGGATTGTGTCGACGCGGATATCGCGATTGCGAACGCAGATGTCGTCTTGCTGGCAGTGCCCGATACGGCCATCGGCGTCGTCGCCAAAGGCATTGTGGACAAGTTGAACCCCGGCACGATGGTAGTCATTCTTGACGCGGCGGCTCCGTTTGCAGGCCACCTCCCAGAGCGCGAAGACATCACCTATTTCGTGACTCACCCGTGCCATCCGATGATTTACCACAATGAAGAAAGCGAAGCTGCGCGTCTGGACCGCTTTGGCGGCGTGGCGCACCCTCAGGGTGTTGTGAACGCGCTCATGCAAGGCCCCGAAGAGCACTATGATGTCGGGGATCAGATCGCCAAAGCGATCTACGCGCCAGTCCGCCAGACCTATCGCGTGACTGTTGAGCAAATGGCGTATCTGGAACCCGGCCTGTCCGAGACCGTCTGTGCCTCGCTCTTGGTTGTGATGAAGCAGGCGATGGACGAAGTTGTGAAGACCGGCGTATCCGAAGAATGCGCGCGCGATTTCCTATTGGGTCACATGAACATCCTTGGCGCGGTGATTTTCAACGTCCAAGAAGGCGTCTTCTCGGATGCCTGTAACAAAGCAATCGAATTCGGTATCCCCGCCCTGATGCGCGATGACTGGAAGAATGTCTTTGAACGAGACGAGATCATGGCGTCGATCCGCCGGATCACTTGATCCTTCTCCGGTCATTTTACCAGAAAATAAAGAGTGGCGCTGAGTGTTCAGCGCCATTTTTATATGTGCCTTCGTAGGTGCCAAAAGCAAATTTCTCTCTTTGTCAGGGGGCTTCTGCTCTGTTCTTAATCGAATACATAAAGAAACTTGGCATTATTGCGAATTCTGCAGCGCGGGGAAAGTAGGCGTGCCATTCTGCATAAATGACAGAATTCGACACCAGCCGCTTTGCCGTCATCGCCGACATCCACGGAAATGTGGATGCACTCGAAGCTGTTCTTCATGACATTGCGGATTTAGGAATTGAAAGCATCGTCAATCTTGGTGATCACCTGAGCGGCCCGATGGCCCCGAAGGCGACCGCGGACCTCCTCATGGACCGCGAAATGAAGTCCATTCGTGGGAACCACGACCGCTGGCTATTGGAAACGCCCCGAGAGGAAATGTGCTCGGTCGATAGAGTTGCCATCGATGAACTCGAGCCGCAGCATCTGGAGTGGCTTGGCGCGCTGGCGCCGACGCTTTGGATTTCGGACGAGGTTTTCGCTTGTCATGGCACCCCGACAAGCGACGTGACCTATTGGGCAGAGCAGGTCACACCAGATGGGCATATTATGACGAGGGCCCCTTCGGACATCCGAGCGGAGGCGGGCGGAAACAATGCGAGCCTTTTTCTATGTGGACACAGCCATTTACCGCGTCGTCTTGACCTAGCACATGGGTGCGTTTTGCTTAATCCAGGAAGCGTAGGATGCCCCGCTTACGTGGATGATCTCCCCGTGCGCCATGTGGTCGAAACCGGCACCAGTGCGGCCTGCTATGCCGTTGTGGAAAAGAAACAGGTCGCTTGGGCCACCAGCTTCCGCCATGTTCCCTACGACCCGAGCCGCATGATCGCACTGGCAGAAGCTCATGACCACGCTCACTGGGGCATTCGATTGACAACAGGGCGTGTCGCCTGACCCGCGCTGACACAATGACGTGGTCATGTCCCGCTTTTGAAATTCACGACGTTCGATTTCGAAAGCATGCTGTTGCGCGAGAATGTTGGCGCTAACCCCCACGATCCGCTAACCTCACCCCAAAGCAAGGGGGGAATGATGGATATCATTGCAAAAGCGACGTCATTGGTTGGCGGCACGATCGCCACGGTTCGGCGGATGAATGCGCCGTCAAAGCAAGCCTTCGGAGAGACACCAGACATTCCATTGGCTCGCAAGCAAGGGATTATGACGCTCAAGATGCCCGCCGCCGAGGGCTGGAAAGATGGGCACGTCCCGACCTGCGCAGCCGGGCTGACGGTAAACGCCTTTGCAACCGGTCTGGATCATCCACGTTGGATTGAGGTGCTGCCGAACGGGGATGTTCTGGTTGCCGAATCCAAAGAACAAGCACGCCCACCCAAAACACTTATGGACCATGCCGCTCAGGCAACCATGCGCCGGGTGAAAGCAATCGGGAAAAGCGCGAACCGCGTCACCCTATGGCGAGATCCTGACGGCGACGGTACTGCTGAAATTCGCGAAGTATTTGTCGAAGACCAAAACCAGCCCTTTGGCATGGCACTCATTGGGAACCAGTTCTATCTCGGAAATACTGACGGAATACGGGTATTCGACTACTCCGATGGCGACACCGCTCTGAAAGGTAGCGGGACGCAACTTATTGATTTCAAGCCCCACGGTCACTGGACCCGCAGCCTGCTCGTTTCGCCTGATGGCGCAAAAATCTACGCGGGTGTCGGGTCGCTGTCGAATATCGCGGACCAAGGCATGGAGGTCGAAGAGGGACGCGCTGCAATCTGGGAACTGGACGTCGCGACAGGTCAGGCGCGGATTTTTGCCTCTGGTCTGCGCAATGCAGTGGGCATGGCTTGGGAACCCAACACCGGCAAGCTTTGGACAGTCGTCAATGAGCGGGATGGCTTGGGCGACGAGACCCCGCCCGATTACCTGACATCTGTTCAAGAGAATGGCTTCTACGGCTGGCCCTACTGCTACTGGGGGCAAACCGTGGACGACCGTGTGCCCCAAGATCCTGCGATGGTCGCCAAGGCGATCATGCCCGACTATGCTTTAGGGGGACACACTGCATCTCTTGGACTTTGCTGGATGCCCGAGGGAACTTTGCCCGGCTTTGGCGCTGGCATGGTCATCGGCCAGCACGGCTCTTGGAACCGCTCCAAGCTAAGCGGATACAAACTGATTTTCGTGCCTTTTGAGAATGGGCGTCCAAGTGGGCCGTCGCGGGATATCCTCTCGGGCTTTCTTTCTGAAGACGAAAAACTTGCCTATGGGCGTCCTGTTGGGGTCACCATCGGGCCCGATGGCAAGTCGTTGTTAATGGCTGATGACGTGGGCGATGTGATCTGGCGTGTGAGCGGTGCCGCCTGATCCGGTATTGCCGCGGGCTTTCATTGCGGGGCACCGCGGCATGCCTTGGATCACAGAATAGGCGCTTCTGTTCGGATTCTCGGGATTGTCAGCGCCCTCGCGGAAAAATTCTTGACTGTTTGGTAAATAATTGGCGTCCTGATTATTGAGCAATGAGGGAACACCATGTCAGACAAGTTGATCACCACTTTCACGGGTCTTGAGTTCGTCAATCCATTCATCCTTGCCTCTGCGCCGCCGACAGAGAGCAAGCGCAAGATCCTTAAGGCCTTTGAGGCCGGATGGGGTGGTGTTGTGACCAAAACCATCGGCTTGCACCATGTTGAAAATGTTGCGGGTCCGAAGACCATCTATCAGCGCGCAAGCGACGAGAAGCCCTACGTTTCGCGCTACAAACGACCAGACACGGTCTCCCATTCGTCTTGGAACTGGGAGTTGATTTCGGATCAACCTCTTGATCTGTGGCTTCCTGACCTCGAGGAAATCAAGACCACCTATCCTGATCGCATGCTCATCGGATCAATCATGGCAGGAGCGGGGAGCGCAGAGGAAATGGCAAACTGGCAGAAGCTTGCCAGAGCCTGTGTCAACGCGGGATGCGATGCGTTGGAGTTGAACATGTCTTGTCCGCACATGGACCGCAAAGATATGGGTGCCAACATTGCCAACGACGAAGATATCATCCGGTCCGTCATGAAGGCCGTAACCGAAGCCGTAGATGTTCCAATCTGGGTTAAGCTCACCCCGTCGACGTCGACGCTTGTCGATGCAGCAGGCGCTGCATACGAGGCGGGGGCATCTTCGATTTCCCTTTGCAACACCTTCCCTTCATTGCCTTTGATGGACCCCGAAACCATGAAATTCGAGGTTGAGGTGGATGGCTTGGTGACCTCCGGCGGTTTGGGCGGCCTAGCAATCCTTCATCAGGCGTTGCAACGGGTGTCAGACATCTCGCGCGCCTATCCCGACAAGGCGATCTCAGGCATCGGGGGTATCAAGGGCTTTCGCGAGGCCTTCAATTTCGTTGTTCATGGGGCAGGCAACCTGCAAGTTTGCACGGCAGCCATGGAAGAGAAAGGCAGCGGCGGCGTCGGTGTCCAGTTGATCAAAGAGCTGACGACCGACTTGAGCGATTACATGGATCGCAAGGGATATTCCTCTATCGAAGAGTTCCGCGGGATCGCCCGCGAGCGCATCGTTGAGCACGCACAAATCCGGCGTAAGAGTGAGAGTTACAACGGGGGATATGCTCAGTCGGCTTAATTCTGGCTCTTTGGACGGCTCTGACGAAAGTGATCCGCTAAGTGCCGCGTACCATAGTGGGGCGCGACCATGTCCATGCCAAGGGCGGTCAGAAAGAACCGTGCAGGTCCGCTGATCCTGCGCGGTAGGATCGGCAGAACAGTCAGTGCGGCTTTTCGTAGGACATCCGGCAGGTAAGTGATCCGGGGCTCAGCGCCAAGGGCTACGAAAGCGACATGGGCGAGCTCGTTTTGGGTCATCACGTCCGGGCCTCCGACGTCTACCCAGCGTCGAGCTGCTTCCGTCGCATCCGCAATCACAGTCGCCAAATCAGCGCCATGTATAGGGTTCAGGCGCTGCGTCCCCTCTCCAAACAGCCAGACGCGCCCTGACTGCGCCATCTTGAGAATGTCGCCCATATCAGAGAAATACCCCGTCGGTGCGATGACGGTTTCCGGAATGTCCGAGGCCTGAAGTGCCGAGACAAACGCTGCTTTGGCGTCGACCAATGGCACCCCCGCCATGCGGTCGGCATTCAAGACATGGACATATGCAAACCGGCCAACACCTGCGCGTTCCGCTTCGCGTAGCAAGTTCAGGTTTGCTTGAAAATCAACCTCTTGATACCCTAATCCGTCGGCCTGTCGGGTGATGCCGAGAGCAGACACCACAAGGTCAATACCGTCCATAATGCCCTGCAAGCTTTCAGGCTTCGTGGCTTCTCCCTGGATTAAGAGATCCGCCACATCTCTGGCGCGGTGTCTGTCTCTGACCAGTGCAGTCACGTGATGTCCGCGACGCGCGAATTCGGAGCATAGGAACCGGCCCAGATAGCCGGTCGCACCGGCAACAAGCACATGCATCTTAGGTTCTCCTTTGCTTATACAAGGCCGACGCCAAGCGCAGCTAAGGCCATGAACGCAAGGACCGGTGTCCACAGCAAACGCTCGGGCCGCGAGGGGCTAGCAGCATTGGCCAGAAGGCTTACAGCTGTCAGCGCGACTGCAGGCCAAAACAAGAATCTGATTGGGACAAAAACGACTTCTGCGCGCGCCAATACTGCGAGAGCCATCAGAGCAAGCAACCCCGCTTGGACGCCAGCCAAAACCCGCCAGCTCGGGGGCAGCTGACCGGGGAACCGGCCTCCGACCGTAAAGCGACCCAAGGGCGCCCCTGCGACGATGGCGAAATGCATCGCAATCGGCAAGGCAGACAATCCAGCATAAGACAACGCAAGCAAATGAGACATCGGCATCTGACTAGCGCCACTGTAAATGCGTCGGCAAGTAGGCGCGGGGTAGGGAGACACGATCGTTCTTGCGCCCCAGATCACCCCATAGATGACGGGGCGGATAGTCGTAGGAAACGCGGCCTTCGCGGCCGGTCAGCAAATGAAAGAGCGCCTTCATTCGGCTGTGCGCGCCATCGGCCGTCTCGCGGTGGGGTCTACGATAAATGCGTTGCATGTCTTGTTTCCTTGAGTTTGTTGGACACTGACGACAACATAACTCAACCTATTTCATCGCGGCATGACCGTAGAACTCAGCTTATTGGCATCTGGTGCCAAACCTCAAAGATTACAGCGCTTGGAGAATGGCCGAGGAGGTCCAGAACTTTTAATGCTCTAACCGAATCCCGATCACTTACTCCGAGTGAGCTAGCTCATCTCCCCATACGACTTCTGAGCTTGAAATCCGTAGCTAGAGAGCAGTCACTGCTCCCCACTCTTTGACCATGTCGCAAGCACGCGCAAACGCCTCGGGCCGGGGTTCGAACGCCGGATCAGGGAGTAGAGTCTCACCGTTTCGAGGGGCGGTCAGAGGCGCTCCGCAGGCGCGCGCCGCGAGTTGCGCAACGCCGAATGCTGTGATGTCCACCATCGTGCTCTTTTGGATGGCACATCCGGTGATATCCGCCAAAGCTTGGACGAACCAAGAGTTGGCGGTCATGCCTCCGTCGATATTTACCGGAGACACGAGGGGAAGCGTTTCGCTCATCGCCTCTAGAACGCTGCGGGTACGGTAGGCGATCCCTTCGAGCATTGCTTGCATCATATCGGCTTTGCTCGTCCCGAGCGTCAGACCAAGCCAACTACCCTTGGCTGCGTGATCCCAATAGGGGCACGCCAAACCAGCGAGCGACGGGACAAACGCCAAGCCGCGCGCCAAGGCGTGCCCGCTGAAGTTATCAAGGTCAGAATACTCCGTGAAAAGACCGAGGGACTTTGCCCAATTCACAGCGGCCGACGCGGTGTGAATGCCGCCGTCCAGAGCGTAGAGCGTTGGTTCGCCAGCTTCGCGCCAAGCAACGGTGGGCAGCGCGCCATTGGTATAATCGGGACAGGTTTCGCCGGTCAGCGCCAATGCGAATGCGCCAGTGCCAAAGGTCACTTTGACCTGCCCTGCGCGGGTCACGCCATGGCCAAACAAAGCGGCCTGTTGGTCCACGATGGCAGAGCGCAAGGGCAAGCCGTCGATCTCTCCTAGATCGCCGCTACAGTCGGTGATCGACGGCAAGCTTTCGATTGGCACTCCGTAGACCTCGCATAAAAAGGGGTCCCAAGCGCAGGTTTCCATATTCATCAGTGCCATGCGCGATGCTGTTGCCACATCGGTTTCGAAACGGCCTGTCAGGCGGTCGCGAAAATAGGCATCCGTCGTCCCCATCCGGAGGCGCCCTTTGGCTGCTAAGTCCTTGGCAGCTGGGACATGCGCATAGATCCAACCCATTTTTGAGGCTGAAAAATACGCATCCAGAGGAAGGCGGGCGCGTTCTTCGACGGCTGCGCCATGAAGACGCGACAGCGACTGGCAATGCTCTTCGGTGCGCGCGTCCTGCCAAACGAGAACCGGACTAATCGGCTCGCCGGTTTTGGCGTCCCACGCTAGGCAGCTTTCTCCCTGATTTGACAGGGCGGTCGCCTCTGCTCCGGCAAGACGTCCCGCCTCGATGCCTGCGGCCACGTTGCGCAATAATTCTTCCGCGTCATGCTCCACCCAGCCGACTGCTGGATAGGTTTGCCGATGAAAATCAGTACGGAGCTTTTGCCCGTCGCTTGTGCCGTCGAACAGAAAACTCGTGGTCGAGGTCGTGCTCTGATCGATGGCAACAATCTTCATAGGGTCTCTTCAAACTTCAGGTCCACACCCCCGTCAGGAAGCGGTAAAAGGATACGCCTTGCTGGTTTGGATCGCAGGTTTGCCGAAGCCTGCCCATACCGAACCGTCGCAGCCATCGATCGGGCAAGTCCAATCTGCACATTTTCTAGGGCAGGCGCTGAAGAATTGGGCGAAATCCGTTGCGGGAGATGCCAGGCAACACCTGGGTATCCTGCCAAGACCGGCTCTGAGAGAGATGGATCCGGCAGGCCGCCCGCCAATGCCGAGATGATTGCGCTCGCAACCATCCGCCCTTCGTTCCAGCACCAAGGTGCGGTCTCGACAGGGCGCAACAGATTGCCTGCCGCGAAATACGCAGGGTCGGAACATCGCCCATACTGGTCCACCACAGGCCCCTGCGTCCGCGGATCAACCTCGAGTTCGGTGGTGCGAAGGAGGGCATTTTCAGGTCTGAACGCACCGGTGACAACCACTCCATCGCATTCAACATTCCACCGACGCTCGCCGCTTGTCAGCGTTACCCCTTCAACCCATGTGCGACCATGAATGGCCTCAATCTGTGTGGACAGCAATAAAGGCGTTCCTAAAGCCCTTGGGAGCCAAGTCGCAGCGCGCCGGGTTGTTGGCCTCTCATTCGCTTCGATCATAGCCAAAGGCTTCGCTCGGGCGTGACGACACGTTAAAACGGCCGAGACTGACACGAGTTCACTGCCTAGAACAACGGGCTTGCGAAACGGTCGCTCTTTGTTGAGGTAGACCAGACTTTGCAAAGCGCCTGTGTTCATCACTCCGCCAGGTTTTGTGCCTCCAATAAAACGAGGTGCGCGGGGCGTTTCACGCGCGCCCGTCGCCAAGAGTACAGCACGCGCCTGCACTGTCTGCAGCCCGCAGTTCGAGGACACTGTCACGCGACCGCCCCGGCCTAGGTCCGTGACGCTAACGGCTGTGTGGATGTGCGCCCCGAAAGAAGTCGCGCGGGCAATCAGGCGTTTGGCATAGGTTTGCCCCCCCATAACCCGCCTGAATTCCCGCCAGCCATAGGGCGAGTGCCCGCAATGACGCGGGATACCGCCCGCAACAGTTTCCCGTTCAAGAAGGTGGACGTCCAGACCGGCCTCACCTAGGCGTGCCGCCGCCGCAAGGCCAGCCGGTCCACTACCGACGATCAGTACGTCACAGATATCGGGCAAACTTGTCATTCCGTGCTCTCCGGCTTCAGACATTTGGCAGTCATTTCTTGCAATGCGCCGGAACAATAGAAGCCCTGACAACGCCCCATCGTGACGCGTGTTCTACGTTTTAATCCTGCAAGACTTTGGGCGGCATTCGGGCCCGACATCGCGGCCTCGACCTCGCGGCGTGTAACACGCTCACAGTGACAGAGGATGCCCCCATTCCCAGCGGTCTGCCAATCGCGCGTTTGGTCTTCGGCGAGCATTGGCATCGCGGGCCATTCAGGCTCTGGGAGCGGGGGCCAAGGCGTCTCGTCCAATCGCGCGATATATTCGGCGATCCCGAGGGCAGCACTTAGTCCAGTCGATCGGATTGCACCCACAGTGATCATGTTTTCGGGATGTCTGCGGATATGGTATTCCTTGTCGCCGCAGGCGGGGCGCAGCCCGGCATAGGTCGTAGTTACGTCTTCGTTCGCAAGGGCAGGAAGAATCTCGGTCGCTTTTTCCCGCAACATTTCAAGAGTTTCGGAGTCCAAGTTGGCGTTGATGCGATCTTGCTGCTCTTCTGCGGTAGGGCCGACCAAGAGGTTTCCCCAAACGGTGCGGCAGACCACAATGCCTTTGGTGGTCTCTGTCGGTACAGGTAAAAGGATGTGGCGGGCCAATCGGGCAGCCGTCTTGTCAAAAACCACGAACTGTCCTTTGCGAGGCCGAATATCAAAGTCAGAGCGGCCGATCAGCCGCTGATCGACGATGTCACCATAGAGCCCTGCAGCATTGATCACGCGGGTCGAGTGCACGGGGCCGGTGGTGGTTTCCAGCATCCATGCGTTTCCATCAAAAGAGCCAGAAAGAACTTCAGTGTTTCGACGAAACGTCGCGCCGTTGACCAAGGCTTGGGATAAATAGCTATGGGGGGCGGACCACGGATCGATCAGCGCCTCGCGTGGTACGATAAATCCAGCACGTACGGTCGAAGCGAGCTCGGGTTCACGCGCTAAAACCTGTTCGCGTGAAAGCAATGCAACATCACCGACACTATTGGTGCGTGCCTGCTCCATGAGATCGGGCAGTCGGGACTCCTGCTCTGCGGTCCAAGCCAGAACCATCGCCCCGCATCGATCAAGTGGCAGGTTCAACTTGGCGTGTATCTGTTCGTACTGGCGGTAGCCTTCCTGGATACAGGACAGTTCAATCGATCCAACCGGCGCATCAAAGCCGGTGTGCAGAATTGCTGAATTCGCTTTGGACGCGCCGTCGAGCGCATCTGGCGCCTTTTCCAGCAGCAACACACGTGCCCCGAGCAAGGTATATTTTCGCGCGATCGCGCATCCGACCACGCCAGCGCCGATCACGGTGACGTCGAAACTGATGGGCTGTCCCGATTCGGGCATTGAGGCGTCCTTATGTGACGGTTTTGTTAATCTTCTGCCGATTTTCTGCGCAATCATGCCCGAACGGTCAATCTTTTTGCCCGAAATCTGCCTGAACAGTCGGTGAAGTGTTGACCGAATAGGCATCCGGTCACCCGATAGAGGCATAAGCGCCACCAAATTGCGCGCTGACACCGACTTCAATGAGGACCCAAATGGGGCTGAAACCGCAGGACCGCCGCCGAGAGATTGCTGGACATGTGACCGCCGAGGGAGAGGTAAGCGTCGACACGCTGGCCGAGATCTACGGGGTTTCGGTCGAGACCATCCGCCGTGACCTCGCTCGCCTGTCCGAAGAAGGGCACGTACGCAAAGTTCACGGCGGCGCAAAGCCCGCGCGCCTTCACTCTGAACCCAGTTTTGCCGAGCGCATGACCGAAGACACAGACGAGAAGCGCGTCATTGGCCAGAAGCTCCGATCTGAGATCAAGCCCGGTGACACACTCTTCATGGATACGGGCTCGTCGACGCTACTGGCATGCGAGGCGCTTCTGGACATGCCCGACCTCACCGTGATCACCAACTCGGTCTTGATTGCCCAAAAACTGTTCGTGGCACCACGGATCAAGCTTTTCCTGCTTGGGGGTGCGTTCGCAGGGGGAAATCAACAAACCGTTGGCGCTATGGTCATCGAGCAGATAGAGAAATTTCAGGCCGACCACGCTGTCATGACTCTGACCGGACTGGATGAACAGGCGGGAGTCACCTTTTCCGACCATCACGAAGCAGACATTGCCCGAGCGATCCTGCGCCGCTCCGAGAACGTCATGTTTCTGGCCCATTCTTCGAAATACGGGCGGCGCGCGGGATTCCGCGCCTGCGATTTGACCGACATCGACACCCTTCTGACCATCACCCCACCGCCGGAGTCGCTTGCCGCTGCTCTGGAGGCCGCCGGGGTCACCTTGCCTTGACGCGAGTAGCTTATGCCTGAACTTATAAAAAAATATGTCCGGCTGACGGACAAAATCTCGGACGTGACGGGCATCATCGCGATGTACCTCATTTTCGCGATGGTCTTTATTCTGATCCTCGACGCGGTCAGCAGCGGGATGCAGATCTATCTGCATTGGTGCATTGAATTGGCCCAGTTCGTTCTCGCAGCCTACTATTTCATGGGCGGGGCCAAGACGATGAAGGACGGGGACCATGTGCGCATGGACCTGCTGTATGATCGCCTGTCGTCCAAAGGCAAAACATGGGTCGATCTGGTCACCATCTTCTGCCTGCTGTTTTATCTGGTGGTCATGCTGATCGGGGGAATCTCTTCTCTAGAATACGCGATCCAGACTGATGAGCGCCGGTTTTCGATGTGGAATCCTTCTCTGGTGCCGATCAAAGCGCTGATGGTGGGCTGCCTGGTCCTCATGATCCTGCAAACCGTTGCCGAAATTTTCAAACACATCGCCGATCTGCGGGGTACTCCGTTGACCGCTTCGGCCAAGGACGCCGCATAATGAGCTACGAACTAATCGCCCTAACCATGTTTGCATCAATGATGGTGCTGCTGCTGACGGGTCAGCGCGTCTTTGCCGCCATCGGGTTTGTGGCCTCGATCATGGTGCTCCTGCTTTACGGACAGGGAGGGATTGAAATCCCGTTCTCGGCCACCTTCAAGCTGTTCAACTGGATTCCCATGCTGACGCTGCCCCTGTTTATCTACATGGGCTACGTTCTGTCCGAGGCCGGAATTGCCGAAGACCTGTATAAAATGCTTCACGTCTGGCTGGGTAAGCTCGGGGGCGGTCTGGCCATCGGGACGATCTTTCTGATGGTCATCATCTCGGCCATGAATGGTCTGTCGGTCGCAGGTATGGCCATCGGCGCGACCATCGCACTGCCCGAGATGCTGCGCCGCGGTTACGACAAGGTCTTGATTACCGGTGTCGTCCAAGGGGGTTCTTCACTTGGCATTCTGGTGCCGCCTTCGGTCGTGATGGTGCTGTTCGCAATGATCGCGCGTCAGCCTGTCAGCCAACTGTGGCTTGCTGGTGTGGTACCGGGTCTGATGATGGCGGTAATGTTCGTCATCTACGTGCTTATCCGCGTCAAGATGAACCCATCGCTCGCGCCGGTTCTCAGCGACGAAGAGCTGGACATGCCGATGCGAGAAAAGCTGAAGCTGCTGCAAGCGGGCATCATCCCCTTCGCGATCTTCTTCGCCATGACCGGCCTGTTTGTGATGGGCGTGACCTCGCTCGTGGAAAGCTCGGCTGTAGGGGCAACGGCTGCCACGCTGGCAGCGATCATCAAACGCCGTTTTACCTTTAAAATGATGCACGAGATCGCTCGCAAAACCCTTGGCGTCTCCTGCATGTTCTTGTGGCTGATCCTTGCCGCTCTGGCCTTTGGTGCAGTCTTTGATGGTATCGGCGCGGTCCGCGCAATCGAGAACCTGTTCATCAATAACTGGGAACTTACCCCGTGGCAGGTCATCATCATGATGCAAATCAGCTTTGTCATCATGGGCATGTTTCTGGATGACACCGCGATGCTGGTGATTGTCGCACCCCTCTACGTGCCGCTGGTCAAAACGCTGGATCTGGGTTTTGACAACCAAATGATCTGGTTCGGTGTCCTGTACACAATGACCTGCCAGATTGCGTATATTACGCCGCCCTTTGGCTACAACCTGTTCCTGATGCGGGCCATGGCGCCCAAGGAAATCACCCTTCCCGATATTTACCGTTCGATTTGGCCGTTCGTCGCGATGATGACGTTCACCATCGCACTGGTAATGCTGTTCCCCCAGATTGCGCTCTGGCTGCCAGAGGCTGTGCGGAACTGATCACCTGTCCCCCTCGCGTTCAAACTTTAACCAACAGTGAGAGTACAAATGACTGATAAAAAACAGAAATCGACCTCCGAACAGATTTTGACCTCGCGTCGTAAGTTCCTGACGACCTCGGCTCTGGGGGCTGCGGCCTCGACCCTCGCAGCGCCCGCGGTGATCGCACAGCAAGGCCCGCTCAAATGGCGTCTGCAGACCTATTCCGGAGCTCCTCTGGGGGCGCATGTGATCAAACCCCAGATCGAGGCTTTCAACACCGCCGCGAATGGCGAGATGGAGATCGAACTCTACTACGCCGACCAGCTGGTCCCCACTGGCGAGCTGTTCCGCGCCCTGCAGAACGGCACTCTTGACGCGGTCCAGTCGGACGAAGCCTCGATGGCATCGCCCGTCGATATCTCGGTCTTTGGCGGATATTTCCCCTTTGCAACCCGCTACTCGCTCGATGTGCCGGCGCTGTTTAACTACTACGGCCTAAATGAGATCTGGAAAGAAGCTTATGACGAGGTCGACAATGTGACCTGGCTGTCGGCTGGCGCATGGGATCCCCTACACATCTTCACCAAAGATCCGATCCGTTCGCTGGCTGACATGCGCGGCAAGCGCGTCTTCGGCGTACCGACCGCTGGCCGTTTCCTGTCGCAGTACGGCCTTATCCCTGTGACCGTGCCATGGGATGACGTCGAGGTTGCTCTGCAGACCGGCGAACTGGACGGCGTAGCATGGTGTGGCTTTACCGAAGCCTACGAGGTCGGTTGGGCAGATATCTGTAACTATGCTCTGACCAACTCGGTCACCGGCGCTTGGTTCGGTTCTTATTTCGCGAACACAGAAAGCTGGAACAAGGTGCCCCCGCATCTGCAAGAGCTGTTCAAGATCACCATTGACCAGTCGCACTATTACCGCGCGACTTGGTACTGGGGTGGTGAGGCCAAACTCCGCGTCGAGGGCGAAAAGATGGAACTGACTTCGATCCCGCAGGACGAATGGTCGACCGTCGTGAAAGACGCAGAAAAATTCTGGGATGAGATCGCCTCAAAGGGTGGCCGCCCCCAACGCGTTGTCGATGCGTTCAAAACCTACGCCGCGACAATGGAAAAGGCGGGCTACCCCTACCGCTAAAACCTGTTTTGGGAGGGGCGGGCCCTTCCCAAGTACTTACCGGACGGCGGCGGTTTCCTGTCGGCGTCCGGCCTGACATTTAAGTTTTTCGGGCACTCATATGACGCACTACCGCATCGCCCTTGGGGGCGAGACCCTTCGGTTCCAGACCCTTGCTGCTCTGATGGCTGCTGCGACGCCCGCCCGATCTGGCGACGCGCTGGCCGGCATCGCGGCAGAGTCCGAAGTGGCCCGTGTTGCGGCCCAGATGATTTTGGCCGATGTCCCGCTCAAGACGTTTTTGACCGATGCCCTTGTTCCCTACGAGGTCGACGAAATCACCCGCCTGATCATGGATAGTCATGATGCCGCCGCGTTTGCGCCAGTTGCACATATGACCGTCGGCCAGTTTCGCGATTGGCTGCTATCCGATGCCGCAACAGGACCGGTTCTGACGGCACTTGCTCCCGGTTTGACACCCGAAATCGTCGCGGCTGCCTCCAAGCTGATGCGAAACCGCGATCTGATCAATGTCACTCGCAAAATTCGGGTCACAAGCGCCTTTCGTAACACGCTTGGCCTGCCCGGCAGGCTTGGGTCACGTCTGCAGCCCAACCATCCCACAGATGACTTGCGCGGGATCGCAGCCTCGACACTGGATGGTTTGACGTTTGGTTGTGGCGATGCGGTGATTGGCATTAATCCGGCTACAGACAACGTTGCCACCGCTTCCGAGCTGCTGACCATGCTCGAAGACTTGCGCACACGCTTCGACATTCCCACCCAAACCTGCGTATTAACCCATGTTACCAACACCATTGAGATGATCGAAGGCGGCGCCCCCGTTGATCTGGTGTTCCAGTCCGTCGCCGGTTCACAGGCCGCGAATGAAGGCTTTGGCGTTACCCTGTCGATGCTGCAGGAGGCCCGAGAAGCCGCCCTCAGCCTGAACCGCGGGACTGTGGGCAACAACGTGATGTATCTGGAAACGGGACAGGGCTCGGCCCTGTCTGCCAACGCCCACCATGGGATCGACCAGCAAACCATGGAGGCTCGTGCCTACGCCGTTTGCCGTGCTGTCGACCCCTTGCTGGTGAACACCGTGGTCGGCTTTATCGGGCCAGAATACCTTTATGACGGCAAAGAGATTATCCGCGCCGGCCTCGAAGATCACTTCTGTGGCAAGCTGCTCGGGCTGCCGATGGGCTGTGACGTCTGCTACACCAACCACGCAGAGGCTGACCAGAACGACATGGATGTCCTGATGACTCTTCTGACCGTTGCTGGCGTGCATTTCCTGATCGCTATTCCGGGCGCGGACGACATCATGCTGAACTACCAAAGCCTGTCGTTTCATGACATGGCCTTCCTGCGCAATTCCCTTGGCTACAAGGCAGCGCCCGAATTCGAGGCGTGGTTGTCGACGATGGGTATGCTGACAGAGGATGGTCATTTGATTGACAGCGCCGCCGGTGCGCAGCGCCTGATTGGAGCAAGCTGATGAGCGATCTGGCCAAAGACCCCTGGGCAAAACTACGGGCAGCCACCCCAGCTCGAATTGGTCTGGGACGGGCAGGGGCGGCAATGCCAACCAAAGCAACGCTCGAATTCCAATTCGCTCATGCGCGGGCGCGTGACGCGGTGCATTCGGAATTGAATGTTGAGATGCTGGCCAATGACCTGCTGCCGCTAGAGACCATTCAGGTCGCTTCTGCAGCCGCCGATCGCGTGACATATCTGCGCCGCCCCGACTTAGGACGCACATTGGGGCAGGGCGAAGCGGCGAAACTGACCGAGCAAAATCCTTGCGATATCGCTTTTGTTGTGGCTGATGGCCTTTCTTCGACGGCAATGCAGTCCCACGCGGCTCCGGTCATTCGCCACACTCTGCCCAAACTCCAGGGTCTAGGAATTGGCCCGGTCATCATTGCCACACAAGCCCGCGTCGCCATCGGAGATGAAATCGGCGCGGCCATCGGCGCCAAGCTCACGGTTCTTCTCGTCGGAGAGCGTCCGGGCCTGACGGTCGCAGACAGTCTTGGAGCTTACTTAACTTATGAACCTAGACCCGGTACGCGGGACTCTGCCCGCAACTGTCTTTCAAACATCCATACGCAGGGAGGCATGGACTATGAAACGGCAGCAACCAAAATCGCGTGGCTTTGCCGCGAGGCATTACGTCGGGGTTTGACCGGCACCGGGTTAAAGGAGAACGCGGCGGCCATCGCTCAGGCTGACAGTGGCCCCGCATTGCGGTAGCGACACTTGCTTTCCCTCGAGCGCGCGGCACTCTATTCTACGCGTACAACGCGCCCCTTTGAGACGGTTCCATCAGAATGTCCGCAACTCCGCCTATTCTCTATAGTTTTCGTCGGTGTCCTTATGCGATGCGTGCCCGTCTTGGGCTGCTAAGCGCCGGTGTACGTGTTGAGTTGCGCGAGGTCGTTCTTCGGGACAAGCCAAAGGCGTTTCTGGACACTTCGCCTTCTGGGACGGTTCCGACGCTTTGTTCCGGCGAGGACGTAATTGACGAGAGCCTCGACATCATGCTGTGGGCGTTGCGACAAAATGATCCTTCGGGTCTCCTTGATATGTCAGCAGAGGGAAGGGATCTCATTGCCCAGAATGATGGGCCGTTCAAATCTGCGCTGGACCATACCAAGTACGTGACGCGATATCCCGAACATGATCCCGAAGAAGAGCGTGCGAAAGCGGCGGCTCACTTGATGGATTTGGATCGCCGCCTGATAGGTTCCAGTTGGCTCTTCGGAGAGAGGGCGACGCTGGCTGATCTCGCGATCCTGCCCTTTGTCAGACAGTTTGCATATATTGATCGCCCATGGTTCGACGCACAAGCGTGGCCACACCTGGTAGCGTGGCTAGACCGCTTTCTGGCGAGCGACGCCTTCGCCAACGTGATGCCGAAATTTGCCCAATGGCGTGAAGGCGACACCCCAGTGCTTTTTGGTTAGGCTGACGCCAGAACCGGCCCCTCTAGGACGCGCATCAGATCACCAAAATACCCGTCGGATCGCGCTGGCTGAAGAGGGTCTGATGTAATGGCAATCGCGAGGTTTCGCTCTGGATGGGCAGCGATAATCTGCCCGCCATATCCTCTGGCAATGACAAACCCACTGTCAGAGAGAAACCAGCCATAACCGTATCCCAGTCCAGACCATGGGGAGCGCGCGCGAGGCTGGAGCGAGGCCGTGATCCAGCGTTCCGGAACGACTTGTGCGCCGGAAAATTCCCCGCGATCACGAACCATCACTGCGATCTTCAGCATGTCGGTAGGGCGCAATGCCATTTCGTTCCCACCCATGTAGTAGCCCTGAGGGTCGCGCGTCCAAGGCGGAATCTCGATACCCATCGGACTGCCGAGCCGGTTCCGAGCCAGCGAGAGCAAGCTTTGCCCGGTGGCCACAGTCAAAGCGGCCCCAAGGACATGGGTCGAACCAGTGGAATACAACATCCGTCCGCCCGGCTCAGCGACCATTGGGCGTCGCAATGCATCAGCGACCCAATTCTGGGAACTGACCCACGCGCCATAGTTGCCCCCTGATGTCCGCTCAAGCCCCGCACGCAGTGACACCAGATCCTCCATCGTGATCGCGTCGACGCCTGCAGCCGCGCCCGATGGGATCAGAGATGGTGCAACCTCGGCCAGACTGGCGCGAACGTCAGGGATTTCGCCCGAGTCCAAGACACTCCCCAACAGCAAGGCAACGATGCTTTTGGAACATGACTTGATGTTCGCCGGTGCATTCAACCCGCGTCCGCGCACCGCTTTGGCGTATACCAATTCTTCTCCACGCTGTACTTGCAATGAATGCATCTGTGGAAGATCGGAAAGAACAGCTTCCAAGCTGTCCTGAGCCTTTACAACGAATGGGGCAAACAGGGCGGCAGTAGAGGTCATTAGAAAAGCGCGACGGTGTATCATGCTCTTATCTTGCGAGCGCGATGCGAGCTTGTCTAATAACAGCGTTTCACAGCTCGGTGTGAGAGCGGCTGACGTGTATCAAAGGGTTGTAGGGCATTTGCCGTGCATCTGACCTAGGGTTGCTTGGTGCTTTGCTCGACCCGGCACGCACCCTTTCATCCATGTTGCATTTTGCGGTGTTTTTGCGGATACGCCGAGACATCTTGTACAGAAAACCAAGAACCGGAAGCTGCACGCCATATGACCCAGACCGATCTGCTCAAGACCGACTGTTCGAAATGCGCAGCGCTGTGCTGTCTGGTTCTGGCCTTTGACAAAGGCGAGGATTTCGCTTTCAACAAAAACCCTTGCGAGCCCTGCCGAAACCTGTCGGGGCACAGCTGCTCGATCCACGACACTCTGCTCGAAGAAGGTTTCCGAGGCTGCGTCGCCTATGACTGCCTTGGCGCAGGCAATCGCGTCATCCAAGAGGTGTTCGGTGGCCGGAGCTGGCGCCAGGAACCCATGCTCATGCGCGTGATGATGGAAGCTTTCTCTGGTATGCGCGAGGTGCACAAACGCATTGATCTGTTACGCGCCGCCGAGACGTTGCCCCTCAGCGAACGGGACGAGCAGGCCAGACACGGCTATCTTGAACGCCTTGAGCGGCATCGGTGGAGTGGGTCAGAACTCAATGAATTCGAGTTCGGATTAGCTTTGGAAATCGATGTGTTTTTTCACGGGATTAAAGACTACCTGCCGATGTCTTTTTTCGACCAAACCTGAAGGGAACCTGTCAGGTTTTCCCAAATAAGATTGTGCTCTGACAATCGGGAGGCGTGTCTCGCGGATCAACGCTGGGGCTGTCTTTGTCAGAAAATCCTTGCCACCTGCAACTTCTTGCTTAGGGTCAGGATTCATAACCAGAACATGACGACTGCCGCTAATGCGCATGCTGACAGGAAGACCTTCGGACACCTGTCGTAGCGTGTTGCGACCCGCCGCCAATCCTTGAGGCGAGCGAAACT
>JAUILL010000056.1 GCA_030433335.1 Alphaproteobacteria bacterium | reverse complement strand
GAACAGTTTCGCTCGCCTCAAGGATTGGCGGCGGGTCGCAACACGCTACGACAGGTGTCCGAAGGTCTTCCTGTCAGCATGCGCATTAGCGGCAGTCGTCATGTTCTGGTTATGAATCCTGACCCTATTCCCCAATACACTTTGAATTCCACGAAAACATAGCTCTGACGATTTCCGCAGAAAAAACTCTCGCTCGTAAACTACAAGATTTCAAAAATTTGATTTCAAACATACCACTAACAGATTTCCCTGCGAAAGTGTATACACGTCCAGAAGATTATCGATAGCCTCGTAATAAATCAGACAAGCTTCCTAAGCTTGCCTACAAATTTCGAAAACCATCTCCCTGTCTAATTGCACCAATTAAAATGCTTAAATGGATATATTCCATTTCTCGCGCCGCCTCTCGACCAACTATTGCAGAGAAGTTTTGCACTCAAAAGGTGCAAATCTTATTGCAAGTTCCAATTGGAGATCGACTAGCAGGCAGTGCAGCATTGTTCGTAAGTTTGTCTAATCTTGTCGTCGCTCACCCCTCCCCCTGCTTCGCCCGCCGCGCCTCAGCCCGTCGCGCGATCTCCGCATCAAACGCCGCCTCGGCCCGATCATAATCCCCGAACTGCGGGCGCATCTCGTCCTTGCGCTGGATATCGCTTTCCAGGAATTCCTCGGTCGTGTCCCGCGCGTTGATCAGCCCTGACAGCTTCGACAGCATAAAGGCCACCAGTACGTCGTTCATGCGCGTGGTGTAGCCATTTCCTTGTTTCTTGAAAAACCGAACAACGTCCTCTTCGACCCACATCGTGACCTTCTTCTTGCGCCCCGAACCGCGCCGGTTCAGCATGTCCCGCCAGTCAGACGGAATGCGTTTGTCGTGGATGATCGGCTGGTGCAGGTCCCACTCCAGTCGGGCCAGAACATCCATCAGATAGCCAAAGTGTTCGCGTTGTTTGGGGGTTTTGATTTCGGGGATCAGCATGGCACACCTCATCGACTTGGATGCCTAACCCTCCGCAAATCCGGTAAACGCCCGCTGGAGCCACCGTACG
Source organism: Alphaproteobacteria bacterium (assembly GCA_030433335.1). Classification (GTDB taxonomy): domain Bacteria; phylum Pseudomonadota; class Alphaproteobacteria; order Rhodobacterales; family Rhodobacteraceae; genus Donghicola. The sequence continues at coordinate 16,368 of JAUILL010000056.1, read as the reverse complement.
GAACGTCAGTACGTGATCCATACGCTTGCCAGCCGTGATCCAGACGCTAAAAGAAGCGCCATGGCCAAGCTCTATTTCCACTACTCCACCATGAACGCGGGCAAATCGACGGTTTTGCTGCAGGCATCCCATAACTATCTGGAAAGAGGGATGAAAACCTACCTGCTGACCGCAGAAATAGACGGCCGCGCAGGCACAGGCCGCGTCGCCAGCCGCATCGGCATCGGCGCAGACGCGGATACCTTCAACCCTCTGGAAAACCTAGAGGAAAAGGTCATAACCCGCCTCAAATCCGGCGAGATCACCTGCATTTTCGTGGACGAGGCCCAGTTCCTCACCGAAGACCAAGTCTGGCAACTTGCCCGAATAGTCGACGATCTGTCCATTCCGGTCATGTGCTACGGCTTACGCGTTGATTTCCTTGGAAAACTGTTCCCCGGATCGGCGGCATTACTGGCGATCGCAGACGAAATGCGAGAAGTCCGCACAATCTGCCACTGCGGAAAAAAAGCCACCATGGTCATCCGCAAAAACCCCGACGGCTCCGTCCAAACCTCTGGAAATCAAGTGCAAATTGGCGGCAACGAAACCTACATCAGCCTCTGCCGCCGCCACTTCCGAGAGGCCACGGGCGACCTAACCATCGCCCTTTAACCTCTTTCTTGGTAAAAATACCCAAATCAGACAGGATTTACCAATTCCCGCCCTTCGGCAAAGGCGATCAGGTTCTCAACCGCGACCATCCCCATCGCCTCGCGCACTTCCAGCGCCGCCGTGCCAAGATGAGGGAGCAAAACAACGTCCGAACGGGCCATTAACGTTTCGGGAACCTCTGGTTCATTTTCGTAAACGTCTAGTCCCGCACCAGCGATCTCTCCAGTTTCCAAAGCCGCAATCAGCGCCGCCTCGTCCACGACATCCCCACGCGCAATATTTACCAGATAACCGTCTGGTCCCAGCGCCTTCAGCACATCGGCATCCACCAGATGCCGCGTCTCCGCGCCGCCAGGAACGGCCACAACCAGCACATCCACCGCTGCCGCCAGTTCTGCCGCAGACTTCTGCCAAGAGGTCTCCATCACGGCCTCTTTGGGCGTCCGAGAGCAGTAGTGCACCGTCATATCAAACCCATAATGGCAGCGTCGCGCGATCGCCTGACCGATGCGCCCCATTCCCAGAATGCCCAAGCGTTTGCCCGTCAGGTGCATCCCCAGCATCTGCGTGGGATGCCAACCGGTCCAGCCACCAGAGCGCACCAGACGTTCGCCTTCGCCAGCGCGGCGCGTGACCATCAGCATTAAAGTCAGTGCAATATCTGCCGTTGCATCAGTAACAGCGCCCGGTGTGTTGGTAACCAGAACACCAGCGCCTTTGGCTGCAGCCACGTCGATATGGTTAAAACCTACGCCAAAATTCGCGAGCAGTTTGCAACGCGGCTGATCCACCGCGTCAAAGACCTCGGCGCTATAGAGATCGCGCAGCGTCGGCAAAACCACGTCATAGTCGCGCAGACTAGCCGTCATTTCATCGAATTCCATCGGCAATTCGCTGGAACGGACAGTCATTTCGAACCGCGCGTCCAAGGCATCCAAGACCTTTTCTGGCAGCAGGCGGGTCACAAACAGCTTCAGCATAGGCGCGCTCCGATTGGGGCTTCTTTGTCTGGCGTGGCGAGGACCACGGCGTTGTCCGCATCATGGAACCCAAGGACCAACACCTCTGACATGAACTTGCCGATCTGGCGGGGCGGGAAATTCACCACGCCCATGACCAGCCGTCCGACCAATTCTTCGGGCGCATAGTGGACGGTGATCTGGGCAGAGCTGCGCTTTTCGCCGATCTCGGGGCCGAAATCGATCCAGAGCTTGATCGCGGGTTTGCGCGCTTCGGGATAGGGTTCGGCTTTGACCACGCGGCCGACGCGGATGTCGACCTTGGCGAAATCGTCATAGGAAATCTCAGCCACGGCCCAACTCCCTGCTGCGGTCTGCGGCGGCTTTGACGGTTGCGCGGACCAGAGGCGGCAAACCTGCACTCTCATCCATCAGAACCTCTAGCCCCGCTTGGGTGGTCCCGTTCGGACTGGTCACATTGACCCGCAATTGCGATGGCGTTTCGTCCGCCCCCTCGGCCAAGGCCCCTGCCCCCGCCACGGTTGCCTGCGCCAGTTTCGTCGCCAATTCCGGCGACAGACCCTCGGCTTCGCCCGCCGCGGCGAGGCATTCGATCATGTGGAATACGTAGGCAGGACCCGAGCCAGACACTGCGGTTACAGCGTCCATCTGCGCTTCGCTCTCCAACCGGACGGTCTGGCCGACTGCCTGCAATAGTGCCTCTGACAGAGCCAGTTGATCTTCGGACACGTGTGCGTTGCCGATCAGCGCGGTGATCCCCTGCCCCACGGCGGCGGGTGTGTTGGGCATGCAGCGGATGATCGCACTGTCCGCACCCAAAGCCGCCTCGTACGTCGCCAAAGACGTTCCGGCGGCCACCGACACGAACAGTGTATCGCTGCCCATCGCGGCCAAAGTTGGCAGGGCTTCGCCCATCATCTGGGGCTTTACGGCGATCAGGACCAGAGCAGGATTGGCGGGCAAATCGGCGTTCACATGGACGCCTTGGGCCTTCACCCAGTCAGAGGGGAACGGGTCAATCACCCAGACCGATGTGTTCGGCAGTCCGCCCTTGAGCCAGCCCGCCAGCATGGCCGAGCCCATCTTGCCACATCCCAACAGAACAAGGCCGCGTTCGGCCACGTCTTTCATATCCATAAGGAAATCCCCGTTTTTCAGGGGCAGGCCATGCCCGCCCCGCCTGAATTCGGGGACAGGTTAGGCGCGGCCGTACGCCTCTGCAATGGCGACTTGCAGGCCATCCGCAGGCTCGCGGCCGCCCCATGCCACCAGCTGCATCGCGGGGTAGAAGCGTTCTGCGTTCGACACTGCGCTGCTGATCATCAGATCGACCTGCGCCGGCGTTGCCAGCTGACCGCCCGCGAGCAGCAGACCGTAGCGATAGACCATAAGACGATGCTTTTCCCAGTAGCTGAAGGCACCGGACCAGACCTGATCGTTAATCAGGTTCAAGGTCTCATAGACCTGCGGCATCCGATGATGCGGCGGATCCATCTCAAAGGTGCAGACCAGTCGCAGCGTCTCGTCATAGTCCGACCACGCCAAGGTGATCGAATACGTGCGCCACTGCCCCTCGACCGCCATTGCGATCTGGTTATCCCCGACCCGGTCGAAATCCCAAGCCCTGTTTTCAGCAAGAGTTTCCACGATGTCGATCGGATGAAGATCGTCGCTTAGGAATTCTTCTGTTACCGCCATGCCGTCACCTCGATTTTTTTGATGGCTTTGGGACGTGGCAGCGCCCCAAGCGCTAGGTGCCTGCTCAAGGAAAAGCGGCACGAGGCCACTCTCTATACGACATATGGTGCGTGTTATTGATTCGTTCGTCCAGTGGTTTTTGCAGGCCGAGTCGCAATAAGTTGTGGATAGATCAGGAAAATCGCCCAAATCCACCCACTTGGCGACCGCCTGTCACCAGCCCCCAAAAGAGTCAAGGGGCGGCACATGCGTACCGCCCCCTGATCCAAATTCCGCCCATAAATCGGGTAAGTGACTCTTAACCCTGACCTTTTTCCAGAGCATCAAGACGCGCCTTCAGCGCCTCGTTCTCCTCGCGGGCTTTCTGAGCCATGGCGCGCACGGCGTCGAATTCCTCGCGAGTGACGAAGTCACGTTCGGCCAGCCAGCGGTCCAGCATAGAGCTAACAGCTGTCTCGGCCTCTTGTTTCGCGCCTTGGGCGACACCCATGGCGTTGGTCATCAGTTGCGAAAGATCGTCGAAAATCTTGCCCTTGGTTTGCATCGGTGTCTCCGGCGTTACATTTGCCTTCTATATGGGGCTTGACGGCGGCAGGCTCAACCTTGACTTCGCTTGAAAGACAACGGCACACAGACGCACATGCAGGCACTTATCCCGTACCCCAATTTTTCCCCCGAACTCTTTTCGATCGAAATCGGCGGGTTCGCCTTCGCCCTGCGCTGGTACGCGCTGGCCTATATTGCCGGCCTGCTCATCGGCTGGCAGCTGATCGTCCGTGCGCTGAAGTCCCCCAGCCTCTGGCAGAATGATCAGCCCCCGATGACCCCGCGCCAAGTCGAGGATCTGCTGACGTGGATCATCCTTGGCGTGATCCTTGGCGGTCGCCTGGGTTTTGTCCTGCTGTACAAACCGCTCTACTACTTGGCCCACCCCGCCGAGATCCTGATGGTCTGGCATGGCGGGATGGCCTTCCATGGCGGGTTCATGGGCGTTGTGGTCGCCGCGTGGCTCTTCGCCGCGCGCAACAACATCCCGAAGTGGAAGCTCGCTGACGCGCTGGCCTTGGCCGCACCCACGGGCCTGCTGCTCGGCCGTATCGCGAACTTCATCAACGCCGAACTGTGGGGCCGCCCGACAGATGTGTCTTGGGCGATGATCTTTCCCACCGATCCTCTCGGCCTGCCCCGCCACCCCAGCCAGCTTTATGAAGCAGGGCTAGAGGGGCTGATCGTCGGGGCGCTGATCCTCTGGATGGTCTGGGGCCGCAAATGCCTGCGCACTCCGGGCATCGTGACCGGCACGTTTATCGCAGGCTATGGCCTATCGCGATTTATCGTCGAATACTTCCGCGAGAGCGATCCGCAGTTCTATGAAGCCAACCCCTATGGCTACGCGATCTGGGTTGGCGATTACGGGCTGAGTATGGGGCAACTTCTGTCCCTGCCCATGCTGTTGATCGGTCTGTTTATCGTTGCCTACGCCCGCCGCCGGGATAGCATTCGCCCATGACCGAACTTCTTGACCACTTCCTGAGCCGGATTTCCGCCCAAGGTCCGATTTCCCTGGCCGAATACATGAGCACCTGCCTCTTGCATCCGGAACTGGGCTACTACACGACCCGCGATCCCTTGGGCGCCAAAGGGGACTTCACCACCGCGCCGGAAATCAGCCAGATGTTTGGCGAAGTCATTGGCCTTGGCCTTGCCCAAGCGTGGATGGACCAAGGGGCGCCGAAACGGTTCATCCTTGCAGAACTCGGCCCTGGCCGTGGGTCGCTGATGGCCGATATCATGCGCGCCACCCGCCGCGTGCCTGGATTCCACTCTGCCGCTGAAGTCCACCTGATTGAAGCCTCGCCCGCCCTGCGCAAAGCCCAAGCCGCCCGTCTAGCTGGCTACACCCCCACATGGCACGACCACATCGGCGACCTGCCCGAAGACGTGCCGCTCTACCTCGTGGCCAACGAATTCTTTGACGCCCTACCGATCCGCCAATTCCAGCGCGCGCCCGATGGCTGGAGCGAAATCCTGATCACCGAGACCGAAGGCCGCCTGTCCCGCGCCCGCGCGACGCCCGCGCCCTTGGACGCACTTGCCCACCGGCTCGAGGACACCGCCGAGGGCAATCTGGTCGAAACCTGCGCCCCTGCCCAAGCGATCGCCGCCGACATCGGCCATCGGATCGCCACGAACGGCGGCGTTGCGCTGATCATCGACTATGGCGACTGGCGCTCGCAGGGGGACACTTTTCAGGCGCTCCGCCGGCACGAATTTGCCGATCCGCTGGAAATGCCCGGCCACGCCGACCTGACAGCCCACGTGGATTTCGAGGCGATTGCCACCGCCGCCAGCCCCGCAAAATATACCCGATTGACGGGCCAAGGCCTGTTTCTAGAGCGTTTGGGCATCACCGCCCGCGCTCAAGCATTGGCGCAGCAGCTGACCGGGACACCTTTGGAAAACCACATTGCCGCGCATCGCCGCTTGACCCACCCCGAAGAAATGGGAACGCTCTTCAAAGTGCTTGGGATCTATCCCGACGGCGCCCCAATTCCCGCAGGACTCAGCGAATAATCATGACGCTCGACATCATTTCCGACCCCCTCCTCGCCCCTACGCAACACGGCTTTTTCGGGCGAAAGGGCGGCGCATCCTCGGGGATTTTCGCAGGTTTGAACTGCGGCGCGGGGTCGTCAGACCTCAAGGAAATTGTTTCGATCAACCGCGCCCGAGTGGCCGAGGCCATGGGCGTCGCGCCCGCGAATCTGGTCACCGTTCACCAAACCCACTCCGCGACCGCTGTTATTGTCGACGGCCCACTCGACGCTCCGGTCGAGGCGGACGGCATCGTCACCAAGTCCCCCGAGATCGCCATCGCGATTCTGACCGCAGACTGTCAGCCGGTTCTGTTCCATGACCCCGAGGCGGGTGTTGTTGGCGCGGCTCATGCGGGCTGGAAAGGCGCGGTCGGCGGCATTCTGGACGCGACCCTTGATGCGATGGAGAAAATTGGCGCGCAGCGGGCAAACACCCGCGCCCTGATTGGCCCGACCATCAGCCAACGCGCTTACGAAGTCGGCCCCGAATTTTACGACGACTTCATCGCCGAGGACACCGAGAACGCCCGCTTCTTTGCGCAAGGCGAAGGGGATCGCCTGATGTTCGACCTGCCCTCTTACGGCCTGCACCGCCTGCGCAGCGCGGGAGTCGGCGAAGCGCAGTGGACCGGTCACTGCACCTATTCGGCCCCTGACCGATTCTATTCCTTCCGCCGAACCTGCCACGCGGGCGAGGCCGATTACGGGCGCTTGATCTCTGCAATTCGCCTTTAGCGTGTGTGTGGCGGCGCCCTTCCTTTGCAAAAACATAGGATAACCGCCTTTAATCCAACAATGTGCCACAGGTTTGCCTCATTCGAACGCAAAGATATGCGTAAGAAAAACAAACATTGTGAGCGGCAACATGAAACCCAAGACCCGGTTTATCCAATCGGTGCTCAAAACGGCATCCGAACATAGCACAGCCCCAATGCCTTGGACGCGCGGCAAATCCCGCAAGACCATGATTGCCAAACGCGCAGAACCGATTCGTAAGACAGCCTGAACCAGAGCTATCGAATCGCTTCGAAGCCCCATTCGCAGATCATTGCAGAAATAGCGGCACCGCTTAGTGCCGCTTAGCGCAACAATCCGAGCACGTGGACTTGATTGGCCACGCGATGACAGAACAGTTCCGCATTTTTCGCAAATCTTGCGTCAAATCTTTGACACGCCTGCCCGATTGCGGCATGAATAAGGCAACCCCGCCTTACAGCGGGTTGGTCGTCCCTCGGGACGGTCCTTCCAGACCGCAGGCCTCGCGGTTTTGCCGGAAACGGCGTGTTGAAAGCAAAGAGCGATCCCGACGGAGCCTCAACCGTCACATGGGGTCGCTTTTTTCTTTTTCTGGCATCTGCGCCTCCTGCCCTCCCTTGGCAACAAAAACGCCCCGCGCATCAGACACGGGGCGGCATCCTTTGCCATATCTATACGCGCGAACCCGCAGGTTCCGTCGCGGATCAGGCGCTGCGGCTCAGGCGCTCCTCGAGGACATCGAACGGCACGCCGGGCTCGTCCTTCTCGCCGCGAATGACCAGCGATGTCTTCACGCTCGCCACGTTGTCGGCCTTCAGGAGTTGTTCGGTCAGGAACGACTGGAACGTCGACAAGTCAGGCGCCACGCATTTCAGCAGGAAATCGACCTCACCGTTCAACATGTGGCACTCGCGGACCAGAGGCCACGCACGGCAGCGGGCTTCGAACGCACTCAAATCCGCTTCGGCCTGACTGATCAGACCAACATTTGCGAAAACTTTGACCTCGAAACCAAGCGCGCGGGCGTCGACATCGGCGTGATAGCCTTTGATGTATCCGGCATCTTCCAAGGTCCGTACGCGGCGCAAACAAGGAGGTGCAGAGATTCCAACACGCTTTGCGAGTTCAACGTTGGTCATTCGGCCATCGGCTTGCAACTCGGCCAGGATTCTTCGATCGATGGGATCAAGTCGTGTTCCGGGCATGGGGCTTTCCTGCTTTTTTCCGAACCTTATACATCCTACCACAGTCTGCGCAACAATATTTCAACAAAGCGCAAGAAAGTTAAGCGGACTTTCGCATGACCTGACCCAGCGCCACTTTTCGCGCCTGATCACTTGTGCAGACAGCCCCTTTAACCACCGCGGCGGGGCGTCTATATCCTGCGCCTGAGACAAAGACGCAAGACAGAAAGGTGCCCTATGGCCGAGACCCGTCACACCAAGGTTCTGATCATCGGCTCCGGCCCTGCAGGTTACACCGCAGGTGTCTATGCCAGCCGTGCGATGCTGCAGCCCCTGCTCGTTCAGGGCATCGAGCCCGGCGGTCAGCTGACCACCACCACCGAGGTCGAAAACTGGCCCGGTCACACCGAAATCCAAGGCCCCGAGCTGATGACCAACATGGAAGCCCACGCGCGCGCCATGGGAACCGAAATCATCGGCGACTACATCACCAAGCTTGATCTGGACGTGCGCCCCTTTGTGGCCCACGGCGACAGCGGCACCACCTACACCGCCGACGCGGTTATTCTGGCCACCGGCGCCCGCGCCAAGTGGCTGGGCCTGCCGTCGGAAGAAAAGTTCAAAGGTTTCGGCGTATCTGCATGCGCGACCTGTGACGGCTTTTTCTATCGCGGAAAAGAGATCGTGGTGATCGGTGGCGGCAACACCGCAGTCGAAGAGGCGCTGTTCCTGACCAACTTCGCGTCCAAGGTGACCCTGATCCACCGCCGCGACTCGCTGCGCGCGGAAAAGATCCTGCAGGACCGCCTGTTCAAGCACGAGAAGATCGAGGTTCTTTGGAACCACGCAATCGAAGAAGTTGTCGGCACCGAAGCGCCCCTCGGCGTCACCGGCGTCAAGGCGAAGCACGTGGACACCGGCGAAATCACCGAGATCCCCTGCGACGGTTTCTTTGTGGCGATCGGCCACGCACCCGCGAACGAACTGGTCAAGGACGTGCTGGAAACCCATTCCGGCGGCTACGTGGTCACCAAGCCCGACAGTACCGCGACCTCGATCCCCGGTGTGTTCGCGGCGGGCGACCTGACCGACGACAAATACCGTCAGGCGATCACCTCGGCTGGGATGGGCTGTATGGCCGCCTTGGAAGCCGAACGCTTCCTCGCCGAACAGGGCGACGCGGAATAATCTCGTAAAAACAACAAAGGCTGCCCACATCGGCAGCCTTATTCATTACTTCATGAAATAACAAAGGCGGCCCGTAGGCCGCCTTGTTTGCCCCTTTATCGGGCGTATGGTTCAGTGCACCGCGACGGGTGCCATGTCGTTCTCCCAAGCGAGGGCGAATGCCATCTCCCGGTCACGCACCAGAGCCAAACGCTCTCCGTCCGTGTCGTGCAGCGCGTACAAGGTTGTCAGCCCCTCAGCTTGCTCTTGAACGTCCTCGGGAAGGTCAGCGACCTCGACGGAACGAACATAGACGATCTTCCGTTCAGCGCCGCTGATGAAATCGACTTTGGTGTCCATAGTCTCACCCCTTTCGGATTTTGATTTCCTGTACCACCGCGTCAGGCACGGTGCGGTTCAGATCAATGTGCAAAAGGCCGTTTTCCATAGAGGCCTCGCCGACATCGACGCCGTCCGCTAATACAAAGCTACGCTGAAACTGCCGTGCGGCAATGCCCCGATGTAGAAAAACCCGCTCTGCACTGTCATCTTGCTGTCTTCCACGCACAACAAGTTGGCGATCTTCGACAGTTATGGACAGATCCTCCTCTCGGAACCCCGCCAAAGCGAGCGTAATCCGGTAGGACCGATCAGAGGTTTGTTCGATATTATAGGGGGGATAGCCTTCGTTTCCGCTTTTCGCGGTTCGTTCGACCAGGCGTTCCAGTTGTTCGAACCCCAACAAATAGGGGTGCGCACCAAGAGTGAGTTTCGTCATCGACATGTCCTTATATCAAGCGACCGTCTGGCAGGCCCCGCTGTGGCAACCCGCCTTGTCCCCCCAAATATGGTAGCGCAACATTCCGTGCGCAAGACCTTTGCGAAACACGTAGCGACTTGGTAATATGAGAGTCTGTTTTTACATCCGGTGTCCCAAATGAACGCACGCAGCGATATTTCCATGACCGAAGAAGAAGTGCTCCGCTACGAGCTCGAGGTTTTCAAGGTCAAACACCGCGATCTGGACGAGGCGATCACCGCCCTTCAGGAAAAGGGGACGGCGGACGCGCTGACCCTCCAGCGCCTCAAGCGTGAAAAACTGGCTCTCAAGGACCGGATCGAACGGATCCGCGACGCCCTGACCCCTGACATTATTGCGTAATCTAGTGTGTGCGCTATAAGGCGCACTCAATTTGCTAGAGGATTGCCAATGACCCAGCCGCGCGTAGGGATCATCATGGGCAGCCAGTCGGACTGGCCCACCATGAAAGAAGCCGCCGATATGCTTGATGCCCTCGGGATTGAACACGAGGTCAAGATCGTATCCGCCCACCGCACCCCCGACCGCCTTTGGGATTACGGTAAAACTGCCGCGGACCGTGGCTTGCACGTGATCATCGCGGGCGCTGGCGGTGCAGCGCACCTGCCCGGCATGATGGCCTCGAAAACCCGCATCCCCGTGATCGGTGTGCCCGTGCAGACCAAGGCGCTGGCGGGTGTCGATAGCCTCTATTCCATCCTGCAGATGCCCCGCGGATTCCCCGTAGCCACCATGGCCATTGGCGGCGCAGGCGCTGCGAACGCGGGTCTGATGGCCGCTGGCATTCTGGCCGTGAACGATCCCGAACTGGCGGATCGTCTGGACAAATGGCGCGACGACCTGTCCGCCTCCATCCCCGAGGAGCCCGTCCGTGACTGAGCCCCTCGCCCCCGGTAGCACCATCGGCATTTTGGGCGGCGGCCAGCTTGGCCGGATGCTCGCGCTGGCTGCGGCCCGTCTGGGCCTGCGCACCGCGATCTTTGATCCCGATGCGAACGCCCCCGCCGGCCAAGTCAGCGACAGCCTGACTACAGCCGCCTACACCGACGCTAACGCCTTGAAAGCATGGGTGGAAACCGTCGATGTCGTCACCTACGAGTTTGAGAACATCCCGACCGAGGCGCTGGACATTCTGGAATCGGCCAAGCCGATCCATCCCAACCGCAAGGCGCTGGCTGTTTCGCAGGACCGCCTGACCGAAAAGGCGTTCCTGTCCGATCTGGGCCTGAAAACCGCTCCTTTCGCTGCGATTGACGACATGGAAGACATGACCGAGGCGCTGGCCGAAATCGGTGCCCCCGCGATCCTGAAAACCCGTCGCTTCGGCTACGACGGCAAGGGGCAGGCCCGCATCATGGCCCCCGAGGACGCCGAGCAGGCACTCGCAGACATGAACGGCGCCCCCGCGATTTACGAAGGCTTTGTGAACTTCACCCACGAGGTGTCCGTGATCGCCGCCCGTGGCACCACCGGCGAAGTTGCGTGCTTTGATCCCGGTGAAAACGTCCACGTCAACGGCATCCTGCACACCACCACCGTGCCCGCGAACCTGACCGGCAAACAGCGCACCGACGCCGTTCTGCTGGCGGGCCAGATTCTGAACCGTCTGGGCTATGTCGGCGTGATGGGTGTGGAACTTTTCGTGACGCCCCAAGGGCTTGTCGTGAACGAGATTGCGCCCCGCGTGCACAACTCGGGCCACTGGACCCAAGCTGGCTGCGCCGTCGATCAGTTCGAACAGCACATCCGCGCCGTGGCGGGCTGGCCCCTTGGTGATGGCGCGCGCCACGCTGATGTGGTCATGACCAACCTGATCGGCGACGACGCGCACACTTGGCCCGAGCTGGCCAAAGAGGCGGACACCCAGATCCACCTCTATGGCAAAGCCGAAGCCCGCGCTGGCCGCAAAATGGGCCACGTGAACCGCGTGATCCGCTCTAAATAAAACGCTCCGCGAGCGGAGAGGTCATATAGGTGATCTTTCCGCCCGCCATCGTCGCGCCCACACGGCCCGTCTCGCGGTCGAAAATCACCAGATCGGCGCGCTTCCCAGCCTCAATCACACCGCGATCCGTCAGACCCAGCACCTTGGCCGGCCCCTCTGACACCAGCCGCCACGCGGCGGGCAGATCGCAGATGCCCTTTTTCACCAGTTCCAGCGCCGCATAACGCGGGCTCGGATAATGGTAATCGGACGCCAAAGCATCACACAGCCCCATCGCCACAATCTCTCGCGCGCTGACCTTGCCCGCGTGACTGGCCCCCCGCACGATATTGGGCGAGCCCATCACAACCAGATCGCCCGCGTCCCGCGCCGCCTGCGCAGCCTCAACGGTTTCGGGGAATTCACTAACATTCGCGCCCAAACTGCGGAACTTTGCGCGTTTCTCGGCGGTGTCGTCGTCGTGGCTGCCAATTTGCACGCCACGCTTCGTCAATTCAGCAGAAAAGTCCTGCAATTCGCCAAATACGCGGTCAGTTAGCCCATGCAGCCGTTTCATGTTCTCCAGATGCGCTTCGGGGCTCCTTCCGGACTTCAAAGCCTGCCCCGTCAGCCGCGGCGGCGTTTTTCCGGCCGCCAAACGATCATGTGGCAAATGGTCATTAAAAACGACGTATCGCAGCCCCGTTCTGTCGATTAAACGAAGCACATCGTCGAATTGCTCGAACAAATGCGTCTCAAGCCGCAACTGCAGCCGCAAATCGGTTTTGACCTGCGGCGCAGCCTGTTCCCAAGCGCCAAACAGGCGATCTGCGAACTCCGGGCCCCGCATTCCGCCTTCCCAGCTGTAAAACTGGGCCAAAACGGCTGTGGTGATGCCATTTGCGGCCAATTCAGCCTCAACGCTGAACAAACCGTGCTCCATCGCGGTCAGCGCACCGCGCCGCACCGCCACATGGCGCTCGAACCCGTCTCCGTGGACATCCACAATGCCGGGGGCGACGGTCCATCCGCTCAGATCGACTTTCCACCCATCCACATCGGCAATTCCGCCATTACCCCCTGCGTTTCCACAAAAACCGTCGGCGATTTGACCATCCGCGATCAGCAGGCTACCTTGGGTCAGGGCATCGCGCCCCAGAACATCCCCGTTTTCAAGGATCAAAGCTTGATTTGACATGGGCGGTCCCTGCCCTTCCTGTGTAATAACGTCCAGACTCGCCCTCGCTATAGCCTCCAATGCGCACAAAGACCATGAAGCCCAGATCCCCTCGCGTTGCCGTTCGTGCCGTCGTTCTGCACGACGACAAGCTGTTATTGGTGAATGCTTGGCCGAACGGGCGCAGCGATCTGCTGTGCGCACCGGGGGGGGGCGTGGACGCAGGCCAAAGCCTGCCCGATGCCCTGCGGCGCGAGATGAAGGAAGAAACGGGATTGGATGTGACGGTCCACCAGCCCTGCTTGGTGAACGAATTCCACGACCCCAAATCGGGCTTTCATCAGGTCGAGGTGTTTTTCCGCTGCACTATCGACGATGCAACGCTGGACCCCACATGGCAGGACCCAGAGGGCGTCGTGACCCAGCGGCGCTGGGTCTCTCGTCAGGAAATCAATGAGTTAAGGGTCAAGCCCGGCAGCCTCGCCGCTGTGGCGTGGGGCGAAAACGGGCTTACTTACGACCCGCTCGAACCCATCCAGAGCTGAGCGACAGCGCCACCCCGCCCAAGACCAGCGCGCCCGACAGGATCAGGCGCAAGCTTGGTACTTCGGCCAGCAGCAGCGCGCCACCGAGCCCTGCAATCACTGGCACCGTTAACTGAGCCACCGCCGCGCGGCTGGCCCCCAATTGCGGCACCAGCCGATACCACAGCGCGTATCCCATGCCGGAGGTCACAGCCCCCGACAGCACCGCCAAAGCAATGCCAGCGGCGGACAACCCGCCCCCGCCGACCAAGGCCCAGGCCAACAGCCCCAAAGGCGCCGCCAAAACGAAATTCGCGGCCGTTCCTGCGACCGCGTCAGGCTCCCCTCGGCCCGCCAGCGAATAAAATCCCCACGCGACGCCCGCCAAGGCCATCGCCATCGCAGGCCCGATCGGCACCGCCCCCTCTCCGGGGCTCAGCAGCCACACAAGGCCGCCAAAGGCCAGCGCCCCACCGATCCACCGCTGAACGGGCACCTCATCGCGCCCCAGAACTGCCGCCGCGAACATGGTCACCTGCACCATCCCGAACAGGATCAGCGCCCCCAGCCCTGCATCAAGCGTCCCATAGGCCAGTGAAAACCCGACCGCATAGGCCAGCAGTGCCAGCACCCCGACCCCGCGCCTTCGCCCCCTGAACACCAGTGATCCACGGGCCAGCACGAACAGCACCAGCGCCCCCGAAACCAACCGCACGGTGGCAAAGGCCATCGGTGCCATTCCCGCCCCGTCAACCGCCATCCGGTTCAGGATCGAGTTCGCCGCAAAGGCCATCATGGTTAGCGTGGTCAGTAAAATCAGCTGCATAACTCCACCCTATGCAAGATTAAGGCCGACCATCATTGCACTTTGGATCAACATGGCGCGATCCCGCCCATCAGCCGCCAAAGCAGCCTCAACCCGCGCAGGCAATTGCACCGGCAACCGCCGCCCAACCTCGGGCACCGGAACCACATCCAATCCTCCGCGCACCAAGCCCGCCTCAACGGCCCGCCGCACCATATCCCCTAAACTGCGCCGCCCCCTGCGCCGTTTATAGAGATGCGCCTCGACCTCCGGCCCCAGCACCACAATGGTCACACAGCGCCGATCCTTGCGGCTCATCCCAGCGCCCCGAAGGCCTTGGGATATTCCAGCGCCACAGGCCCCTTCACCGCCCCGACACCCGCAAACAGCGTGTGTTCCGCGTCATAGGGAGTCGTCACATCCACGCCTTCAATCGTCGAAAAGCCGCACGCTTTATAAAAAACAACGTCCCCAAGAACGCAAACTGACGACCCCACAGCCTCAGCCCATGCCACAAGCTGCTTCACCATCCGCCGCCCGTGCCCGCGCCCCTGCCAGTCCGGATCAATGGCCACCGGCGCCAGACAAAGCCACCCCTTCGGCCCCTTCATCGCGCTCAGAGCATAGTACCCGACAACACCGCCCTCGAACGGCAGCACCATCTCGCCAGCCATAGCCCCAGACTTCCGCAGAGCCTCAACCAGCCGCGCCTCATCGGCCCCACCAAAGGCCCGCCGCAACAGCGCATCCACCGCCGCCTCTTCCCCGCGTCGCATCTCGCGCACAAATTCCGGCATCTTCAGCACAGGCCTGCCCTCTTCTTTTTGCAAAAAATACTCACGGCACCACGATAACCACAGCCACACCGCAAAAGAAAAGGGCGCCCCGCAGGACGCCCCTTCCGTAATTCCGATAAACGGCAGATTACATCATGCCGCCCATGCCGCCCATGTCGGGCATTGCAGGTGCTGCGCCTTCTTTGGCGGGCTTGTCTGCAACCATCGCTTCGGTGGTGATCAGCAGACCAGCAACCGATGCCGCGTCTTCCAGAGCGGTACGGGTGACTTTCGCGGGGTCGATGACACCAAAGCCGAACATGTCGCCGTATTCGTCGGTCTGAGCGTTGTAGCCGAACTTCAGATCTTCGCTTTCGCGGACCTTGCCAGCGACAACCGAACCGTCGACGCCTGCGTTCTCAGCGATCTGGCGCAGAGGTGCTTCCAGAGCCTTGCGAACGATTGCGATACCAGCGTTCTGGTCAGCGTTTGCGCCTTCCAGACCTGCCAGCGACTTGCCGCCCTGAACCAGAGCAACACCACCGCCAACAACGATGCCTTCCTGTACAGCCGCGCGAGTTGCGTTCAGTGCGTCATCAACGCGGTCTTTACGCTCTTTCACTTCGACTTCAGTCATGCCGCCGACGCGGATAACAGCAACACCGCCTGCCAGTTTGGCAACGCGCTCTTGCAGCTTCTCACGGTCGTAGTCCGACGAGGTTTCTTCGATCTGGTTGCGGATCTGGCCAACGCGGGCTTCGATCTCTGCCTTATCGCCTGCACCGTCAACGATGGTGGTCTCGTCTTTGGAGATCTGGATTTTCTTCGCAGTACCCAGCATGTCCATGGTGACCGACTCGAGCTTCATGCCCAGGTCTTCGCTGATGACCTGACCGCCGGTCAGGATAGCGATGTCCTGCAGCATGGCCTTACGGCGATCGCCGAAGCCAGGTGCCTTAACAGCAGCAATTTTCAGGCCGCCGCGCAGTTTGTTGACAACCAGAGTTGCCAGCGCTTCGCCTTCGACGTCCTCTGCGATGATCAGCAGGGGCTTCTGCGACTGGATGACCTGCTCGAGCAGGGGAACCATCGGCTGCAGCGACGACAGTTTCTTTTCGTGCAGCAGGATGAGGCAGTCTTCCAGCTCGGCAATCATCTTGTCCGAGTTGGTGACGAAGTAGGGCGACAGGTAGCCGCGGTCGAACTGCATGCCTTCGACGACATCGGTCTCGGTTTCCAGACCTTTGTTCTCTTCGACGGTGATCACGCCTTCGTTGCCGACTTTCTGCATCGCGTCTGCGATCTG
>JAUILL010000055.1 GCA_030433335.1 Alphaproteobacteria bacterium | reverse complement strand
CGTGTCCTCAACCGTCGTGGCGGTGTCACCCACCGCAACAGGTGCGTCGTTCACGGCGGCAACGATCACCGAAACACTCGCACTGGCGGTGCCGCCAGCCCCGTCGCTGATCGTGTAACTGATCGTATCGGTGCCCGCGAAATTCGCGTTCGGCGTGTAAGTCAGGCTGCCCCCGGCCCCAATCGCAACGGACCCGTTGGTCGCAGAGGCGGTCGTCACCGAGAGCGCATCGCCGTCCACATCGCTGTCATTGCCCAGCACATTGATCGTGACAAGCGTGTCTTCCACGGTCGAGGCGGCATCCCCGTTGGCCACAGGCAGGTCGTTTGCGGCAATGACATTCACCGTGACGAAGGCATCGTCGCTGTCCCCATCGCCATCCTCGATGCCGTATCTGATCCAGTCGGTGCCCGCGAAATCCGGGTTCGGTGTATAGGTCAGGCTGCCACTGGCACCGACCGCAACAGAGCCATTCAGAGCCGATGCAGACGTCACAGAAAGCGCATCGCCATCCGGATCTTCGTCATTGGCCAGAACGTCAATCGTGACTGCCGTGTCCTCGGTCGTCGAGGCGGTGTCGTCTTCAGCCTCAGGTGGCTCGGGCTCGGAAAAGTCGAAGAGACCCACCGAGACGCCCAGCAAGGCTGCAAGGCCCAAGAAGATGGCAGCTTCCATGATGCGATTCCCGATAATGGCCGCGAGTGTTGATTATCGTTCACAAACAAGGCCAAATTTGGACCGACCCGACACGGGACCGGATCAAGCCGCTGAACTCATTGGAGGATAAATTCCGTCGGGGAGCCGTTGCAGCCGCCTCGGAAAGAGCAAAGGATGCGGCATGACAACGATCCAACAGAGGAGAGATCAATGTTGCACCATCTCAAGACCGCCCTGCTTGCGGCGGCTCTGACCTGTGGCTCGATGGCCACGGCGCAGGACATGAGCTTCTTCCGCATCGGCACCGGCGGCACGGCGGGCACCTATTATCCGATCGGCGGCCTGCTCGCCAACGCCATCTCGAACCCGCCGGGTTCGCGCTCCTGCGAGGAAGGCGGCAGCTGTGGCGTGCCGGGCCTGATCGCCTCGGCGGTGTCGTCGAACGGGTCCGTTGCCAACGTGAACGCCATCGCGGGCGGCACGCTGGAATCGGGCTTCGTGCAGTCCGACGTGGCCAACTGGGCCCATTCCGGCACCGGCATCTGGGACGGCAAGCCCGCCGTCGACAGCCTGCGCGCGATTGCGAACCTCTATCCTGAATCGATCCACATCGTCGCCCGTGCCGATGCCGGCATCGCGTCGGTGGCCGACCTGCGCGGCAAGCGCGTGTCGCTGGATGAACCCGGCTCGGGCACGCTGGTGGATGCCCGCATCATCCTCGAAGGTTTCGGCATTGCCGAGGCCGACATCCAGGCCGAATTCCTGAAACCCAACCAGGCGGCCGACCGGATGCGCGACGGGCAGATGGATGCGTTCTTCTTCGTCGGCGGGTTCCCGGCGGGTGCGATCGCGGAACTGGCCAGCCAGATGGCGATCACCCTCGTGCCGATCACCGGCGACGGTGCGGCCGCGATCCGCGAAGCCTATCCGTTCTTTGCCGAGGACCTGGTTCCGGCAGGCACCTATGAAGGTGTGGCGGCGGACACCACGACCCTCGCCGTGGGCGCGCAATGGGTGACCTCGGCGGATCAGCCGGAAGAGCTGATCTACGGCATCACCCAGGCGCTCTGGAACGACAACACCCGCAAGCTCCTGGACAGCGGCCATGCCAAGGGCAAGGCGATCCGGACCGAAACGGCCCTCTCCGGTGTCGGCATCCCGCTGCATCCGGGCGCCGAGCGCTTCTACCGCGAAGCCGGTCTGATCGACTGATCCGACCCCCGGGAAACCAAACGGCGGGGCGGCACGACTGCCCCGCCTTTTCCATGACCGACATCAGCAGGAGTCCGGGCGATGACCAGAACGGATGACACCCCCGACAAGCCCGCGCTTTCCGCCGCAGAGCTTGAGGCGCTTGAACAGCGCTTCGATCCCGAGACCCGGTTCCGCCCCCTGCCCCCCGGCCTGACGCTGGCGGCGGGCACGATCCTGTTCCTGCTGTCCTGCTATCATTTCTACACTGCCGGGTTCGGCATTCCCCGCGCCACGACCCATGCGGGCGGGCACATGGGGGTGACGCTGTTCCTGGTGTTCCTGTCCTTCTCGGCTCTGTCGGGACGGGTGACGCGCCCCGGCCTGATGGCCCCATTTGGCCTGCCGCTGGCCGATTGGGTGCTGGCGCTGGGTGCTGCCGCTGCGGCCTTTTACGTGCCCTGGGTCTATGACCAGCTGGCCTTCCGCGTCGGCAACCCGCTGCCCATCGACGTGATCATGGGCACGGTGCTGATCGTGACCCTGCTCGAGGCGGTGCGCCGGTCGATGGGCTGGCCCTTGCCGGTGATCGCGATCCTGTTCATGGCCTATGCCTATTTCGGCCGCTCCATGCCGGGGGTGCTGGTGCATCCCGGTGCCAGCTGGACCAATATCGTCAACCATCTCTACCTGACCTCGCAGGGCATCTACGGCACGGCCCTGGGGGTGATCGCCACCTATGTGTTCCATTTCGTGCTGTTCGGGGTGATGGCCACACGGATCGGGCTGGGGCAATTGTTCATCGACCTCGCCTCGGCGGCGGCAGGGCGCTATTCGGGCGGGCCTGCCAAGGTGTCGGTGCTGTCCTCGGCGCTTCTGGGGTCGATCTCGGGATCGTCCATCGCCAACACCGTCACCACCGGGGCGCTGACCATTCCCGCGATGGTGCGCATCGGCTATCCGCGCCATTTCGCGGCTGCGGTCGAGGCCGCCGCCTCCACCGGCGGGCAGATCACGCCGCCGGTGATGGGGGCGGTGGCCTTTCTGATGATCGAATACCTGGGTGTGCCGCTGACCACGATCCTGACCGCCGCCCTGGTGCCCGCCTTCATGCATTTCTACGGCGTGCTGATGCAGGTCCATCTCGAGGCGCGCCGTCTGGGCCTGCGCGGGCTGAGCGCCGACGAACTGCCCAACGTGATGAAGGTGCTGCGCGAAGGCTGGCTGAGCCTCTTGCCGCTGGTGCTGCTGATCGCGATCCTGCTGTCGGGGCGCACACCCTTTGCCGCCGCCTTCTGGGCCATCGCCGCCTGCATCGCGGTGCTGATCCTGCAATGCCTCATGCGGCACGGGTTTGGCGACGGGCTGCGCATGGCGGCCCTCGGGATCTGGGAAGGCTTCATCATGGGGGCCAAGCAATCGCTGGCCGTCACCGCCGCTGCCGCCCTTGTGGGTGTGGTGATCGGCGTGGTGACCCTGACCGGGGTGGGCTTCAAGCTCGCCTACATGGTGACGGGGCTTGCCGCGGGATGGGCCAGCGACCTGCACGCCACGCTGTCGGTCCTGCCCTTCGAAGTGATGACCGTGCCCACGATGACGCTGCTCTTCACGCTGATCCTGACCGGAATTGTCTGCATCCTGATGGGGGCGGGCATTCCCACCACGGCCAATTACATCATCATGGTGGCGGTGGCCGCACCCATCCTGGGCCTGCTTGGCGTCGAGCCCATCGTGGCGCATTTCTTCGTGTTCTATTACGGGGTGCTGGCCGACATCACGCCCCCCGTGGCACTGGCCGCCTATGCCGCCTCGGGGATTGCGGGGGCCAATGCGTTCCGCGCCGGCAACACCGCCTTCCGGCTGTCCATGGGCAAAGTCATGGTGCCCTTCGTCTTCGTCTTCTCGCCCTCGGTGCTGATCGTCACGCAGGATTTCACCCTGCAAGCCTTTGCGCTGGCGGTGTTCGGCTTGCTGGTGGGCATCTGGATGCTGTCGGCCGCCATTTCGGGCTGGCTCTTTGCACCACTCTGGCGGATGGAACGGCTGGCGCTGACAGTGTCTGCCCTGCTCATGGTGGTGCCTGCACTGACCGCAACGGTGATCGGGCTGGCGCTTGCCCTGCCGGTCCTGCTGCGCCAGATGGCGGCGGCGCGCACCCTGCCCGGACCGGAACAGGGCTGACAGGAGCAGCCGGGACAGGTCCCCCCTGCCCCGGCACTGTCAAACTCAGGCCGTGTACTCCGTCCAGGCCATGTCCTCGCCGCCCAAGCCCCCCTTGAGCACGCGGGTCGGAAGACCGATGCGGTCGAGCAGGGTGAAGAAGGGCCTGGGGTCCAGCTCTTCGACATTCTTCATCGTCTGCGCATCCCATTCCCCGGTCGCCACAAGCATGGCAGCCGCAACCGGTGGCACACCGGCGGTGTAGGAGATGCCCTGGCTGCCCACCTCGTCATAGGCCTCTTTGTGATCGGCCACGTTGTAGACGAAGAGCTCGATCTCCTGCCCGTCCTTCACGCCTTTCACCAGATCCCCGATGCAGGTCTTGCCGGTATAGTTCGGCGCAAGGCTCGCGGGATCGGGCAGACAGGCCTTGACCACTTTGAGCGGGATCACTTCCTGACCTTCGGCCGTGGTGACGGGCTGTTCGGAGAGCAGGCCGATGTTCTTGAGCACGGTGAAGACGTTGATGTAGTGATCGCCAAAACCCATCCAGAACCGCACATCGGCCTGCGGGTAGTTCACCGCCAGGGAATGCACCTCGTCATGGCCGGACTGGTAGGCCTTGGAGGGGCCGACCACGGGCAGGTCCCAGGTGCGCCCGCTCTCGAACATCGCGAGTTCCTTCCAGGTCTGGTCTTCCCAGTAATAGACGGTGCCGGTGAATTCGCGGAAATTGATCTCGGGGTCGAAATTCGTCGCGAAATACTTGCCGTGGCTGCCTGCGTTGATGTCGACGATGTCGATGCTTTTCACTTCGTCCATCTGGTCGATGGCAAAGCGCGCATAGGCGTTCACCACGCCGGGATCAAAGCCCGCACCCAGGATCGCGGTCACACCCTGCTCAGTGCAGGCATCGCGGCGCTTCCATTCGTAATTGGCGTACCAGGGTGGGGTTTCGCAGATCCTGTCCGGCTCTTCATGGATCGCCGTGTCGATATAGGCGGCCCCCGTGGCGATGCAGGCATCCAGCACATGCATGTTCACAAAGGCCGTGCCCACGTTGATGACGATCTGCGCACCCGTCTCGCGGATCAGCGCGGCCACGGCGTCGGTATCGGTGGCGTCAACGCCATGGGCGTCAAACCGGCCCTCGACCTTCATCGCACCCTTGTCGTGGACGCTGGCGATGATCGCCTCGCATTTCGATTTGGTGCGGCTGGCGATATGCAGATCGCCCAGCACGTCATTGTTCTGTGCGCATTTATGGGCAACAACCTGAGCGACGCCGCCGGCGCCGATGATAAGAACGGTCTTTTTCAAGCCAGAACTCCCTTGAGATGATGAGGCGCCCGAAGGGGCGCGGTCAGATCACGACAGGGCCGCCGCGAAATCGTCATAGGTGAAGCCGCGCACGAGGCGCTCGGTTCCATCGAGCTCGCGCACCGCGATGGCGGGCATCTGCACACCGTTGAACCAGTTCTTCTTCACCATGGTATACCCGGCCGCGTCCTGCATCGACAGGCGGTCACCGGGGGCGAGGTCCTTGGGAAAGCGGAATTCACCGAAGATGTCCCCCGCAAGGCAGGACTTGCCGCAGATCATCCATTCGCGATCGCCGCTCTCGTCCATCTTGGCGCTTTCGCGGTAGATCAAGAGATCGAGCATATGCGCCTCGATCGAGCTGTCGACGATGGCGAGGTTCTTGCCATTGTAGAGCGTGTCCAGAACCGTCACTTCGAGCGTGGTCGACTTGGTGATCGCCGCCTCCCCGGGTTCAAGATAGACCTGCACCTCGTTCTGCCCGGCAAAGCGTTTGAGCCGTTCCGCCAACCGGTCGAGCGGATAGCCTTCGCCGGTGAAATGGATGCCGCCGCCAAGGCTGATCCAGTCCATGCGCCGGATCAGGTGACCGAAGCGCTGTTCGATCATGCCCAGCATCGCGTCGAACCGCTCGAAATCGGCATTCTCGCAATTGTTGTGGAACATGAAGCCGGACACCAGATCCGCCACAGGCTCGATCGTCTCGGGGCTATGTTCGCCCAGCCGCGAAAAGGGCCGCGCCGGATCGGCGAGATCAAAGCTCGAGGTCGAGACTCCGGGATTGACCCGCAGACCCCGCACATGGTCCCGGCTCACCGCCTCGAACCGCTCAAGCTGCTGCGCGGTGTTGAAGATCACCTTGTCCGACAAGGCCAGCACCTCGTCGATCTCATTCGGCGCCCAGGCCACGGAATAGGCATGGGTCTCACCGGGGAACTTCTCGCGCCCCAGCTTGACCTCGAACAGTGAAGAGGACGTGGTGCCGTCCATGTATTCGGACATCATGTCGAAGACCGACCATGTGGCAAAACACTTGAGCGCCAGCAGCGATTTCGCACCCGAGTTTTCGCGCAGCCACGCGATCTTTTCCATGTTCGGAAGCAGGCGGGATTTGTCGATGAGGTAATAGGGCGTCTGCATGCGCGTCGAGCCTTTCACGGGTCGGGACGGGAATGCATCGCACTGACGATGCCGGGGCCGTTTATAAGGATCGGTCCAGCGGTGCAATGGAATCTGTGGCAGTGTTTTCAGTAATTGACCTGCTCATATCCGTAAGAGCCTTGATAGTCATGCCAGTCCACAAACACGGATCGATGGTCCAGTTCAGGGCAACTTTCTCCCCATCGCTCGAGACCCAGATGGGCACCGGGCAGGGCATTTATGGAAGAGGTGTGCCAGGAAAACTCCCCTTGCACCCCATATTGTCCGAGACGGACGATGGCGTTTCGATTGCAATCCCCAGTGTTGTCGGATTCTTTCTGTTTTGCGACGCGCACATGAAAGACGCGGATCGAACGCACAAAATCAAATGCAGACCCACTGATATCGATATCCGCTCTGGCTTGGATGCGTTCAAGCTCAGGCCACGACGACATGGGGATACCGGTCCCTCTCAGACGGCGATCACCCTCACCACGGACGGTCCCTGCTGCTTGTGACAGCTCTGGAAACACTGAGGATATGGGGGGTTCCGGCAGGTCGAACCGGATGTCTCGGATACGCTCCTGATCCTGATTGAGAGGAACATGGGACACACCCATGGGGCAGCGCCAGATTTGCAAAGGAGGTTCAACGGGCCAGGGCGTGATCCGACGAATGAACTCCGCCCGTGCTCTGGCGCAGGGGTTGGAAGCGGGCCAACCACCCGCAAGACAAAGGAGGATTGCACAATCAATGGGATAGGTTTGTGCTTCGGCACGTTGTGGAACCATCAGACCAAAAGGCACAAGAAGAAGCGAGACCAGGAACAGCCTGTATAAATTGAGCATCATAACGTCTCTGGGCGGAACTGATATCCCCCACTATCATTCAATAATATATTTTTGTCACTCAAATTATACTTTTTGTGCAACAGACCCCAGAACACCATCCGACATTGTCCAATCTGCCGCCAGGGCCTGACAGAATGTACCATGCTGACGCACAAATCTTGGACATTGGAGAGTGACTCGATTGTGCCTATGACCAATGTCTCACATGGTGCTTGCACGCGTGGCGTTACAAAGCGCATCGAGCACCGCCATCACCTTTTCCGGTGTCTGAGCTCGGGCAATGTTCAAAAGGTCCGAGCTTAGGGGCGGATCGATGGCTTGCACCACTTTGGTCTTGTCCAGCCAGAGGACCGCCAATTCCATGTCCGACCAAAGAAAGACCCATCCGACGGTCTGCGTACTCTCTTCGCCAAGTAGGCGGGCAACCGGCGCTGCCTCATCATGGCCCTGTGTCACTGATAAACTCACTCCAAATCTACGTATCAAAGGCCGCATCCTGTTTGGCGGATCACCTGAATTCGCGGTCTGCACTGATCTTTCAACGGGCTCCGACACATCGTCCCGGCAAGTCGGCGGACACGCCGGAAGCAGCTTGCATCGACCTTTCGTGGCAGGCTGAACCCTCTGGACAGCTTCCACCCACTCAATCAGAAAACAATTTTAGATTGCCGAGAATATTAAGAACTCTCCCATATCAATTTGCTTGGCCAGTAGAAAGAATTTACGACCAAAGACAACAGGCTAGCACGCGAATGTAGAAAATATTGCGTGGTTAAATTCTCTACATCGTGGCTCTGCCTTCTCCATGAAGCTGCGGATACAAGTCGGTTTGAACATACAGGAACTGCGCCGCTCCCGAGGTCTCAGCCAGGAGACACTCGCGGACCGCGCCAATCTTGACCGTGGCTACATTGGCAAAATCGAAAACGCCAAACATGCTGTTTCAATCGACAAGATCGAAGCAATTGCAGATGCATTGAATGTACATGCAATGGACTTGCTGCGACCCCGGTCCTGACTGGGCTCCCGCCTGAGGATGCTGTCGACAGGTCCTCATTTCCCATACTTCCTTGAACAGACCCATGGCCATGCCTAATGTTCGTATGACTATCATACAGCCGCAATTACAAAAATATAACTTGCGGTCAATAATATATTATCGTATGTTCGGACTTCAATACCAGAAGCCCGTGGATGCGATCTGCAGGAAAGCGTGATCCGGGTGATGGACCTAGAAAAAGAAGCTCCAAATGTGGTCACCGAATCCAGATTCCGCGATCTGGTTGCCAATGGCTATCGCGTCGAGATCTTCTGCAAGGAAGACTCGTTCAAGAAAGGCCCCAATTGGCACGGGGTCTGGATTTTATGCGCCATCAGTGACGAGGGTCAGGAAAAGCTCCTTGTCACGGCCAGAACGCGCACGTCGAGCAACGACATCAAGATCCGCGAAATCAGGACCGTCACCGGCATGCTGTCTTTCCTGCAGGGGATCGGCTTCTCTCATGCGGACATCCCGCTGGAAAAAGGCAAGAGCACCACGCTCAGGCTCTCCAGCGAAGAACTGGCGCGTCTCGGCTCTTAGCGCTCTTTTTTTCCTGGCTCTGAGCGGCACTGCGCCCGCCCAGATGGTGCAGGTGATGCGGGATGATGGGTCTCTGCTGCCATCAATCCCCCAGAAACATGTCTCCCGCCCCTATCATGAGGGGATCGGCCAAGATGTCATGCGCAGCGCATGGGCAATCCCTGGCCAGGATCACATGCAGACCCGAATTCCGACGATCCCGATCAGGCGCGGCGCGCTCCCTGCGCCTGATCCACGGATTCTCGCCGCCATCACCGATATCGGGCAACGTTATGCAGACCACCCTGGCCTGCGCAAGGCAGGTCTCAGCGTCACGGATTGGCTGACGATCTATCGCGCCAATATCGAGATAGAAAGCGGCTACGATCCGCAAGCACGGTCCCCGGCCGGGGCCATCGGCCTTGGCCAGCTCATGCCGGGCACGGCCCGATTTCTCGGTGTCGACCCTCATGACTGGCATGAAAACCTTGACGGGTCTGCGCGCTACCTCGCCATGATGCTTGCGGAGTTCGGCGATATCAGGCTGGCGCTTGCAGCCTACAATGCGGGACCCGAGGCCATACACCGCCATTCCGGCATCCCCCCGTTCCCAGAAACCAAGAACCACGTCCGGCGGGTGCTCGACGTCTTTCATCGACTGGAAAGAGTGACGCCATGAAGTCTTTGATCTGCTTGTGCATCGCCCTTGTTGCCGTCCTGCTCCTGTCAACCGGGCCCGCATTTGCACAAAGTATTGACCTGTCACCGATTCAGAACCTCTTGCAAGGCATCGTGGATGCCTTGACCGGCCCATTGGGTGTTGTCTTGTCCACATTGGCGGTCCTTGCTGTCTTTCTGAGCTGGTTCTTCAACATCATTGATCTGCGCCAGGCGCTTTGGGTTCTGGTCGGCATAGCCGGTGTTGCTGCGGCTCCGACGATTGTCGCGGCTGTCTTTGGCGGCTGAGGATATAGGTCATGGCCGAACGCTCCCCTCTCTTTCTGGGCCTTGTCCGCCCTCCGAAGCTCCTCGGGCTGCCAATCATGTATGCCATGGTGTGGCTCTTTGGCTCCGTTTTGCTCTTTGTATGGGTGCAACATATGGCAATGCTTGCGCTCTCAGCCTTGCTCTACCCGCTTTTATGGAAAGCCGCGGATTGGGACCCGCGCTTCATTGACGTGATAGTGACATCATTGCAGGAAACCCCCGCCACGCCGAACCGGCGCCATCATGGGGGAGACAGCTATGCTCCGTGATGGCGCATCCGACAACCGGACCTTCCTGCCGGACTGGTATGCGCGGGAACAACGGCTTGCACATATGCTGCCCTATGTCAGCCTGGCTGACGATCACACGGTGCGCACCCGGGTCAACGAACTTTTCCAATCGATCCGACTGGGCGGCATCAACAGCTACACTGTTGATGATGCCCATCTTGACAAGATCAGCGCTCTCTTGGCCCGGATCATCGCGCAGCTTGGCCCGGAGTTCAGTTATTATGTGCACAAGGTGTCGAGATCGCTCACCCCGGCTCTCTTGCCGATACGTGGCGATGATTTCGCGGCGCAACTTGACCGGCGCTGGCGGGACCACCTGACGAAAAGCGGGCTCAGGGACAAGAGCTTGACCCTGACGGTTCTGCATCGCCCTGACGCAAGGAGTATCCTCGGCTTTGTCAACCGGAGTGCGCCGGAGCGTTTGCGGATCGAGACACAGAAGCGGGTACAACGCCTCAGAGATGCCGTTGGGGTCTTCATGTCGGGATTGGCGGACCTGCAACCGCGTCTTCTGGATGCCGGGTCAGGTGAGCTTCTGGGTTTTCTCGGGGCGCTCAATACGGGCCGCGAACTGCCGCTGTATCCCGCCAGCCGATATGGGTTTCTCGCCTATGACATCGCCAACACCCGGGTGACATTTCGCGAGGATCATTTCGAGCTTTCAGAGGGGGTGGTCGGTCTGCGCTTCGGCAGAAGCTTCACCATTGCGGAATATTCCGAGAGCACGGCCTGTACGATGTTCGACATGTTGAATCTGCCTGTCGACATGGTTGTCACCCACTCTTTCACACCGATCAATTCCAATCTGATGGCGGGACGGATCAAGCGGCAGAAACGACAGATGCAGGCTTCGCAAGACGCTGCTGTGTCGCTGTTCGAAGCCCTCGATATCGCGCATGATGACCTGGAAGCCAAAAGGCAGAGTTTCGGCGAACACCACATGGTTGTGACGGTGTTTTGTGACACGCTCGATGACCTCCGGCTTCTGGGTGCCGAAATCATCAATGCGGCGGCAGCCGAGGGTGTAAAGATGATCAGCGAGAGGGTCGCCGCAAAAGCGCATTATTTCAGTCAGCACCCCGGAAACCAGTCCAAGCGAGTGCGCGCCAGTGCGATCACCAATCGGAATTTCGCGGATTTCGCAGCTTTGCACCGCACACCCCTGGGCAAGGGAAAACAACAGCTCCCCTGGGGACAGGAAATCACACTCTTTCCAACACCGGAGCGCAGCGCCTATCGGTTTTCCTATCACGAACAAGGCTCTCCGACGAGCGAACCCACAAGCGGCCATACCCTCATTCTGGGCCGCCCAGGCGCAGGAAAATCAGTCCTGTCAGCCTTTCTGATGACCCAGGCGCGACGGGTTGATGTGCGCATCTTCGTCTTTGACTACAGGCAGGGCATGGAGATGGCCGTGCGCGCCAATGGCGGGCGGTACGCGTCGCTGAAAGCCGGGCAGGCCACGGGCCTCAACCCGCTCTGGACCGAGGTCGACGCGTCCGGTGTTGCCTGGCTAACAGATTGGCTGGGCGCCCTGTTCGACCGATCCGATACGCCGCTCAGTCCGATCCAGGCCAATCGCATTCAGGAAGTTGTCCGGCAGAATGCGACAGCCGCGGACCCGGCCCTGCGAAACTGGAAGGATTTTGCATCGCTTTTTGTGTCCACCGATGACACTGGCGACCTGCATCAACGCGTGCTGGAATGGGCCGTGGATGGGCGTTACGGCTGGATTTTCGCCCATAGCCTTGAAGACAGCTTTTCGTTGCAAGGGGACGTTGTCGGGTTTGACCTCACCGGCATTCTGGACAGTGAAAGCGAAAAGGAGCGGATGGCGGTCCTGAGCTACCTCTTTCGGCGCGTCGAACGGGAAATCGAGGACCGCCGCCCGACACTCATCATCATAGACGAAGCCTGGAAGGCGCTGGACAATGCCTATTTTGCCGAGCGTCTCTCGAACTGGCTGGTTACCGCACGAAAGCAGAACACCGTTGCGGTGATGATGACGCAATATGCCAGCCAGCTTGAGCGCACACGCACGGGCAAGACGATCATCGAAGCCGTGCCGACGCAGATCCTGCTGCCCAATATCCGGGCACAGCCCTCGGATTACGCGATGCTGCATCTGTTCGAGAAAGAACTCGACGTTCTGGTGAACACCGGCAGCGACAGCCGACTGGCACTGATCCGCGATGATACAGGCTCGATCGTGGTCGATGCCGATCTCTCGGCGCTTGGGCCTTACCTCACCATTCTGGGTGGCATGGAAACCGGGGAAGCCCTTGTGGGTGCCGATTACCGCAACCGCCCGGACTTCTGGAGATCTTGATGATGCGCCTCTTTCTTCTGCTCTGGGTCGGGTGCATTGCCGCCTGTGCGCCTCATCAGGGCCCTGACGTGAATTGTTTTGATTTCGTCTCGCGCGGGTCAGCCTCTCTCGAGTGCCGCTTTGAACCTCTGGGAGCATCGGACGGGATGGCTCGAGGCCATGGCTAGGCGTGTCACGGTCCTGGCCGCCTGCCTGTCGAGCATCGGTCCCCTCTTCGCTCAGGGCGTTCCGGTCCATGACGGCGGCTTGACCGCTCGGGATGTCCTCGAGACCCGCGCCCGGGAAACCGATCTTGCCCTGCAGCGTCAGATACTGGACCTGCAGGGAACCCTGACCGAAATCGAACAGGAACAGCTCGCCCTGCTTCAGGACATCCTCGACGCGCAGACCAGTTTTGACAGGCAAGGTTTGCCAGGCATGGTGTCCCAGCTCGAGGCAGGGGAAAACGACGGGACATATGCCGCCTCTGCCGTCTATGGTGCAGAGGGTCTCGATCCCAACCCGGGCAGCACACAGATCTTCGGGGATGCGGCAGAGACTATCGAGCAGTTGATCATCCGCGTTGCCCGGGAAACTCATGCTCGACCCGGCGTCGGGCGTGCCGGCCTCTCGGTGGTGCAATGGCGGGCTCTTTTGCAGGCCCTGATCTGGCAGGAAAGCCGGTTCTCCATCGGGGCCCGCTCCCCGGTCGGCGCATTTGGCCTGACACAGATCATGCCCGGCACAGCGGGCGATCTGGGCATCTACCCCGATTATTACGACAGCCCCTATCTGCAGGTTGAGGGCGGAGCCCGCTATCTTGCGGCCCAGCTGGCGCGGTTTGACGGCAATATCATCAATGCACTTGCGGCCTATAACGCCGGTCCCGGGCGGGTAATCGAATATGGCGGTGTCCCGCCGTTTACCGAAACACAGCATTATGTGCGGGTCATCCCCGAGCGCTACAATCTTTACCTCACGCGCATCGGCGGCATCGAGGCCCTTGGAACCATCGACCCGGTGCTGATGGCCAATGCCCAGCTCTCTCTGACCAGCCATGGCGCAGCCGTCTATGGCGCACAGGCACCTGCCGCGATCCACCTGGCCGCTCTGCGGGTGCGGGACATCGTCACGGCGATCGGCAGGACGCGGGATATTCAGGAAAGCGTGGCCCTCAACACCTATGCGCGGGCAGAGCTGGTCCGTCTGATCGCCGCCCGGCTGCGTCTCAAGGCAGTCCGCGCACGACCACTTGCGGCCGCTCAGTTGGCCGATGCCACCGCCCGAAGGGCTGATGCGGTCTTCATGAACATCACTTGGGAGAGTTTGGAGTGAGAGCCACCTCGGATCATCTGTTCTGGAGCGGTCTGCTCGGCACCATTGCGCTCTGCAGCATGATTGTCGGCACCTCGGTCAAGGCACAGGGCGTTCCCGTTGTCGACAGTCAGAACATTGCCCAGAACATTCAACAGCTCCGGCAGATGATCGAAGACGAAATCCTGCAGAATGAGCAGCTCATGCAATTGCGAGAGCAATTGGGGGTCCTGACCGATCAGCTTGCCGAATTGCAACGCACCTATGAAGCGCTGACCCGGCTTGCTGAACTTCCCGAAATCATCAGAACCGAGATGGAAGACGAACTGAACGGTCTTCTGGATCAGGAATTCGGCGATATCCTTGCCACGATCCGTGCGATCCGATCCGGCGATTTCTCCGGGCTGCGCGGGTCCGGCGCAAGCGAGATTGAAACTCAGATGGACCGGGTCCTTGCCGATCTCGGATTCGATGACGAGACACTCTCGGAAATGGCGCGCAACGGCTCTTCCGGTGCCAACCGTGTGGCGACCCAGGCCACCACAGGGGCTTTGGTCTCGGCTGCCGCGCAGAACAGCTATGACGATGCCGGGCAATCACTCAAACGCGTGGAACGGCTTGTCGACCTGATCGATGACATGGACGAACTCAAGGAAAGCGTCGACCTCAACACCCGCGTCACCGCCGAACTGGCGATTGCGCTGGTGGCCATGTGGCAGCTCGAGGCGGTGCAGACCGTGGGGGATGGGACGGGCGGCGTCATCGATGCGGCAACCATTGCGGAGGAGCAGCGCTTCATGGACTTCACCTTGCCCGAACTGCGGGCCGATTGAGGACAGGACATCTTGGACGACGAGGCTGCGGTCATCGAGGAAGAATTGGTCTATGGCGCGTTGCGCCGTGAAAGACTCTGGCAGAAACTCGGCCTGTCCGGGCTCATTTTCGGCAGTCTGGGATGTCTGAGTGCCGCAGCGGTGGCGATTCTCGATGTCGATCCGCCACCCGTTGTGGTGCCTTATGATCCGGCAACGGGATTTGCTCTGCCCGAGGTATCGGTCACGGCCTCCAGTGTCACGGAGAACCAGGCGATCATCGAAGCAGAGGTGTTTCGCTACGTGACCGACCGCGAGACCTATAACCAGCTCGACAATGATCTGCGCATTCGCGACGTCCTGCGCCGCTCTTCTGGCGACGCAGAGGCCAGTCTGCGCCAGGTCTGGAGCTCGGAAAATGCAGACTATCCCCCAAGCGTCTATGGGTCCAATTCCCGTCTTGAGGTCGAGATCCTCAGTATCAGCCGCATCGGCCCCAACCGGGCAACCGTTCGGCTGCGCAAACGCCTGACCGCGATCAATGGGGTGCAGACCGGTCTCTTCACGGTCACGCTGCTGTTTGCATTCCGACCGGAAGAAAGCCGATCCATCGACCAGGTCTGGACCAACCCTTTCGGCTTTACTGTTGTCGAATACGCGATCCGTTCCGACAGACTGGAGAATTAGAAATGCCACGTTTGATTGTCTTTTGCGCTCTTGTTCTCTCGGCCGGTCTCGCCGGGGCGGAAACGATCCCGCGCAGCAGCCCGAACGATCCCCGTGTACGGATTGCAACCTATCAGGCCGCTCAGGTCTATCGTCTGAACCTGTCGCTCACCCGCGTCACCACGGTGGAATTCGATGATGGGGAAACCATTCGCGCCATTATAGCAGGTGACACCGAAGGGTTCGAGATCGATGGCGTTCCGGGTGGGCGGGCCTTTGCGATAAAACCCTTGGCCAGCGCGGTGCAGACCAATGTGACCGTCTATACAAACCGGCGCAGCTATTATTTCGCTGTGGAAGAGGTGGCGCATCCGACATTCTATGTCGTGCAGTTTCGCTACCCCGAGACGGGCGCTCGAAACCGGGACGTGAGTGCGCAACGGGCTCAAAACCACAATTACGCCGCAAGTGCACGGCGGGCCTTCACGCCCGGGCAGGTCTGGGACGATGGGACATTCACGTATTTCTCCTTCCCACGCAATGCCCCCGTGCCTGCCATCTTCCGCTATGCGCAAGGGCGGGAGCGGACGGTGAATTCAGGCACGGCCGGAAACGGCGTCATCCGTGTGGCGGGTGTCAGCCCGCAATGGGTTTTGCGACTGGGTGACGAGAGCGTCTGCATCGAAGGCACCCCCTCCCCGGGGACAGGCTCATGAGTGACAGCACGCGACCCGATCTCGAAAAACGTCTGGCCGCGCTCGAGCGCAGCACATCCCATAGGGGTACGGCCCGACGGGGTCGCAGAGCCCTGCTGGCGCTGCTGATCACCCCCCTCATCCTTGCCGTCGGCATGACCTTCTATCTTCTTTCCAGCGTCGAGGAGGAAGAGAGCCTGCCCACGGCAACACCCGACGAGTTCCAGAACCAGGGGGATGGGTTTGGCGCCATCGAACCTTTCGTGCCACCCATCCCTCCGGAGCCCGAAATCATCCTGGTGACACCGGAACCGACAGCCTCCGATGCGGATCTGCAGGCACAGATTGCGGCATTGCAGGCTCAGGTGGAGGAATTGCGCAACACGCCAAGCCCGACCCGTGAAACGGATGCGGCAGCAACGGAGGCCATCACGGCGCTGGCAGATCAGCTTGCCGCCCTCGAAGCGACATCCAGACAGACGCAAGAGGATTTCCGGGAGGCGCTGGCCGCCCGGGACCGGACGCTGCAGCGACTGCGCATGGATCTGGACCTGGCACAGCTCGAAGCCAACAGGCCGGGCCCGGCCCCGACCGGACCCTCGGAGGACATGCTGCGCGCACAAGAGGAAGAGGCGCGTCGAGTGGCGGAGGACAGACGCCGTACCGATGAGGCGCGTGCCTTTCAGGAGCGGCGGATCACATCCTCTCTTATCGCCTTTGGCGCCGCGGGCAGGGCAGATGGGGGCGAAACCGCGCTGACGGACCGTCGCTTCGGAGATGTCACGGATTTCGTATTGAACGGCGCCGTACCCAATCCCGTCACGCAGGCCGAGATCATTGCGAACCCTTCGAACACGGTCATGCAGGGCACAATGATTCAGGCCGTGATGGAAACAGCCCTCGACAGCTCCCTGCCTGGCCAGTCCCGCGCACTCATTTCGGAAGACGTCTTCAGCCATGATGGATCACGTCTGCTGATCCCGCGCGGGTCACGTCTGATCGGACGCTACCGATCTGATCTGGAATTGGCTCAACGTCGTGTGACCATCGCCTGGGACCGGATCATTCTGCCCAATGATCAGAGCCTTCGGATCAGTGCATTTGGCGGGGATGCGCTGGGACGTTCTGGTGTCAGCGGTGTTGTCGATACGCGTTTTGGCACGCGTTTCGGCTCCGCTGCCCTGATCTCGATCATCGCTGCAGCTCCGACTGTCGCTGCAAGCGGCGCGGAGAATGACATGTCGTCTGAGGTTTTGCAGAATGTGGGCGACGATCTGACAGAGAGCACGGACAGCGTGATCGAGGATTATCTCTCCATCCGCCCTGTCATTCATGTCGACCAGGGCGCGCGTGTCACCGTGATGGTCGATCGCGATCTGGAGATATTCTGAACCATGGCGATCTCCTATCTGCAGACCTCTCTGGACAAGCTGACGGATGCCCGGCGTGCGGATGTCATAGAAATCTGCATCAACCCCGATGGCCGCTGCTGGGGAGAGTTCCAGGGCGATTATTTCATGAGAGAACTGGAGACGCATTTCAACCCTACCGAGCTCCGCGACCTCGGCAACCAGATCGCCTCCAGCGCCAACACGACAATGAGCAAGGACAAACCGATCGTATCGGTTTCCATCACATATCGTGATCGACCGATCCGGGCCCAGGTGATCACCCCGCCAGCCGTGCTGTCCGGCATGTCGATCTCGCTGCGATTTTTCTCGAGCCTCTCTCTGGAGGGACTAGACCTGCACTATCTTTATGGCAAGGAATGCCAGCTTGAAGATTTGCGTCACAAGAAGAACCGCGCCCTGCGAGAGGTGGTCGCCTCGGGAGCGATCGCCGATGCGCTCCGGTTTTGCGTCACAC
>JAUILL010000054.1 GCA_030433335.1 Alphaproteobacteria bacterium | reverse complement strand
GGAAAAAAGGTTCAAGCTTGGCCATCTGCGTATCGCTTAACCAGTATAGATCACTCATGTCACCGCTCCGTTTTCCGAGCCGTGAATCACGCAGCACAACGGAAATCAATGCGTCCTGACCCTAGGCCGCGCATCATATTTGTGTTGATCTCGATCAGCCCTGCAAGAAGAGCGGGCTCTTTGATTGCGCGGCTGCTCTGGTTGATCGAGAACGCGGCGAGAGACAAAAGATCAGCACGAAGGGACTGCTGTAGCTTGTTCCCTTCGCCCGCCAGATCGGTAGCGAGGATAGTCCACAGGTGCCGGTTATCATGCAGGGCCTGCGCACGCGCGGCGATGTCTTTCTGGGGGGGCTCCGCGGCTAGCTTGAGCGCACGGGTAACTTTGGCAAAGGCTTTGTATTCAATATCTCTGGGGGTCTGGATGCCACGATCCATAGCGCCATACCCTAGACGCGCTTTCTGAGCCAACACAGCTTGAACCTCAATTTTGTGGGAGATGGTGAGGCACGGAGACAAGATCCCCGTGCCTAGGTTCTATTAGCGGAAGAGCGACATCAGGGTTTCTGGCGCCTGGTTGGCGATAGAGAGTGCCTGAACACCCAGCTGCTGTTGGGTCTGCAGCGCCTTCAGACGGGCCGAAGCCTCTTCCATGTCGGCGTCGACCAGCGATCCGATGCCGCTGTTAAAGCTGTCGACCAGTTTCGACATGAAGCTGCTCTGGATTTCCAGACGTTTTTCGGTGGTACCCAGCTGGGCTTGTGCATCCACAGCTGTCTGGATGTAGGTTTCAATCTGCGACAGAGCGGACGACGCACCGCTCGCGGTGGAGACATCCATAGTATCAAGTCCAGCGAGACCACCCGAAGCGCGCGTGATCTGGTAGTAGCCGTTCACGGTCTGCTCGGAGTTGTTGTCGATGGTCAGCGAGCCGGTGCTGTCATTGGTATCCAGAGTGAACTGGTCTTGATCGACACCCGCTTCGATCAGGGCAGCGCGTAGACCCGATGCAATGTCCTCGGTGCGGTCACCAACGCCGATGGTGTAGGTGGCTGAAGTGTTCCCCAGGGTAAGCGAGACTTTGTCGCCAGCGACCAGACCGCCGTTAGCAGTGGCTGCCGATAGGTTCACGTCGCCTGCGGCCAGAGCAGCGCCACCGCCTAGGGTACCGGTCGATGTCAGAAGCTCGAAGTCACCGATAACCATCTGAGCGCTTGCACCCGAGGCTTGTGACAGACCAAATCCGTTCGCGCCGGTGATGGTTGCGATGGTCGACTGGTCAAGACCAACGTCCGCTGTCGCGTAGGTGGCCGGAACGGTCAGAGTGGTCGCGGGGTTGGTGCCCGCCGAGAGATCGGTGCCGCTCTTGGTCGACAGGTTGGTGAGCGAAGGATCAAAGCTAATGGTGCCAGAGCTTACCGAGCCATCGGCGCTACGGTTCAACGAAGACAGAACGCTAAAGCCGCTGTTGCCGTCTTTGCTGCCGTCCAGAATGTTCAAACCGTTGAACTGTGCCGAGTCGACGATGCCAGTGATCTGTTCGACGAGCGACTGGACTTCGGAGTTCAGCTTGTTTCGGTCAACATTGTCTTCGTTGGCGGAGACGATTTTGGTCTTCACTTCGTTCAGCAGTTCGCCAATCTCTTCGGCCGCGCTTGCGGCGACGGCAACGGTCGACTGGCCAAGCGAAAGCGATTCCGAGACGGCCTCAAAGCCGGCCACATCGGCTTCCATAACTTTCGAAATTGCAAAGACCGATGCGTTATCCTTTGCCGAAGAGACCGACATACCGGTCGAGATTTCGCTCTGCACTTTGTTGAGGTCATTGTTGATCGACTTGAGGGTCTGCAGAGCCACGGTTGCGCTGGAGTTGGTCAGGATGCTGGACATGATTTTCCCTAATTAAGTTAGCGCTTTAGCGCCTTTTGCGATGCGCCCGTTCCGGGCAGTTCCATGTCGTTCTGACAGTTGCGACGTTTCCGCCGCGCCATCTCTCGATGCATGTCCAGTTCTGAGGTCCAACTCCTAATAAGCGGTGAAAACAAACCATTGAGTGCTTAGAGCTTTAATCAAATCACGCTCGAATGGATTTTCCGCCGCTGCCAACAATGACATTCCGCTTCTGACCGTTGGGGCGATACAAGACGAACCGCGAATCCGGGTTTTGGATGTCCCGCAGAATTTCGCGGGCCTCGAGAATTCCCAGGCGCGCTGCTTGCAGCAGACGTGCTGTCCGCGCACTTTGATGAGCAGCAATTTTCAAGCCGTCTTCTGCAGTGCCGACCAGCCTCTCGCCATAAGTTTCCAACTCAGGCAGGAGCTCTTCGAGAGCAGAGAAATTTCCTGCTCTCAACGCGGTATCGAGTTTCTCAAAAATGTCAGGTTCATTCGCCATTTTGATTTTCCATTTTGATGAGACTTTGCAGAAGTGTCTCAGTGAGGCCGAATGCGCCGGCGTCGACCATCGCGGTGGCCTGCATTTCAACAAGAAAGCTGGACAACTGCTCTTCCCCGATGCCGCCGCCCATACTGCTGAATTGTTTTCCGACGCCTGCGGCCTTGAGCATTTCAGTTGCGAAAGTTGTTTCGAGCTTTTGCGCAGTTTTTCGCATCTCTTGGATGCGCGGTGTTTCTGAAAACTGTGAATTGGTAATCATATGGCCCTCATTTTTCGAAAAGAATGCGTGGACGCGGTAAAGAAGTCGTAACCCTGCCTCGATATCCAGAGAACTTCTCATAGGAGGTTTCGGATGATCTCACCTTTGTTGCAGATGGCCTTGGCCGGTATGGTCAACGATCGAATGCCCTCTACCAAGAGCACAGATTCGGTGCAGTCTTTCGAAGATCTCATTGCCGGTTTGGAAACGGAGAGAGAGGAATCTGGGGCATTCACTCTGGAAGAGGTCTCTGAGCCAATCTCTGGCGAAAGTGAGAGTGAGCTCGACACTGCAGAACAGACCTTGTCTGATGTGAAAATCGAGGTCGTGGCACCTGCGGAGAGTATGCTCGGAGATGCAAAGCAGGTGCTTTCGGGCAAGGATGACAGTTCTTTTGAGAGATTGGTCGAGTCTGCCGACGATCAATCTAATCCGGAAGCCCTGCTTGGCGACTTAGCCTTTGCCGATAACGAAAAGATGACCTCGGAAGAAGTGACTGTAGATGCTTCGCTAGAGAAGCTTTCCGAACTTCCTGCAATTGAGACCGTTCGAGAGGATGAAGAAATACCGCAGCTTTCGGCGGAAGGTATTTTGCCTCGTTTTGCAGTCAATGAGGAAACCTATGCGCTCACCGATCCCGTTACAGAGCTAATTCCAGTTCCTGAAGCAGCTGAACAAGTTTCAGGTTCAAATGTGCCACAGCAAGCAATAGATTCGCATCCCTTTGAAAGAAGTGTGGAAGTCATTTCCTCAGAAAATGGGCGTGCAACGCAGGTCCAAACCCCTCCCGAACGTCCCTCCATCCGACAAACTGTAGCGACTTCGTCGATTGGGTCGGCGCCAGAAGTGCAGAAAATCGAACCTTCGAGCATTGAGCCCGAAGCGTACGAGCTGGAAGGGGCAAAAGAAAATGTGGCGATCATGAAAGACACGCCTGTTGCTGCATCCAGCGTCATTTTTTCAGCCTCTGCTGCGAGCTCAAACGCCGTTGGTAGTTTCAGCGAACAGCTTTCGGCAATCGCAGTGACTAATGCGAGCGATGTACGGCAGAGCGCTGTGACACCAGAGGTACCCAGCGCACCCTCGAGCGCTGCTAAGGTGAATCTGACGCTCCCGCAGGTGGAAGAAGTTGTTCAGGTTGCGGTCGCCTCGGGATTGGAAAGCAAAATCGAAATTGAATTGCAGCCACTCGACTTGGGCCGGATGAAACTCACCTTCAAGCAAGATGCGCAAGGCATGTCGGTAGTTGTCGAAGCGGAAAAGCCGGAAACGATCGACCAGATCAGGCGGCACTTGGAACACACATCCCTAGACCAACGTTCAGGCCCAGAATCTCAGCCCCGATTCCGTTTCGAATCTGGTGGCTTCGAACAGAGCGGGCGAGAGCGTCAGGGAGGCGCGCGTCAGGGCAAGCCCTCGCGCGGACAAATTTCGGCAGATGACACGATGGACGTTGCGAATGAGCCTTCGCGTCCAACACACACAACCCCTTATGGATCTCTGGATATCAAGGCATAACGATGACAGTTAGTAATGTAACCAGCGCCGTTTCGACCCAAACTACCACGACGGCTAGCAGTGCCTCGTCGGAAAGTGTTCTTTCGTCTGATTTCGAAACGTTCCTGAAAATGATGACTGTCCAGATGCAGAATCAGGACCCTTTGAATCCTGTTGAATCAACTGATTTTGCCGTGCAACTTGCGGCCTTCTCGCAGGTGGAACAGCAGGTTCTGTCGAATGAGTATCTCCAAAGCCTAACCGAAAGTCTGAGCGCTTCGGGTCTTGCCGGACAGGCACAATTGATTGGACGTTCTGTCCTGACGAGCGCCGCGACCAGCTATGACGGAGGAACCATCGAGATCACGCCGAGCTATGACCTCACGGCCGAGAGTCATGTCTTGGTGATCCGCGATGAAACTGGTGAAGAAGTAGGCCGAAGAGAGTTAAGCGGTGCTCCGGAAACGATCCAATGGTCCGGAATGACCGACGAAAACGGGCAGTTGGGTGAAGGAACCTACAGCTTCGCGATCGAGAGCTACTCGGATGACGTGCTCAGCGCGACGAATTCGGCGCAAACTTGGGGAGCGGTTTATCAAGTAAACTTGGCCGATTCCGGTGTGGAGTTGACGCTAGAGGGCGGTTCCTCTGTCTATGAAACAGAGGTCACCGCGATACGCTAGTGAATGCTCGTAGCGGCCCAGATGGCTGCGACGGCGCAAGTTCCAAGTGCCCCGCCGAGCAGAATATCCCAGACTCGTTTCCGAGGGGTCACCACTGGCCGAGGGTTTGATTGAGCGACAAGAACAGCCTCAACGAGCCCAGGCAGGCGCGGCCCAAAACGCCCCAGGACTTTAGCCGTTCGCGCTAGATCGCGTGCGACAGCTTTGGGGCCGAGATTCGCTTTGATATAGTCTTCGACGACGGGGCGAGCGACTTCCCAGATGTTGATGTGCGGATCCAAAGAACGCGCGACACCCTCGACCACGACCATTGTCCGTTGCAGAAGAATCAATTCGGTCCTGGTCTCCATGCCAAAGCGCTCGGTGACTTCGAACAGGTAGGCCAGCAGCTTGGCCATCGAGATTCGGGTCGCGTCCATCCCGAAAATAGGCTCACCTACGGCGCGCAGGGCACGGGCAAATTCCTCGACTTCGCGATCCGCGGGGACGTATCCGGCCTCGAAGTGAACCTCGGCGACGCGGCGGTAATCTTTGCGGATAAAGCCGTATAGAATCTCGGCATAGACGCGGCGGGTATACTCATCAATGTGCCCCATGATTCCGAAATCATAGGCGATGATGTCCCCGTTCGGGGCGACCTTGAGGTTGCCGTGGTGCATGTCGGCGTGGAAATATCCATCGCGCAGGGCGTGGTTCAGGAATAACTGCAGGACCCGCGCGCCCAAAACCTGCCGGTCGTGGCCGGCTGCATCGATGGCTGCGGTATCCCCCAGCGAAACGCCCTCGGCCCAGCCCATGGTCATCACGCGGCGGCCCGAATAAGCCCATTTGACCTGCGGCAGCGTGAAACCCGCGTCGTTTTTCGTGTTGTCCGCAAATTCGGAAGCCGCGCTCGATTCGAGGCGCAGGTCCAATTCGCCCAT
This sequence comes from Alphaproteobacteria bacterium, assembly GCA_030433335.1. Classification (GTDB taxonomy): domain Bacteria; phylum Pseudomonadota; class Alphaproteobacteria; order Rhodobacterales; family Rhodobacteraceae; genus Donghicola. Next base: position 12,286 of record JAUILL010000054.1, on the reverse strand, counting down.
CACGACTCCTTCGAAGTGGGCAACCACGTCGGTGGGGCGCAAACGGCGCGACGACGGGGAGAGGAATTCGATGACTTTGGCAGCGAAATAAAAGGCGTCGATGTCGCGGCGGAAGGCACGTTCGACATTGGGACGCAAGACTTTGACAGCGACCTCTTCACCGGTATCAGCCAGACGCGCCTTGTGAACCTGCGCGATCGAGGCGGCAGCAAGGGGCTCGCTGAACTCCGAATAGATCTCTTCGACGGGCTGACCAAGTTCCTCGAACACCATCTTTTTGGCGATTTCGGTGGGGAAGGGCGGCAGCTTGTCCTGCAGCACGCGCAGCTGAACGGCCACTTCGGCACCGACCACATCGGGGCGAGTCGATAGAATCTGGCCGAATTTGATGTAGGCCGGCCCCAAAGCATTCAACGCACGGGGCGCAGGGGGCATGGAGGGATCGCCTTCTTCCCCCAGCCAGCGGAAGGGCCACGCTAGCGCACGCAGCACCACGCGCAGCGCATTGGGCGCATCCATTTCATCAAGGATGAACCCCATGGCGCCGGTACGTTCCAGCGTCGCACCGGTGCGGATCAGGCGGATGATGTTATGAGGGCCGCGCATGGATCAGATCTTCCAGCCCGAATGCAGGGCCGCGATGCCCAAGGACAGGTTCCGGTACTTGGCGTTCGCAAAGCCAGCGGTCTTCACCATACCAAGGAATGTGTCTTGGTCGGGAAAATTGCGGATCGACTCTACCAGATATTGATAGCTGTCGAAATCGTTGGCGATTACTTGGCCCATCCGTGGAATCACGTTGAACGAGTAGCGGTCATAGACCCACTGCATCATGTCGTTCGGGATCTGGCTGAACTCCAGCACCATCAGGCGACCGCCGGGTTTCAGCACGCGGTAGGCTTCGTTCAGGGCGATCTGCGGGCGCGTCACGTTCCGGATGCCGAAGCTGATCGTGTAGACGTCAAAGGTATTATCCTCGAACGGCAGCTTCATCGCGTCACCGACGACCCAGTTCAGCGAGTCCGACATCGCTTCGGCGTCAGCGCGCTTGCGGCCTTCGACCAGCATGGGTTCGGTCAGGTCCAGAACGGTGGCGTGAGCGTTGCCCGCCCGCTTAAGGTAGCGGAACGAGATGTCGCCAGTGCCGCCAGCCACGTCCAGCAGGCGCGTGTTCGGGCGCGGCGCCAGCCAATCCATCATCGCATCCTTCCAGACGCGGTGGATGCCCATGCTCATGACGTCGTTCATGATGTCATATTTGGACGCGACCGAATTAAAGACGCCCTGCACACGTCCTGCCTTTTCGCTTTCGCGTACGGTTTGGAAGCCGAAATGGGTGGTGCCTTGGGTGTCTTCAGTACTCATGGGTCTTGATCGTCCTTGTTACTGCCCCTTCTTATAGGGCGCTGCGGGGGCGATACAATGCAGCCCCTGCCAAGAAGGAGCGACTCAATGCCCGAATTACCCGAAGTCGAGACAGTCCGTCGCGGGCTGGAGCCCGTGATGACCGGTGCCGTGATTGCCCGTGCGCAGGTGAACCGGCCGGATTTGCGCTGGCCGTTGCCCGAAAACATGGCGGATCGGTTAACGGGACAGCGCGTTCTGGGGCTGCGGCGGCGGTCGAAATACATCCTTTGTGATCTGGGTGGCGGGGAGACCTTGTTGATTCACCTAGGGATGTCGGGGCGGATGCTGATTTCGGGCGCACAGGTGGGGGCCTTTGCCCACCCGCATCCGGCGCCGGAAAAGCATGACCACGTGGTCTTGGACATGGAGGGCGGCGCACGCATCACCTTTAACGATGCGCGGCGGTTCGGAGCGATGGATTTGGCGGCTACGCCAGAGGTCGATTCCCATAAATGGTTGGCGGGTTTGGGACCGGAGCCCCTAGGCAATGCCTTTTCCGAAGAGCATCTGTTGGCGCGTCTCAAAGGGCGGAAAATGCCGATCAAATCTGCCTTGCTCGATCAGAAGATCGTGGCGGGTCTGGGTAACATATACGTTTGCGAAACGTTATATCGCGCTGGGATTCATCCCGCGCGACAGGCGGGTGCCATTTCGGAACGTCGCGTCAGATCCATGGTGCCGATCATCCGCCAAGTCCTAGAAGAGGCGATCGCTGCAGGGGGCTCTTCACTGCGGGATTTCAGGCAAGCAAACGGCGAACTGGGTTATTTTCAACACAATTTTGACGTCTATGGCAGAGAGGGGATGACCTGCAAAACCCAAGAATGCCAAGCTGAAATCCGTCGAATCGTGCAGTCGGGGCGGTCCAGCTTCTACTGCCCGACATGTCAAAGATAACTTGATCGAGCGGCTCACACTGTTAAGGAATCGGTCTGATCGAAGTAACACGGGACGAGGTTAATGGCCTTTGAAACGATCATCGTCGATATCGACGATCATGTGGCACTGATCACCCTGAACCGGCCCGAAGCGCTGAATGCGCTGAACAGCCAGCTTCTTGGGGAACTCGCCACGGCACTGGCCGAAGCGGATCAGAACGACAAGGTGCGCTGCATCGTCATTACCGGTTCGGAAAAGGCATTTGCTGCCGGCGCCGACATCAAGGAAATGTCCGAGATGTCCTTCGTCGATATGTACATGTCTGATTTCTTCGGCACCGAAGGCGACAAGATTACCAAGACGCGCAAACCAGTGATCGCGGCTGTCTCCGGCTACGCACTGGGTGGCGGCTGCGAATTGGCTATGATGTGCGATTTCATCATAGCCGGGGACAACGCCAAATTCGGCCAGCCCGAGATTAACTTAGGCGTTATCGCTGGAATCGGCGGCACGCAGCGCCTGACTCGCGCGGTCGGTAAGGCCAAGTCGATGGACATGCACCTGACCGGCCGCTTCATGGATGCCGAAGAGGCAGAGCGCTCGGGGCTGGTCAGCCGCGTGGTGCCTGCCAAGAAGTTGAAAGAAGAAGCCATGAGTGCTGCAGACAAGATTGCCGAGAAGTCGATGATCAGCGTGCTGGCAGCAAAAGAGGCGGTAAACCGCAGCTTTGAAACAACATTGGCCGAAGGAATCCAGTTTGAACGCCGTCTGTTCAATGGCCTCTTTGCAACCGAAGACCAGAAGGAAGGCATGTCTGCATTCCTCGAAAAGCGTGAGCCGCAGTTCCGCGACCGCTAAGAAAAATTGGCTTCGGGGCACTTTTCCACAGATGCCCCGTTGACTCACAAGCGAGTCGCCCCTTATAGAGCGCTCTCACACGAATTCATCCTAAGCACAGGACCGAGACATATGGCAAACACGCCTCAATCCAAAAAGCGCGCCCGCCAGAACGAACGGCGCTTTGCCGTTAACAAGGCCCGCCGCTCGCGGATCCGGACCTACCTGCGCAAGGTCGAAGAGGCCATCGCATCGGGCGACCAGCAAGCAGCACTGACTGCGCTGCGCGCTGCACAACCCGAACTGATGCGCGGTGTCACCAAAGGCCTCGTGCACAAGAACACCGCAGCACGCAAAATGTCGCGTCTGTCGGCTCGGGTCAAAGCGATCGCATAAATTAGTCAGAAAGTCTGACTGACAAAAGGGCATCACTTCGGTGATGCCCTTTTTCGTTTAAAATCAAGGCAATGATCGATTCTAGGGATTCTTTTTGGGAATTTGAGCGTCAAGAGCGAAGATCAGTTGCCGCCCTGTTGGCCCAGTTGGTAAGTTATTCATGCGAGTCACATCGCCCTGGGGGAACAGAGGTAGGCATCTTCAAACAAGATGCGAAAGTTGAAACCGCATCGATTTTGTCGGTGCTGACGGTTTCCTTTTGCCCTGTTCTCCTGAGCATGACTGACTTTTTAAAGGGTGTACCCGAGTGGACGTGTGTGTCTCGGGGCGGTTGCCTATTGCCTGTCGGTCGCAGGTGAATGGAGTGACCTTTTGTTAACGATTTGCCTGTAGGCGCAGGCAAGTGGTGTGCGTGTCAAATGAGATCGTCGAGTTAGACGGCAAGACTTGGAGCGGGAAGAATGACGCAAGAACAATGGGGCCAGATCCGTCAGGATCTTCGGCAGGTTTTGGGACAGAACAACTTTACTGCCTGGATCGAGCCCCTTCAGTTCCAAAGCCTCACTGATGGTATTGCGACCTTCAATGTGCCTACGAACTTTATGGGCAACTACTTAACGCAAAATTACGCAGACACGATTTTGTCTTCGATGAACTCTGCCGGTGTTGCTGTGCGCCGGATTCAGTTCGTCGTGGCATCGCGTCAGCAGGCCAAAGCGCAAGCTGCAGCTGCCGCGCCCGCACAGGCAGCAAACAAGGTCGAATCGCCTGCGTCTGTTGACCGTGCTGGTGATATGGATTTGCCTGGTGCGCCTTTGGACGCGCGTTTCAGCTTTGACCGCTTTGTCGTGGGCAAGCCGAACGAACTGGCCCATGCCGCGGCCCGCCGAGTCGCCGAAGGTGGCCCTGTTAGCTTTAACCCGCTGTTCCTTTATGGTGGTGTTGGCTTAGGTAAAACGCACCTCATGCACGCGATTGCATGGGAGCTGCACCTGAAATCCCCGCATCTCAATGTGGTTTACTTGTCGGCAGAGCAGTTCATGTACCGCTTTGTTCAGGCGCTCCGCGATCGCAAAATGATGGACTTCAAAGAGCTGTTCCGCTCGGTCGATGTTCTCATGGTGGACGACGTTCAGTTCATCGCGGGCAAGGACTCGACCCAAGAAGAATTCTTTCACACGTTCAACGCGCTCGTGGATCAGAACAAGCAGATCATCATCTCGGCGGACCGCGCACCGGGTGAGATCAAGGATCTAGAAGACCGTATCAAGAGCCGTCTCCAGTGCGGTCTGGTCGTTGACCTACACCCGACCGACTATGAACTCCGCTTGGGCATCCTTCAGTCCAAGGTTGATGCTTACAAACTTCAGTATACTGAATTGCAGATTGCGCCTGGGGTTCTGGAATTCCTCGCGCACCGCATTTCGACCAACGTTCGTGTGCTCGAAGGTGCGCTGACTCGTCTGTTCGCGTTCGCGTCGCTTGTGGGCCGCGAGATCACTCTCGAACTGACCCAAGACTGTCTGGCGGATGTTCTGCGGGCAAGCGATCGCAAGATCACGGTCGAAGAAATCCAGCGCAAAGTAGCGGAGCACTTTAATATCCGCCTCAGCGATATGATCGGCCCCAAGCGCGTGCGCAGCTTTGCGCGTCCCCGTCAGGTGGCGATGTATCTGTGCAAACAGATGACCACGCGTTCCTTGCCTGAAATCGGTCGTCGCTTTGGGGGCCGTGACCATACCACCGTCATGCACGGCGTTCGCAAAATCGAAGAACTGAAGATCAAAGACCACCAAATGGCTGAAGATCTGGAGCTTTTGCGCCGCGCATTGGAAGCGTAATTGCGAGGAACCCTTGACGGGCCGCTCAAACCCTTGGAGAAATCTAAAAAAGGGTTGAGCGGCTTGCCATTTACGGTACCTTACCGCTCCCGACAACGACAGGAGCGAGGGAATGAAATTCAGCATCGAACGTGGTGTCCTGGTCAAAGCAGTGGCGCAGGCGCAGTCGGTTGTCGAACGCCGCAATACCATTCCGATCCTCGCAAACGTCTTGATCGAAGCGTCCGAGAGCACTGTCTCTTTCCGCGCGACAGATCTGGATATCGAGGTCGTCGACAAAGCACCGGCTCAGGTTGAGCAAGCGGGATCGACAACTGTATCGGCAGTCACTTTGCACGAAATCGTCCGCAAACTGCCGGATGGCGCATTGGTCACGCTGACTGACGACGCGGGCAAGGGGCGCCTGACCGTCGAGGCGGGACGCTCGATGTTCTCGCTGGCGACGCTGCCCAAAGAAGACTTTCCCGTCATGGCCTCGTCGGAATACCAGACGACTTTCACCGCGCCTGCGCCGGTTTTGCGCCGCTTGTTCGACAAGTCGAAGTTCGCAATTTCGACCGAAGAAACCCGGTACTACTTGAACGGCGTCTACATGCACGTCGCCGAGGGCGAAGAAGGCCGCGTGCTGCGCTGCGTTGCCACGGACGGCCACCGTCTGGCGCGAATCGACGCGACCCTTCCAAGCGATGCTGAAGCGATGCCCGGAGTGATCGTTCCCCGCAAAACCGTGGGCGAATTGCGCAAGTTGCTGGATGATGATGAGGCCGAAATCACCGTATCGGTGTCAGAAACCAAGGTGCGCTTTGCGACCCCGACGATCACGCTGACGTCGAAAGTCATTGATGGCACATTCCCCGACTACACGCGCGTTATTCCCATGGGGAACACACGCCGGATGGAAGTCGATGCAGGGGATTTTGCGAAGGCCGTTGATCGAGTTGCAACGGTCAGCAGCGAGCGTTCACGCGCTGTGAAGTTGGCTCTGGAAGAGGATAAATTGGTTCTGTCCGTGAATGCGCCTGACAGTGGTGCTGCGGAAGAAGAGCTGGTTGTTGCCTACGCGGACGAGCGCTTGGAGATTGGCTTTAACGCCAAGTATCTACTGGAAATCGCGAGCCAAGTGGATCGCGAGAATGCGGTCTTCATGTTCAATTCCTCGGGCGATCCGACCCTGATGCGTGAGGGCAATGATACCTCGGCGATCTATGTCGTGATGCCAATGCGCGTCTGATCCAATTGAGCGAGGCCCTGCGGGGCCTCGCGCTGTATTTTCCGGGCCTGGTGGCCCGGCGGTGCCTCCGGCGGGGGTATTTAGGGCCATGATGAAGGGCTTATTTCTCAGTCACTTGCGGTTGTCTCACTTTCGCTCGCACCGGCGGGCGGAGATGTCTTGCGATGGGCGGCCGGTTGCTCTGTTCGGTGCGAATGGTGCGGGTAAGACGAATGTCCTTGAAGCGGTTTCTTTGTTCTCTCCGGGCCGCGGGATGCGCCGCGCCAGTGCCGAAGAAATGTCGCGCCGGCCCGAGGCTCTGGGCTGGAAGCTGGCCGGTGCGTTGGAGCATGGGGATGACCACCATGATATTGAGATTTGGTCTGACAAAGGGTCGGCACGGCAGCTGAAGCTGAACGATAAAAGCGCGACGCAATTGGCCTTGGGGCAGATCGGGCGGGTCTTGTGGCTCGTGCCCTCGATGGATCGGCTGTGGATCGAAGGGGCAGAGGGGCGGCGCAGGTTTCTGGACCGCATGGTAATGAGTTTTTTTCCTGCCCATGCCGAGGCGTCTTTGGTCTATGAGAAGGCAATGCGAGAGCGGAACCGGCTGCTGAAAGATCAGCGGCGCGATGCCTATTGGTACGGTGCGTTAGAGGCGCAGATGGCGGACGCAGGGGCTCAGATCATGGAGCATCGCAGGCTGGCACTGGCGCGTGTTTCTGCGGCGCAGCGGGAGGCAGAGACGGCATTCCCTGTGGCGGAACTGGAACTCGTTGAGGCGGAGGAGATTGCGCCCGCGGGTTTGGCAGCGGCTTTCGCCGAGAGTCGCGGGCGGGATTTGATGGCGGGGCGCACTTTGCTTGGGCCGCACCGGACGGATTTGAATGGGACCTATGCTGCGAAAGCGGTTCCGGCCAAAGATTGTTCGACCGGAGAGCAAAAGGCGCTGCTGATCTCGTTGATTTTGGCCAACGCGCGGGCGCTCACTCAGGATTTTGGGGCGCCGCCTATTCTTTTGCTCGACGAGGTCTCTGCGCATTTGGATGCGAACCGGCGTGCGGCTCTGTATGATGAGGTGTGTGCCCTTGGTGCTCAGGCTTGGATGACAGGGACGGGGCCTGAGCTCTTCACGGAATTCGGGGAGCGGGCGCAGTATTTTGAAGTCGGCGAGGAGGCCGGCGTCAGCCACATTGAAGAAAGGGTTTTCCAATGAAAGCGAACCGGATCACTCTGGTGACTCTCGGTGTTTCGGACTTGGCGCGATCGCGGGCCTATTACGAAGCCTTGGGTTGGGAAGCGGAAGAGGCGCAGGAGGGCGTTTGTTTTTTTGACCTCGGGGGGCTGAAGTTTGGCCTCTATGACAAAGCCGCTTTGGCGGAGGATTTGGGGCGTTCTGTCGATGAATTGGGGGCTGGCGCGATGACGCTGGCCCAGAACTTTGAGACCGAAGCAGAGGTGGACGCGGCCTATGAGGCCGCGATTGCAGCGGGGGCGACGCCTTGCAAGCCGCCGGTCAAAGTATTTTGGGGCGGGTATTCGGGCACGGTCGCTGATCCTGACGGGCATGTTTGGGAATATGCGATGAATCCCTTTTGGAAATTGGATGACGAAGGCCGTCTTGCATGAGTTTGACTTTTTTTGACCTGCTGCTCTACGCAGGTGCGCTGTTTGTGTTGTTTTTGACTCCTGGCCCTGTGTGGGTCGCGATGGTCGCGCGAGCACTGTCAGGCGGGTTCCACGCGGCATGGCCCTTGGCCTTGGGGGTAGTGATCGGCGACGTGCTGTGGCCGCTCTTGGCCATTCTGGGGGTCGCTTGGGTCGTGCAGACCTATGATGGCTTGCTGATCGCGCTGCGCTACGTTGCGTCGATCGTATTCATCCTGATGGGCGTCGGGTTGATCCGCAAAGCCGACACGCTGCTGAGCGCTGATAGCAGGCTGACACGGCCAGGCGCATGGGCGGGATTTGTCGCTGGCTTAGCGGCGATCTTGGGAAATCCGAAAGCAATTCTGTTTTACATGGGGATGTTGCCGGGTTTCTTTGATCTGTCGGGGATCACCACTTGGGACATCGTTGCGGTCTGCGCTGTTTCGGCGATTGTGCCGTTAGTGGGGAACCTGATTTTGGCTGCCTTTGTGGGGCGGGCGCGCCGCCTGTTGCAAAGCCCCCAGGCGTTGAAGCGGACCAACCAGATCGCGGGTGGACTGCTCATTTTGGTCGGCTGTGTGATTCCCCTCCTGTAGCGCAATATGTTGGTCATTTGCGTGACATTCCTCCCAAGAACTTGTAAAACCTAGGGCAAAGAACAAGGGGAACCCTGCATGTCCGATACCACTCAGCGACCGGAAGAATACGGCGCCGATTCTATCAAAGTTCTCAAGGGCTTGGAGGCTGTCCGCAAGCGCCCTGGCATGTATATCGGGGACACCGATGACGGCAGCGGTCTGCACCACATGGTGTACGAAGTCGTAGACAACGGCATCGACGAAGCTTTGGCCGGTCACGCCACTGCGGTTCACGTGAAAATTCACGCCGATAATTCGGTTTCGGTACGCGATAACGGCCGTGGGATTCCGGTCGATTTGCACGCCGAAGAAGGCGTCAGCGCGGCAGAGGTCATCATGACCCAGCTGCACGCGGGCGGTAAGTTTGATAGCAATTCTTACAAGGTGTCCGGCGGTTTGCATGGCGTGGGCGTTTCGGTTGTGAACGCTCTGTCCGACTGGCTGGAACTGCGCATCTGGCGGAATGGCAAAGAGCACTACGCCAAGTTTGTGCGCGGCGAGACTGCCGAGCATCTGCGCGTGGTCGGAGAGGCCGAAGGTCAAAAGGGCACCGAGGTGCGCTTCCTTGCCTCGACCGACACGTTCTCGAACCTCGACTACATCTTCAAGACACTGGAAACGCGTCTTCGCGAGCTCGCGTTCCTGAATTCTGGCGTGCGCATTATCCTCGAGGATGAGCGTCCTGCAGAGCCGCTGAAGACCGAGCTTTTCTACGAAGGCGGTGTGCGCGAGTTCGTGAAATATCTGGACCGCAGCAAAGCCTCGATGATGGAAGAGCCGATCTTTATGACCGGCGAGAAAGACGGCATCGGTGTCGAAGTCGCGATGTGGTGGAACGACAGCTACAACGAGATGGTGCTGCCGTTTACCAACAACATTCCGCAGCGCGATGGTGGTACGCACATGGCGGGCTTCCGTGGCGCGTTGACGCGGACCATCAACAGCTATGCGCAGACCTCTGGCATCGCCAAGAAAGAGAAGGTGACTTTCTCTGGTGACGACGCGCGCGAAGGCCTGACGGCGGTTTTGTCGGTGAAAGTGCCGGACCCCAAGTTCAGCTCGCAGACCAAAGACAAGCTGGTCAGCTCCGAAGTGCGTCCCGCTGTTGAGAGCTTGATGAACGAAAAGCTGGCCGAGTGGTTCGAGGAAAACCCGAACATCGCCAAGCAAGTCGTGGGCAAGATTATCGAGGCCGCTCTGGCCCGTGAAGCTGCCCGCAAGGCGCGTGAGTTGACACGCCGCAAGACCGCGATGGACGTGAACTTCCTCGCCGGTAAGCTCAAGGATTGCTCGGAAAAAGATCCGTCCAAGACCGAACTCTTCCTGGTGGAGGGTGACTCTGCTGGCGGTTCCGCTCAGACAGGTCGTGACCGTGGCACACAGGCGATCCTGCCCCTCCGCGGTAAAATCCTGAACGTGGAGCGTGCGCGTTTCGACCGGATGCTCGGCAGTCAGGAGATTGGTAACCTTGTGATGGCCCTCGGCACTGGCATCGGCCGCGACGAGTTCAACATCGACAAGCTGAGGTACCACAAGATCGTCATCATGACCGATGCGGATGTCGATGGTGCACACATCCGCACGCTGCTGCTGACTTTCTTCTATCGCCAGATGCCCGAGTTGATCGAAGGCGGCTTCCTGTATGTCGCTCAGCCGCCGCTCTACAAAGTGGCGCGCGGTAAATCAGAGGTTTACCTCAAAGACCATCCCGCATTGGAAGACTATCTGATCCAGCAGGGCGTCGACGGCGCCAGCCTGCGCATGGGCAGCGGCGAAGACATCGTGGGTCAGGACTTGGTCCGCGTGGTGGAAGAGGCGCGTTCGGTGAAGCGTATCCTTGACGCCTTCCCGACCCACTATCCACGCCACATTCTGGAGCAAGCCGCGATCGCAGGGGCCTTTGTCCCCGGTGCAATTGACGCGGACCTGCAGGGCATGTGTGACACCGTCGCGGCGCGTCTCGACATGATCGCGCTGGAATACGAGCGTGGATGGCAAGGTCGCCCGACGCAGGACCGCGGTATGCGTCTGAGCCGTATTCTGCGCGGCGTCGAAGAGGCGCGTACGCTTGACGGCCCTGTGCTGCGTTCAGGCGAGGCCCGCCGTGTGGGGTCTATGACCGAGTCGATGCAGGATGTTTACGGCAAGCCCGCCAAGCTGATGCGCAAGGACCGGTCTCAGATGATATACGGACCGCTCGATCTTTTGCATGCTATCTTGAGCGAAGGCGAAAAAGGGTTGTCTCTGCAACGCTATAAGGGTCTGGGTGAGATGAACCCCGAGCAGCTGTGGGAAACAACGCTGGACCCGAATGCGCGGACCCTCTTGCAGGTCAAGATCGACGATGTCGCCGAAGCCGACGATCTGTTTACCAAGCTGATGGGCGATGTGGTTGAGCCACGACGCGAATTCATCCAGCAGAACGCGCTCAGCGTTGAAAACCTGGACTTCTAAGTACAAAGGGCGGTGCACAGGCACCGCCCTTTCTTTTTACAGTCCGCACTTCGCGAGTTCTTTGGCGTAGGCTTGTGGTGTATCCATCGCGCGATCACGCTGCGCTGCAGCATTGGCAATTGGGCGGTGCAATTTGAGCACTGCCAGCTTTGCCACACGGTCAAGTTCATCTTTCAAGCGCCGGTCTGCAGCGCCAGGATAGATGCGCTTAAATGTATGTCCTGCTAAAAGAGACTTTAAATTGTAGGTTAACTTCTTTTGCAGACGATAGACGTACTCTTGGTGATGTGTCACGTGCTTGAGTTCATGCGCCATGACGACTTTTTTTAAACAGGCATTCCGATCAAGGCTTGGAGAGAGCCAAACTTGGATCTCTTCGTTTCCTATCTCGATTTCCAGAGTGTGGATGCGAAGACATCCGCCGGTTCTGTCTCGGAGTTTTTCCCATTTGATCGAAGTATGAGTGTCTCGATCAAAGCGGGTCAGTCCTTGGATCGTCCACCCTGCTCTGAGAGCTGAACGAGAGCCAAGGGGTTTTGTTTTCACGATTTTAGGTGTGCTTGATGGCGCAGTGATCACCAGTTTTGGTGGCTGTGCGCATTGGCGTGCGAGCGATGTGCTAAGGCCTGGTGCCGCGCTCGCGGGGATGGAGAAGTGTGCCAGAGCAAGGGCCGATACTGCGATCAGAGCAGTTCGATACAGGCCGAGCCGGCTGGCGTTGAGGGTGGAAAATAGAGACTCTTTAGGGAACACGCTATACGGCAGTTTCATAGCCAGCTTCCCAATGTTTTATTTAAAGATGAGTGTCCGGAACTAATCAGATCGATGTTTCGAACTCATTACTTCTCTTAAACGGTAGCACGCCCGAATAGTTTCAATCGCGACAGATTTATTTAAATATAGCTTTGCACATTTGTACACTTGCAACTGACATAAAACATTGTGGTGACGATGATTTTCGGAACCAAAGCACA
>JAUILL010000053.1 GCA_030433335.1 Alphaproteobacteria bacterium | reverse complement strand
CGGCCATCCCGTTCTTACGGCAAAGGTCGGCACATTTTGTGCCTGCCTCATGCTCGGTCAAAATGCCAATGATCTGTTCGTCCGTGAATCGTGCGCGCTTCATTATCTGCCCTCAAAGCGCGCAGACTCTAATCGACGATGGAGGAAAATTCCCGTGGCAGGTCAGCGAGAAACTACTTCATTTCCGAAAATAAGAGACCCGCATCCAGTGATGCGGGTCTTCTTATCATTCAGCAGCTTCTTTTTGTTCGGACGCTGCGTGGTTCATTCCTAGCTTTTCGCGCCAATAGGGTTCCGAGGTCATTGTCCCGTACGCCCCACGATAACTTTGCACCAATTCATCGTACCTACTCAGGAATTGACTGGCATTTTTCGCGAATTGACGCAGTGAATTCCAAGCTACGGCTTTCGAATGGCGCACGTTGTAATACTTGGTCCGCTCTGTGTTCAGGTAGGTGATCTCGGAGGCACCCCAGATTACGCCGATATATCCGCGCTGTGGTCCGGTCAGGAGGATCTTTTTCCCGAGCTTTTTGAAGCCGGGCAGAAGATGGCCGTTCAAAGTCAGCTTCATCAAAGTGCGATGCCACGCTGGGGTGGGCGCTTCGCGATGAGGTGGGAGAGCAACTTCTGGCGTGAGAGGCAGCCAAGCTTCTTCTTTCGTCAGCGCTTTGATGTCCGCACGCCGTGCCGCGATATCGGCATTCTTGTCAAAATAGTCAGGTCCGCTGATGACATCTTCCATAGCAAGATTGATCGCTGCGATGGATTCATAATGCATCCGCGGCAGGTTCCGCAAAAGGAACCACATCGCGATCTTGAGGACACGCCACTTACCTACATCCAGATCAGGCAGAGAAAGGTGATGGGCCATGTGACTGCGCAGATCAAGGTACCAGGTCAGAGGGCTTTCCTTTTCGGTGAAGCTCTCTTGGAAAGACACCACGCCATTCAATGTAACAGTGTTGAAAGCATTGGCGAGCGAGAAGCTAACGTCATCTCCGCGCACAAAAAACGGGAATGCCAGATGTTCGACTGCATCGACAGGAAATGCAAAATACCACCAGCCTGCATAAAAATTCCTTGAAACCGGGGGTGTGGCCGCCTGTTCCATTTCGGTCGCTTCATCAGGATCGCGAAGATCAGTGTTCATAAACAAGGGTCGGCAGCGTTCGAAGAAGAGCGCCCCGTTTTCCCAAATCGCCCAACGGCGTGCCTCGCTGATCATCGCGCCCGAAACAGCGGTGTTCGGGTCGTTTGCATAGGCGAGAAAGATCCATGTACGCTCGATGCTCTCCATGTGGATCGAGGCATCATCGTCCATAAAGAGGCAGTGACTGTCGCCGCGGTCGCGGGTTTCAAGAAGTCCCCGAGTAAATCCCCCTGCCCCACCAAGGTTCGCATTCGGAACGACGCTGATGAAGGACGGAAGGGCACTCAGGTCCAAATGGTCGGCGAGCGTCTGGCCGTTGTCCGTGACGGTCAGGTGGAGGTGGTCTTTGATGGCCGAGTTGGCCATGAAACTCTCGAAGCGTTCCATTGTGCGCGCCACGGCATCTTCGCGGCGGAATGTTGTCACGGCGAGATTGAGCGAAGGACAACGCTTTGCCTGATCCCGGCTGACCCACCGTGCATCATTCAGCTTGCCCGCACTCATTGCTTTCAACGCGAAAAAGACGAGACCATCCGCATAGGGTTCGGACAAAATGTGTCGGAGATCAAATCGAAGAGGCTCATCGTGTGAAACATCTTCGAAGCTGACGATCTCGGTAAGAACCGACTCCCATGATCGATCCCGTGCCGCGAGTGTGATCGTCAGTTCGAACGTGCCCTCGCCCCGCAGTTCTAGAGCGAGATCAGAGAGCGCACATTCGCGCTTCCACTTCTCGGCGTTAAAGAGGTTGAACCAAGTCCCGAAGTCCGCTGTCCCAGACGCAATGAACTGCACTTCTCTTTTGCTGATCGAAAGCGCTGCAGGTCCATCGGTGTGCACATAAAGTTCTCTTTCGGTACAGATACCGGCCTCGGGCCACATCAGAGACTGCAGTGTGAAATAGGGTGCAGACAAAGTGCCGTCGGCCATTCTCGAACTCCTGAAACATAGTTTGGGCTAGCTGCCCCTCGGCTCTTTTGAACAGAGCGGCCTAGTCACTTTTCGCCGGTATACCCTGTGTTTTATGGGATGAGTACCGAGAATTCGCAGGTCTGTTGCACCTGCGGCAAAGAATTGCAGAGCAGGTGATGCTTAATCCAGCATACTTTCGTGGAGTGCGATTGCCTCGTCCAGGTCTTCGAAATATTCCGCACGGCCATGCTCAAGAATGATGCCGGCATTGCAGTACTTTCGCACCTCTTTGAGGTTGTGGTTCACCATGATCGCGCTGGATGTTTTCATCCTCTCGGCAAAAATCTGGCGGCTCTTTTTCTTGAAGGTTTTGTCGCCGACCGCGGTGACCTCATCCACGAGATAGGTGTCGAACTTGATGCCCATAGAGCAGCCAAACGTCAGGCGGGACCGCATGCCACTGGAATAACTGCGGACAGGCATGTGGTAGGATTTTCCCAATTCAGCGAAATCTTCGACGAACGCGACAAGATCATCGGTGTCTACGCCATAAATTCGCGCCACAAAGCGCACGTTCTCTGCGCCTGTGAGGTCGCGGTGGAACGAACCGCCAAGGCCCACTGGCCACGAAATGGTCCCGTCCGTCACAACGCGGCCGCTATCGGGCCGTGAGATGCCAGCAATAATTTCCAACAGCGTCGACTTCCCCGCCCCGTTCCGCCCGAGCAGCGCGAGCGAGGTATGAGAGGGCAGCGTGAGATTGAGGTTGTCGATCACAACCTTTCTCTCGCCCTTGATGCGGAAGCTCTTGGTAAGGTTCTCGAGCCTGATCATCTCTGTCCGATTAGCTCCGGTCGCGGATCGAGTAGTAGATCAGCACGCCGATCGACCAGATAAAGATCAGGAACAGTGCGGACAATGCGCCAATGACGATCCGCTGAGGGGCCTCAGCTTCTTGGGCAAGACTGGGGCGGATATAGGTGGCGAGGTAGCGACTTTGACGCGAGGCGTTGTCCTTTGCGACATCAAGGGCGGCTAGCGCTGTGCGGTAGGTTTCTTCGGCGAACTGCAGATCGACATTCAGTCGTTCGTATTCGGACAGCAAAGCGGGATAGTCCGTTGACCCTGCGCCATCGACGGCGGCATCTTCTCCTGAAGCGGTCAGGTTCTCGCGCTCGACACGAATGCGGTCCTTGATCACTTCTATCCGCTGCTGAGATTTCTTGACGCGTGGGTCCGCGTCGCCGACCGAGCCCAAGAGGATGTCATATTCGATCAGGGTCTGTGCCAATTGCTGCTGCAAGTTGTTCATCACACCCATGCGGCCCTGTATATCGGCGGTCGGGTCTACGATCTGGGTGCGCGTCCGGAACTGGGTTAGTGCCTCGCGTGCGTCTTTAAGACGATCCAGAGCTTCGGACAGGTCGGCTTCGGCATAGCCCATGGCGTCTGCGCGCGCTTGCTCGTTCAAAGCGTTGATCCGCAACTGGCTCTCGCCCAAAATTGCCTCGGCGATATCCTGTGCATAGTCGGCGTCAAAGGCGCTGGTTTTGACTTCGATAAGGCCAGATCCGCTGTCGTAAGAGATGCGAACCACACGGCTCCAATACCACAGAAGTTGCTCGATCGAAGCGCTCGGCCAAATCGAGAACGCCCAATCCTCGGGCCAGTGCTGGCTGAAATGGGTTCGCAAATCGAGTTGCTCATCCACCGCGCGGACCATTTCCTGGCTTTGGATAAACTCGAAAAGGATGTCACTGTCCGAGGCTGAACCACTAGATGCAAAGCTCGCGAGCCCCCCGAGCAGATCGCTTGTGGCTGCCGTTTCCTGGCTACGGACGGTGAAACCCGTGGTCGAAACAAACTGATCTTTGGCGACCGTCCAGAGATAGGTATTCACCGCGACGGCGGGCGCAATCACGAGAAGAAGGAAGCTAAAAATAACGCCCCAATGACGCGAGCGCATCCGCGCACGGCGTGCCAATGGGAACTCGGCAGCACTTGCGCGTGCTTCTTCCAGCTCTTTCTCCAAAGAAGAGATGCGTGACATCAACTTCTGGTTCTTGCCGAACTGCCCTTTTGGGCCACCCTGTTTGGGCCCGGTTCCTGCACCGTCTTGCTTTCGCTTGGGCGCTTGCTCTTCTGTCGAAAGAGTTTGGGGCTTTGTTTCCGTCATGGAATTTCTGCTGTCCTCGGGCAATCTGGCCTCAGCGCGCGCTGCTGCTCCTTTTTCAGACAGTTACTGCTCCGGAGGCTCAAATGCAACGCGTAGCGGAATGCGCGCTAAACACATCGTGTTCATCCCGAATGTCTCTTGCGTCGATACGGGGCATTTGTCATTGGCCCCGCAAGAAGGCATAGTCCGCCAGAACTGCCAGGACGCTGGGTGTGTCAGGCGAAGGTCTTTTCAACCTCAAGATAAAGAGATCGGGCGACAAAAGTGATTGATCCGAACGCACAAGGCTTGGTGGCGCGACGCCGCACTTCGGGGACGCAGCGCAGTTTTGCGTCGGCACGGACGATCCTTGCCTTGATGCTAAGGGAAATGTCGACGCGGTATGGCCGTACGCCCGGGGGGTACCTCTGGAGCCTGGTGGAGCCGATGGCGGCTATCCTGTTCCTGTCGCTCGGCTTTTCGCTCATTATCCGGACACCTCCGTTGGGAACGAGCTTCCTGCTGTTCTACACGACGGGCTTTCTGCCTTTTAACACCTACACGAACATCGCTGCTTGCACCTCTAGGGCGGTCAACTTTTCCAAGCCGCTTCTGAAGTTCCCAGCGGTCACATGGGTTCATGCGATTCTGGCGCGTCTGTTTTTGAACAGTCTGACCAATGTGCTCATCATGATTTTGTTGATTGGTGGCGTGTACTTCGCAGTTGATGGACGCTCTATGCTGGATCTGCCTCTGGCAATCTTTGCAGTAAGCCTCGCAATTCTTCTCGGATTTGCTGTCGGCACAGTGAACTGCGTCTTGATCAGTCTATTTCCCTTGTGGGAGCTGATCTGGGGGGTCATCACGAGGCCACTTTTCCTCGCCTCAGGTGTTCTTTTTCTCTATCGGGACCTGCCAGATACGGCACAAGACATCCTGTGGTATAACCCGTTGATCCAAATCACGGGTATGATGCGCGCAGCGTTCTATTCCACCTATGACGCGTCTTATGTCAGCGCGACCTATATTCTGGGATTGTCGCTTGGGCTATTGACCCTAGGCCTGATCCTCATGGGGCGCTATCACCACGACATCCTGAACAAGTAAATCCAGACTTATTTCCCGCTCAGGCGCATGATCTCGGCGTGGGAACGTCTGCGGCGGCCTATGAGCCCGTCTGTGATTGCGATAGACAGCAGCTTCAAAAAGCGCTTGCGCTCTCCGGTGTGGCTTCGCGTTTTCAAAAGCCATTTCGGCAGGATCACCGCCATCGTCGGCCAGAACAGGAGGCCCGCTGCCATCTTGTACAGGATCAGCAGATTGCGGTGATAGTAATAGGCTTTCCACAAAGGTACGAAGCGGCCCCGTTGAGCGTTGTCCTGTGCCGCGCTTGTGAAAGTGGCCATGTCGTGTTCGAATTGGATCGAAGGCTCAAACCCGATGTGATGGCCCGCTTTGGTCAGTTCCAGAGTGTAGATCCCATCATCGCCATAGATGAAGAGGTCTGGATCGGGGTAGCCAATCGACCTGATCGCGCGCGCCGCCACAAAGAATCCAACGAAAGACGTCACATCGATCTGCATCGCAGGCCCCTCGTAGTCAGAGGGTTGGACGTGGAAACCGGAGCGTCCGCCCCCGAAAAGCGTGCGGATGAATTCTTTTCCATGCCAGAACGGGTTCCGCGAGGGACGGTTCATCTCGCAGATTTCGCCCGTCGGAAAGTAAACGGCGGCGGCCATCGCATCCCATTTGTCATCAGGGATCTCGTGGAAACGGGTTAACGCGCCTTGCGCAGGTCGGCCATCGTCGTCCATCACCACGAGCCAATCCGGCGTGTGATGCTCCATCGCTTGGCGCATTCCGCAGGCAAAGCCCCCTGCCCCACCAGTATTGACGTCGCTGTGGACGATATCCAGACGGTGATCCCCAAACTGCTGCTGTTCAGCTTGGTATGCGTTCAACCACTCGCGTGTTCCATCTGTCGAGGCGTTGTTGACAACGACAACAGTGCAAAGTTCGGTCGAATTGCTTTCTAGCAGGCGCTCTAGGGTCACCTTCAACTTCTCTAGGCGATTGAACGTTACCACCACCGCGACAAGGCGGCGGGTGATGGCCGGTGCTAGCGCCTCGCCGATGCTATCTGGAACTGCGACGTTCAATGGTTTTGCCTCTGCTGACTTTGATGCAGGCAAGGCACATACTTCGCCCGCCCTGTCAACATCCTCGGAGGGCCTTGGAGCTCAGTGGCAGGCCTTTGCGCAAAGCATTTAGTTCGTTGGGATCGAAACGCGCAGGTGGACTGTTTCCAGGCCCATATTGCTTTCGTAGATGCCGGCATTCGACCGGTGGTCATACCCCAGACCGATCCGCATGCCGTTTCGCGCCTCATAGCCCAGCTCGATGCCCGATCGGAATTCCACCGGTCCGCCAAGGTCGACGCCATCGCCTTGGATATAGATGCCGGGCATCGCGTGCAGCTGCAGGTATCCTGCGCCAAAGGTGGTGTCCCACGCCTGACCAACCCCGATCCAACCATCATTGTCATTGGTCAGTGACAGGCCGTAGATAACCTGAAACGGTCCCATCGCCAGAGATGTGTCACGGCGGACATAGAATTCGGTGCCAACAGTCTCTTCTTGGAAGTAGGTCTCGCCCAAAGAAAATGACATCCGGCTATCGACCTCATTCGGCCCCATGCAGCTGCCGGTCGGGCAGTAATTCGCACCCATATCGAGCAAACCCAGAGCCAGGGTAAGAACAGCAAAAGTCCCGTCAGCCATGAAAAGTCTCCTTGAATGCCTGCATGCGCTGGGTGCGGACAGAGCCCGCGCGCCTTCTTGTTACACGCACAGGTAAGGCAGACTGCTGGACTTTGCACGACAAAATCTCGTCCGGTTGTGGATAATTTGCGCCAGGGGTCCAATACGCAACAGGCCCCGCCATGGGGACGGGGCCTGTGCAAGTCTCACTCAGCGAAGGGCGAGTTATTTGAACTTCTTGATTTCACCAGACTTCAAGCGGCGGATGTAGCTGTCCAGCTCTGTCTTGACGATGGGCATCAGGAAATAGAGGCCGATGATGTTCACCACCGCCATGGCAAAGATCGACGCATCCGAGAAGTCGATAACGGGGCCAAGGCTGGCCGCCGCACCGATCACGACGAAGATGCAGAAGATGACTTTGAACGACAGGTCTGCAACTTTGCTTTCGCCAAATAGGAAGGTCCATGCCTTGAGGCCGTAGTAGCTCCAGCTGATCATGGTGGAGAAGGCGAACAGGATCACGGCGATCGCCAGAATATAGCGGAACCAGCCAAAGGACGACGCGAAGGCGGCAGAGGTCAGGGCAACGCCGGTGTTCCCGCTCACAGTCTCGATCGCGCCGGATTCACCGACGACATAGAGACCGGTTGCAGGGTCGATCACCAACTGGCCGGTAATGATGATCACCAAAGCGGTCATGGTGCAGATCACAACGGTGTCGATGAACGGCTCAAGCAGTGAGACATAGCCCTCGGTCACGGGTTCTTTGGTCCGCACGGCAGAGTGTGCAATCGCGGCCGAGCCCACACCTGCTTCGTTCGAGAATGCCGCCCGTTTGAAACCTTGGATCAACGCACCGGCGAGGCCGCCAGCAACGCCAAGGCCGGTGAAGGCTCCATCTATGATCTGGCCAAAGGCCCAACCGATCTGGTCGGCGTTCATCAGGATGATCACCAACGCTGTTGCCACGTAGATCACGCCCATGAAAGGAACGACTTTCTCGGTTACTTTGGCGATCGACTGAAGGCCGCCAACAATGGTCACGAATACGATGGCCGCAAAGATGATGCCTGTGATCCAACCGGGGAAGTCACCGAACACATTGGTCAACTGCGCATGGGCCTGGTTCGACTGGAACATGTTGCCGCCGCCGAACGCGCCAAAGATACAGAAGATCGCGAACAGGATCGCCAAAGGCTTGCCGCCTTTGATGCCGCGCTCTTGGAAGCCTTTGGTGATGTAGTACATCGGGCCACCGGATACGGTGCCATCGGGGTATTCGTTGCGGTACTTCACGCCGAGCGTACATTCGGTGAATTTCGACGCCATGCCCATCAGGCCCGCGAGGATCATCCAGAAGGTCGCGCCCGGACCGCCAATGCCGACGGCAACCGCAACGCCTGCGATATTGCCAAGCCCGACGGTGCCGGAAAGTGCGGTCGCCAGAGCTTGGAAGTGGCTGACTTCGCCCGCATCATCCGGATCGGAGTAGTCCCCTTTGACCAAGGCGATGGCGTGGGCAAAGCCGCGCAGCTGGATGCCCGCGAAGTAGACGGTGAAGATCGTGGCCGCAATTACGAGCCACGCCACGATCCAAGGAAAGTTGGTGCCGGGAAAGGGGCTGAAGATAAAGCTCACGAACCAGCCGGTTGCATTGGCAAAGGCTGCGTTGACTGTCTCGTCGATGGTGCTTGCATAAGCCGGCGCGGCCTGAAACGGCGCAGCCGCGGCCCCCATGAGGGGCGCTTTGAAATATTTGTTCATTATAGGTCCCTGTTGGCTTTGTTATTATGGAACGATGGTAACCGCGACTGGCGCGGCTTGGGCCAGCGTGCCCGCAACCGATCCGAAGAGACGTGTCGAGATCGACGATTGCCCTGTACGACCGATGACAAGCTGCGTTGCGCCGGTGTCCGCGACGACCTTGAGCAATGTCTCGGAGATATGGCCGTACTTGACCATGACCTCGACGGTGACACCGCTGCTCTGGATTTCCTGCAGCAAGGGGCTGACGATCGCCTTGTCCGCGCGGTCAAGCTCTTCTTTGCGGCGCATGTGGCGTTCTTCGATTTCGGTCTTGGTCAGGAACGAATAGGGGGACCATTCCAGAACGTGTACGACGACGAGTGTCGCGCCTTTGGCTTTGGCAACATCCAAAGCAAAATTCACCGCGTTGTGGGCGTTTTCACTGCCGTCATACGCGACGACGATTTTTTCAGTCATCGGTTTCTCCAGATTTTGTTATGGTTGGTATCAATAGATTTTGTGGAAACTAGCGGGGTTGCCACGGGAAGTTCTCTCGAATCCTAGGCAAGTCCGGTCCATTTGCTCTGAAATTCGCGCATTTTCCGGCCGCTTTGCGCAGTTTATTGCAGATGCGGTTAAGCATTGTTCAAGAGTCATCAATAAAATACCGATCCGGTCCGCTTCTCGATCCTCGCGAATGTGGGCGACCGGCACCTTGACCTTCGGAGTGCGGGATCACAGGTTGAACTTCGTATTGACCAGACGGAGGCTCATGATGACCGATCCTATTTCCCCCAAAGCGCTAGACCAACTTGCCGAGGTGGCGGTGCGTGTGGGCCTGAACCTGCAAGAGGGGCAAGACTTGGTCATCACAGCCCCCGTCGAAGCGCTGCCCTTGGTGCGCCGGATCACTGCCGCCGCCTATCGTGCTGGCGCAGGTGTGGTGACTCCGATCCTTTCTGACCCAGAGATCACGTTGGCGCGGTTCGAAAACGCAAATGATGCTTCGTTCGACAAGGCGGCAGACTGGCTTTATGCCGGAATGGCCGAGGCCTATAATAATAATGCCGCTCGACTGGCGATCGTCGGGGATGACCCGATGCTGCTGGCCGAACAGGATCCCGAGAAGGTCGCCCGCGCCGGCAAGGCCAATTCGCTTGCCTACAAGCCCGCGCTCGAGAAGATTGCGAACTTCGACATCAACTGGACCATCGTCAGCTATCCGACCGCGGCTTGGGCGGGGCGCGTCTTTCCCGATCTTCCCGAAGACGAGGCTGTCGGAAAACTCGCCGAGGCACTTTTTTCCGCGTCGCGCGTGTTGGACCAAGATCCCGTTGCCAACTGGTCAAACCACAATGGGACGCTTCGGTCTCGAACAGCTTGGCTCAACGCACAGCGGTTCGATGCACTGCACTTCACGGGCCCCGGCACAGACTTGACTGTCGGTCTTGCCGAAGATCACGAGTGGCACGGGGGCGCCTCGACCGCGACAAACGGTGTGACGTGCAATCCAAACATCCCGACCGAAGAAGTCTTTACCACACCGCACTCGGCGCGAGTTGATGGCGTGGTACGATCCACCAAACCCCTGTCGCACCAAGGCAGTCTGATTGACGAAATTGAGGTCCGGTTTGAGGCAGGCAAGATCGTCGAGGCCAAAGCGTCGAAAGGCGAGGCTGTGCTGCTGAAGCTTTTGGATACCGACGAAGGCGCGAGCCGTTTGGGCGAGGTCGCCCTGGTTCCCCATTCCTCGCCGATCTCTCAGTCAGGTGTTTTGTTCTACAACACACTCTATGACGAGAACGCCGCCTGCCATATCGCTTTGGGGCAATGTTACTCCAAATGTTTCCTGAACGGCGGTGATCTGAGCAGCGAAGAGATTGCAGCGCGTGGGGGTAATAGCAGCATGATCCACGTCGACTGGATGATCGGGAGTGCCGAGATCGACATTGACGGTATCCGCGATGACGGGACCCGAGTCCCTGTTTTTCGTAAGGGAGAGTGGGCCTAATCCCACTGTTTGGTGGCCGTGAGAGCAATTTTTTACGGCCACCGAGATTCGTTTGCATGTTTTTTGCGTACTAAATGTAGTAGGTGAAACTTTTTTGATCCCTAGGACGTATTGGGATCACATAAGAAAAGTGTTTGTTTTCAACGCGACGGCTTGGAAAAAAAAGTGAATTTTAGAACAATGATAGGTTCCCATACGAACGGGTACCTCTTCTCACCTATCGAGATCATTCTAAAAAAGTGCGTTCAGCTTTAAATTTGTCTCAAGGCAGCCGTTTCTCTTAAAGACGCGCCAAACAACATAATAACCCGTGAGACCGAAATGCTGAACAAATCACTCATTCTGCGTTTTCCCGACCTTCAAGGTGCCCAGATGGCTGCACCCTTCATGGTTGAGGGGCTCGCGACACAACTTGATGAGTTGCAGATCATCGATCTCAAGGTGATCATCGGAAAGGCTGGCGAGCTGGTGGTTTCTGCCGGGTTCGAAGATGCAAAGACCCTGAAGAAGGCAGACCCTTTCTTCGCAGAAATGATCGAGACCATGAAAAAGTCGTTCTTGTTCCGCGTGAATGTGTTCGATGCGGTCGCGGTTATGAACCTGAATGCCGAAGCGATCGAAGCCAAAACGTCGGCGCGCGCTGCAGCTTGAGTTGTCTCCTGAAAAGGACGCGAGTAAGAGATAACGCCCCGCCTTGTGCGGGGCGTTTTGCATTTGTTGATTCTTGTTTTTTTGGGGTGACCCCATCGCTGCTCGCGACCTTTGGATGGGATTTCTCGGTTTCGCCCATCCGAAGGATTAAGAATCAGCAGCTTAGACAGGGCAAGTTGAAAAAGTGCTTGTCAGACTCGGGAAGCGTAGGTCATTAATTACGCTAACTAGAGAATATGACGCCTTATACCGTAACAAACGGCGTCGCACCGAGGGCAGACGAAACCGATGGCACAACAGGGCCGCATAGATCTATTGGTTGGGCAGCATGCCGCGAGCTTGTCAGAAAGACTGCAAGCTCACCGCACGCAGCTGTTCCCGCCGGATGCACGCCGTGCCCTGCGCAAGTTTACCAGTGGTGAAGTCGCGGCGCTTCTTGGCGTCAAAGATGCCTACCTCAGAAAGCTCCATCTGGACGGTCGGGGTCCTGAACCAGAAATCCGCACAGGCGGACGTCGGTACTATTCGACAGAGGATATTCAGGCGCTTCGCCAAATGCTGGAGAAAGGCGCAAAGGCCCCCGGTACCTACCTGCCCGGCCGGACCGAAGGGGACCATCTTCAGGTCATCACCGTAATTAACTTCAAAGGCGGTTCTGGGAAGACCACGACATCGGCACATCTGGCGCAAAAACTGGCGTTGGACGGGTATCGGGTTTTGGCTGTTGATCTTGACCCACAAGCCAGCTTGTCCGCCTTGCACGGGTTCCAGCCCGAGTTCGATCTGCTTGATGGCGGTACGCTGTATGACGCGATCCGGTACGATGATCCTGTGCCGTTGGCAGATGTCATCCAGAGCACTTATTTCACCAATCTCGACATAATTCCGGGCAATCTGGATCTGATGGAGTTCGAACACGACACCCCGAAGGCTCTAGCGGAGCGTTCGGGCGATTTGTTCTTTACCCGCGTCGGCGAGAAGCTGGCCGAGGTCGAGGCTAGCTATGATGTGGTGGTGATCGATTGCCCGCCCCAATTGGGGTTTTTGACGATGTCGGCATTGTCGGCGGCGACGGCGGTCTTGGTGACCGTGCACCCACAGATGCTCGACGTTATGTCCATGTGCCAGTTCTTGTTGATGACCTCCAACTTGCTTGGGGTTGTGGCAGAGGCCGGAGGAGACATGTCCTATGACTGGCTCCGGTATTTGGTGACACGCTACGAGCCGGGTGATGGCCCGCAGAACCAGATGGTCAGCTTTATGCGCTCGATGTTTGGGGAGCATGTGCTGAACCATACCGCGCTCAAGTCGACTGCGATCAGTGATGCCGGCATCACCAAGCAGACCCTCTACGAGGTCGAGAAGAACCAATTTCACCGCGCCACCTATGAACGGGCTATGGAGAGCCTGAACAATGTGAATGGCGAGATCGAAGATCTGATCCAGAAGGCTTGGGGGCGCTGATGGCACGCAAGAACCTTCTTGGAAATCTGTCAAACCCGGCCGGAGAGGATGCCCCTGCTCCGGCGAAACCGCGTCGGACCACCGGTGCCATCGGAGCGGTGAGCCAGCAGATCGCGGACCTGAAGACCCGCGCGTTAGCCGAGATCCCGCCCGAGCTGATCGACGATGCGGGTCTCAAAGACCGCCTGGACGACGACCCCGAGGGCCTCGCAGCGCTGGTTGCTTCGATCCGCGAATACGGACAGCAGGTGCCCGTCTTGCTTCGGCAGTCGCCCACGGACGGAAACCGATACGAGATCGTTTATGGTCGTCGCCGCGTCGCAGCCTTGCGCGAACTCGGACTGCCCGTCCGCGCGATGGTGCGTGTTCTAAACGACCGCGATTTGATCGTGGCGCAGGGCCAAGAGAACGCAGCCCGCAAAGACCTGACCTTTATTGAAAAGGCGAATTTCGCGCGGCAGATGGTCGAGAACGGGTTCACCCGCAAAGTCATTTGCGATGCCCTTCATATTGATAAGACCGTGATCAGCCGGATGCTCTCGGTCACGGATGCTGTTCCCTATCCGATCATCATGGCGATCGGCGCAGCGCCTAGTGTTGGACGTGATCGCTGGCTGTCCTTGGCCACGCGGATCAAAGGGCGGCCGTTGGACCAGATTACCCAGTTGGCCGAAGGGCAAACCTCGGATGATCGCTTTCAGGCGGTCTTTGACGGGTTGGCCCCCGAGAAGTTACCCCGTCGCTCGACCCGCAAAGAACTGCGGAGTGAAGACGGAAAAGCATTGGGCGAGGTCAGTCGCAAGGGCGACAAGACGGTCTTGACCCTCAAGGACAAGGATGGGTTTGACGATTGGTTGATCCAGAACCTTGACCGCATTCATCAGGAGTTTCTGAAAAACTCCGGTGAATAGAAGCAGAGCAGGAAACACAGGAAAAGGAGGCACGACACCCGACACCAGATAAGAAAAGACCCCCCAAGACTTTCGTCCCGAGAGGCCAATTCGTTCTAGCACCTCGAATCTACCCTTGGGAGTTGACAGCTGTCAACCATCGTTGAGTTCGATGGGTGGTTTTTTGTGTCGTCGTGAAAATCATGGAACACATTTCAACGACGCCCTTTGGGCGGCGACCAGTTTCTGCTGGTCAATTGGCGGCGCAAGCGATGCTCGAGGCACCGATCCCTGATGCTGTGCCCGATAAGTGGACAATCATCAAAGAGCTAACGGCGGCACGGCTAGCCTTTGGCGTGACGGATCGCGATCTTGCTGTCTTGCACGCGCTGGTTAGCTTTCACCCGCACGATAGCCTTGCTGATGGCGAGGGGACAATTGTCTTTCCGTCGAATGCGGCTTTGTCTGAACGTGCCCACGGGATGGCAGAAAGCACGCTACGACGTCATCTGGCGGCTTTGGTCAGTGCACAACTGATCATTCGTCACGACAGCCCGAATGGCAAACGCTATGCGGCACGGGGTGTGAACGGGGGGATCGATCGGGCATTTGGCTTCGACCTACGGCCGCTCTTGGTGCGCTTGCCAGAGATCGCTGCCGCGGCACATGAGGCGCGTGCAGCTGCGCTCCGTCTGAAACGTTTGCGCGAGGCCGTCGTGTTGCGTTTGCGCGATGCAGCAAAGCTCATCGCGTTTGGCCAAGAAGAGGTTCATGCGAATTGGGATGAAGTAGAGGATCGTCTGAAGCTTATTCAGCGTTCTATGCGACGGAAGCTCTATGCAGAGGATTTGAACCTGCTCAATCAAGAAGCCGAAGCGCTCTTGGCAGATGTAAGCGCAGTGCTTTCCAAGATTGAAACAGAAAAAATGAACGGCAATGACGCTGTTTTTGAGCGGCACTTACAATATTCAAACATAAAACATTCAGATTCTGAACCTTCCTTAGAAGAGGAAAGGGCGGCGGAGGTTGAGCTTTCTATTGGACAAAGGCCAAAGCTGCCATTGTATCTCGTGGTCAAAGCTTGCCCGGATCTGATTGATTACATTCCTTCTGGTGTTCATTCTTGGCCCGAGCTTGTGGCTGCTGCCAACTTTGTTCGGCCAATGCTTGGAATATCGGATGATGCTTGGAGACGAGCAGAACTCGCTATGGGCGCCGAGGCGGCTGCCATCACTGTGGTTGGTATACTCCAGCGGGCGAGCGAGATCAGAAGTCCCGGTGGATATCTGCGGGCCTTGACCTCGAAGGCCGAGGAAGGAGCGTTCTCTCCTGGCCCGATGATCATGGCTTTGTTGGCGACCGAGAACCAGAAGGCGGTGTGATGCCCCGAGCGAATTGGCAAAAGTTGGCAGGGTTGACAGCTGTCAACTCATTGTGGATGCGCGCTTTTTGCGCGCGACGTGGCGGAAACCGTTCTCTGCGATCGACATGTTTTGAAAATGGACGCGAGATTATCCCGAAGATCAGCTGAAAAGCGTTTTTGGCAGATCTAGTGCGTTTGATGTCGATGCACGAAATCGCGACACGACATCTGGTTGCGTTGGCGCTTGGATTTCAAGCGCCAAACGTTAATCGCGGAGAGTTTTTGTTTTGCGTTGGAAGCACTTTCGGCGTAAATTAGGGCAGAGCAGAAAATAACGTTGTGAGACAACCCGTGTACACCCATGACGAATTGAGCCACCTACAGGCACAATCTCTGAAGCTTCAGAACTGGATCCGGCAGCAGACTTTCAGTCCCGAGAACATCAAGCGTTTGCGTCGGTTTTCGAGCTGGGAGGTGTCGGAACTAATCTTGGGGATCAATCAGTCGACGTTTCGCGGTCGGTTGGCCGCGGACCCGAACCTTCCGGGCGGTGAGGTCGAGCCCGAAGGGCGGCAACGTTGGTTCACCTTGGACGAGATCAACGAACTTCGTCGTCGGATCAAGGTAAACAAGAAATCTCTGATGCCTCCGCGCCCTGATGGAAAACGGGCGTTCCGTGCGGCAATTGCCAACTTCAAGGGTGGTGCCGGTAAATCTACCGTGGCCCTGCATTTTGCTCATGCGGCAGCACTTGATGGCTATCGCGTTTTGCTCGTGGATTTCGATCCTCAGGCGACGTTGTCCCATTCGATGGGGCTGACAGACGTGGCCGAGGAATACACGGTTTGGGGGATCATGGCGCGCGATCTGATCCGCGAGACGGATCGGATGAATGCTGCCGTGGTCGGCGCGGCGAGCGGAACCGCCCTGCCCCAACGCCAAATTCCTGCGTCGATCAGAGAGATGGGGCTGGATTCCCTGCGCCCTGCGGATTTCATCAAGCCAAGTGCGTGGAGTACGATTGATGTTGTCCCCAGCTGCGCCAATGCGGCGTTCGTTGAATTTGCGAGCGCGCAGTACCGCCATCTGAACCCGGAATGGAGCTTCTTTGCTTGTGTGTCGCGGTATCTGGATAGCCTGCCAGACGACGCATACGACCTGATCATTTTCGACTGCCCCCCTGCGATCGGTTACCAGTCGATGAATGCGGTTTTCGCGGCCGATATGCTCTATATTCCCTCGGGTCCCGGTTATTGGGAATACGACTCGACGACGAGTTTCATCGGTCAGTTGGCCGAGGCGCTGGAGGACTTGTCTGCGGGCTACGAGGGCAGTGTTCCCGGCTGCAACATGACCCTCCCCAAAGCCTTTGCTGACATCAAATTCCTGATGACCCGCTACGAACCAGGAAATGATTTGCACCGCGCCATGTACGAAGCGTTCCAGAAGGTTTTCGGCGATCACGTGACAGATAACCCCGTGGAAATGACGCGTGCGGTCGAGCAATCGGGGCGCTTCCTCGCGTCGGTCTACGAGATCGATTACCGCGATATGACACGTGAGACGTGGCGCCGCGCCCGTGCCAGCTTTGATCGCGCCTACGAGGAGTTCCGGGGCAACATCATCACCGCTTGGGACAAGATCTGAGGAGAACGACAATGGCCAAGAAACGCCGGATGTTCGACATCAACATGCCCACGGATCTACCAGCGGATACGTCGGAGGTGTCTGTGCCGACCAGCGCCCCTGCCCCGCGCCGAGGCCCCATGGCGACCGCGATTTCGGAGGCTGCAAGCAGCACGCGCCAGCGACAAGAGATCGAAGCGAAAATCCGTGCGGAGAACGACGCGCTGGCCCATGAGCATGTTCGGCTGAAGGGCATGGGCTTGATCATGGAGTTGGTCCCACTGAACGCGATTTCGACCAGCAAGCTGACCCGTGACCGCGCCAAAGGTCCGGATATGGAACTGGCCGAGTTAAAGCAGTCAATTGCGGAAATCGGTTTGTCTAACCCGATCCGGCTCGAGACACGGACGGATGGGCTCTACGAGCTTGTTCAGGGCTATCGTCGCCTCTCGGCCTATCGTGAGCTGCTTGAGACTACAAGCGACGAACAATTCTCGGTTATTCCGGCCGTCGTGACAGAGGCCGGAGATACGCTAGAGGATCTGTATCGCCGGATGGTCGACGAGAACCTCGTGCGCAAAGATATCTCTTTCGGGGAAATGGCGAAGCTCGCGCTGGAGTATGCGAACGATCCCGAGATCGAGGAGAATGACGCCGATAAGGCTGTGGCAACCCTGTTCAAATCTGCCGGCTACCAAAAACGCAGCTATATCCGGAATTTCATCCGCGTTGTTCGCGTTCTTGATGGCCAGATCAAGTACCTTCCCCAGATTCCGCGTGCTTTGGGACTGGCCCTCGGGTCTTTGATCGAGGCAAAGCCAGAGACCGCTGCAAAGATCACCAAAGCGTTGGACGCTGTGCCGTCGCGGACACCGGAACAAGAGCTCGAAATACTCCGTGGTTTTGCGAATGAAGGCACAGGAAAGGTGGCAGCTGCCAAGAAAGCGCCTTCGAGCCCTGCCTCAGTGCGTAGCACTTTTTCGCTGCCTGTTGGAACGGGTTCGGCGAAGTGCACTGCCGCGCAAGGAAAGCTCGAAATCAAACTGGATCGAGATTTCTCGTCGATTGATCAAGCCCGTCTCGAGGCTGCGATTAAACAGCTTCTGAGCTCATTGGATTAACGGTTCCCGATTGGGATGACTGCCTCACTGGCCCTCCGGTTCTCGGAGGGCTTTTTTTCTGTCGTGGTGGTTTCGCCGATATCGGGAAAAACACAACGGAATTGCATTCCGCTCTTCATCGGATTGGGACGGACCGAGATCGTGCCTTCAAGCGCTTCGACCAAACGGGCGGCATAGGCCATAGACAGATCGTTCTGAGTCCTGGCCGTTTGGCTTGATCTGAACGGCTGAAAGATGCGCGATTGTGCGGCCTGAGAGAGGCGGCTGCCGTTGTCGTCTACGGTTACAAGCAGCCCTTCTTCGCATTTGCTCCACGTGACAGTGACTTGTGGCTGCGCAGTATCGGCGCGGTTGATCGCGTTCTCTAGAAGTGTCGACATCACAGAGGCGAATGCATTTTCGTCCGTATGGATTGAGGTTTCTTCGCCCTGTCGGTTTACGACACGCGAACCTTCTGTTGGGAGCGCCGAGACCAAGCGGTCTATCACTGGCGCAATCGCGACTTCGGTAGGCTTCGGGACAAAGTGGCAAAGATCAACGTATGCGACAAAGGCATCGAGCCGTTCGTAGAGAGACTCTGCGCGGTCCGCCAGAACATCGGCACGAGATCCAATTTTGTCGTAGGCTTGATCTGCGAGATCCTCGCGTGCGTATTTCGCGGAACTTGGGCAGTGATTTCGCGGGATCTCGGGCACGCGTTTCACGTCATCGTGGGCAGTCATTTCACGATCGTGGGCAGACTGGTCGACAGGTTCCCTAGGGTCAGTCCTG
>JAUILL010000010.1 GCA_030433335.1 Alphaproteobacteria bacterium | reverse complement strand
ACGTGGATTGCAACATCGAGGTTCAGCCCGAGATCGACTATGTGGCCCACGCGGCCTCCATGGGCGCCCATGCGGTCAAGGCATCTGGCACCGACGCGCTGGAAGCCGAGATCAAAGCCGCCCGCGAACGGAACATCCCCACGGTGATCGTGATCGACACCATCGCCAAGGACTTCCCCGGCACCGGCCTTGAGACCTCCGCAGGCGAGCATGGGTACTTCTGGGACGTGGCCGTACCGCAGACCAGCGAGCGGGAAAAGCAGCGCAACCGCTATGCCCAGTACATCACCCAGATCGCTAAACAGACCGGTATGAACTGATTTCGGACGAGACAAAGGGGCAGGGGACTGCCCCTTTTGGCCCTTTGGCGGCCCTTGATCCCCACAATAGTCTCGGGCGCGATTTGGCCCGAAGGAAGGACATCTAAATGGCTGATCTTTTGAAGAAACCCTTTGGCGATCATGGCAAAGTGCACCAGATCACACCTGAATCTGCAGGCTGGCGCTATGTTGGCTTTTCGCTCTACCGTCTGCGCGAAGGTGAGAGCGTGTCTGAAGTCACGGGTGATCGTGAGGTCATTCTGGTGATGGTCGAGGGTAAAGCAACCTTCACCGCAGCAGGAAAAGACTGGGGCGAGCTTGGCGAGCGGATGAATGTCTTTGAAAAGACGCCGCCACACTGCCTTTACGTTCCCAATGACGACACATGGGAAGCGACCGCGACCACCGAGTGCACCATTGCGGTGTGCTCTGCCCCCGGCATGGGCGGTCACGAAGCGCGCCGCATCGGACCCGATGGCATCGAACTGACCCAGCGTGGCGAGGGCGTGAACACCCGCTACATCAACAACATCGCGATGGAAAACGAGGACTATTGCGACAGCCTGCTGGTGACCGAAGTGTTCACCCCGGCGGGCCACTGGTCGTCCTTTCCCAGCCATCGCCATGACGAAGACGACTTCCCGCGTATCACCTATCTGGAAGAAACCTACTATCACCGTCTGAACCCCGGTGACGGGTTCGGCATCCAGCGCGTTTATACTGACGATGGTCAACTTGATGAAACCATGGCCGTGAAAGACGGCGATGTGGTCTGTGTGCCCCGTGGTCACCACCCCTGCGGCGCGCCCTACGGGTTCGAGATGTACTATCTGAACGTCATGGCAGGCCCCCTGCGCAAATGGCGCTTTGTGCCTGCGCCCGAAGTGGAACATCTGTTTTGATCAAACGCGCGCTCAACCAGAAGACCTGTGCCGAGCTGCCCTTTGAGGCGTATTTGGACACGGCGCAGGCTCTGGGATGTGTCGGGGTCGAGCCGCGCAACGATCTGGGGCGTCCTTTCTTTGATGGAATTGCGCCGGATGCAGCACAGGCCATGGCCCAAGAGCGCGGGTTGCGCTTTCTTGGGCTTTCCGAAGTCTACGGCTTCAATGTCTGGGATGACACGCGGGCGGCCGACATCGCGGCGCTGGCGGATGCAGCCGAGGCGAGCGGGGCGGAAACCATCAGTCTGATTGCCTGTGTGGATGACCGGCAAGTGACACCGCTGGTGGATGTTCTGCGCGAACTGGTTCCGATGTTCCGTGGTCGGTCTGTGATGCCTTTGATTGAGCCGATTGGCTTTGCCACGTCATCTATCCCGCGCAAAGCAGAGTTGGCGCGCGCCATCGAGGCTGTGGATGTCGACATGTTCGGGATTGTCCATGACACCTTCCAGCACTGTATCGCTGGGGACGTGGATCTGTTTCCGGAGTTGACCAAGATGGTACACATCTCTGGTATTTCGGATCCCGATGTTGCTCTGGATGATGAGCAGGACAAGCACCGTGTCTGGGTCGATGCAGGTGACCGCTGTGGAAATCTAGAGCAGATCTCGCGGTTCCTTGAGGCGGGATATGCGGGCGCATTCTCGTTTGAATGCACAGCCGAGGGACGCTTTGGTTCTGATGGAATAGACAAGGCGCGCCGCTCTTTCGAATTTATCGAGGGCCGCTTGGGGCTTGGCTAAACGCCAAGTTCACCACTCGTGCGACTGAGCATATTGCTGGAACCATTGGCATTGATGGCGGATTGAAGCGCTGACCAAGGCCAATGGTCCAGAAATCTCTTTTTGTGATTTGACGGGGAGCGGGTCCCTAGCGGACCCTGCGTGTATGCTGCGCCGCGTCCTTATTCTTGCTTCACTGTTTCTGGCTTGGCCTGCTTGGGCCGCGCCGATTGAGGTTGACCTCGAGCTTGCGTTGATGGTCGATGTCTCGCGTTCCATGACCGAGCAGGAACTGGACATCCAGCGCAAAGGATATGCGGAGGCATTGCAGTCAGATGTGGTGTTCGATGCCGTTCAGTCCGGGATGCTGCAACGGGTTGCGATCACCTATGTGGAATGGGCGGGGGCTCAGGATACAGTGATCGACTGGACGTTGGTCGAGAACCGCGCTGATCTGGATGCATTTGCCGAGACATTGAGGCAGCGCATGACACCGGGTAGGCGTCATACATCGATTTCTGGCGCGTTGGATTATGGCGTGCGGTCAATCGGCCAGAACGGGTTCGAGGGGCTGCGCAAGGTCATTGATATCTCAGGCGATGGGCCGAACAATCTGGGCCGGCGCGTGACCGCAGCACGGGATGCGGCTGTCGGCGCAGGGGTGATCGTGAACGGCTTGCCTTTGATGACCGGAGAGGGACAGGGCAATCGCTGGCATCTGGACGATCTGGATATCTACTATCAAACCTGTGTCGTCGGTGGTCCGGGTGCTTTTGTCGTGCCGGTTACGGCATGGGAAGACTTCGCCGAGGCGGTGCGCCGCAAGCTGGTGCTTGAGATCGCGGCGCTTCCGATGCCGCAGCAGGCGCCAGAGATCATTCAGAAGGTTCAGGCGCTGGATCGCGATCCACGCGACTGCATGATTGGCGAGAAGATCTGGCAGCAGCGCAGGTTGCTGTGGACCGAGCCTTAGGCCCCCGCCTTCACAGAGCAAAGGAGGGGGCTCGCTAAAATTGCGGGTTATTTATAGCGGCCACCGCGCTGAAGCACTTCGATCTCGTAGCCGTCGGGGTCTTTGACGAAAAAGAACCGCGCGATCACCTCTCCGCCCGGTGCGAAATCGACGAGTTTTCGCGGGTTCAGGCCAGCCGCTTCGAAGCGGGCGTGCTCGGCCGTCACATCGTCCACCGAAACCGCGAAATGTCCGTAGCCATTGCCCAGATCATAGGCTTCGGTTTGGCCCTTGTTGATCGTCAGTTCCAACTCAAAGTCGCTTTCGGGATTGCTCAGATAGACCAGAGTGAACTCTGCGAAATCCAGACGATCCGCAACGGTCAGACCAAACGCGGTTTCGTAAAAGGCAACCGAACGGGCTTCGTCGGTCACACGGATCATGGAGTGGATGGCTTTGGCCATGGAGGGCTCCTTTCAAGAAATATCCTTGGCCCACCTGCTAGAAGAACTGAGGGCGGACGGAAACCCGCGTTTCCGAAGGAATGCCACAACCGCTGTGATTGGTCTGGAAAGGTTCCGAACAGGATTGTGCGAAATTCCGCATATGCGCTGTGCGGTTTGGGTACTTCTGTTCATGTTGAAACAGAAGTCGTTGGTCACACATTTCCTTCAGGTCCATCCGGGACCAGACGCTGAAGGAGAAAGAACAATGGCGGCAGGACAGGCAACACTCACCGACGGACCGATCGGTCGCCAACTTTTGCTTTTCGCACTTCCGACCCTTGGCAGTTCTGTCCTGCAATCCGCGAATGGCTCTATCGACAGCGCTTGGGTGGGGAATTTGTTGGGAGAGGCCGCATTGGCGGCGACCACAAACGGCAACCTGATCATGTTCCTTCTGACCAGTTTCGTCTTTGGTTTCGGGATGGCCGCGACCATTCTCGTCGGGCAGGCTATTGGTGCCGGAAACATCGACCGCGCCCGCAAGGTGGTGGGCACCGCAGTCGGGGCCTTTTTGCCTTTGGTCACGGTTTTCGCGATTGGCGGGTATTTTCTGGCGCCGCATTTGCTGAATCTCCTCGGCACAGCGCCGGAGATTCTGGAATTGGCCCGCGCTTACCTGCAGATCATTTTTGTGGCCACTCCCGCTCTTCTTTTGCAGACGATGCTCATGATGACCCTGCGCGGGTCCGGTGATGCGACTACGCCGCTCCGGTTTATGGTGATGGCCGTGGTGCTGGGGGCCGCTTTGAACCCTTTGCTGATCCTTGGGGTCGGGCCGTTGCCTGCGTTCGGGATTTCGGGGTCTGCCCTGTCTTTGGGCGCGGCGAACTACATCACACTGGCAGCGATGATCGGGTACATTTACGCCAAGGATCTGCCCCTGCGACTGCGCGGCAAGGAACTGGCCTATCTGCGCCCCGATCCCGCGATCCTGAAGACAGTCGTGGCCAAAGGCCTGCCCATCGGGCTGCAGATGATTGTTGTGACCTCTGCCGCGCTGACGGTGCTGCGTCTGATCAACTCCGAAGGGGTCGATACCACTGCTGCCTATGGCGCGACCCAACAAATCTGGACCTATGTGCAGATGCCCGCGATGGCGCTGGGAGGTGCCGTCTCTGCCATGGCCGCGCAGAACATCGGGGCAGGGCGTTTCGATCGTGTCTCGCAAATAACGCGCGCGGGCATCCTGTTCAACTTTGTCCTGACCGGAGGTTTGGTTGTTTTGCTGCTGATCGCAGACCGTTTGGCGCTTCGGGTGTTCCTGAGCGATGCCGCGGATGCCATCGGGATCGCCGAACATATTCTGAAGGTAGCGACTTGGGGCTTTCTTGCCTTTGGCGTCAGTCAGGTTCTGTTCGGCACTGTGCGCGCGGCCGGAGCGGTCATGGTCCCGCTGCTCATTCTGGCCGTCTCGCTCTATCCGGTGCGGCTAGGTGTGATCTATGCGCTGCGGCCAACCCTTGGTGCAGACGCGATCTGGATCAGCTTTCCCGTGGCGTTTGTGTCGACCATGCTTCTTGCGTTCGCCTATCACCGTTGGGGCAACTGGCGGGACACGAACCTGACGCGTACAGCTTCGGCTGTTCCACCAAACGGGGCTGACCCACGGGGTGTGATTAGCCCTGAACCGGCCCATGCCTGAAACCGGATCAGGCGGTCGCGCGGATCGTTTGGACAACGTGATTACGGACCCACTTGTGCATCGGAGAGTCGTGGGTCCGGGCCGTCCAGACCATCTGGATCGCGACGGGCGCATCGACGGGGCAGGGCGTAATATGAAGCCCCTCGCCAAGGTGCCGCGACAGCCTTTCGCCCACAGTGACCACCAGTTCAGTACCCGCGATCAGGTTGCGAATGCCGGCAGGACTGGGGGTTTTCATCGCAATGGACAGAGCATGACCTTGGGCCTCTAGAACCTGCATGTACCGCGATTTCCAGTTGCCGCCATAGGTGATGTAGACGTGGTCGAGCGCCAGATACCTCTTCATATCCAACGCGCACTGGGCTGCAGG
Source organism: Alphaproteobacteria bacterium (assembly GCA_030433335.1). Taxonomy (GTDB): domain Bacteria; phylum Pseudomonadota; class Alphaproteobacteria; order Rhodobacterales; family Rhodobacteraceae; genus Donghicola. The sequence goes on along the minus strand of JAUILL010000010.1, from coordinate 111,497 downwards.
GTTTGTGGGGTCCATGATGCAGACATAGGGGTCTTCGTAGAGTGTCCGGCTGTAGAACGCGGCCCCCAACTGTAGGAAAGGGCCGATCAGTAGGTCTGCCTCCATCCGCATCAGCTTGTCGTGGCCCAGATACGACGCATCGACGATCTCGATCTTGATCTTGGGCGCTTCGGCCCGCATCGCATGGACCAAGTGCGGGATGATCAGAGTGCGTTCATAGTAATTGCAGGCAATCGTGATGGTTTCGGTGCTTTGTGCAGGCTCGAAATCCCGTGCGTCCGTGATCTGCGCAAAGCGCGCCAAGAGATCGCCCGCAGCGGCCACAACCTCTTCGCAGCGGGGGGTCGGGATCAGGCGACGTGCCTCCCGGACAAAGAGCGGATCATTGAAGACACCTCGCAGCTTCTCGATCGTGTAGCTGACGACGGACTGGTTCATGTCCAGCTCTTCGGCGGTGCGTGTGAAGGACCCCAGATGATAGACACGCACCAAGACCTCGAGGGCGCGGAAGTCCGTGGCCAGGATGTCGACGGGTTTTTTCATCTTTTCGCTAGACTCATATTATCGAAATTTTAAATCACAGAAATCTAGTTCATCGCATTGATTGATAATGCGAGGTCTGGTTCTCTGTCAAAGCTACAGCTTTGGGAGGAGACCTGTAGATGCTCGATGTGCCTTTGAACGAGGCGGTCACTTTGGCCGACCTGACACGCGACCCTTACCCGATTTACAAGCGAATGCGCGCCGAAACGCCAGTTGTGCGCATGGCGCAGACAGGCCGCATTCTGGTGACGCGGGCAGAGCACACCAAGTGGATCAAGGAAAATCCCGAGATCTTTAGCTCTGACGATCCGACCACGCCAATGAAACCGGCCTTTCAGGCGCATACCCTGATGCGCAAGGACGGAGCGGAGCATAGGGCGGAACGCATGGCCATGCAGCCTGCCTTTTCGCCCAAGGTGATCCGCTCCGATTGGGCCGCTCTTTATGCGCGGATCGCCGAAGACTATGTCTCGCGTCTGCCGCGTGGCGAGACGGTTGACCTATTCACCGATCTCTGTGCCCCCGTGGCGGCGCGCATTCTGGCGCATATGCTGGGGCTGGAAGAGGCCACTGACGCCGAGATGATCCGCTGGTCCCAAGCTTTGATCGACGGAGCAGGGAACTTTGGCTATGATCCCAAGCTGTTCGAAGTGTCGGACGCGGCCAACGCGGAAATGAACGCCCTGTTCGAACGCATCATCCCGCGGCATCAGTCGGAACCGAATAATTCAGCGTTTTCGGTGATGCTGAACGCCCGCAATCCGATCCCGCTGAGCCAGATGTACGCCAACGTAAAGATCGCGATCGGAGGCGGGATCAACGAGCCTCGGGATGCCTTGGCGACCATCGTCTACGGGCTTTTGACCAATCCGGACCAGTTTGAAGAGGTCAAGAAACAAGAACTGTGGGACGATGCTTTCGAGGAAGGTGTGCGCTGGGTGGCCCCCATTCAGGTCTCGGGCCGACGCGTCACGCAGGATGTCGAGATCGGGGATGTCGCGGTCGCCAAAGACGAGCGGGTTCTGACCATCCAAGCCTCTGCCAACCGCGACGAGTCCATCTATGGCGGGACCGGCGAAGCGTTTGACGTGTTCCGCGAAAAGCACCCGCATCAAGCCTTTGGCAGCGGTCCGCACCATTGCGCAGGTGCGCAGGTCGCGCGGCGGACCTTGGGGCAGATCATGCTGCCGCTTCTATTCGACCGGTTCCCGAACATGACGCTCAGCGACCCCTCTGCGGTGATCTGGAGCGGCTTTGGGTTCCGAGGCCCGTTGAATCTGCCGGTCACCCTGCGCTGAGCGCAGTTCCGGCACGACCACTATTTCCGAGGAGGACACCATGACGAAGATTACGTTCGTCCAGCCCGACGGGGCATCTCAAACCGTCGAGGCGCGCGAAGGCGACAGCATCATGCAGACCGCGCTCGCCTATAGCATCGACGGTATTTTCGCCGAATGCGGTGGCGCCATGATGTGTGCGACCTGTCACTGCTATATCGATGATGATCGGACCGGAGAGGCGAGCGAGACCGAACTCGATATGCTGGATTGCGCCGAGGACGAGGTGCGCCCTTCCTCGCGGTTGAGTTGTCAGATCAAAGTGACCGAAGCGCTTGATGGGTTGGTCGTGCACCTGCCAGTCCCCGAGGAGTGATTTTTGCCAGATGCGCCTGAACGTCATTCGATCTTCGCATTAGTCTGCTGGATTCAGAATAAATGCAAACTTGCGAATGCAGGGCTTGCTGATCTTTTGGATGCAGTGGACACTAAGCCGGTCGGAGACGCGCGGTGCTTTCGGGAGGGGCATCGCAAAGGTGCTCTGACACAATGACCCCCATGCGCAGAGGAGCGCGCGGGATCACACAGCGGGGCTGGTTCCCGCCACAAAAGGAAGGACGACCCGCGCCGGTCTGACTGGTGCGGCCATAGGGTGCCAAGCCCATCATACGCGCCCGCAGAGGAGAGCAGGCGCACCAAGGAGGAGAACAATGACCATGAACATGACCCGCCGGACCGCTCTGGCGAGCTTGGGCGCTGCGCTTGCGGCGCCCGCTTTCGTGCGCCGCGCCAACGCTGCCGAAGTCACGCTCAAGCTGCACTGCATGTTGCCCGCACCCGCACCGATGAACTCGGTGTTCTTTGCCCAGTGGATCAGCGATATCGAGACCGCGTCCGAAGGCGCGATCAAGATCGACCTGTATCCGTCGATGCAGTTGGGTGGCAAACCCCCGCAGCTGGCCGATCAGGTCCGTCAGGGCATCTGCGACATCACCTGGACGCTGCCCGTGTACACACCCGACCGCTTCCCCGTAGCGGAAACGCTGGCGCTGCCCTACATGGTCACCAACGCCGAAAAGACCTCGGTCGTCATGCACAAGCTGATGGATGAGTTCGGTCAGGACGAATACAAGGGCACCAAGACGCTGGCCTTCCACACCCATGACGGCGGCAAGATCCACACCCGCGAAGGTCTGATCAAGACCGCTGATGACCTGAAGGGCCTGAAGCTGCGTGCGCCGAACCAGGCGACTGGCAAAATGCTCGAAGGCATGGGGGCAGAGACCGTGTTCTTCCCCGTCACAGAGATGGTGGTCGGCCTTTCAAACGGCGTGATCGATGGATGCTGCCTGCCCTACGAGGTTGTGCCTGCGTTCAAACTGCAGGAACTAACCAAGTTCACCTCGGCACCGGCGCCTGCGGGTCGCGGCCTTTATGCCAACACCTTCTCGCTGTTGATGAACGAGCGCGCCTACGAAGGCATGTCCGACGATCTGCGCAAAGTGATCGACGATCACTCGGGCATCGGCCTGTCCGAGCGGATCGGCAAGCAGTTCGACGCCTTTGAAGCCAAGGGCAAAGAGGTTGTGGTCAACAATGGCAACACCATCGGCGAGATCGCAGCCGAAGAGATCGAGAGCTGGCGTGCACAGGCTGCACCGGTCCACGACGAGTGGGTCCAGAAGCTGAACGACCGTGGTCTGGATGGCGCGGCCATTCTGGCCCGTGCAAACGAGCTGCTGGACGCTGGCCAGCAATCCTGAGCTGAAAATTGCGGGAGGTGGCGATGTCCTCCTCCCGTTATTCAAATTGAAGTTTAGGACATTTTGGAGCGGGAACGGCTTTACTGCTGCGTGCTAAATGCAGGCCGAGAGTTGGCTTTTGGGCTGTGCATTCGCCCTCGCTTTCGAAGTTTCTTGCGTCAAGCGCGGTAAAACTGCGCAATGCGCGATGAGACGTTGTGCAAATCGCTTAAATTCAGTGAATTTGCCCATTTTGGTCTTTTCATACGAAGATACGTGATGAATAATCCATCACCCCCTCAAATCAGGCAGAAAAACAATAATAAGGGCAGAGAAATGAAAGGGCGTATCGCCTCGCGGAACATGCACTCCCGGATCAAAGGGATGCTGTCCTCTTCAGAAACACCAGAGCATCAGCAAACTGCGGCGCTATGCGTCAGGCAAAAAGATGGAGAGCGAGAGGTTCTCTTGATCACGAGCCGAGGCACAGGACGCTGGATCATCCCCAAAGGCTGGTTGATCCGAGGCAAAACAGCAGGCGAGGCGGCCCTGATCGAAGCGTGGGAAGAGGCGGGCGTGAAATCTTCGGGCCAGATCGAAGACCCGATTGGCAACTATGCCTATAAGAAAATCAAGGATGACGGCTCGACTCTCGACGTCGAGGTTTTGGTCTTTCTTTTCCCTGTGAAAAAACTTTCTGACGATTTCCCGGAAGCAGGGCAGCGCAAACGGAGATGGTTTCGCCCCGAGGACGCCGCTGAACTGGTCGATGAACCTGAATTGCAGAGCATTTTGCGCAGCCTCTGAATTAAGTCTCTCTGCTCTGAGGTTTTGAATTTCAGCAACTCGCGTGTTGGACGTGCATTGCTTTCCCAATAGCTTTTGATCATTTTTTGAGCGACGCAGGGGGTTGGGCTGCCTGCTTTTTACCATGTGGTTGGGAAAGTTTTGACAGCGCGCGCGCCAAAAATGCACCAATTGGTAAAACTTATAATGTGATTGCCAATTGGGAGCCCAATCTTGATCAAACCGTCGTTCCAGACCCCGTCGCGCCGATCCTTTCTGAAATCCTCGATCGCGGGCGCTGCCGTGGCGGTGGCTTTGCCCGCAGGCGCTTTTGCGCAGGAGGACAAGGTGCTGAAAGTCGCGGGCATCTACACCGTGCCTGTCGAACAGCAATGGGTCAGCCGCATCCACATCGCGGCTCTCGCGGCACAAGATCGCGGTGACATCGAATACACCTACTCGGAAAACACCGCGAACACCGATTACCCCCGCGTGATGCGTGAATACGCTGAACAGGGCTATGACCTGATCGTGGGCGAGATTTTCGGCGTCGAACAAGAGGCCCGCGAAGTGGCCGCCGATTACCCCGATGTCGCCTTCCTTATGGGGTCGTCGTTCAAAGAGGACCCCTCGGTCCCGAACCTGTCGGTCTTCGACAACTACATTCAGGACGCGTCCTACCTGTCTGGCATCATCGCGGGCGCCATGTCCGAAACCGGCAAGATCGGCATGGTCGGCGGCTTCCCCATTCCCGAGGTGAACCGCCTGATGCACGCCTTCATGGCCGGTGCCAAAGAGATGAAGCCTGACATGGAGTTCCAAGTCTCCTTCATCGGCAGCTGGTTCGACCCGCCCAAGGCCAAAGAGACCGCCTATGCCATGATCGAAAACGGCGCGGACCTGCTATATGCAGAGCGGTTCGGTGTGTCCGATGCGGCCAAGGAAAAGGGCATTCTGGCCATCGGTAACGTGATCGACACCCAGCCCGACTATCCCGAAACGGTCGTTGCCTCGGCCATCTGGCATTTCGAGCCGACATTGGATGCGGCCATCGCCAAGGTCAAAGCAGGCACCTTCACCGCCGAAGACTACGGCCTCTTTTCTTTTATGAAAGAGGGTGGCGCGTCGCTGGCACCCTACGGCACCTTCGAGGGCAAAATCCCCCAAGAGGCGTTGGATCTGGTGGCCGCGCGCGAAGCCGCGATCAAGTCCGGCGAATTCGTGGTCGAGATCAACGACGAAGAGCCGAAATCCTCGTAAATGAGCGCATTGGAAACAGGCGCGGAACGGGCTGATCCCGTTCTGCGCATGCAAGGCATCACCAAGCGGTTCGGCTCCGTCACCGCGAATGAAGACATCAGCTTTTCCTTGCACAAAGGAGAGGTCATCGCCCTGCTTGGTGAAAACGGGGCAGGCAAGACCACCCTGATGAACATCCTTTTCGGCCAGTATTCGGCGGACAAAGGGGTGGTCGAGGCGTTTGGTACACCTTTGCCCGCAGGCGCTCCCCGTGCGGCGTTGGACGCGGGTGTGGGGATGGTACACCAGCACTTCACGCTGGCCGACAACCTGACTGTTTGGGAGAATATCGCCCTTGGCACGCAGGAGCTCGGGGCCTTTAGCCTGCGCCCCGCGCGGGTCAAGGCCAAGACCCGCGATCTGTCCGCGCGGTTCCACCTGACCGTTGATCCAGACGCGCGGGTTGGCGCGCTGACCGTCGGCGAACGCCAGCGGGTCGAAATCCTCAAGGCGCTCTATCGCGAGGCCAAGGTGCTCATCCTCGACGAGCCAACCGCCGTTCTGACGCCCCAAGAGACCGACGCCCTGTTCGCGACCCTACGCGAGGCGATCAGCATGGGGCTGTCCATCGTTTTTATCTCGCACAAACTCCACGAGGTCATGGCAATCGCCCACCGCGTCTTGGTCCTGCGTCATGGGCGATTGGTGGCCGAGCGCGAGATCGGGGACACCAACGCCGAAGAACTGGCCAGCATCATGGTTGGCGGTGAAGTCCGAGCGCCCGAAGTGCCAGCCTTGCCCGCGGGCCCCGCGCTGCTGACGCTGACTGGGGCCACGGCTGGAGTGCTGCAGGATGTGGACCTGACCCTGAACGCAGGCCAGATCACTGGCATCGCGGGGGTCTCTGGCAACGGGCAGGGGGCTTTGTCGGACCTGATCAGTGGTGTCTTAACCCTGCAGTCCGGCGAGATGCAGATCGCAGGCCAGACTCCGACCCATTGGGATGCCCGCACGGCCATTGCCCATGGCGTCGGCCGCATCCCCGAAGATCGACATAAAGCCGGCACCATTGCTGATTTCGATCTGACCGAGAACGCGATCCTCGAAACCTACCAGACAGATTTTTCCCGCGCTGGATGGATGGACTGGACCAAAGCCCGACGCCACACCGAGCATCTGATCCAGACCTACGACGTCCGCTGTCCGGGCCCTGATACCCCCATCCGTCTGTTGTCCGGGGGCAATATGCAGAAGCTGATCCTCGGCCGCGTGCTCGAGGAAAACCCGCAGATCATCGTGGCGAACCAGCCGGTCAGGGGCCTCGATATCGGGGCGGTGAATTATGTCCATTCACGGCTCGCGGCAGCGCGGGAAAGCGGATCGGCCATCTTGCTGATCTCCGAGGATTTGGACGAGATCATGAAGCTATCCGACAAAATCCATGTCATCTCCGAAGGGCGGCTCAGCCCTGCCTTCCTGCGTGGCGCATTGTCCGTCGCAGAAATCGGGAAATGGATGGCAGGACAAGGGTTTGCCCATGCGTCTTGAACCCATTTCCCAACCCAGCCTGCAGCGCCGTCTTCTACCACCGACCCTCGCGATCCTCGCGTCATTCGCGATCGCCGCACTGCTCGCGCAGATCGCCGGAGGCAATCCGTTCGCGGTCTTTGACCTGATCTTCAAAGGCGCTTTGGGCTCCAAATTCGCGCTGCTCGAAACCCTGAACCGCGCGACCCCGCTGATCTTCACGGGCCTCGCGGTCGCAGTCGCCTTTCGCGCGAAGCTCTGGAACATCGGCGCCGAGGCGCAGCTCTATGCAGGCGCGGTCATCACAGTCGTTCTGGGGACGGGCGCGCTGGCATGGCCTGCGCCGGTCCTGCTGCCCACGCTCGCGATCGGGGCGGCTTTGGCGGGCGCGATCGTTCTGCTGATCCCCGCCATGCTGAAAACCCGTTTCGGCGTGGACGAGGTCGTCACCACACTGCTCTTCAACTTCATCTTTCTGCTCTTTGTCTCCTACCTGCTCGAAGGCCCTCTGAAAGACCCCATGGGCATGGGTTGGCCCAAGTCCGCTCGCCTGATTCCAGAGGCTCGCTTGCCCCGCATCGTCGAAGGGCTGCGCCTGCACTGGGGCTTTGCGCTGGCGCTGATCTGTGCGGTTGTGGTCTGGGTTATCGACCGTAAGACCACGCTGGGTTTCGAGATGCGGGCGGTCGGTCAGAACCCCGAAGCCGCCGCCTTTGCCGGTATCCCCGTGGCCAAAGTCATCCTGAAAACGGCGCTGCTGTCCGGCGGTCTGGCGGCTATGGGCGGGTTTTCCGAGGTTGCGGGCCTGAAGGGATCTCTGACGCTCGATCTGTCACCGGGGTTTGGCTACACGGGGATCGTGGTCGCGATGCTGGCCTTGCTGAACCCGCTGGGGGTCGTGGCGGCTGCGCTGTTCGTAGCGATCATTTTCGTCGGCGCAGACAGCATGAGCCGCGCCATCGGCGTGCCCACCTATCTGGCGGATATCATGCTGGCCTCGGCGCTTTTGCTCATGGTTCTGGCGATCCTCTTCACCAAATTCCGTGTCAGGAGGGACTGATGGAGCTGCTTGATATCCTGCTCTCGGCGTCCTTCTGGGCTGCGGCAATCCGCATCGCCAGCCCCCTGATTTTCGCGACCATCGGCGAGTTGATTTGCGAAAGGGCGGGGGTGCTGAACCTCGGGATCGAAGGGATCATGGTCGCGGGTGCCTTTGCCGGATGGATTTCGGTTTGGGCGGGGCTGCCCTTGTGGGGCGGCGTCGCGGTGGCGCTGATTGTCGGGATGGCGTTCGGCTTGCTGCACTCGGTGCTGTCTGTGCCGTTTGGCTTGTCTCAACACGTGGTTGGCGTGGGGATCACGCTGTTGGCGACCTCTGTCACCTTCTACACCTACCGCGTGGTACTGCCCGAAGTCTCCTCCCCGCCAAAGATCGAGGCTTTCCAGCCCTTCGAAATTCCGCTCTTTTCGGACATTCCGCTTCTGGGACCGGCGCTCTTTTCCCAGACGCCGTTGACTTATGCAGCGTTCGTGATGGCGGGCCTGACGGCATTTGTCCTGTTCCGGACACCACTGGGGCTCGCCGTGCGCGCTGCAGGCGAGAACCCCTCGGCCGTTGCGGCCCAAGGGCTGTCCGTCACCGCGATCCGCATGGGCGCGGTGATCGTCGGCAGCGGTTTGATGGCGGTCGGGGGCGCGTTCCTGACGATGTCGGCCTTCGACAGCTTCTTCTTTGATATGGTCGGCGGGCGCGGCTGGATCTGCATTGCTCTGGTGGTGTTTGGCGCGTGGCGACCGGGCAAAGCTTTGCTAGGCGCGATCCTGTTTGCCGCGTTCGATGCGCTACAAATTCGCGTGCAGCAGGCCAGCCTTGGCACGGTCATTCCCTACCAGATTTTCTTGATGATGCCCTATGTGCTGTCCATTCTGGCGCTGGTTCTGATGTCGCGGAGCGCGCAGGTGCCCGCGGCCCTGATGGTGCCCTTTAATAAAGGAACACGATGATGTTCGATCTCTTGGTCAAAGGCGGCACACTGCCCGACGGCTCTGTCATGGATATCGCGATTTCAGGCGACCGGATCGCCGAGATTGCCCCCAAGATCGAGGGCGAGGCGGCAGAAATTATCGACGCAACCGGTGATCTGGTGTCCCAGCCGTTTTGCGATCCCCATTTCCATCTGGACGCAACGCTCAGCTACGGGCTGCCGAGGGTGAACGCCTCTGGCACGCTGCTGGAGGGGATTTCCTTGTGGGGCGAGTTGCGGGACATCGCGACTGTGGACGAGATGGTCGAGAGGGCGCTGACATATTGCGATTGGGCGGCCTCGATGGGCCTCTTGGCGATCCGTAGCCATGTGGACACGACGCCGGATCATCTGAACACCGCGACCGCGATGCTGGAGGTGCGCGAGAAGGTAAAGGATTACATCGACCTGCAGTTGGTCGCCTTTCCCCAAGATGGCCTGTATCGCGCGCCGAACGGGCGCGAAAACCTGATCCGAGCGCTGGATATGGGGATCGAGATTGTCGGCGGCATTCCGCATTTCGAGCGGACCATGCAGGCGGGAGCGGACAGTCTGACCGACCTCTGCCAGATCGCGGCAGACCGCGGACTGCGCGTAGATATCCACTGTGATGAAACCGACGACCCCCTCAGCCGCCATATCGAGACGCTCGCCTACGAGACGCAGCGTTTGGGCCTGCAGGGTAGGGTGGCCGGATCGCACCTGACCTCGATGCACTCGATGGACAATTACTATGTGTCGAAACTGCTGCCCTTGATTGCCGAGGCAGAGATCGCCGCGATCCCGAACCCTTTGATCAACATCGTGCTCCAAGGGCGCCATGACACCTATCCCAAACGCCGTGGCTTGACGCGGGTCAAGGAGATGCAGGCCGCAGGCATAACTGTCGGCTGGGGGCAGGACTGTGTTCTGGACCCGTGGTATTCGCTGGGGACGGCGGACATGCTGGACGTGGCGTTCATGGGAATGCACGTGGCCCAGATGACCCATCCGGCCGAGATGGCGCGGTGCTTTACCATGGTCACAGAAACAAACGCGCAGATCATGGGACTGAGCGATTTGGGACTGCGCAAAGGCGCGCTGGCCTCGCTCGTGGTGTTGGATGCGGCGGGACCTGTGGATGCGCTGCGCCTCCGGCCAGCCCGTCTGGCGGTTGTGTCCAAAGGCAAGGTAATCTCTCGTAGCCCTAGAGGCGACGCTGCGCTGACCATCCCAGGGCGCCCCGATAGCGTCCGGCGACGTGCGCCCGCCCGGCCCGCTGTGTGAGATAGACGACCTAAAACTATCAAATTGAGCAAACCCAAAGCCTTCGCTGATGCGCAAGGCCATTAGGTTTTGATTCCTTTTCCGCTCCGACAGTTAGGATTCCATTCCTGCGCTCCGCTGCCGGATCGGGCTGACACACAGAACACACCTGCGTGAACACGGCTGATGAGCGGCACACTCGGGGTCATCGGTTAAAATTCTTGAAAAAGTTGTAGGCAATAACTGGTTGGGATGCCGAAATAAATCAAAATCCCCTAGTTATTTCAGGGTTTTTTGCGACTGCACTTTCGTTAAAGTTGTACGTAGAAACAGATCGTCATGCTATAAATTGCTCAAGTACCGTAGAAAGTTTAGTTTTGTTGCAGCCAGGAGTAGAGCTATGGCGCTATTTTTCCAGTCCCACAGCGGGAACGATCGACAACAAATCACCAAAACGAAAACGGCACTGAGGCGAGAAGCCCTGGTTCCAGACTCGGGCGACATCGCCGTCGACGAAGCCGCGGATTTCGGGTTCATTTTCCCTTACACATCCGCGTCACCAGTAGATTTTATTTCGGACGATGCTTTGGCCGAGTTGGACACTCTGGGCGAGAAGATGGTCCTTGAGGAGGTCGAAGGCACAGGCTTGCCGCAGCCGGACTCTGGCATGCCGGCTGTCATGACCTATTGGGGGCAGTTTCTGGACCACGAACTGACCGCTCGGACGGATCGAGAGACCGAGATTTCCAAGATCGACGCGCCTACGCCGATTAAGACCGCGGAAGAGATAGAAAACGACCTCAAGAACGCGCGGAGCCCGCGGTTCGATCTGGATAGCGTCTATGGCGGCTTCCCGATCGGGCTCGAGAATGCGGCGGACGACGCGACCAAAGCCAATGTCGCGAAGGTCATCAATGGTATGCGCCACCCCGCGATGCCTGCGAAGATGCGGGTCGGGACCTGTACTTTGGTGGATGGGGGCGCGCAGCGGCCCGACGGTCTGGACGAAGTGCGCGATCTGCCGCGTTTTGGTCAGGTCGAGCCCGAGGTCAAAGAGGCCTTTCTGTCGATCATTGAATCCCGCATGGGGGCAGAGGGGCGTGCCGCGTTCGAGGCCGATCTGGACAGGCGAGCTTTGATCGGTGACATGCGCAATGACGAAAACCTGATTGTGGCGCAGTTCCACGTCAGCTTCTTGCGGTTTCACAATCGCACCGTGGATTTCCTAGAGGCCAATGACACCGGCTGGATTGCGGATTTCCATTCTGCGCAGGCCCTAACCAAACTGCACTACCAATGGCTGATCGTGAATGGTTACCTCAAGGGGATGTGCGACCAGACCGTTCTAGAGCGCGTGCTCTCGGACAAAGCCAAGCACTTCTTTGACTTCCGACGGGACTACTATGGCACCGACGCCCGCAAAGCCGAGAAGACGCTCGGCGATGCGATCCCGCTGGAATTTTCGGTGGCGGCCTACCGGTTTGGCCATTCGATGGTGCGGGATATCTATGACTACAACCGTATCTTCGGGCGGCCCACGGGCACGGCACCTTTCCAGTTGATGTTCCTATTCACGGGCAAGGGACAATTTGCGGGCGCACCGACGCTGCCGGACAACTGGATCATCGACTGGACGCGGTTCCTGACGGCGGACGGGGATACGACGGATGGCGGTCCTGCGCGGGTCGCGCGCCGGATCGACACCATGATCGCGCCGCCCTTGGGCAGCATGTCGAACGAGGCCAACGAAGAGACGAATGCGGACGTCAAAGCCTTGTTCAAGCATCTGGCCAAACGCAATTTGCGGCGGGGGTTGAGCCTGCGTTTGCCCACAGGGCAGGCGCTGCACGCGCATCTCAAGGCGATCGGCGCTGTCACCTCGGACCCGATCAGCGATGTGAGCGCCGTGCTGGATAATAAGCCGGAACTTTCTGACTTCATGCGGTGCAGTGAGGCCAAGCTGCATGAACGGACTCCGCTCTGGTTCTATCTGCTGGCAGAAGCCGAGGCTGCGGGGGGCGATCACCTGGGCGAAGTCGGCAGCTGGATTGTCGCGAGCACCTTTGTCGGAACGCTCCTGTCTGATCCGGACTCCGCTCTGTCTACCGATTTCGAGCCTGCGCACAGTCCGCTGCGCATGCCCGACGGAACGCCGGTCAACTCTTTGGAAAAGTGGATGAAATTCGCTTTGGTCCTAGAGGGTTGACCGCCGTGGGCCGGCACCGTCCGCCATCGGTGCCGGCCTCCCTTATTCACCTGATCCGAAGGAGATCAGATGGTCACACGACGCACTCTGTTGACCGCGCTCATGGGGTCGATTTCAGCAATGGCTCTGTCTGGTTGCGGTCAGTGGAGACGTTTCTTCCAGCCCGAGGTGTCGCGCACTGCCATCGACATCCACGCGCATTTCTTTAACGGCCGCGATGTGCCTATCGTCGGCTTTTTGCAGCAGACCCAGCTTCGGGATGCCCATGCGCCCGTGGACCCGCAAATGCGGTCGGACGCCTTTCTGAAACTGCTCAAAGCGATCCTGCTGGCCAAAACTCCGACAGCCGCCGAAGAACTGGCAACGCTGGAAAACGGGGCGGCGCCGATGTCCCCCGCTGCGGTCGAGGCACAGGATGAGGCCAAAGTCGCAGAGGCGCTAGAACGCTTCTCGCGCTCGGCGGGCCAGTCAACGGCAGGCCTGCGCACCTCTCGGTCTGCCGAAGAGGCTATTCTGGACCGGATCGCCGCCGAGGTTGGCGCAACCCCCATGCGCAAAGGACTTCAGACCCAGCGGGCGCAGACCACTTCGCTGGCCTCTCGCATCTACGCCAAAGACACTAGCACAGAGGCCAAATCGCTGACCGCAGGGCAAGAACGGGAGTACGTTCACCGCTCGTCGCTGATGCAAACCATTCGCTGGGCCGGTCTGCTAACGCGCAGTCGGCTGGATATTCTGGCCGAGTTGGACAGGCTGTACGGCCAGGAAGGGGGGATCAGGATATTCTCGCCTTCGCTCGTGGATTTCACTGCTTGGTTCTTTACCGAAGAGAGCGTGACGCCGGTCGAAGACCAGATCGAAGTGGTCGCGCGGATCGCTCAGGTCTATGAGGGTGCACTGATCCTGCCCTTTGCTCCGTTTTGTCCGCTGCGTGCGGCGCTCGAGCGAGAGGACGACCCGGACATTGATCCGCTGCGCAATGTCAAACACGCTGTGCTGGAACGCGGTTTTCTGGGGGTGAAACTCTACCCGCCCATGGGTTTTCGGCCCGTCGACAACGACAGCGATCTAAGCTGGGTACCGCGCAAACCTGTCAAAGGCGGCGCGGCGCTGGACCGCGAGTTGGACGACCTGTTCGTCTGGTGTGTCGAGAACGAGGTCGCGATCAAGGCCCACGCGACCAATTCCATTGCTGCTGGCCCCGATACCGGGCGCTTTGCTGATCCGGCGGGTTGGCAAGTTTTGATGCGGGACAAGCGCTTTAGCGATCTGCGCCTGAACCTTGCGCATTTTGGTGGTTTCGACGAGACCGACACCACGCGCGCCTTCACCTCTGGTGGCAATTGGGAAGAGACGCTGGTCGAGATGGTCGAGGAGTTTCCCAACGTCTATTTCGACCTCGGCTATTGGAACGAAGTGGCCGAAGGAGATGCTGCCTCGCAAGAGCGGGTGTTGACGCTGACCTCTGATCTGCTTGAGCGCCATCCAGAGATGGTCAACCGGATGATGTACGGATCTGACTGGTCCATGATCGGCAAAGAACCCTCCCATCCAGAATACCTTGCCCAAGTTCTGGGCGTTCTTGAGCAACTCTCCCTGACAGACACGCAAACACAGCGGGTCATGGGGGGAAATGCGGCGCGATACCTTGGGCTTGATCATCCGGGTCCGCCCCGAGGCAGGCTGCAAAAGGTCTATGCCGATCACCCTGTGTACAAGTCGGTATTCACCTGATCCATTCCCGCCATCAAAAGGAAGAGAGACATGAAATCCCATGCGACTGCACTTCTTTTGGCCATACTCGCCGGACCGGTCGGCGCGCAATCCCTAAGCCCAGAGGAAGGACAAGCGGCGCTCGGGGAACTGGCAGACGCTGCGCGGGAGTCCCGTGCCACGATGGACTTCGCAAGCTTCAAGGACCAGACCCTCTACCTGCCGGAAACGGGCAAATTCTACGTCAACGGGGACACGCCTATCCGCAACGAGAAACTGTTGCGCGAGTTCTGGATGCAGAATGTTCGTGCTCTGCCAGAACCCAGCGATGGTCCGGTGCCGGAATTCACGGTGATCCATGTCGGCGGTCTAGACCAGATTTGGGATGCGGGGACGCGGAAAGCCCTGACCTTCTGCGTCAGCACTGAATTTGGCCCGCGCCACCCGCTGGTTGTCGGAGACATGCTGGCGGCGGCGGCCTCGTGGGAGGCCGTGGCCGATCTGGATTTCACCCACCTGCCCGCAGAGGACGGCAATTGCACGCAAACCAACAGCAATGTGCTGTTTGACGTCAGGCCTGTGGATGCAGGCGGGGATTTTCTGGCCGCTGCCTTTTTCCCAAATGATCCCCGAAGTGACCGAAGCGTTGTGATCGATCCCTCGTCCTTTGCGCTTGATCCTAATGACAATCTGACATTGCGCGGCGTGCTGCGGCACGAGTTGGGGCATGTAATCGGCGGACGCCATGAACACACCCGCCCTGATGCGGGGGCCTGTTTCGAGGACAGCGATTGGCGCGGCGTGACGGACTACGATGCGTTCTCGGTGATGCATTACCCTCAGTGCAACGGGCGTGGAGACTGGTCTTTGACGCTCACGGATCAGGACAAAAGCGGTGTCGCATGCCTCTATGGTCCGGCTGCGGGGTTCCAAATCGACCCGACTGTCTGTACGCCGCCAAATCAGGTCTCGAGCCTGCAGGATTTCGGGCCTTTCGATCTTGCACAAGGCGCGCTTCAGATGGTCTGGCAGGGCCCCGTCATGGCAGGAGAACCCTTTCGGGCAGAAATGACAGGCACCGGTGATCCTGATCTCTACGTGAAGTTCGACGGGGCCGCGTTGGTCTCTAGCTACGATTGCCGCCCCTACAATACGGGCGCGGACGAAGTCTGCGAATTCGATGTGCCAGAAGGCAAAACGCTCGTTTCGGTCGCGGTGCATGGCTACGAGGCCGCGACATTCAATGTGGTGATTGACACGCCGCAACCCTGAGTGGCCCGGCAGAGAAAGGAAACGTCATGGGACTGAAATCCGCGCTTGTTCTTTTCCTCGCGCTGGCTGGTGCCGCGCCTGCGATGGTGCCAGAAACCGCGGTGGTCTGGCGGTCGCGCGCAAACAACGACGCTGCCCTGGCGATCGAGATCGAGCAACTCTTTCTGACGCTCTATAACTCGGGCAACCTGACCCTGCGCGAAGAGGTCATTGGCACGCCCGCTTTTGTCGAAGTTCTGCTCCGGAACCAAGGCGTGATGCACGGGGCGTATTTTCCGGAATCCCTTGATGCGATGATGTGCGACATCAATCCTGGCCTGTGTCGGCGGACGCGCACACCTGTATCGGATCGGCAGTTGTCGAACCCCGTAGGGCATGTCGGCGGGTTTGCCCCAAGTCGCGGAAACTGGCGGCTGAGTGCGGGGGACCGTGTGAAAATCCCTGACTATTCCTTCCGCCCTGTCACCACCTTGGTCCGCATTCCCGCCCCCGAAGGATGGAGTGTCACGAGCTACGTGCCCGAGCCCGGCCTTGATTGTTCTGCATGGAAGATGAGCTGTGAAGAGGTCGTAGCCACTTTCAACCCGCGCCTTTTGAAGTCCTTGAGTGCGGGGACAACGATCACCATTCCCCGCCAGCAGTACGAGACGAATTTATGGCTCCAGCCGGACGAGTCCTCTGAACTTCTGAGCAGTTTGATGAAGCTGCGTGAAGAGCAGGATGCGCCAAGCGCAGAGACTGTCGCGCCGAAAACGACGGAAAAGACCTTTGCGCCAGCCTCCAACTTTTCGCCGAGTTGGAACTCGAACCTGTTGAAGCAGTCGCCCGCTGATCTGACCTTGCAAGGCGTGCGCAATAACCTGCGCCCGCTCGGGTCTGTCGATCTGAAATGGGCAGGGGACGAGCCCTTGATGGAAGAGCAGATCGATCTGTTCGAGGTGATCCACCATCCTTTTGCCAAACGCGAGGATCTGGGCCCCAGCTTCCAGCGCCCTGTGGATATCGTCGTGATTGATGCGCCACTGTCGATGGGTCATTGCGATCTGCCCGATCTCTTGACGCCGGAGGGAGAGGTTCTTCCCCGCGCTGAAATGGGCGCAGAGGAAACCTGCGATCAACTCAATCCTGCGGCGTTGTCGGATGCAGATCATGCGGCGGCCGTGGCAGGGGTAATTGCCGCGCCTGCCAACCAGCGTGGGACGCTTGGGATCAATCCACATGCGCGTCTCTGGATGTTGGGGCTGGATCAGAATGTTCCTGCGGACCAAGGGATTTTCGCGTTAATCCAGCAACTCTTGATCGGCATCCCAAAGGACGCGCGGGTCGCGAACCTGAGCTTCGGAATGCAGCCAGAATTCACTGGGCGCGAAGAGGTCAGAGCCGCTTTGGCCATCCACGGCAGCCGCATGCTGATCGTTGCCGCTGCGGGCAATGAAAACCGCGACATGACCAAGGAAAACTGCCCAATCCTGCCCGCCTGTTTGAACGATCTGGACAACGTGATCACCGTGGTCGGATTGGATGGCCAGAATGTCTGGAGCAGCCAGACCGCTGGTTCCAACCGCAATCCGCGTTTTGACATTGGCGCACCCGCGGTGAACATACTGACCACGGTCACGGGCAACCGTTTCGCTGTGCAAAAGGGTACCTCTTTCGCCGCGCCGCAGGTGTCGGCGGTCGCCTCTTTGATCTTTGCGTCTGGCGAATTCATTTATGGCGACGAACTGGGCGAGGGCGGGGGACAACTCTCGCCAAAGATCGTCAAGGACCGGCTCAGCTATACGGCGGATTTCTTCCCTCAGTTGGCGGGGGCCTTGCGGGACGGGCGGCTGAATGTGTCGCGGGCGATCCATCTGCACGAGGCGCAGTTTGAACTGTTTGACGGGCGGACTATCACAGGGCAGGTGATCGAGGCCCCCGCTGGCTTCGTCTGCAAGAGCCCCCATGAGGACCAAGGCTACCAGAACTGGTACAACGTCCGCAGGCTCGGCTGGAACGACGCCAAAAAACGGCATTTCATCTTCAAACACACAGGCGGCGAGTTGGGCGGGCGCTATGGCCCACTTGAACGCGACCCGTCTTGTTTGGTGCGAACACTCTCGGCGAAAATCACGGTCCTGACACGGGACGCAGAGGACCGCCCCGAGGAGGTCACCTTCGCCTTCCGTGATATCCGCGACTACACCTCACCGCTGTTCGACGAATGAGGCGGCTCTGGGCTCTCTTTTTGTGTGCAGCAGGCGCGGCGATAGCGCAGGAAGCACCGGTGCTGGAGGCATTCGTGGATGGGCGGATTGAAGATCGGAACATCTGGATCGACAAAAGCCAGTGGTTGGGCGATCGCGGCTCCGTCTGGTTCGACGAGATCAGTCTGGCAGGCGCTGACTACATCCGGTTGCTGCTGCGGACCGAAGGCGCCCCTTTTCCCGATGATGCGCGTTTGGTGATTTTCGGGGCCATGGATCAGAGCCTTGAGATCGGGTTGGCGACCCTTCCAGAAGCCGGCCAATGGACTCCGCTTTTGCCATTCGGTCGGGCGCGGCTTGCTTTGGTTTCGGACAGCACGCTGCCCGACACTGGCGCCTTGGTGATCGAAAGCATTGCGATCCAGAGCACCAAACTGGCCCGCTATTCCACCTATGGCGAGAACCAACTCACGCCGATCAACAACCCAGAGGTGCCCGCAGAACTTCAGGCCCTTGGCCCTCCGGTAGCTTTGCTCTCGTTTGTCGAGGGGGGCTTTGCACGGACCTGTTCAGGTTTTCTGATCGAACCGGACCAGTTGATGACAAACGAGCATTGCATCCGTGATCAGGAAACCTGCGCGAGCATGACGGCGGTGTTTGGCTACGAATATGATCAGAATGGTCGGCTTGGGATCGGGGCGCAGGCCAGTTGTGCAGGGGTGGAAACCCTACGGATTAACGAAGCGCTGGATGTCAGCGTTGTGTCGCTGGATCGGCCGATGGATGACGTTTACGGGCAGGTCGAAATCCTGCCCACGGACACAGAGCCAGAGATGCCGATTGTCGTCGTGCAGCACCCCGGATCGCAGCCCAAGCAAATCTCTGTACTGGATTGCGCTGCAGGCGAGATACGCGTCGCGGGGCGGGGGGATGCGACCGATTTCACCCACACCTGCGACACCTCTGGCGGGTCGTCCGGTGCGCCTGTGTTTGACAGGCAAGGGCGGCTTGTGGGGCTGCACCATTTCGGATTTCAGGACGGTGACGCCTGGGACAGCAATCGGGCTGTCCACGTTGATCTGATCGCCGACTGGCTGAACACTGGCCCTCAGGACGAAACGGAGTAGCGGGACTGCCCGCTACTCCGAGCGAGATCAGTTCTTGACCAGCATCTTACGGGGCATGTCACAAAAGACTTCGGGCGCGCCGTCAGTGATGGCGATAGATTCCGTGGTTTCGTAGCCCCACGTTTCCATCCAGAGGCCGGTCATGAAGTGGAAGGTCATCCCCGGCTGCAATTCGGTCATGTCGCCGCGGCGCAGGGACATGGTGCGTTCGCCCCAATCGGGCGGGTAGCTCAGACCGATGGAGTAACCGCAGCGGTTGTCTTTGACGATCCCGCGCTTTTCCAAGGACTTAAAGAACGCATCTGCGATGTCATGACAGGTGTTGCCCGCCCGCGCGGCCTCTAGGCCCGCATCCATGCCTTCGAGAACGGCCTTTTCCGCGTCCAGAATTTCCTGCGGCGGTTTGCCAAGGAAAATCGTCCGCGACAGAGGCACGTGGTAGCGCTGATAGCAGCCCGCGATCTCAAAGAACGTGCCTTCGTTCTCTTTCATCGGCAGGTCGTCCCACGTCAGGTGCGGGGCGGCGGCGTCAGGACCCGACGGCAGCAGGGGCACGATGGCGGGGTAGTCGCCGCCGTGGCCGTACCACTCGTCATAGCGCAGACCCGCGTCATAGATTTCCGCCACCAGATCGCACTTGCGCACGCCAACCTCGATCTTGTCCGCGATGCGGTGATGCATCCGCTCGACGATGCGGGCGGCTTGGCGCATGTATTCCAGCTCTTTCTCGGATTTGACCGCGCGCTCCCAATTGATGAAGCCGGTCGCGTCCTTGAACTTCGCGTTAGGCAGGCCGTTTTGCAGACGCTCAAAGGCACGGGCCGAGAACCAGTAGTTGTCCATCTCAACGCCGATGATGCCTTTGTCCCAGCCCATGTCGGTCAGGCGGTCGCACAAGTATTCCATCGGGTGGATTTCCGTCGACTGCACGTAATGGTCAGGATAGCCGATGACGTTGTCGCGGCCGACCCAGACTGTGCGATAGGCGCCTTGGGCGTCCTGAGAGCGCCCGAACCATACCGGATCGCCCGTGGGCCCGACGACAACGCATTGGTGCACGTAAAAGGACCAGCCGCCGTAGCCAGACACCCAAGACATGTTCGAAGGGTCGCTGATAATCAGCATGTCGAGCCCTTGCTTTTCCATCTTGGCGCGGATTTTGACCAGCCGCGCGCGGTATTCCTCGGTGGTGTACCGCTCTGGTGTTCGTTGCAGTTTGTTCATGTGGGCCTTTCATTCCAGTCGTGCCGATCTGCGCTTTGGCGGGGCCAAAGACAGAACGGCGGCATCGCGCCAGAGGTGTCCCAAGGTGGCCTTGCCTGCGCGGGGCAACGGTGCCTCTTGGTCTCGGTCGGGACCAAATCGGTCCGCCGGTCATGCGATGGGGCGATCCTGTCAACGGTTTGGACGCTCGGCAAGTGGGGGAGATGAAATTTCGCTGTTACCCCACACGACAGGACAGATTATCTCTTGGATTGACAAATCCTTGCGCCTCGCGGAACAACCTCTGCATGGATTGCACCCGCCTTGATGACCGTGATATCGCCATTCTTGCCACCCTGAGCCGAGAGGGTCGGATCGCCAAGACCGAATTGGCGGCGCGGGTGAACCTGTCTCCGACGCCTTGCTGGGAACGGATGAAGCGACTGGAAAAGGCAGGCCTGATCCGCGGCTACCGCGCCGAGATCGACTTAGAGGCGTTGGGCCCCCACGTGCAGGTCTTTGTCACGGTCGAGCTGGAAAGCCACAAAGCAGAGAGTTTTCAGCTGTTCGAAAGGACCGTGGGCCGGATGGATGCGGTGACGGGCTGTTGGGCTATTGGCGGCGGATATGACTACCTGATGCAGCTGGTCACGACAGATGTGGCGACTTTTCAAGAGCTTATGGATGGTCTGCTGGAGAGCCGCGCAGGGGTGCGCCGCTACTACAGCTATATCGTGACCAAGCCGATCAAGGCTGATCCGCCAGCCATGGGCCTCTTGCGCGGGGTCTAGAGAAAGTCTCTGCCATCACAGCTGCGAAAAGAGAACTTCTCTGGCGCGGCGACCCACAACAGGGAAAACCTCCGCTTGGTCGGGGCTAGGGTGTCTGTGAAAGGAGACCACAGCCATGATCGAGATGTCGAAGCGTTTGACGCCATGGATCACTGACGCGGCCCTCCTGCGCGGGAACGGAGATTTCGCAGGGCAGGGGCGGCTTGCCGTCCGCGACCCCGCCACCGGTGATCTGGTGGCGCAGGTGGCCCTGAGCGATGCCACCGGGGCCCGCGCTGCCGTGGACGCCGCCGATGGGGCCTTTGCCGATTGGGCAGGCATGCTGCCTCAGGACCGTGCAAGCCTGCTGCACCGTTGGCACGACCTGATCCTCGATGCCAAAGAGGATCTGGCCCAGATCATGGTTGCCGAGCAGGGCAAACCGATCAGCGAAGCGCGGGGCGAGATTGACTACGCCGCCAGCTTTGTCCGGTTTTACGCCGAAGAGGCCCTGCGCCCGAACATCGAGGGCGTCACCAGCCATCTGCCTGACGCAGAGATGGAGCTGTGGCGGGAACCCGTGGGCGTGGCGGCGCTGATCACCCCTTGGAATTTCCCCAGCGCGATGATCACACGCAAAGCTGCCGCCGCTCTGGCCGCTGGCTGCACGGTCATCATCCATCCCTCTGCAGAAACGCCGCTTTCGGCGCTGGCTCTGGCCGAACTGGCCCGCCGCGCAGGCTTCCCCGAGGGTGTGATGAGCACTGTGGTCGGGGACGCCGCCACCATCGTGGGCGAGTGGACCGCCGATGCGCGTGTGCGGGCGCTGTCGTTCACTGGCTCGACCGAGGTGGGCAAACTGCTCTATCGCCAGTCCGCCGACACGGTGAAACGTCTGGTGTTGGAACTTGGGGGCCACGCGCCGTTCATCGTCTTTGACGACGCTGATCTGGACCGTGCCGTGACCGAAGCGGTCAAAGCTAAATTCGCGACCTCGGGACAAGATTGCCTTGGTGCGAACCGCATCTACGTGCAGCGGGGCGTCTACGCTGAATTCTGCGCGCGGTTCACGCAGGCCGTTCAGGCGCTGACCATGGACAGAGGGCAGAACGACCCCGACATCGGCCCTCTGATCAACGAAAAGGCGATCCAGAAGCAGGTCGAGCAGGTCACCGATGCGCTCGCAAATGGGGCCAAGCTCCTGACTGGCGGCGATATCGATCAGACCCTTGGCCCGCTCTTCTTTCAGCCGACGGTTCTGGCCGATGTGCCCGACACGGCCGCGATTATGAGCGAAGAGAACTTTGGCCCCGTCGCGCCCGTCACCCCCTTTGACACCGAAGAAGAGGTGATCCAGCGCGCCAATGCCACAGAATACGGACTGGTCGCCTATGTGCACAGTCTGGACCCGCGCCGCATCTACCGTCTGACCCGCGCCCTGCAATTCGGCATGGTGGCGGTCAACCGGACCAAGGTGACGGGCGCGCCGATCCCCTTTGGCGGGGTCAAACAATCCGGTCTGGGACGCGAAGGTGCGCGCCAAGGCCTCGAAGCATTCACTGACATTAAATACGTCTGCCGCGATTGGGGCTGACAGGAGAGGACCTATGCTAAGAAACGATATGCTCGAACAGTGGGATCGCGAGAACTTCTTCCATCCCTCGACCCATCTGGGCCAATTTGCCCGCGGCGAGGCACCCCAGCGCGTGATCAAAACCGCGACCGGCTGCCATATCGAGGACCGTGACGGCACCAAACTGCTGGACGCTTTCGCGGGCCTCTACTGCGTGAACGTGGGCTATGGCCGCACCGATATCGCTGATGCGATCGCCGATCAGGCGCGTGAACTGGCCTATTACCATTCCTACGTGGGTCACGGCACCGAGGCCAGCATCACTCTGGCGAAAATGGTTCTGGACCGCGCACCAGACCACATGTCCAAGGTGTACTTCGGCATGTCCGGTTCGGATGCGAACGAGACCAACATCAAGCTGGTCTGGTACTACAACAACATCCTTGGCCGCCCGGAAAAGAAGAAGATCATCTCGCGCTGGCGCGGCTACCACGGGTCGGGTCTGATGACCGGCTCGCTGACCGGCCTTGAGCTCTTCCACAAGAAGTTCGACCTGCCGCTGACCCAAGTCATCCACACCGAGGCGCCGTACTACTTCCGCCGTGACGACGTCTCGATGACCGAAGAGCAGTTCGTGGCCCATTGCGCTGCGGAGCTGGAAGCTCTGATCGAACGCGAGGGCGCGGACACCATCGCGGCCTTTATCGGCGAGCCTGTTCTGGGCACAGGCGGCATCGTGCCCCCGCCCGCAGGCTATTGGGAAGCGATCCAGCCGATCCTGCAGAAGCATGACATCCTGCTGATCGCAGACGAGGTCGTCACTGGCTTCGGTCGTTTGGGCAGCATGTTCGGTTCGCTTCACTACGATCTGAAGCCTGACCTGATCACCATCGCCAAGGGCCTGACTTCGGCCTATGCGCCGCTGTCCGGCTCGATCGTCAGCGACAAGGTGTGGAAAGTGCTGGAGCAGGGCACCGACGAAAACGGCCCCATCGGTCACGGCTGGACCTATTCGGCGCACCCCATCGGCGCGGCGGCGGGCGTTGCCAACCTGAAGTTGATCGACGAACTGAACCTCGTTCAGGCGGCGGGCGAAAATGGTGCCTACTTCCAAGCGGCGCTGCGGAATGCTCTGTCCGAGCATGCAAATGTCGGCGAAATCCGCGGCGAAGGCATGATGGCCGCCATTGAGTTCGTGGCAGACCGCGACAGCCGTACTTTCTTTGACGCGTCCGAGAAGGTTGGCCCCAGCGTCGCAGCATCCTTGCTGGAGCAGGGCGTGATTGGCCGCGCGATGCCGCAGGGTGATATCCTTGGCTTTGCGCCGCCGTTCTGCCTGACACAGGCCGAAGCCGACGAAGTGGCCGAGAAAACCGCCAAAGCTGTGGCGAAAGTTCTGGGCTAAGAACGCGATTGCGGCTCTGCCCGCAGGACCACGACGGATAGATGACGGGGCTGTGATTGGACTGTCCCGTCATTTCCCTCTCTGGATGAGACTAACGGGCAGCATGCACGCTGATTCCTATTTCATTCGGCAAACAAAGTTCAGAGAGACCCATGAAGATCGCCATATTCGTAGGGCTTGCCCTTGCAGGCTTTGGAACCTGCGCGGCGGCGGAACTCTGTGATTATCGGCCCAGTGTGCTGATGGGCGCCGGGGCGACTGCGGCCAAAGAGCATTCGGGCGCTGCGGTCCAAACCGCCGGTAGCGCAGCCAAGGCCGCAGGGTTCTACACATTGACCCAAGTTGTGACGGGCGGTTCGGTGTCCGCTGCGGGCGCGGCCAGCGCCGGTGCTGCTGCGACGGGCACCACGGGCCTTCTTGGCAGTGTCGGGTCAGTTGCAGCGGTCCTGACAGCTCCTGCGACAATCATCGGCGCAGCGGTCGTCGGGGGCGGCGGCTTGCTCTACGAGGGCTATTGCTACTACGCGGTTGATGACCGGAAAACCGACCCCGAAGAGGTTTTGCCCATTCTGCAAAACCTTGGAGACAACGCGGATCCTGATTTTTTGCGCTTGGTGGATCTGACCATCCCGGCAGATCAACTCGATCCTTCGGTCACGGCGAAAGACCTCGACCTCAAAGAAACGCATCTGCTGAAGATTGCCAAGGAATGGAACACCCATGGTGATCCGATGGCGTGGACCTCGTACCGCGCCTCGCGCCTGTATGTGGTGAACGGCCAGTTGCGGTACAAGGATTTTGGCCGTGACACGCGGATCGGCGATCTGGGCTTTGTCATTGCGCAGCCCGAGACAGCGACCCCGGATACCACGAATGGCCTGCTTCCTGCCGAACCAGAGCCGCTGCCCGAAGCGATGCCCGAACTGCCTGCAACGCCGCAAGAGTAGGCTTGGCGATCTGCTCGGGTGTTTGCAGTTTGGATCGAGCGAGGCTTGTGATCTAAGACGGCACATGGACACTCAAATCGGCCCGTCGCGCATCATCTTCTACGCTCTTCTGACATCGCTTACGGCGTTCAGCATTGATGCTTTGATGCCTGCGCTGCTGGTGATCGGAGATCGGTTGCCATCCTCTCAGCACCTTGCGCCGCATCACCTGGTTTCGCTGTTTATCGCGGGCATGGTGATCGGAGAGCTTTTTGCCGGACCGCTGTCAGATGCTATAGGCCGCAAAAGGGCGCTGTTCTGGGGCCTCGTGGTATATGTGGCGGGCACGGTGATGTGCCTCTTGGCCCCATCGCTAGAGATGCTGGTGGCAGGCCGCATTGTGCAGGGGATCGGCGTGGCAGGCCCCAAGATCGCCACCCGCGCCATGATCCGCGATCAGTTCGCCGGAGACGCGATGGCCCGCGTGATGTCTTTTCTGTTTTCGCTCTTTATCATTGTGCCGATGATCGCTCCTGCGCTGGGGCAGGGGCTGATGCTCCTCGGGGGCTGGCCTGCGATCTTTTATGCCTATCTTGTCGCGGCGATCGGGCTGGCTGCGTGGCTGCTCTGGCGGCAACCGGAAACGCTGCCTCACGACCGGCGCATTCCGTTTTCACCGAGGCGCATCTTTGGCAACACCCTCCGTATTCTCTCGAACCGTCGGGTCGCGCTGTTGATTATCGCCACGGGGTTGGTTTTCGGAGCACAGCTCACGTACCTCAGCCTCTCGGCCGAGGTGCTCGCGTCGGTCTACGGAATAACCACAGGCTTGCCCTACATCTTCGCGCTTCTCGCCGGAGGGATCGGGCTGGCGTCTTTTCTGAATGGACGGGCCGTCGCGCATTTTGGAAGCGCGTCTTTGGCGCGTGCAGGTTTCTGGGGGCTTAGCTTGACCGGCTGCGCGCTGACACTTGCCGCGCTGATCACCGACGGCGCTCCGCACATTGTGCTCTTCATCTCGCTGAGCATCGGCGCGTTTTTCTCGATCGGTATTCTGTTCGGCAACCTGAATGCTATGGCGCTTGTAGATCTGGGCCAGATGGCTGGCATCGCGTCTTCAGTGATTGCCTCTGTCTCCAGTCTGATCGCGACGTTTTTCGCTTTGGGGATCGCCGCGTTTGGGACGGAAACAGTGATGCCGTTGGCACTCGGGCTTCTGCTGGCAGGGGCGGTGTCGCTAGTCCTGTCTGAACTTGCGGCATCGGCGCGTCACGTGCCTGTTATTCCGCTGCGATAAAAGCCTTTTTGCCTTTGCCTCGAACTGCATTCCGGTGTTCGATACCCAAAATTATTGAACGGAGGTCTCCATGGAACAGCGCCCCTTGGGTCACACGGGTAAATCGGTGTCGTCTATCGGTCTCGGAGGCATGAGCTTTTCTGATTTCTATGGCCCGACCGATCAGGCTGAATCCTTCGAAGTCATGGAACTGGCGCTGGAACTGGGGATCAACCATATCGACACGTCGAACATCTACGGCATGGGCCGCTCCGAAACGGTGATCGGCGAATTCCTGAAGGCCCATGGCGGCGAAAGCCCGTTTGTCATCGCGACCAAGGCGGGCATCTCCAGCGATCCAGAAACGGGCGAGCGGTGCTTCGACAACTCGGCGCAGCACCTGCGTTCGCAACTCGAGGGCAGCCTGAAACGGCTCGGGCTCGAGCAGGTTGATCTTTTCTACGTGCATCGCCGGCAGCACAGCATTCCGATCGAAGAAGTGACCGAGACTCTCGTTGCTCTGAAACAAGAGGGCAAAATCGGCGGCTTCGGCTTTTCCGAAATCGCGCCCTATTCCTTGCGCGATGCTGCGGAAATCCACCCTGTGGATGCAGTGCAGAATGAATATTCGCTGTCCACGCGCCTGCCGGAAATGGGAATGAACCAGGAATGCGCGCGTCTGGGAACATCGATGGTCGCGTTCTCGCCTGTCGGGCGGGGTTTGCTGACCGACACACCCCCAGATGCAGAGCGTGCTGCGGGCAATCCCTTCCTCGGGGTGAACCCGCGCTTTACCGGCAAAAACCTGACCCGCAATCTCGAACACGCCGAGGCTTTCGCCAAACTCGCTGCCGAAATGGGCGTCAGCACCGCAGGCCTCGCAAATGGCTGGGTTCTGGCCCAAGGCCCGCATATCCTGTCGATCCCCGGAACACGCTCAACCACGCACCTCCGCCAACTAGTTGAAGGCGCGCACATGACCCTGACCGACAGCGATTTCGCCCGCATCGAAGAAGTCTTGCCCGTCGGTTGGGCCGCAGGCGACCGCTATTCCGAAGCTCAAAACCTCGGCCCAGAGCGCTACTGCTAAACATCAATGCGCATGGCTAATGGCTTCTTTTTGCGAAAAATACTCACATCGCAACAGAAGCCAAAAGCCTAAGCGGAGGCAGCGCTAGACACGAACCAAGCCAATCCGCCGCGCTCCATCAATCGCCGCAGACATCGTCCGCTCGGCGCCCGCGCGAGCATCGCCAAGAACGATTGCTTCGGGCCGGATCAACGACACGCCCGCGTCCGACGCAGGGCACCAGCCTGTGCTGTCAACCAACCCCGCATGACCAGCGATGGCGCCCGCCACCTGCGGCGTGACAAAGTTTACCACGTCCGCCGAGAGCCCACCCTTGCTGGTCTCAATTCGTCCGGCGACAACATCGACTGAGAACACTTCAGCGCTCTGCCATGTAACGTCCACGCCAAATTCGTGCGCATCAAAACCCTCAAAACCGGCCGCGCTCAAAACGGTCATCCGCGCCTCCGGTTTCCACGCCGCAAGCAAATTGGACAACATTAAAACGCGGTCCTTTGCGACCTGCGGATGGCTCAGGTCGGAGGGCAAGCGCAGAACCAAATGCCCCGTTTCGGGCATCGCCATGATCATCGCAGTCAGACGCTGCGCCTCGCGGGCGCTGCCCCACGCAGCGGGCCAGAAATGCTGGGCCCGTGCGTCGTAGCCTTCGATAGCTTCGGGACGGATTTGTGTGCCAGGGGCCAATAAGACGCGATCAAAGGCCAACCGCTCGCCTCGGAACAAGTCGATGCGGGCAGCGCTCCAGTCGATGCCGATCACCTCGTCCAGTACGATCTCGACGCCTGCGGCAGACAGTGCGTCCCACGCAGGGCCCGCACTCGGTTTGGCAAAGGGGCCATTTTGCACCGAACGCCGCAGTCCGTTTGGGTCGCGTTCAATCAACGTGACACGCAGATCGGGGCGATTGCGTTTCAGCTCCAGTGCAGCGGTGGCTCCTGCAGGGCCGCCTCCGATGACGGCGACGGGGGCCGCGCGGGCTGCGAACTCGGTGCTGAAACCGGCAAGGCCCGCGGCCGCTCCGGCGATCAGGGTGCGGGTGAAGTGGCGTCTGGTCAGTCGGGTCATTGCGGATACTCCGGACAGGAAGACTGGGGTTACTTCTTCTTTTCAAGCAGTTCGGCTTCGGGGTGGATCGGGCGATAAATCTCGACGCGATCCCCGGCGCTCACGGGTTTGTCGAGCTTGGCCATGGCGCCAAAGATCCCGACTTTGTTCACCGACAGGTCAATCTCGGGAAAGCGGTCCAGCAGGCCCGACAATTCGATCACTTGGCCGACGGTTGAGCCTTCGGGGACATCGATGTTCAGCCAGACCTGCGAGCCTGCTTTGGCAAAGGCGACGCCAACGTTCATGAGTTCTCTCCGGTTTCGACAGGTTGGGGCAGGGCACCGACGGCGGTGAAAATACGGCCTTCGCGGGTTGCGCTTCCGCTTGCGGGGGCAGCTTTGTGCTGGTCGAAGGCTGCCTTGAGGGCGAGCAAAGCACCCAAAGCGATGAAGCCGCCGGGGGGCAGGATCAGCAGCAAAAACCCTTGGTAGTCAGGGAATACCGTCACTTCGAGGAAGCCCATTTTCGGCCCAAGAAGCAGTGCTGCATTGGCAAACAGGGTGCCAGATCCGAACACTTCGCGCAGGGCCCCAAGGAGCGTCAGTGCAGCTGTAAAGCCCACGCCCATCATCAGCCCGTCAAGCGCAGAGGCCGCGGGGCCGTTTTTCGAGGCAAACGCCTCGGCCCTCCCAAGGATGGCGCAGTTGGTGACGATGAGCGGAATGAACAGGCCCAGAACTTTGTGCAGATCGTGAAGCCACGCGTTCAGGGCCATATCGACCACGGTGACGATGCAGGCGATGATCAAAACAAAGACCGGAATGCGGATTTCCGGCGTGATCGTCTTGCGCAGCAGGGACACCGCGAGGTTCGACGCCACCAGAACGGCGGTCGTTGCCAGCCCCATCCCAAGCCCGTTCGTCGCCGTGCCGGTCACTGCCAGCAGCGGGCAGAGGGCCAGTAGCTGGCCGAAAACCACGTTATTCTGCCAGAGGCCGTCTTTTATGATCTTTGTGTAATCGGTCATGAGCGGGCCTCCTTTGGGGCAAGCAGGGTGTCACGGTTGCGGTCAAAGAGCGCGAGGGCGCGTTGGACGGTGCCCACGACAGCGCGCGGGGTGATCGTCGCGCCAGAGAACTGGTCAAAGACGCCGCCGTCTTTCTGGATCTTCCAGCCTTCGGGACCGGGGTCGGTCAGAGAGTGGCCGGTAAACCCTTCGATCCAAGGGCTTTTGGCGGTTTCGATTTTGTCGCCAAGGCCGGGGGTTTCCGCGTGGGACAGAACGCGCACGCCGGTCAGTGTGCCGCTGGCGTCGATCCCTGCCAGCACGCGGATTTCCCCGCCATAGCCGAAACCGGACAGGACAAAGGCAACGCCCGTGACCTCGGGACCTTGGGCGGCGATGTAAACGGGCACGCTGCCTTCGACGCTGTCCTCGACCGTAATCAGATCGGCGGTCAGGTCGTTGTCGTGGCTGTCTTCGGAAATCACTTGGGCGAGCGAGGCATAAAGGTCCTCTGTCGCGCGGTCGGCGATGGCTTGGCGCGTCAGATCGGCCGAAGCAGACAGGATCACAGCGGTCCCAAGGGCAAAT
Organism: Alphaproteobacteria bacterium; assembly: GCA_030433335.1. GTDB lineage: Bacteria > Pseudomonadota > Alphaproteobacteria > Rhodobacterales > Rhodobacteraceae > Donghicola. The sequence continues at coordinate 81,726 of JAUILL010000010.1, read as the reverse complement.
GCCGCCAATATCAGCCCGTGTTTGATCGGCGGATTCTGGGGCTTGCCAGTGGGGGCAGGGATGCCGCAATGGGTCATGGCTTTTCTCCCAATTCCAGCGGTTTGCCGGCGCGGGTGCGGCCAAAGATGCGGGGCCGCACGTATTCGTCGATCAGCGGGGTGGCGGCGTTCATCAACAGGACCGCAAAGGCGACGCCTTCGGGGAAGGATCCCCAGCTGCGGATCACAAAGATCAGGCCGCCTATCCCTGCGCCGTAGATCAGGCGGCCTTTGGACGTGACGGGCGAGGTGACGTAGTCGGTCGCGATGAAGAACGCGCAGAGCATGGCCGAGCCGCTGACCACATGGAACAGGGGCGGCGGGAAGCGGTCGGGCGCGATCACATGGGCCAATGCTGCCAGTCCGAACAGGGTGCCCATCATCGACACGGGGATGGCGACGGTGATGATCCCCAAGAGGATCAGGCAGACCCCGCCGAGCAGCAGGAGCATCGCGCTGGTTTCCCCCAAACTGCCCGCCATCACGCCGACGAACTGGCTGCGCAGGCTGTCGGTCTGGCTCAGGATGTCGGCCATCGAGGTGCCTGCGTCCAGCCCGCTTTTCAGGGTACTCAGGACCGACGCGCTGCTGACCGCGTCATAGATCGGTGCGCCGCCAAAGGTGATCGCGACCGAGGCCATCAGGTCCGGGCCACCCGCCAGTCCGACCGGTGCAACCCAGCTGGTCAAAGGCACTGGCAGAGCCACCAGCAGCATCGCTCGAGCGACCATGGCGGGGTTGAACAGGTTCTGACCCAGCCCACCGAACGCGTGTTTGGCGATGACAATGGCGATGCCGGATCCCGTCACGCCGACCCACCACGGGGCCCACGGGGGCAGGGTCATCGCGACCAGCCAGCCTGTTAGCAATGCAGATCCATCCATTGCGAACCTGCTCACGGGTTTCCCCGTGACGGCCAGACAGGCGATCTCGAACCCGAGGGCAGATAGCACCGTCACTGCAAACAGCAGAACCGAGGGCAATCCGAACTGGGCAAAGCCGAACACCGTCGCGGGCGTCAGGCAGATCATCACTGCGACCATCGTGCGGGTGACGTTGAAAACCGCGTGGGTGTGCGGGCCACTGGCGACTGTCGGGGCGGTCATTTCGCGGCCTCCTGTGCTGCGGCGGCTTCGGCTGCCTTTTTCGCGGCCATTTCGGCTTTGCGTTTCGCCATGGCGGCGCGTTTCTTTTCGGCGATGGCCTCTTCGCGAGCGATGCGCGCGGCGGCGAGGCGCTTGGTTTCCTCTTGCTGGTGCTTGCGGCTTTGCTTTTCGGCCAGCTTGCCGCGGGCAAAGGCGAAGCCTTGGACCAGCGGGATATTCGAAGGGCAGACGTAAGAGCAGCAGCCGCAGTTCACGCAGTCCATCAGCCCGACGCGGGCGGCACCGTCCAAGTCACCGGACTGGATGCGGGCGTTCATCTCGAACGGGGTCAGACCGCAGGGGCAGGCCTGCACGCAGGTGCCGCAGCGGATGCAGGGCATCATGTCCTCTTTGCGGGCTTCGGACGCGCTGAGGGCGAGGATGCCGTTCGTGCCTTTGACAATCGGCACGCGCTGGGTCGCGATCGGCTGGCCCATCATTGGCCCGCCTAACAGCAGGCGTTCGGGGTCTTCGGTCAGGCCACCGCAGTGGTTGATGATGTCCAGAACCGGCGTCCCGATGCGGACGCGCAAGTTGGCGGGTCGGCTGATCGCGCGACCAGAGACTGTCAGAAGGCGGGAAATCAGAGGCTCGCCATAGCGCACGGCCAAGTGGACAGCGTGGGCGGTGGCGGCGTTGTGGACCACGACGCCAAGCTCTGCGGTCAGGGCGCGGGCAGGAGTTTCCTTGCCGGTCACCATCTGGACCAAGTGCTTTTCCGAGCCCATGGGGTACTGGGTCGGCACCACCTTGACCTGCAGACGCAGGCCGAGCGGGTGGTTGAAGGGGGCAATCGCAGCGGCGGCTTGGGGCTTGTTGCTCTCGATCGCAAAGATGATCTCGTCGACGCCTAGGGCTTTGGCAATGATCGCGGCGCCATCGGCGACTTCCTCGGCGTGTTCGCGGATCAGGCGGTCGTCGCAGGTCAGGTAGGGCTCGCATTCGGCGGCGTTGATGATCAGCGTGGTCAGCGGGTAGCGGTCCCGCAGGTTCAGCTTGATCGCCGATGGGAAGGTCGCGCCGCCCATGCCGACAATGCCTGCTTCGGCCACTTGGGCAGCGATCTCGGCGGGGCTGGCGGTTTCGGGGCGCAGGCGCGGCAGGCGCGGGCCCCATTCATCCAGCCCGTCGGTGCGAATGGTTACGGTGGGCACCGGCAAGCCCGACGGATGCGGCGCCGCGAATTCACCGACAGCAACTACAGTGCCAGAGGTCGGGCTGTGGATGTTGGCCGAAACAGGCCCCCGCGCTTTGCCGATCAACTGACCCTTGAGCACGCGGTCGCCCCGTTTGACCAGCGCTGCGGCCTCGGCCCCGATGTGCTGCTGCAGGGGAATGCGCAGAAGTTTGGGCAGAGGCATTTCCTCGATCGCGCTCTCTGCGGTCAGGAATTTGCGCGTTTCGGGGTGGATGCCGCCACGAATGGAAAACAGGTTCACCGGATTCAGGAAGGCCGCAATCGAGGACAGGTTCATTGCGCGCCTCCTTGCAGGACAGGCGTGCCTGCGCTGTCGGGGCGATCCCAGTACCAGCTGCGCAAGGTTTTGGTCTTTTCGCGCAGGACAATTGCTTCGGTCGGGCAGACTTCGACACAGGCGTCACAGCCGATGCAGGCGTCGCTGACGACCGTGTGGATTTGCTTGGCTGCGCCGATGATTGCGTCCGTGGGGCAGCGCTTGAAGCATTTGGTACAGCCGGTGCAGTGATCTTCGAAGATAAAGGCAATGAGGGGCGTGGCTTCCTCGGTATCGCCGGACAGGTCAGCGTCGGTGCCTGTGATCTCGGCCAGTTGCAGGGCCACATCGCGCCCACCGGGGGGGCAGAGCGTCACAGGCGCAGAGCCGTCCGCAATCGCTTCGGCCGCCGAAGTGCAGCCCGCAAAGCCGCACTGGCCGCAGTTCGTGCCCGGCAGACACTCCGAGATTTCGTCAACGATGGGCGGGATTTCGACGTGGAAGCGGCGGGCGGCCGTTCCCAGCAACAATCCTAGCCCCAGTCCGAGGGCCGACATGGATGCAGCGGCAGTGAACATCGGGCAACTCCTGTGGTCAGTTCGGAACAAGACCGGCAAAGCCCATGAACGCCATGGACAGCAAACCGGCAGAAATGAAAGCGATCGGGACGCCTGCAAACGGGGCAGGGGCGGCAAGCTGGACCAGCTTTTCCCGCATCCCCGCAAAGAGAACGAGCACGAGGCTGAACCCCAGCGCCGAGCCGAACCCGTAAAGCAGGCTCTGTGCGAAGTTGTGTCCCTCTTGGATGTTCAAGAGCGCGACACCAAGGACGGCGCAGTTCGTGGTGATCAGCGGCAGGTAAATCCCCAAAGCCCGATAGAGGCTGGGGGCGACCTTGCGCATCACCGTCTCGGTGAATTGTACGATGGCCGCGATCACGAGGATAAAGCTGAGGATTTGCAGAAACCCCAGCGACAGCGGGGTCAGGATGAGTTCGGTCACCAGCCAGCTCGCGGCCGAGGCCAGCGTCAGCACAAAGGTGGTCGCCATGCCCATGCCGATGGCCGCGTCGATCCGTTTCGACACCCCCATGAATGGGCAGAGCCCCAGAAATTTGACCAGCACCACATTGTTGACCAGCGCGGTGCCGAGCAAGGTGACAAAGATGGTTTCCATGGTGCGGGCTCCTGATCTGTCGCGGGGGATCGCCCCTGCCAAACCTGTCAGCAACGAAGGGGCCAAGCGTCCACGCGGGGCCTATGTCCTTATGAATGCGGGCAGGGGCGGGGTGGGCTGTCGGCTTTTGGACAAATTGTCGGACACGGGCCGCACAACGGGCGGCAGACCCCCGAATGTGCGGAAAAGCAGGGGAAATCGGGCTTGGCCCCTTCGTTGCTGGGGATAGAGCAAGACGCACACTCGCGCGTCCGAACCCGCCCTTTGTCCGCAGGAGCCCGAGATGTCCCTAGACGATGTCACCCCCCAAGACGCCGATCCCTCGACCGACGCGCCGACCGTTCCCACGGGCCGCGTTGTCTTTGTCGATGTGGGCCTCAGCGTCACTGTCAAGGCAGGAACACGGATCATCGAAGTGTCGGAAAAGCTTGGAGCGGGCGTCACCTATGGCTGCCGCGAAGGCGAATGCGGCAGCTGTTTGGTGCGCGTGGTCGAAGGGATGGAGTTCCTTTCGGACCCCGACATGCTGGAACTGCGCGTCCTGCGGGAAAATCTGGCCGGTCATGCGGACCGGCTGGCCTGTCAGGCGAAAGTTATGGGCGGCACGGTCAAGGTCCGTCCCGCCTAATCTCACAACTCTCCCCGCCCGCGCAGGCGGGCCATTTCAGAACCAGAAAGGACCATTATCATGGCAATGCAAATTATCGCCGACCTCTGCACCTCTTGCGGTGACTGCGAACCCGTCTGCCCCACCGGCGCGATTGTCCCCAAGAAGGGCGTGTTCTTTATCAATGCCTCGACCTGTACCGAGTGCGAGCCTGACCACGATATGCCCCAATGCCTGAACGTCTGCATGGAAGACGGCTGCATCATTCCAGCGGAGTGATCTGATGGGCGCGGTATCTGCTTGTACCTCTGATCTTGGAGCGCGGTTTCTGACCCAGACCATGCGGGTTGACCGCGTCTCTGGGGCGGGCGCGGAATTGGTCGCGCCGCGCTTGTCCGGCTGTGCGTCTTGCGCCGTCAAAGCAGGGTGCGGGACTGCCGCGCTTGGCAACAATGCGGCGCCCTTGCGCGTGACCCTTCCCGACCAAGGTGCGCTGCGCGTGGGCGACGAAGTCACCGTCGCAATGCCTGCGGGTCGGTTCGCAGGGCTGGCTTTGCTCGCCTACTTTTTGCCGCCGCTGGCCAGTGCTGGCGTGATCGGCATTCTCGACCAGATCGGAGCTCCGGAATTCCTGATGGTTGGCCTCGTTCTGCCGGTGCTCGGGTTGGCGCTCATCCCGCTTTACCTCGCAGAAAAGCGTTCAAACGGTGTCCAAGACCTTCAGATCATCGCGGTCGAACGTCCCACAGGCGCCACGCCGTGACCCGTTCCCTGTCATGGCGGGCGCTTCTGGCAGGCTCGGCTTTGGCCGCAGCCTGCTTTGGCGTTCTACGGGCAGCCGAAACGCCGTCTTCAGAGCGCACGACTCTTTATGTTTTCGGCACGCTGGTCGAGATCACCATCGAAGGCGCCTCCAAGGCGGTGACGCAGGCTGCGATGGCCGAGACTGGACATTTTTTCCAAACCGTGCACCGAGATTGGCACGCGTGGGATGGGGGCGCATTGGTCGGGCTGAATACAGCAATTGCCGAGGGGCAGGCGGCCGAGATCCCCGAAGACCTGTCCGAGGTTTTGCAAAAGGGTCAGCATCTGGCCTGCCTCAGCGGCGGGCTGTTCGAACCTGCAATTGGCGGGCTGATCGGCTTGTGGGGGTTTCATGCGGATACGCCGCCAACCGGCGCGGCCCCTGATCCGGCGCAGATCGCACAAATTGTCGGAAAGCATCCATCCATTTCGGATCTGAGGTTCGAGGATCTCAAAGCATGGTCGCAGAACACAGCGGTCCAGCTCGATCTAGGAGGCTACGCCAAAGGCGCGGCGCTCGATCTGGCGGCAGAGATGCTGCAGGCCCGGGGGATCGAGAATGCAGTCCTGAATGCGGGCGGGGATGTGAATGTCATCGGCACCCATAGTGACCGCCCTTGGCGGGTGGCGATCCGCGACCCCTTTGTCTGGGGCGCTGTGGCGTCAATCCAGCTCGGGGCAGGGGAGGTGCTTTATACCTCTGGCAATTATGAGCGATATTTCGAACAGGATGGGCAGCGCTTTGCCCATATCATTGATCCCCGCAGCGGGTGGCCGGTGCAAGAGATTGTCTCGGTCTCTGTTCTGGGGCGTGACGGGGCGCTCGCCGATGCGGCTGCCACGGCGCTGAGTGTGGCAGGCCCCGATCTATGGCCGCAGGTGGCCGCTGATATGGGTGTCGACGCGGTCCTGATGATCACAGACGACGCCCGCATGCTGGCCAGTCCCGCGATGGCAGCGCGGCTGGAGCCTGTGGGCGATGAATTTCCGACGCTTTTGGACATCGTGCCCCTGCCCGAGGGGCGCGTGCTCGACTGCCTCAACGACTGACTCCATCTCAAAGTTGGTCCCGACTGGCCCTGCCTACCCTCGGCGGGGCCTTTTTTATGCGCGGCGCTGCGCCGGACAAAGACCGCCTAAAACCACCCGACACAGGTTTTGTCGCATTTCGACCAAAGCGGACAATCGCGCAACCCATTGAAATCAAATGAAACGTGCGGGCCCAAAGGCTTGGCCCTTTCTCTGCTGAATAGGGGCTGAGCGCGGTCGCGCACCGTCTCACCCCTGAGTGAACACAAATTGAAGGAATTCGATATGAGCGAACTTCGTCAGATCGCCTTTTACGGCAAGGGGGGGATCGGCAAGTCCACCACCTCTCAGAACACCCTCGCGGCCCTTGTTGAACTGGGCCAGAAAATCCTGATCGTCGGCTGCGACCCCAAAGCGGACTCCACCCGTCTGATCCTTAACTCCAAAGCCCAAGACACCGTTCTGCACATGGCAGCGGAAATGGGCTCGGTAGAAGACCTGGAACTCGAAGATGTTCTCAAGGTTGGCTACCAGGACATCAAATGCGTTGAATCCGGTGGCCCCGAGCCGGGAGTTGGCTGCGCAGGCCGCGGCGTGATCACCGCCATCAACTTCCTCGAGGAAAACGGCGCTTATGACGATGTAGACTACGTGTCCTACGACGTTCTTGGCGACGTTGTGTGCGGCGGCTTCGCGATGCCCATCCGCGAGAACAAAGCACAAGAAATCTACATCGTTATGTCCGGTGAAATGATGGCGCTCTATGCGGCCAACAACATCGCAAAAGGCATTCTGAAGTACGCCAACTCGGGCGGTGTGCGTCTGGGCGGCCTGATCTGTAACGAGCGTCAGACCGACAAAGAACTCGAACTGGCAACCGCCATGGCCGAGAAACTGGGCTCGCAGCTGATCCACTTTGTGCCCCGCGACAACATCGTGCAGCACGCGGAACTGCGTCGCCAGACCGTCCTGCAGTATGCGCCCGAAAGCGCGCAGGCCAACGAGTACCGCGAACTGGCCAAGAAAATCCATGCCAACTCGGGCAAGGGTGTCATCCCCACCCCGATCACCATGGAAGAGCTGGAAGAGATGCTGATGGAGTTTGGCATCATGCAGTCCGAGGAAGAGCGCGAAGCACTGATCGCAGCTTCCGACGCCGAAATGGCAGGGTAAGCACCCCGCTTTTGAACCGCTGGTGGGCGCAACGATGCGCCCGCCCAACCCCGACATTCTGTGAGAGGAGCCAAAAGGATGGCCAAAGATCACACCAGCGGGCCTGACGAGTACGAGAGCCTCATTGAGGAAGTTCTCGAGGCCTACCCTGCGAAAGCCAAGAAACGTCGCGCCAAGCACCTGACCGTGTCGAAGGCAACTGATGAAGAGCCCGATCCCACCACGGGTATCGCCTCCAAGTGCGACACGCAGAAATCGAACATCAAGTCGATCCCCGGCGTTATGACGATCCGTGGCTGTGCCTACGCAGGGTCGAAAGGGGTTGTTTGGGGCCCGGTCAAGGACATGGTCCATATCAGCCACGGTCCCGTGGGCTGCGGTCAGTACAGCTGGTCCCAGCGCCGCAACTACTACATCGGTAAGACCGGCGTAGACAGCTTTGTTACCATGCAGTTCACCACCGATTTCCAGGAAAAGGACATCGTGTTCGGCGGCGACAAGAAGCTGGGCAGCACGATCGACGAAATCAACGAGCTGTTCCCCCTGGCCAACGGCGTCACCATCCAGTCGGAATGCCCGATTGGTCTGATCGGTGACGATATCGAAGCCGTTGCAAGGGAAAAGAACAAGGAAACCGGCAAAACCATGGTGCCCGTGCGCTGTGAAGGTTTCCGCGGTGTGTCCCAGTCGCTGGGTCACCACATCGCCAACGACGCAGTCCGTGACTGGGTCTTTGAAAAGGGCGAAGGCGCTGGCGCTGGCTACGAAGCAGGCCCCTATGACGTGAACGTCATCGGTGACTACAACATCGGTGGTGACGCATGGGCCAGCCGCATCCTGCTGGAAGAAATGGGTCTGAACGTGGTCGGCAACTGGTCCGGTGACGCAACCCTCGCGGAAATCGAGCGTGCCCCCAAAGCCCGCCTGAACCTGATCCACTGCTACCGGTCGATGAACTACATCTGCCGCTACATGGAAGAGAAGTACGGCATCGGCTGGATGGAGTACAACTTCTTTGGCCCGACCCAGATCGCGGCCAGCCTGCGTGCCATCGCCAAGAACTTTGACGAGACCATTCAGGAAAACGCCGAGAAGGTCATCGCCAAGTACCAGCCCATGGTCGACGCGGTCAAAGCCAAATATATGCCCCGCCTCGAAGGCAAGTCGGTGATGCTCTATGTGGGTGGCCTGCGCCCCCGCCACGTGGTCACCGCCTATGACGATCTGGGCATGGTCATCGCTGGCACAGGCTACGAGTTCGCGCACAACGACGACTACAAGCGGACCGGCCACTACGTCAAAGAAGGCACGCTTATCTATGATGACGTCACCGGCTACGAGTTGGAGAAGTTCATCGAAAAGATCCGCCCCGATCTGGTCGGCTCTGGCATCAAGGAAAAGTACCCGGTCCAGAAGATGGGTATCCCCTTCCGTCAGATGCACAGCTGGGACTACTCGGGTCCGTACCACGGCTATGACGGCTTTGCGATCTTTGCCCGTGACATGGATCTGGCGATCAACAGCCCCGTCTGGAACATGTACGACGCGCCGTGGGAAAAACCCGCCGCAATCGCTGCCGAATAAGGCACCCGGGGACGGGGTCCGCTCCGTTCCCACAGCCCGCGCGGGCAAAACGCTCCCTTTGACCCGCGCGTCTTATCCCCTCTCAACCGGTGCGTCTCGGAATGTGGACGGCCAACAGAAGGAAGTCAGACATGCCCCAATCGGCAGATAAGGTGTTCGATCACGCACCACTGTTCCAGCAGCCCGAATACAAGGAAATGCTGGAGAACAAGAAAGTCAAATTCGAGTGCGGCCATCCCGACGAGATGGTGCAGGAGATCGGCGACTGGACCAAGTCGTGGGAATACCGCGAAAAGAACCTGGCCCGCAAATCGCTGACCGTGAACCCGGCCAAAGCGTGCCAGCCTCTAGGTGCTGTTTTCGCAGCGCAGGGCTACGAGGCCACCATGCCCTTTGTTCACGGCTCGCAAGGCTGCGTTGCCTACTACCGCTCGCACCTGTCGCGCCACTTCAAAGAGCCTTCGTCCTGCGTATCGTCGTCGATGACCGAGGACGCAGCTGTGTTCGGCGGTCTGGTCAACATGGTTGACGGTCTGGCCAATACCAAGGCGCTCTATGATCCCAAGATGATCGCAGTGTCGACCACCTGCATGGCCGAAGTGATTGGTGACGACCTGAACTCGTTCATCCAGCAGGCCAAGCAGAAGGGCTCTGTCCCCGAAGACTTCGACGTGCCCTTCGCCCACACCCCTGCATTCGTCGGCAGCCACGTTGACGGCTATGACAACGCGCAGAAGGGCATCCTCCAGCACTTCTGGGATGGCAAAGAGCGCACCGAGACCGAAAGCATTAACATCATCCCCGGCTTTGACGGCTTTGCAGTCGCCAACAACCGCGAAGTGAAGAACATGCTGGACGCGATGGGCGTGGAATACACTTTCCTGTCGGATGTGTCTGATGTCTATGACACCCCCTCGGACGGCGAATTCCGCATGTACGACGGCGGCACCAAGCTGGAAGACGCAAAAACCGCGCTGAACGCCAAAGCGACCATCTCGATGCAGGAATACTGCACGCCTAAGACGCTGGAATACGCCGCAAGCAAAGGTCAGGAAACCGCCGCGCTGCACTACCCGATGGGGATCCAGGGCACCGACGAATTCCTGATGACCGTCAGCCAGATCACTGGCAAGGAAATCCCCGAAAGCCTGCGCAAAGAGCGTGGCCGTCTGGTGGATGCGATTGCAGACAGCCAAGCTTGGCTGCATGGCAAGACCTTTGCGATCTACGGCGATCCCGACTTCGTCTACGGCATGGCGCGCTTTGTCATGGAATTGGGCGGCGAACCTGTCCACTGTCTCGCGACCAACGGCACCAAGAAATGGGCCGCGAAAATGGAAGAGCTGCTGGCCTCGTCGCCCTTTGGCAAGCAAGGTCAGGTCTGGGCTGGCAAGGATCTGTGGCACATGCGTTCGCTGCTCTCAACCGAGCCTTGCGATCTGCTGATCGGCAACAGCTACGGCAAATATCTGGAGCGTGACACCGGTACTCCGCTGATCCGTCTGATGTTCCCGATTTTTGACCGCCACCATCACCACCGTTTCCCCACATGGGGCTATCAGGGTGCGCTGACGGTTCTGGTCAAACTGCTGGATACCATCTTCGACAAGCTCGACGATGACACCATCATCCCCGGCGAGACAGATTACAGCTTCGATCTGACCCGCTGATTTCTCAGAGCTCTGGCCCTTCTCCATGCAGAGAGGGGCCTCAAACGGCGGCTGGTGCTCGCAAGGCGCCGGCCGCCTTTTTTATTTGACCGCAGGAGTTTGCAAGATGTCCCGTCCCTTTCTCACACTCGGGTTTCGCCCGTTTTTCCTAGCAGCCGGTCTTTGGGCTGTGGTGGCAATGGGATTGTGGATCTGCACGCTTCTCGGGTGGCCTGTCTTACCGGCATGGCTGGACCCACTGCCTTGGCACGCACACGAAATGGTCTTTGGGTATCTGTACGCAGCTTTGGCGGGATTTTTGCTCACTGCGGCCCCCAGTTGGACCGGTCAAACCCCTTTGAGAGGGCGCAGGCTCGGTGGGCTGGCGTTGCTCTGGGTGATCGGGCGCTGTGCGATGCTGTTGGCTGGTGTGTGGCCTGTGGGGCTAGTGGCTCTGTTGGATCTGGCAATGCCCATGGCGCTTGCCTATCAGACGGGTCGACAGATCGTGGCGGGTCGGAACTGGCGGAACCTGTCGGTATTGGGTGCGGTCGCACTCCTTGTTCTGGGAGACGCGCTGTTCTTCTTTGATCAAGGTGACGCCCAAGGCCACGGCTTGCGGCTTGGGCTGGTCGGGGCGCTGGTCGTTACCACTGTCGTCGGAGGGCGGATTGTCCCGAACTTCACCCGCAACTGGCTGAAAAAGAATAACAAACCCCCGATTTCCGAAGAGGCCGGAGCGCTCTCCATCGCGATGAACTGCGGGTTTCTCATGGTGCTTCTGATCTGGGTGGTGCTGCCCGATAACCTGTGGGTTGGGCTCATGCTGATCGCGGTAGGGCTGGCGCATTTCTGGCGGCTCTCGCGTTGGGGCGGGCTACACACGGTGTCAGAGCCTCTGATCTGGGTCTTGCATCTATCCTATCTGTTCATGCCCCTTGGCGCTTTGGGGGTGGGTTGCGCGATCCTGCTAGACGCGCCTCAAGGGGCGGCCCTTCATCTTTGGACGATCGGCGGGCTGGGATTGATGACGCTTGGGGTGATGACCCGCGCAACGCTTGGCCATAGTGGCGGCGTTTTGTCGGTCGGGGCAGGGACTGCGACCCTGTATGTGGCGGTTGCGCTTGCCGCGCTCTTGCGCCCTTTGTCCTCTTTTGTCGCCGCAACTTCTGCGTTCCAAGTGCTCGCGGGCATCGCGTGGATCATCGGCTTTGCCGGTTTTATTCTGCTGTTTGGTCCCCACCACATTGGCGCGCGCATTGTCGCCTCTCCGACAAAGTGACATGGGGCAGAAGAGCAACCCTATGATATCGCGTGTCTTTGCTACTTGGCCCCTTCCTTGCTGGACCCTTGGTGAACAGGAAGGGGACGCGACATGAGTGATGCACTGAAAAGTAAAATACAGGATGTCTTCAACGAACCCGGCTGCGGGACCAACGCTGAAAAGTCGGAACGCCAGCGCAAAAAGGGCTGCGCGAAACCCCTGACCCCCGGCGCCGCCGCAGGGGGCTGTGCCTTTGACGGGGCGAAGATCGCGCTCCAGCCCATCGTCGACGTCGCACATCTGGTCCACGCGCCCTTGGCCTGCGAGGGCAACGGCTGGGACAACCGCGGCGCTGCGTCCTCTGGCTCCGAACTCTATCGCACCGGCTTTACCACCGACCTGAGCGAACTCGACATCGTCATGGGCTACGGCGAGAAGAAGCTTTTCCGCGCGATCAAAGAGGTGATCGAGGCCCACAATCCCCCTGCCGTCTTTGTTTACTCGACCTGCGTCCCCTCCTTGATCGGCGACGACATCAACGCTGTCTGCAAAGCGGCCACCCAGAAATTCGGCACCCCTTGCGTGCCCGTGAACGCGCCCGGCTATGTGGGGTCCAAAAACCTTGGCAACAAACTGGCCGGCGAGGCACTGCTGGACGGTGTAATAGGCTCCATCGAGCCCGAGGAATGCACGCCCTATGACGTCAACATCATTGGCGACTACAACTTGTCCGGCGAGCTGTGGCAGGTCAAACCCCTGTTCGACAAGCTTGGTATCCGCGTGCTGGGTTCGATCACCGGTGATGCGCGCTACCGTCAGGTTGCGATGGCCCACCGCGCCAAAGTCACCATGCTTGTCTGCTCCAAAGCGCTGATCAACTTGGCCCGCAAATTGGACGAGCGCTACGGCATTCCCTATTTCGAGGGCTCGTTCTACGGCATATCTGACACCTCGCAGGCGTTGCGGACTATGTGCGCCATGTTGGTAGAGCAGGGGGCCGAAGCGGATCTCTTGGACCGCTGCGAACAGGTTATCGCCGAAGAGGAAACCCGCGTCTGGAAACAGCTGGACGCCTACCGCCCCCGCGTCGCTGGCAAGCGCGTGCTGCTTTATACCGGCGGGCACAAGTCTTGGTCCGTCGTTTCGGCCCTTCAGGAATTGGGGATGGAGGTCATCGGCACCTCGGTCCGCAAGGCCACCGACGATGACAAAGGCCGCGTGGTCAAGATCATGGGCGACGACAAGCACATGTTCGAGAACATGGCGCCCAAGGACATGTACCGGATGCTCAAGGACGCAGGCGCGGATGTACTGATGTCCGGCGGTCGCAGCCAGTTCGTGGCGCTGAAGGCCAAGATGCCTTGGGTCGACGTAAACCAGGAAAAGCATGAAGCCTACGCCGGTTACATGGGCATGGTGGATATGGTCCGCGCCATCGACCGCGCCGTGAACAACCCCATGTGGTCAGAGCTGCGCGAGCCTGCGCCGTGGGAGACACCCCTGACCGAGACCCGCGTTTTGCCCGCGATCACCGGCAGTTGCCCCGTCACGGGTGTGCCTGCGGGCGTCGGGCGTCCGGTTAGCCTCGTGCCGCCCATGCCGCCTGCGTCCAGCGCGCCCGCGCCGGTCACCGCCTTCGTCTCCTCTGCCACCGATTTCGAGGATTGCTGAGATGGCCAAACTGGTTCACCCCAAACGCGCCCTGTCCACCAACCCGCTGAAAAGCTCGGCCCCTTTGGGCGCAGCGCTAGCTTATCTGGGCATCGAGCGGTCCGTGCCCCTGTTCCACGGCTCCCAAGGCTGCACCGCCTTTGCCATGGTGCATCTGGTCCGTCACTTCAAAGAGGCCGTGCCCCTGCAGACCACCGCCATGAACGAGGTTTCGACCATCCTTGGCGGCGCGGATCAGATCGAAGAGGCCATTGAAAACCTGCGGAAAAAGTCGAACCCCGCGTTCATAGGTATTGCTTCGACCGCCCTGACGGAAACCCGCGGCGAGGATGTGCCGGGCGAGCTGAAAGAGATCGTCAGCCGCCGAACCGATTTTGCCGATACGCAGATCGTCTATGCCTCGACCCCTGATTTCGACGGGGGATTGCAGGACGGATGGGCCAAAGCGGTCGAGGCGATTATCGACGCCATGGTTCCGCCCTCGACTGAGCGCGACCCCGAATTGCGGCAAGTGACCTTGCTGTGCGGCAGCCACCTGACCCCCGCCGAGATCGAGGAACTGGTCCGCATGGTCCGCGCCTTTGGCCTAGAGCCGCTGGTGCTGCCCGACATCTCGACTTCGCTGGACGGGCATGTCAGCGATGATTGGTCCGGCACCTCGCAGGGGGGCACGCCTGTCGCGCGGATTCCTGACGTGGCCCGCAGCGCCTTTACCCTCGCCATTGGCGAGCAGATGCGCAAAGCGGCCAAGCTGATCGAGGATCGCGCCATGGTGCCCTATCGCGTGTTCCAATCGGTCACGGGCCTGAAGCCGGTCGATGCCTTTGTCCGCACGCTGATGGGGCTGTCGGGGATGCAAGACCCGCCGCCCTCGATCAAACGGGATCGCTCGCGCCTGATCGACGCCGCGCTGGACGCCCACTTCCACACCGGCGGGCTGAAGGTGGCCATCGGGGCCGATCCCGATCTGCTGTTTTCTCTGTCAAATGCTCTGACCTCTATGGGGGCAGAGATTGTCACCGCCGTCACCACCACCCAGCATTCCCCCGTGATCGAACGGGTCGCTGCGGACGAGGTGATCCTTGGCGATCTGGGGGATTTTGAGCGCAGCGCCAAAGAGAACGGCGCGCAAATTCTGCTGACCCACTCCCATGGCCGCCACGCAGAGCATCGCCTGCATGTGCCCTTGGTCCGCGTCGGCTTCCCTGTTTTCGACCGTATCGGCGCGCAGGATGCCTGCCGCGTCGGCTATCGCGGCAGCCGCGCATTTCTCTACGAAATCGCGAACACCGTCCAATCCATCCATCATCGCGCGCGTCCAGAGGAATTCGGCGCCGCCCCCATCGCAGAGGAGTTCGAACATGTCCCGCACGTTGCGTCTTGTTGATACCGATGGTCCCGCACCCGGCGAGACGCCGCTGCGTGTGGCCATCGCCACGAATGATATGGAAAACCTGAACGCCCATTTCGGGTCGGCCAAGAAATTCGCGGTCTTCGAGGTCTGGAAGACCGGATCGCGGTTTCTGTCCGTCCATGAATTCGGGAACGTCACGGCCCAGAAGGGCAAGCACGACGATCAGGATGACAAGATCACCCCCAAGGTCGAAGCGCTCGAAGGCTGCGCGCTGCTTTTTGCTCTGGCGATTGGCGGGCCCTCGGCGGCCAAGGTCGTCAAGGCAGGCATCCACCCGATCAAACGCAAGGATGCAGAGCCGATCACCGACGTGCTGGCTCAGGTGCAGGAGATGCTGAACGGCACCCCGCCGCCCTTCTTGCGGAAGATCCTGGGCACCTACCAGAAGCCTGATTTCATGGAAGATTTCGAAGAAGAGGAAACGGTATAATGACTGCAGAGACACTCGATACGCCCCGCGGGGGCGAGATGGTCGACAGCGACTTCCTCAAGCAACTCGCGGCTGTGATCCGCGCCGAGGACAGTTATGGCCAGTGGGATGACAAGACCGACGCCGACATCATGGCAGAGTTCATCCTGACCAAAGACGAGCGCCGCGAAATCCCGATCATTGGCGACCCCGATCCCGATGTGATGTGGCGCGTGGGCAAGTTCTATGACGCCGTCGGCCTCTTGATCGAAAAGCGCAGCGGCTGCATGGCGAGCCAGATGCAGAAGATGAGCCACGAGGGTTTTGGCCGGATCGTCCTGATCGCAGGCAAGCTGGTGGTGGTGTCCAAACATCTGCGCGACATCCACCGTTTCGGCTTTGAAACCTGGGCCAAACTGGCCGAGGCGGGTGACAAGATGGTGACCAGCGCGGTCGACACCATCGACAAATATCCAGAAGCGGCGCGGGGTTAAGTCATGATCCAGATTTCGCCTCTGCCCACCCCCAAAACGCCCCGCGCGCCGCGGCCCCCCTTGGTGCTCAAGCCCTCTGCAGGGCGGACACCCATGTCCCGCTGGCTGCGCTCGGCCCCTCAGAAACCCGTTAAAAGGAAGCTGTCATGAGCGTCGAAGAGTTACAAACCAAGGTCAAAAAGCTGTCCATGCGCTCGACCGAAGCCAAGATGGCCCTGCATGACCTGTCGGAAGAGCTGCCCACCGATTGGGAGAAAATCCCTGAAGTGGCCGAGCACACTTTCGCGGTGTTCAAAGAACTGACCGAGGCGCGCCGCGCCCTCAAGGCGGCCAAGAAAGCCGCAGCGGAGGCCTGATCCGATGCCAATGGTTGCCTATACCCGTGGCGGGGCCGAATACGTCCCCGAGTTCCTGACCAACATTGACCCCGAGAAGTGCATCGGTTGTGGCCGTTGTTTCAAGGTCTGCGGCCGCGATGTGATGACTCTGCACGGTCTGACCGAGGACGGAGAAATGGTCCGCCCCGGCACCGACGAATACGACGATGTCGAGGACGAGATCATCAAGAGCGTCATGTCCATGATCCACCCCGAGAACTGCATTGGCTGCGGCGCTTGCGCCCGTGTCTGCCCCTCGGATTGTCAGACCCATGCGGCCGTCGACTGATCAGCCCGTCGCGCCTCCGGCTTTGGCCGGAAGTGCGCTGTTTGGCGCGGACATCATGTATATCCTCGAGCACGCCATGGCCGAGCGGGCGGCGGGGCAGGGCCCTTTGACCGACCGGCTTGGCCTGTCGGGGGCTGACCTGACCGAACTGCGGGACAAGTGGTTGCCCAATGCCTTGTTGCCGGATTTGCATTTGCCCGCGCCAGACCGCCCCTCGGACCAGCAGGCCATTGCGACGCTGATCTTGTGGAAATCCGAAGCGGGCACGCCCGAGGCGCGCTGGCTGTCGGCCATCATCTCGCGCCGCGCCATGGAGACCCGCCACCTGTGGGAGGATCTGGGCCTGCCGAACCGTGCCTACCTGAGCGCGATGATCCGACGCCATCTGCCGGGCCTTGCTGCGGCGAACCACGCGAATATGCGTTGGAAGAAGTTCTTTTACCGCCAGATCTGCTCGGACGCGGCATTCAGCCTGTGCCTGTCGCCGACCTGCGACGATTGTCCGGAACGAGCCGACTGTTTTGCCCCCGACTGATTTCCAAACCTTGCTCAGCGGTGCCGAAGCGGCCCGCACCCGCCCGTTGGAAAGCGCGGCGGCCATTGCCCGTGCCCTAGAGCAGGCACCGGATGACCCCGACGTGCGGCTCGCCGCTTACCGGTTCTACTTTTACACCCACGATTACGCCTCTGCGCAGGACCAAGCCGCCCACGTCCTGATCCACGCCGCCCGCCGTCTGAATATCGCAGCGGACTGGCGCGAGGTCAGGGCAGGGGACGCCGATTTCTCGGCTATGGAATTTGCGCCGGGCCTCTATATGCAGGCTCTGGTCGCATTAGGCTATTGCGCCGCCCGCCTAGGGGATCGTCCCTTGGCCGAGGCCTACCTGACCCACGCTGCAACGCTCGATCCCAAAGACCGCTTTGGCGGTGCGTGGATGCTGTCCCATCTGGACGCGGCGGACGAAGACTGATCCCCCCGAACATCCCTTTCGAAAAGAAGTGTCACAAACCCGCCATTGTCGCCAATGGCAATTGTCGGCTTCCGGTTAACCCGTTGAAATTGCGTGCCCCTGACGCTTGGCCCCTTCCTTGCTGGACCTATGGCAAATCCCTTTTATCCAACAGGAGCGTGCTATGATCGAGATTACCGAACCCGCCCGCAGCGCAATCAAGACCGCCATTGATGGGGCAGGACAGCCCGTGGCCGGTCTGCGTGTCATGGTGCAAGGCGGCGGCTGCGCCGGCCTGAAATACGGCATGGCTCTGGAACTAGAGCAACAGCCCGATGACGCCATCGTCCAAGCGGGCGAAGTCACCATCCTGATCGACCCCGAAAGCCAGGCCCATCTGTCGGGCACCACCATCGACTTTGTCACCGGCCTCGAAGGGTCCGGTTTCGTGTTCGAAAACCCCAACGCCTCCAGCTCTTGCGGCTGCGGCAAATCGTTCTGCTAAGAGGAGCCGCGCCCGATGTGGGAATATAGTGACAAGGTCAAAGAATACTTCTTCAACCCCCGCAATGCGGGCGCGCTGGCAGACGCCAACGCTGTGGGCGAGGTTGGCTCTCTGTCGTGCGGGGATGCGCTGAAGCTAATGCTGAAGGTGAACCCCGAGACGAACATCATCGAGGATGCCAAATTCCAGACATTCGGATGCGGCTCGGCGATTGCGTCGTCCTCGGCACTGACCGAGTTGATCATTGGCAAATCCATCGACGAAGCCCGCAAGCTGACCAATCAGGACATCGCCGATTTCCTTGACGGTCTGCCCCCCGAAAAGATGCACTGCTCTGTCATGGGCCAAGAGGCACTGACCGCCGCCGTCGCCGCCTATACCGGCGAGACGCTGGAGGATGACGACCACGAAGAGGGCGCGCTGATCTGCAAATGCTTTGGCGTCGATGCGGGAATGATCGAACGCGCCATCCGCACCAACAAGCTGACCACGCTGGAGATGGTGACATTTTACACCAAAGCGGGCGGCGGCTGTAACTCCTGCCGCGAACCGCTGGAAGAGCTGCTGGCGGACACCAACAAGGCCATGGTTGCCGAAGGGCTGATCGCAGCGGACGAGGCCTATGTCTTTGGCGCGGCTCCGAAGCCCGTGAAAAAGAAAGCCACCGGTTTTGTCATCCCTGACCTGAAGCCCGCGCCCGCAGCAGCCCCTGCCGCGCCTGCGCCGGTCCAGATCGCAATGCCTGCGCCTGCACCCGCTCCGGCCCCCGCACCCGTCGCGGTCGCCGAAGCACCGACCAAATACAGCCCTGCCAAAGAGGCGATCGTTGTCTCGAAGATTATCGAGGAAATGCGCCCTGTCTTTAACGCCGATGGCGGCGATGTGGAGCTGGTCGATATGGAAGGCAGCCTCGTGCTTGTCCACCTTTCCGGTGCGTGCTCGGGCTGCCAGCTGGCCAGCCACACCCTTGGCGGCCTGCAAAAGAAGATCACCGAAGCTCTGGGCCGCATGGTCCGCGTGATGCCCGTCGCGAAAACCTGAGGAGACGCCTGCGATGACCCCTGTCTATCTGGACAACAACGCCACCACACGCGTCTTTCCCGAAGTTGTGGACGCCATGCTGCCCTATTTCACCGAGCAGTTCGGCAATGCCTCGTCGATCCACGCCTTTGGCGCGGAAGTTGGCGGCGCTCTGCGCAAGGCTCGCAAATCCCTGCAGGCTCTGATCGGCGCGGAATTCGACCACGAGATCATCTTTACCTCGGGCGGGACGGAGTCGAACAACACCGCAATCCGCTCGGCTTTGCAGGTGATGCAAGGTCGGAACGAGATCATCACCTCGATGGTCGAGCACCCGGCGATCCTGTCGCTCTGCGATTGGCTCGAAAAGCACGAAGGCGTGGTCGTCCACCGCATCCCCGTGGACAAACAGGGCCGTCTGGACATTGATGCCTATCGCGCGGCGCTGTCGGAAAAGGTCGCTCTGGTCAGCTTTATGTGGGCCAATAACGAGACTGGAACGGTGTTCCCCGTGGACGGTCTGGCGGAACTGGCCCACGAAGTCGGCGCCCTGTTCCACACGGACGCGGTTCAGGCTGTGGGCAAGCTGCCGATTGACCTGAAAACCACCGACATCGACATGCTATCCCTGTCCTCGCACAAGTTCCACGGGCCCAAAGGCTTGGGTGCGCTCTACCTGCGCAAGGGAACGCGGTTCCGCCCGCTCCTGCGGGGTGGCCACCAGGAACGCGGTCGTCGGGCGGGCACCGAAAATGCGCCTGCAATCATCGGCTTGGGCGTTGCAGCTGAGATGGCCCTAGGCTCGATGGCCGAAGACACCGCCCGCATGATCGCTCTGCGCGACAAGCTGGAAAAGGGCCTGCTAGAGACTGTCGGCCACTGCTTTGTGACCGGTGATCCGCTGGACCGTCTGCCCAACACTTCGACCATCGCGTTTGAATATATCGAAGGCGAAGCGATCCTGCTGAAGCTGAACCAAGCGGGGATTGCAGCCTCGTCCGGGTCGGCCTGCACCTCGGGCTCTCTGGAACCCAGCCACGTGCTGCGGGCGATGGACATTCCCTTTACCGCAGCCCACGGCGCGATCCGGTTCTCGCTCAGCAGTGAGACGACCGAAGCCGACATCGACCGCGTGCTCGAAGTGGTCCCGGGCATCATCGCCAGCCTGCGCCAGATGTCCCCGTTCTGGTCCGAAGAGGGCGCACAGCCCGGCGGCTTCACCCCCGCTTACGCCTAAGGAGAGTGCCATGACGCTGTTTGCTCCGATCCAGACCCCACTGCCGGTGACCTTGTGCGACACCACCCTGCGGGATGGCGAGCAAACGGCGGGCGTGGCCTTTTCTCTGGCCGAAAAACTGGCCATTGCCCGCACGTTGGACGACGCGGGCGTGGCCGAGATCGAACTCGGTGTAGCCGCTATGGGTTACGAGGAATTGGCCGAAATCCGCGCCTTGGCTACGGAACTGCGGCGGGCGACCCCTGTGGTCTGGTGCCGCCTGCGCCTGAGCGATCTGGACATGGCCCAGAAGACCGGCGTCCGCCGCGTGCACTTCGCTGTTCCGACCTCGGACCGCCAGCTCGAAGGCAAATTGCGCCGCGACCGCGATTGGATCCTGACCGAGACGGCGGCACTGGTCTATTGTGCGACCGAGCGTGGCCTAGAGGTGTCCATCGGCGCCGAAGATGCCAGCCGCACCAATCCCGAATTTCTGGTCCGACTGGCCGAAGTGGCCGCCGCCGCGGGCGCGATCCGGTTCCGGCTGGCCGATACCTTGGGCATTCTGGACCCGATGGCGGCCTACCGTCTGGTGGCGGACCTGACTTCGCGCATCCCTCTGCCCATCGAATTTCACGCCCACAATGATTTCGGCATGGCCTCGGCCAACACCATGATGGCCGCCCATGCAGGGGCGACCCATCTCTCCGTCACCGTCAACGGGCTTGGCGAACGGGCAGGAAACGCCGCGTTGGAAGAAGTCGCTGCCGCGCTCGAAGCCAACGGGATCGCCACAGGCATCGACCTGCGCGCCTTGCCCGCGCTGTCTTTGACTGTCGCCATGGCCTCTGGCCGCGCTCTGCCCCCCGCCAAGCCGATCACCGGCGAGATGGTCTTTGCCCACGAGGCCGGTATCCACGTCGATGCCATCCTGAAATGTGCAGACACCTATGAGGACCCCCGCTGTGCCCCCGCGCGGTTCGGACGCGAGCGTCAGATCGTGATTGGCAAACATTCCGGCATCGCGGGCCTGCGCGCCGCTCTGGAGGCAGCGGGTCTGCCCGCCACAGATGACATCGCCGAACGCCTGCGGCCATTACTGCGCCGTCATGCGGTCAAAGTGAAACGCAGCGCCACGCCCGAAGACTTGGCGCGCATGGTCGCCCGACTGACCCGCGTTCTGGCCGCTAGCCCAGAGGAGCGCCGAGTATGACCTTTCGCCAGCTCGTCGCCAGCGATTTTGCCGCCATCCGTGACCGCGACCCCGCGGCCCGAGGCCGGATCGAAACCGCGCTGACCTATCCGGGCCTGCATGCGATTGTCGCCCACCGGATTGCCCACAAGCTTTGGACAGCCAAGTGGAAATTCGCCGCGCGACTGCTGTCCTATCTGGCCCGCGCGGCCACAGGCATCGACATCCATCCGGGAGCTAAAATTGCGGCTGGCTTCTTCATCGACCACGGCTCTGGCGTCGTGATCGGGGAAACCGCCGAAGTCGGGCGTGACGTGACGCTCTATCACGGTGTCACCCTTGGCGGCGTGTCTTGGTCGCCCGGAAAACGCCATCCCACGCTTGAAGATGGGGTAATGGTCGGAGCGGGTGCGAAAATTCTGGGGCCAATCACCGTGCGGGCAGGGGCCCGTGTGGGTGCAAACTCGGTTGTGGTCGAGGAAGTCCCCGCCGAAACCACCGTAGTCGGCATTCCCGCGCGGATCGTGCAAACCGACCGCCCTGTCAGCCAGACCTACCGTGTCGACCTGAACCACCATCTGATCCCCGATCCCGTCGGCCGGGCCTTGGCCCAGATGACGGACCGTATCGCCTTCCTAGAGGCGCGACTGGCCGCCCGCGACCGCACTGGTGCGGCGCTGGACCGCAGCGCGCCCACCACCAAAACCGACAGCTGCTCGGTCCATCAGGATCGACTGCCCCACTGATTTCACACGCAACAGGAGTTAAGACCATGCCCAAGGATTTCGAAGAGAACGGCGTTCTGGACCACATCGGCAAATTGTCTTCGGCCGAAGATATCTTTACCTACCTGCTGCTGCCCTACGAGCAAGAGATCGTCAACGTCTCGCGCCTGCACATCATGAAGCGCTTTGGCACCTATCTGCGCGATCTGGATGCAGCGGGCAAAGACAATGACGCCCTGTTCCTAGAGGCGCGGGCGCTTTTGGCCAAAGCGTACAGCGATTTCATCGAGAGCACCCCGCTGAAAGAGAAAGTCTTCAAGGTTTTCAAAGACGAAGAAGCCAAACTGAAGGCAAAATTCGTCGGCATCGACAGCTTGAAACTGGCGGTCGAATGATGCGCGGGGTGATGCTGCGCGCCGCGGTCGCGATCTGTTCGCTGCTCACGGCCCCCGCTGTGGCAGAGCCGACGCTGCTTGCGGCGGCCTCGACCAGCGGGGCGGTGGACGCGGCGATCAGCCAGTCGGGCATCGCAGCGGTCACCAGCTATGGCGCTTCGGGCGGGTTGGCCCGCCAGATCGAACAGGGCGCACCGGCGGATCTGTTCATCTCGGCCAACCCCAAGTGGATGACCTACTTGATCGACGCTGGTCTGGTGCAAGAAGACGCGGTGCTGGAATTGATGTCGAACGCTCTGGTGCTGATCGGGCCCAAGGGCGCGGCTTCTATCGCGCCTGCCGACCTGCCCGCAGCGCTAGACGTTGAGAATTTCGTCATGGCCGACCCCGAAAGCGCCCCTGTTGGCGCCTATGGCAAAGCCTCTTTGCAGGCACTTGGGGTGTGGGACGGCATCCAAGACGGCTTCGTCCCCGTCAGGAATACCTTAGCGACCCTAACGGCGGTCTCGACCGGAGAGGCGGCCTATGGCTTGGTTTATTCCAGCGATACCGCGCTGGACGAGGGCGTCTCCATCGTCGCCCGCCTACCCAAGGACAGTCATCCCCCCATCCAATACCTGATCGCACCGGTCGCCCAAGGCGAAGACGCCGTTGGCGCGATGGCCCTGACCGCCTATCTCATGTCGCCCGAGGGGCAGGACGTTCTGGCAGGCTATGGGTTCGTGACCGGACCGGAGGGCATGTGATGTTCGGCCTAAGCCCCACCGAAATGTCGGCACTGGTCCTGTCCCTAAGGGCGTCGTCCTTGGCGGTGCTCTGGGCTTTGCCTTTCGCGATTGGCCTCGGTTGGGTACTGGGGGTGAAACGCTTCCCCGGTCACGGGCTGCTCAATGCCTTTGTCCATTTGCCTTTGGTGCTGCCGCCCGTGGTGCTGGGGTATCTGTTGCTGCTCTTGCTTGGGCGCAAAGGGCTGATCGGTGGGCCGCTCTATGATCTGCTTGGCCTGCGTATCGCCTTCACCGAGAGCGCCGTTGTCATTGCTTGCGCGGTAGTTGGCTTTCCGTTGATGGTCCGCGCCATTCGCCAATCGGCCGAGGCGATTGACCCCCGTTTGGCCCGCGCTGCCCGAAGCCTTGGTGCGTCGGAACTGCGGGTATTCTTCACTGTTACATTGCCGCTCATGGCGCCGGGCATTCTGACGGGGCTGACCTTGGCCTTCGCTCGCGCGGTCGGTGAATTCGGCGCAACCATCACACTGGCGGGCAACATTCCGGGCAAGACCCAGACTTTGCCGCTCGCGCTCTTTACCGTGACCCAGAGCCCCGGCGGCGATGCGGCGGCCCTGCGCCTGTGCATCTTGTCGCTCGTTCTGGCCGGTGGTGCGCTGCTCGCGTCCGAGGCCATCGCCCGCCGCACCAGCCTTCAAGAGGTGCCCGCATGATCGATCTGCGCCTGAACCACCGCCAAGGGGACTTTCATCTGAATGTGAACCTGTCGCTGCCTGCAGTCGGGATCACGGGGTTGATTGGCCGCTCTGGGTCGGGGAAGTCGACACTGTTTTCTTGCCTCGCTGGACATCTGAAACCGCGGCAGGGGTGCATTTCCCTGTCGGGGCGGCCTTTGTTCAACAGCACCCTTGGCCTGAATGTCCCTCCCGCGCAGCGCCGGATCGGTGTGGTGTTTCAGGACGGGCTTCTGTTTCCGCACATGTCCGTCGAACGCAATCTGGCCTATGGTTCGCAGAACCGAGGCACGGTTTTCTGGCACGAGGTGATTGAGGCGCTCGACCTGACCCACCTGCTGAACGCCCGCCCTTTACGGCTGTCAGGCGGCGAACGCCAGCGTGTTGCCATTGCCCGTTCGCTGATGGCGGAACCTGAACTTCTGCTGCTGGACGAGCCCGTCTCGGCGCTCGATCCCGCTTTGAAGGCGCGTACGCTGGACCTGATCGCACGGGTGCAGCGCCAGACCCAAATCCCGATGATCTACATCAGTCACGCCCCCGAAGAGATCCGCCGCTTGTGCCATCAGGTCGTGACCTTGCAAGACGGGCAGGTCCGGTCCGTCACCGAAGGCGAGGCGCACGGCGTCGGGCCAAAGCTGGCTGCGGTCGGCCAAGTGATCTGTGCCAGATAGATCTGCTGCATTTCCCAGCATCCTGCGGAAATTCCGCAGCGGCCGACCCGCAGGATGCCCAAGAAAACAAGGCCGCATGATAGGGTAGGACTCATGGAATTTGCTCAGACGCTCTCGCAACGCCAGACGATGCAGATGGGTCGGCAGATGCTGCAGTCACTGGCCATTCTGGGCATGTCATCAAGCGACCTGTCCGATTATCTGGCCGAACGGGCGCAGGCCAACCCCTATGTCGACTACGCCCCCCCAAGTGCGCTGGCCGCGCGTGGGGCCGAAGATTTTGACGCCCTTGCCAGTGTCGCCTCGGACCGTCCTAGTTTGATGGCCCATGTGGCTGACCAGATCGAGCAGGCCTTTTCCGCGCCCGCAGATCATATGATCGCCCTGCGCTTTGCCGAGGCGTTGGAGCCGTCGGGGTGGCTGGGGCAGACCGTTGAAACCGTTGCTTTGCAGGCGGGCGTGCCCATCGCACGGGCCGAAAGCACTCTAAAGGTTTTGCAAGAGTTCGAACCCGCGGGCCTGTTTGCTCGCGATCTGGCGGATTGTATGCGGATTCAGGCCCGCGAAGCTGATGTGCTGACGTGGGAGCTGGAGACGCTGATCGACAACTTGGACATGCTGACCCAGAATCGCCACGCTGAACTGGCTGATCTGTGCGATTGTGATCTGAGCGACTTGCCAGAAATCGTGGCGCAGCTGCGGGCGTTCTCGCCGAAACCGGGGATGGCCTTTGACCACACGCCTGCGCCTGTTTTCCCCCCTGATCTGATCGCCACCAAAACGGACGATGGCTGGGTGGTCGAGTTGAATCGTGCGACCTCTGCCACGATCACAGTGCGGGATGAACGTATGGAGGATGGCACTTTGGACGAGGATGCCGCCGCCGACCGTCGCCGCGCCTTGAACGAAGCACGCGAACTCGCGCAGGCGTTGGAGCGGCGTGGGGACACTTTGCTGCGCTCGGCAGCTGTTCTGGTCGCGCGGCAGGGCGCGTTTCTGGATGGCGGACCGGCCTATCTAGAGCCCCTGAGCCTAGAGGATGTAGCGGCCGAGGTTGGCCTACATGCCTCGACGGTCAGTCGGGCACTCTCGGGGCGGATGATCCAGACGCCGACCCGCGCCCTGCCACTGCGGGCATTCTTTGCGCGGGCGGTCAAAGCGACGGGGGGCGGGGCGGCTGTGTCTCGGGACCGCGCGCTTAACTTTGTCCAAGAGGTGATCGGCGCCGAAGACCGTTCCAATCCGCTGAGCGACGACCAGATCGTCACGCTGGCGCGCAGTTCTGGCCTGCGGATCGCACGCCGCACCGTTGCCAAGTACCGAGTCGCTTTGGGACTCGGCTCATCCTATGACCGCCGCCGCAAAGCCATCGCCGCCGAGGCCTGAGGCCCCCCGATCCCACAAGAATGTCGTTCCTCGGCGATCAGACTGCTTAGGGAACGGGCGATCACAGTTTCGTTCAACAAAACTTGGGGTTTTTGCGCAACATCGTCGGGTCGAGAAACAGCGCCTCTGCTAGTCTGGAACTGCGACTTCTGCCCGTGTGGCGGCCTTTGGAGGAGGGCCACAGACGTCGCAATTCAATGGGAGGAGCTGCCAGATAGGACGCTTCGAGGATGATTGATTTGGAGAGCAAGCCCGAAGACGCCGCCACCGTGACCGGTGACAGCGCCTCAAAGCCAGCAGACATCGCACGCAGTGCAACAAATAGCATGGCGCTGGACGCGATTTACGCGATAGCCAAGACCTTTGCCACGGCCCCCGATCCGATCGAGGTTGTGCCGGAGATTTTGAATGTCTTGTCATCGTTTTTGGACCTGAAACACGGGGTTCTGGCACTGTTGTCAGAGCGCAGGTCTGACAGTGCAAATAGGCCAAAGGAAACAAATCCTTATGTGATTGCGGCCACCACGTTCCCGATGTCCGTCGGGACTGAACCATCAGAGATTTTGCCGACCAAAGTGGCGCGGCTGATGTTCAAATCAGGGGTGCCTCTGGTGTCCTTTGATCTGGAAGAAGAGTTCGGCGCGGGCGCCGTTCCACCCCGATTGCGAGGGACGGGCCAGACCATGATCGCCGTGCCCTTGCGCGATCCGGATCAGAGCCACTTTGTTCTTGGGGTGCTGGCCGCGTTCCGCAGCCATGATAGCCCGCGGGCAGGGCAGTCGGATCTGGATGTGCGCGTGCTCACCATGGTGGCGTCGTTGCTGGAGCAGGCGTTGCGGTTCCGCCGCCTGATTGCCCGTGACCGAGAGCGCGCCCAAGCCGATACCCGCCGCCTGCTGCAAAGCATCAGCGAGCAGCGCGGGGATAAACCGGTACGCGTCAAGGTCGAAGGCATCGTTGGCGACAGCCCCGCGATTGCCGATGTGATTGCGCAGGTGAAGCGCGTGGCGGCAACCCGAACGCCGGTTCTGCTGCGCGGGGAAAGCGGGACGGGCAAAGAGTTGTTCGCCCGCGCCGTTCACAGTCAGTCGAACCGCAGCAAAGGGCCGTTCGTGCGTGTGAACTGTGCGGCCTTGTCGGAAACACTTCTGGAGTCGGAACTCTTTGGCCACGAAAAGGGCGCCTTTACCGGTGCTAACACCCTGAAAAAAGGGCGTTTCGAGTTGGCGGACGGTGGCACTCTGTTCCTAGACGAGATCGGCGAGATCAGCCCGACCTTTCAGACGAAACTCCTGCGTGTCCTGCAGGAAGGGGAATTCGAGCGGGTCGGCGGGACCAAGACTATTAAGGTCGATACCCGCATCGTCGCGGCCACCAACCGCGATCTGGAAGATGCTGTTGCGCGGGGGCTGTTCCGCGCGGACCTTTACTTCCGTATTTGCGTGGTCCCCATCGTTTTGCCGCCGCTCAGAGAGCGTCCCTCGGACATCCGCCCCTTGGCGCAACTTTTCCTCGATCGGTTCAATAAAACGAACGGGACAGAGGTGCGCTTTGCCCCGAATGCCTTTGAAACCATTTGCAAATGCAAGTTTCCAGGCAACGTGCGAGAGCTGGAGAACTGCGTGAACAGGGCAGCGGCGCTGTCCAACGGTGCCGTGGTCTTGGGGCGTGAACTGGCCTGTAATCAGGGGTCGTGCCTGTCTGCCGAACTCTGGCGGCTGCAAGAGGGGGCCTCGCCTATCGGGGGCCTCTCCGTGGGCAGCGTTCTGACCCCTAGCGTCCGGCGACGACCTATCGAGGATGAGTCCGAGATCGAAGAAGAACCAGAGCGCGAAGCCAGCGGCCTTGTGCGCAAGAAAACCGCCAACACCGAGCGGGACGAGCTGATCGCCGCAATGGAAGAGGCGGGCTGGGTCAAGGCCAAGGCCGCGCGGCTTCTGGGGATGACACCCCGCCAGATCGCCTATGCCTTGCAGAAATACGACGTGGAGGTCCGCAAAATCTAAAGCACCTCAGAAATACCCCAGAGCAGCGCGCGGTGGCCCCATGGCCCCGCGCGTTTGCTTTTGTCCCTATGCTGCAGGTGCATTGTCGGACACCGGACAATGGAAACGACAAAAGACGGGATATCAGGGGGTTACTCGCTTGGCCTCTTCGTTGCTGGATCAATTCAGACAGACAGGACCAGTGACGCAACAGCGAGGAAACGCCAATGACCGCCAATGTGATTTCACTTAACGGCCTTTCGGTCGGATCAAAGGACAGCCTGACCAAGGCGCTTGAGTCCGAGGGGTGTTCTTCGTCCAGTTGTGGATCGTCCGACGCGCCCGAGGACATGGATCCGGAAACTTGGGCAAAGGTCAAAGACCACCCCTGCTACTCCGAAGAGGCTCATCACTATTTCGCACGGATGCACGTGGCGGTCGCGCCCGCCTGCAACATCCAGTGCAACTACTGTAACCGCAAATACGACTGCGCCAACGAAAGCCGCCCTGGTGTGGTTTCGGAACGCCTGACACCCGAACAGGCCGCGCGCAAGGTGATCGCGGTGGCCAACGAAATCCCGCAGCTGTCGGTGCTGGGGATCGCAGGGCCGGGGGACAGCGCCTATGACTGGCGCAAGACCAAGGAAACCTTCCAGCGCGTGGCGGAAACGCTGCCCGACATCAAGCTGTGCCTCTCAACCAACGGTCTGGCGCTGCCCGATCATGTCGATGACCTGCTGGATATGAACATCGACCACGTGACCCTGACGATCAACATGATCGACCCCGAGGTCGGCGCCAAGATCTATCCTTGGATTTTCTACGAACACAAACGCCGCACAGGGCTCGAGGCCAGCCAGATCCTGCACGAACGCCAGATGCAATCGCTGGATATGCTGCACGAGCGCGGCATTCTGGTGAAGGTCAACTCGGTCATGATCCCCGGCATCAATGACGAGCACCTGCTCGAGGTGAACAAAGAGGTCAAAAAGCGCGGGGCCTTCTTGCACAACATCATGCCACTGATCTCGGCGCCCGAGCATGGGACGGTCTTTGGGCTTGAGGGGCAGCGCGGCCCAACTGCCGCGGAGTTGAAGAAGTTGCAGGATGCCTGCGCGGGCGGTGCGAACCTGATGAAGCATTGCCGCCAATGCCGTGCCGACGCTGTTGGTCTGCTTGGCGAGGATCGCGGTCAGGAATTCACCATGGATTTGGTCCCCGACGAGGTCACTTACGATCCCGAAAAGCGCGAGACTTATCGCGAGTGGGTCGCCAAAGAGCGCGAGGATCGCCGGAACGCTGCTGCCGTGGCCAAGGCTGAAACCGATGCTGCTGTGGCAGACGAGGCAGAAGCTCTGCTCGTTGCTGTCGCCACCAAGGGCGGCGGGCGCATCAACCAGCACTTTGGTCACGCGACCGAGTTCCAGATTTTCGAAGTCGATGCCGAGGGCGTCCGCTTTGTCACCCACCGCCGCTGCGACAACTACTGCGTGGGCGGCTACGGCGAAGAGGACAAGCTGGAATTGGTGATCAAAACCCTCGAGGGGATCGACACCATTCTCTGTGCCAAAATCGGCGACTGCCCGCGCGAGGATCTGGAAAAGGCGGGGATCACCGCCATTCAGGACTACGCCTACGACTACATCGAGACCGCAGTCTCGGCTGTCTATCGGGCACGTCGGGGCCTTCCCGCGACCGAGGTGGAAACCGCCTAAGTCCAGACACCGCAGGGGCGGCGCGCCCTCCCGCGCCGCCAGGATCGATCCCTTTCCCTCGAATGGAGACCCGCATGGCCCTTCAGATTATCCAGTCCAATTGCACCGTGTGTGGTGCCTGCGAATTCGAATGCCCCAACGCTGCGATCAAGTTCGAAAGCGACACCTACATCATCGACCCGGAACTCTGCACCGAATGCAAGGGCAGCTACGACACCCCGCAATGCGCCGAGGTCTGTCCGGTGCCTGAAACCTGCGTGCCGGCCTGAGCCGATGCCCGAAGGTCCCGCACCGGTCGACTGGCAGGGCAACGCCCTGGACTGCGCCGCCTGCCGCTACCGCGATCTGATGGATCGGGGACAATGCGGGCAGGGATGGGCCTGTGCCCATGACCGGTATGCCAAGCGGATCGAGCGGTTCTTTCTGCTCAATCCCGACCACGCGGACGAATGCCTGAGCCACCCTTATTTCGAAACGCGGATGAATGCTGCGCGGGTGGCCTCGGTTTTCCGGCTGAACCGCTTGCTGACGGACGGAGATGCAGGGGTGCGCGCGATGGCGGTCCTGCGCCTGCCGCGCCAGCACGCCGAGCGCAAGATCAAAGACCCTGACCGCCGCGTGCGGATCGCCGTGGCCCACAGGCTGCCCTTGGAACGGTTACTTCCCATGTGCTCGGACGAGGACAGCTATGTCCGCTCGATCGTGGCACGGCGCGCCGAGGCGGGGATGCTGCCGGTGATGATCCCAGACGCGGACCCCGAAATCCGCCGCATCGTGGCCCGTCGCATCGGTGAGCGCTGGCTCGACCGGTTCCGCAACGATCCGGACCCCTTGGTCCGGCGCGAGGCCGCCCTGCGCCGTCCCAGCCTGTTCGTCGGGGACGAAGACCTGCGCGTCCGTCATGTGGTCGCCGAAGAAGGCAGTGCCGAGGATGCCCAAGCCCTGCTGAACGACCCCGAAGACATCATCCGAGAGACCGCCGCTCTGCGTCTCCAACAGTTGAAAGAAGGAGTTTGACCCATGTCCACAGACGATCGTGAAATCGAGGTCTACCGTGATCCGGCCTTCGCGCCGGGGGACAAGGTGATCTCCAAGAAGAACGTCAAGAACGACGGCACCATGGTCGGCAAAGAGATCGGCGAAACCGTCGTGCGCAAAGGCGACGAAGGCTACGTCCGCGATATCGGCGTCTTTTTGCAGCAGTTCTACATCTATGCGGTCGATTTCGTGGGGCGCGGCAGCATCGTCGGCATGCGTGAACGCGAACTGACCCCCGCAGACCCTGATCGCGCCCGCCTGACTGGCAGCAGTGATCTGCAATCCCACATCGTTACCCGCCCCGAAAAGGAGCCCGCCCAATGAAGGTCATGATCCGCAGAACCCCCAAGGGCCTCGAGGCCTATGTGCCCAAGAAGGACCTCGAAGAGATGATCGTCGAGATGGAGAAGCCCGAGCTGTGGGGCGGTTGGGCCAAGCTGGCGAACGGTTGGGTCTTTGCCATGCCCGAGTTTGACGAAGACCCCCAACTGCCCATCACGGTCGAGGCCCGCCGCCTGACCACCGCGGACGAGGATTGAGCCATGTCTGATCTGGATATCCTCGAAGAGGCAATGAACGAAGTCGCTGGCGGCAAACGCATTGCCTACTTGGGGCCGGGCGTTTCGGCGCTGTCCGGCGGCACCGCGCCCACCACGCCCGAAGCCCTCTGCGCTAAGATTGAGGCCGAAGTGCGCGCGCCCCGCCGTGCCTCTGGCAACATGTGGTCCGTCGCCCAATATGTCGAGAGCCGGAAATTCCGCGCGACCCTGATCGACATTGTCCAGCGCGCCTTTGCGGACAGTGGAGCAGGGGCCAACCCGATCTACGATTGGATCGCGCGGGTGAAGCCGCCCATGGTCGTCGATGTCTGGTACGATGACGGTCTGCTGAACGCCATGAAGCCGGGGAACTGGGGCCTTGTCCAAGGGGTCAGCCGCAATGGCGAATGGATCGACATCTTCACCCGCACCTATGACAGCGCGGGCACCGAAATCGACGCCCCCGATCCCGAGTGGGAGACGCTGGTGTACAAACCCCATGGCCGCGCCGCCAAAGGCTCCAGCTTCCTCCTGTCCGACAGTGACTACGTCGAAGTCCTGACCGAGATCGACATCCAGCGCCCGATTCCCGAAGAGGTTCAGGCCCGCCGCACCGGCCGTCCCTTCCTGTTTGTGGGCTGCCGGTTCGATGATCAGATGCTTCGGACCTTTGCTCGCCAGATTGTGAAGCGCTCCTCTACGGGCCATATCGCGGTGATAGAGGGCCCTCTGACCCGCATGGAACAGAGATTTATGGAGGAATTGGGCATCACGCGGCTCGATTTGCCGGTTTCTGCCCTGTCAGAGGCTCTGACCGTCCCAGAGGGCTGAAAAACAACGCCGCTTGATCTCGATCAAGGTCGGGATGATTAACCTAATCGAAAAACTCAGGATACACATTCACGAGGTCACGCCATGGAAATGGGAAAATTCGACACTTTCGAAACGACCACCGCCCTGTCGAATGCCCGAAAGGGATTTCGCGGCCGCCTCGTGTGTCTCCTGCCGATCGAAGGCACGGGCCGTCTGTCCTCCGAAGAGATGGAGCGCCGCCTGATTGAGATGGGTTTCATCGAAGGCGCTGAATTGGAAGTCCTGCACGAAGGGCCTTTTGGCCGCGACCCCATCGCTGTGCGGGTCGGGAATGCCACGGTTGCCCTGCGCCGCCGCGATGCTATGGCCATTCTGGCGGAGTAAGTGGGTATGCGCGATTTTCCCATCGGTGTCCCGGATCAAGTGATCGAAGTGGCGCTGGTGGGGGCGCCGAACTGCGGCAAGACCTCGCTCTTCAACGCTTTGACCGGCGCTAACCAGCGGGTCGGGAACTACGCCGGTGTGACGGTCGAGCGTAAAACCGGCACCGCAACCACGCCCGAAGGCCGCAAGCTGACCATCATCGACTTGCCCGGCACCTATTCCCTGCGTGCCCGCAGCCTCGACGAGGTGGTCACACGCGACGTGATCCTTGGGCACCGTGCAGACACTCCGCGCCCCGATCTGCTGCTGGTCGTCGCCGACGCGACCCACCTGCGGCCCGGCCTGCGACTGGCCCAAGAGCTGCAACGCTGCGGATTGCCCCTGATCGTCGTGGTTAACATGATCGACATTGCCCGTGCCCGTGGGATCGAGATTGATCTGGACCGCATGTCCTTTGAAACCGGCATCCCCGTGATCGGTTCGACCGCTGTACGTAAGGCCGGAATGCAGGCGCTTTGGGCGCATCTGGATCGAACTGTGGATGATGGTCTGGCCGTGCCGGGGCCGATCCTGTGGACAGAGCCTGCCGCCAGCGATCTGCGTGCCGCATTGCGCGAGGCAGACCGGATTATCGAGCACACCGTCCGCATGCCGCACACGCAGCGCAGCTTGACCACCTTGGTCGATAGCGCGGTTCTGCACCCCGTCATGGGGCCGATCATCCTGCTGGCTCTGCTATTCCTGATGTTTCAAGCGGTCTTCGCTGGCGCTGCGCCTGTGATGGACTTGATCTCTGCCGCGTTTGACGGACTATCCTCTGCGGTCGCCGCCGCTGTACCCGAAGGGCTGCTGCAAAGCCTGATCATCGACGGTGCGATCGCGGGCGTTGGCGGCGTGGTGATCTTCCTTCCACAAATTCTGATCCTGTTCCTGTTTATCTTGGTGCTCGAGGATCTGGGCTACATGGCCCGCGCCGCGTTCCTGATGGACCGGATCATGGGGCATGCCGGTCTGCACGGACGGGCATTTATCCCCCTCTTGTCCAGCTTTGCATGCGCCATTCCGGGGATCATGGCAGCGCGTGTCATTGACGACCGCAAGGACCGCCTGACCACAATCCTGATTGCGCCCCTGATGACGTGCTCCGCCCGTATTCCGGTGTACACCCTGCTGATCGGCGCGTTTATTCCGGCCAAGACCATCGGGCCGGGCTTGGGCCTGCAAGGGCTTGTGATGTTCGGCCTATATGCGGCGGGGATCGTGAGTGCTCTGGCCGTGGCATTTGCCAGCCGGATGCTGTTCCGCCGTATCGAGCTGGACGCGCCCATGATGATGGACCTGCCCGATTACAAGCTGCCCCAACTGCGCGGCGTCTTGCTGGGCCTGTGGCAGAGGGCCTATGCGTTCCTGCGCCGTGCGGGGACGATCATTTTCACCGCGAGCGTCGTGATCTGGGTCCTTTCGACCTTTCCTATGGCACCTGCAGACGCCACCGAGCCAGCAATCAACTACAGCTTTGCGGCCATGATCGGCCACCTGCTAGAGCCTTTGATGGCGCCCATCGGCTTTAATTGGGAGATTTGCGTCGCCCTCGTGCCGGGCATGGCTGCACGAGAAGTGGCCGTTGCAGGGCTTGCCACCGTTTATGCGGTGGGCGGCATTGACGACGGCGCGATCGGCTCTGTTCTGGCCAGCCAGTGGAGCCTAGCGACCGCGCTGTCGATGATCGCTTGGTATATTTTCGCCCCGCAGTGTCTGTCGACGCTTGCCGTGATCCGGCGCGAAACAGGCAGCGCGAAGTACATGTGGGTCGCCGTCGGCTACATGTTCGCGCTGGCCTATCTGGCGTCGCTGGTGGTTTACAACGTCACGGTCGCGCTCGGGGGATAATGCTCTGTGCGCATTTCCTCGGGTAGACCAGCTGTCATGACTGTCTCGACGTCTGTGCAGCGGAAATCGGGCAGCAGTGCGGTCAATCGTTCACAGCCAAGACTATGGGGCGTCTGCCAAAGATAGCGCATTTCCAAGAGCTCGCGGGCGAGTTCCCAGAAAGGCGCGGCCAAACGCATCTGCCACCAGCCGAATTCCTTGACGGTCAGACTACGACCCGTCACATGCTCCAGCGTTCGGGCGAGGTCCGAGATTGTAAAGTTCATGCCTCCGCAGCACAGGTGATTCCAAGCAGGCAACTGTTTGCGCATTTCAGCCAGCTTGACCGCGCAGTCGGCCCAGTCGGGCAAATAGGTGTAGGCATGCATGGCATTCGGTGCGCCTAGTGCGGTGACGACGCCTTTGCGGATCGCGCGCATGTGGATGACCCCCATCAGATCATTTTCGCCCGGAGATGAGGAGATGAAGTCTCCGGCCCGCAGCACGATCGTCTGGACGCCAGAGGCTTCATAGGCGCGCTCCATGTCCTCGCGGATATGTCCTTTGCGGCTGACGGGGCGGTGAGGGGTGTCCTCGGTCCAATGTCCCGGCGTGTCGCCAAAGACGTAGACGTTGCCCGGGATAATCACAGTCGCGCCGCTCGCCTTCGCCGCGGCAATCACGTCGGCAGTGATCTCTGGGATCAGCTTGGCCCAATTGTGGTAGTTCGGTGGATTGAGGCCATTGACGATGACATCCACCCCTTGGGCCTGCGCGGTCATATTGCCGGAGTGTCGATCATACTGGCGCACGGTCCAGCCAGCTGCTTTGAATGCGCTTTGTGAATGGCGGCCAATCTTGCCGCTGGCGCCGAGGATGAGGACAGTGCCGGTCATCTGGAAACTCCTTTTTTCAACTCTTGAGAGAATTTTCGTGCATTCATTCGGAAATAGAAATTGCCTGAATCTGGAGATTGGATATTCATTTCTGAATGGAGATGCCGATTGAAGATCTGGACTGGACCCTGCTCAAGGTGTTCGCATGCGTGGCTCAGGCAGGGTCTCTGTCAGGCGCGGCTCGCGTGCTGGGGAGTTCGCAGCCGACCGTAGGCCGGCAGATCCACGCGCTGGAAGAGTCCTTGGGGGTGGAGCTGTTTTTCCGGCAACCCAGAGGGCTGGCGATCACGCAGGCAGGGCGGACGTTGCTACCGCACGCGATCAAGATGGCAGAGGCCGCGGCTGAAATGCGGCTCGCGGCTGCGGGAGCTGATCCGGGTCTGTCTGGAACCGTGCGGATCACCGCATCGGTGGCGATCTCTCACTATGTGTTGCCAGCCGTATTGGCAGAGTTACGGGAAACTGCGCCTCGTCTTCACATCGATCTTGTCCCATCGGACCGGACAGAAAACCTGCTTTTCCGCGAGGCGGATATCGCATTGCGCATGTACCGGCCCAAGCAGTTGGACATGATCACCCGCCACCTTGGTGACATCCCCATCGGGATTTTCGCCGCCCGCAGCTATCTCGCCCGCAAGGGGCATCCGACGGATATGGCTGACCTGAAGCATCACGATCTTATCGGGTATGATCGGAGTGATCTGTTGCTCAGGGGGATGCGTGCCCTTGGGGTCGAGGCATCTCGGGACAGCTTTGTTCTGCGGACTGACAACCAGTCCGTCTATTGGGAGATGGTGCGCGCGGGCTGCGGCATTGGCTTTGGACAGGTGAGCCTTGTCCGCGAAATGGATGATCTGGTGCGCCTGTTGCCAGAGGTGCAGACACCCGGGTTGCCAGTATGGCTCACGGCACCAGAGGTGTTGCGCCACACGCCTCGTGTCGAGTGCGTCTGGCGGGCGCTGGAGCGTGCGATGCTGCTGCACATCCAAGGGGCCAAGCGCCATCCTGTCTCAGGATAGCCGCCCGCCACGCCAAAGATACCGCGCCTATCGCCACATGATGATGCGGCCTCCGGTAGCCTTGTTGGCTTAGGGGTGCGGCGGCGCCCCTTGGGCGAGGAGGGCGCACAATGCAATTCGGAACACTTGATGACATGGTCTACCAACTGCGTCATGGCTACTGGGAATGGAGCGGTGGCCTTGATGATCATTGGCGAAAATTCAATTTCGGCAGCGATGGCTGGTTTCCCAAGAACAACCAGATCAAGGTGCATTTCGACGAGGATGATCCGATCCCCGATGGGATCAAAGATATCGTCAAAGACTCGTTCCGGTATGTCGCGGATGTGTTGAACATCGACGTCAGCTTTCGGGTCGGCGACGGCGACGATGGGGATATCAACATCCACCGGGTCGACGGCTGGGACTGGTTCTTTGGAGGCACGGAGTTTGCTGCAGCTTCGGCCGATCTGGGGTTGAGCCTGCTGTTCACGGATCGCGATCACTATCAGGATCATCCGGATATCAGCTTTGAATTGGATAAATTCGATCTGGATGATCCCTACGCGATTACGAACTATAGATCGGTTTTTATACACGAATTCAGCCATTTGCTGGGCCTTGGTCACTTGGGGGACTATAACGGAGAGGCGGTCTCTAGCGATCGGGTGTTCACCAATGACTCCCGTGGATATTCGATTATGTCCTATGTCGGACCGAACGAATACGAACCCGGAATCTTCCATTTCGGCGGCAGACCCTGGACCTACCGTGAGGTCGACCTGCTCGCGCTCGACCTACATTACAACATCGATTTCAGCATGGAGGAGGGACAAACCGTTTGGGGGTTCAATGGGAATGTGAGCCACGACTTCATCAACGAGAATTTTGATTTGCTCGAACAGAGCAAGGTCGAAACAGGCAGTTTCAACATTTCGGCCCTGACCATCATCGACACAGGGGGCCGTGACGAGATCAATCTGCGTTCGTCGGTGACCAACATGGATTACGACGCAGTCCTTGATCTGAATGCTGGCAGCTACTCGGATATCCTTGCCGGGTTGAACAACCTCTTCATCCAGCAGGATTCCGTGATCGAGAACGCGACAACCGCGGGCGGGAAGGATCACATCACCGGCAACCGTGTCGCCAACGAAATCTACGCGGGTGGAAATTCGGACACGATCCTTGGCGGTGGTGGCAAAGACAAGCTTTACGGTGAAGATGGCGAAGATAGCCTGGAGGGCGGTGCGGGCCGAGACCTTCTGGTGGGCGGGGCGCAGGATGACACGCTCTATGGCGATGGCGGAAATGACCAGATCTATGGCGGTGACGATGCTGACCTACTCGAAGGAGGTGGGGGCAGAGATACGCTTTTCGGCGATGCGGGCTTGGATACGGTCTTTGGAAATGCGGGGAAAGATCGCATCCATCTGGGGGACGGTGGCAATTTCTATGGTGGCTCGGGCAACGACACCTTTGTCGTCAGTGAAGTCGGTGGAATCCCCTACACGCTGGACGGCGAGACCAACATAGACACGCTCACCTTTGTCACGAACCACCCCTCGGCGGGTTTCGCGCTGGACATGACCACCCGCCAGATGACTCATCTGGAGACGGGAAACTCCGCGATCATCAACTATTCGGGCCTTGAGAAAATCAAAGGCTCGCGCGTGAATGACATCTTCGTGGTGGACAAAGACACCGCCAACGACTTCTCCAACCTCAATGGCAGCGGGGGCGAAGATCACATCACGGTCCTGACAAGCGCCATCAAGGTAACTGGCGGCGATAACGGGGATGATCTGATTGTCGCTGCGACCGGCGCAGATGTGCTTGGGGGCAAAGGCAATGATGACTTCGATGTTGAGGGCGTGAATGCATCGATTGATGGCCAAAGGGGGCGGGATACGGTCCACTTTGAGGCCTCTGTCGATGTCGGGATCGCTGTGGACGCGGCGCAAAAGCTTTATGGCTACGGGCAGAGTCTAAGCCAGTTGAACGTGGAGGTTTCCGGTGACTTCTCCGGATTTGAAGAGATCACCGTTGGCACCAACCTCACGCTGACTTTCAATGGCTCGAATTTCCGCGATGTTGTGAATGGCGGGGACCAAGATGACGAGATCACGGGGAATGGCGGCACTGACCTCCTGCACGGTGAGGGCGGGTCTGATACGATCTCTGGCGGTGCTGGCGCGGACATCTTGTATGGGGATGCGGACGCGGACACGCTCTATGGAGGGGTCGGAGATGACACGCTCTATGGCGGCACCGGCGACGACTGGATCGAGACCGATAGCGGCGATGACAGCGTTGAGGCCGGAGCCGGAGACGACACCATCATCAGCGGAAGCGGTTTTGAAAAGCTGCTTGGCGAGGCTGGTGATGATATGTTCGTGGTCGAGACCGGTGAGAAGCAGATCAACGGCGGCAGCGACGAGGACACGCTGGTCTTCTTGGGCAAAGCGGACCGCACCGTTGACCTCGGGGTTGCCAAATATAGCGATGAGTTCGGTCTCTCTGTGGATTTCGTGAACATCGAGAACGTGATCACCCAAGACGGGGATGACAGCATCACGGGCAACGTGGACGACAACCATCTGACTGCGAACGATGGGCTAGACACTCTCGAAGGCGGCGCCGGAGATGACACGCTCGATGGTGGTGCGGGTGCAGATCTGGCGCTCTATCAGAGCGGAAATGACATCGCCGTCGATCTGAACGAAGGCGTCGCCACGGGCGAAGGGACCGATACCTTGATCGGGATCGAAGACGTCACCACCGCCAGCGGCGATGACACTTTGACCGGCAACGACGAGGACAACATATTTTCCGCCAATAACGGTAGTGATTTGCTGGCTGGCAACGGCGGCAACGACCACATGTACGGCGGCGCGGGGAATGACACTGTGCTGGCCGGCAATGGTAATGACCTCGCGTCCGGAGAAGGGGGCTATGATACCCTAGGCTTTGACGAGGGGATCAGCGGGGTCACCTTCAGTCTGGCAGTGAGCTCTGCTCAGGAGACGGGCAACGGCAGCATTGTTGCGTCTGGCTTCGAGGCTCTGCGCGGGACAGATGGAGCCGACGAGTTGAGCGGCAATAGCGATGACAACCGTCTGGAGGGGCAGGGCGGCAACGATACCCTGATTGGCCTGCAGGGCTATGACGTCTTGGATGGCGGTGCGGGCAAAGACAGCTTTATCTCGCTCTCTGGCGATGATGACGACGTCTACGATGGCGGAGAAGGGAGCGATTGGCTCGACTTCTCGTTTGGTGAAGATGCCTTGGAGATCAAGCTATCGCTTGGGGAGCAAGATCTCGGAACCTATGGGACGGACACCTGGGTCAATGTCGAGAATGTCCGCGGGACCAAATTCCACGATACCATCGTTGGCGATGTGAATGACAACGCCCTCGAGGGGGCCAAAGGGAACGATGTGCTCGCTGGAGGGAAGGGCAATGATGATCTGAACGGCGGCGGCAACGACGACACCCTTTGGGGAGAACAGGGCAACGATACCCTGAGCGGCGGACAAGGCGCAGACGTCTTTGAATTCAAGGTCGGCCACGGGCAGGATCTGATCGTCGATTTCAACGGAGAGGAAGGCGACGTCATCAAGCTCAACGGCGCAAGCGAATACGAGTTCGAAGTGATCGGAGACTGGTTGAGCCTGCGTTACAGCAAAGAGGACTGGATCAGCTTCAAGTCGATCGAGGACCCGGACGCGATCATCCCCTATATCGAAGTGCTCTGAAACGAAAACGGCCTGGCGAAGTGCCAGGCCGTTAAACCGTGTTATGCGGCTGCGGCTCTCAGGTCCGCAGTCTCTAGCATCCCCCGGGCCGTGGGGCCGTATGCCAATTCAGCTTCGGCCGTAGAGCCGATCTGGGTGAACTGCGGGAAGACCGAAAGCAGATCCTCGATAGCCTCGGGGCAGAGCGCTCGCAGCGCCTGCGGTCCGGGATACATGCTCTCTGTGGCGATGCCTTCGGCGTAGATCAATTCGTGACGCTCGAACATGATGTGGTAGTAGGTGACCCGCTTGCGGCCCAAGGCGACGCGCACACCGGAAACATTGGCTTTGACCATCTGGATCGCGCGGACCAGCAGATCCCGTTCGGGCAGCAAGAAGGCGTGCTGGCGAGACACCACCAGATCACGTTCCGAGCCGAACACGCGGGCGTTCACGACAATCGGACGCAGCTTGGGGTTCTCGATCAAGTCATGCTCGTCGTAGTGAGAGGTCCCGATCCACTTGATGGGCTGAAGCCCGCGATCGACCGTATGCACCATATCGCCGATCTTCAGCTCTTCGATCGGGCGGTTGCCCGAGGCAGTACGGATCATTGTACCGTCGGTAAAGCAGACCACACCGGTAGTATCGGTGGTAAAGTCGCTGGTCGATGCGCCTTGGAAAACGATACCGTCCCCAGGTGCAAACTGAGTGTTGTTCGAATAGTCCGCCGCGTTCGACTGGTTGAGGATGCCATCATCCATCCAGTCAGCCCGCAACTCGTTCATCGTGTCATAGTAGGAGGACAGGTCGATGAAGTCGTTGTTGGTGTTGATCCCGTCCGTGATCGAACCGGTGTTGCCGAAATTGAAGTCGGCAATCGTGTCCAGACCATCGCCAGGAACATAGTAGAAGTAGTCGTCGCCGTCGCCACCGATCAGGCTGTCGTTGCCGGTCAGACCATACAGGCTATCGTTGCCGGCACCACCAAGGAGGGTGTCGTTGCCTTCGTTGCCGATGACGTAGTCATTTCCGCCATCGCCCGAGATGTAGTCGTTGCCCTGTTCGCCCCAGAGGACGTCCGCGCCTTCGCCACCGTAGACAAAGTCGTCACCTTCTTCGGCGTGGATTTCGTCGTTGCCCGCGTCACCGTAAATGGTTTCCGAGGCAGATCCAGAATAGACAGTATCGTCGCCGTCGCCGCCATAGATCAGTGCTTCGCCAGCGAGGTGCGACCCTTCGACATCGTCGATAAGGTCATTGCCCGCGCCACCGTAGACGGTGTCATTGCCGTCACCGTAGTAGATGGTGTCGTTGCCATCCCCACCGTAGATCAGGTCGTTCTCGTCACCTGCACGGATGAAGTCGTTTCCGAGGCCACCATCGATCGTATCTGCACCCGTACCGCCAAAGATACTGTCGTCGCCAGTGCCGCCATCGATCGAGTCATTTCCGCCACCGCCATCGATGGTGTCATGCCCGTCGTTGCCGTAGATCAGGTCGCTGTTCTCGGTGATGTTGTGCATGCCATCGGAGTATCCGACGCCCATGCTATCGTTGCCCGCGGTGCCGTCGACTTGGCCGGCGTAGTACTGGTTGACGCGGTCGGCATGCATGTCGCCGCCGTTGTCACCGGTATAGCTTGTGACGGAGTTCAGGCTGACCGATTGAATCGGCTTGGCGGTCAGAGCGGCTTGGTCAGCGTTGTATGTGGTCTCTGGCGCGATGAAGGTCGCGCCGGATGTATCTTGGAACACATAGGCCGTGATGTTCGCCGTGGTCCCGTCGATATATGTCAGCGTCATCGCGTATTCGGCGACGGCATCGAATGACAGATCCCAAGACTGACCAAGACCGCTGATACGGAACCTGTCGTAGCCTCCGCCGTTGTCTACGTCATAGGTGTCGTTTGCATCTTCGCTGAGATCCAGTGCCGACAGCTCGCCAATCCAGTTATAAGCCGGATTGCCTGCATCGTAGTAGCTGCCAAGAATGGCATCTGCGTTTTCGGCGGTCTCGTTCCCCTGGGTAGAGTCGATAAGGGACAGGGTGCCCAGATACATTACTTGAAAAGTAGTCGACATTGTACTCTCGGGGTTAACTCGACAAAGGTTGCTCCGTGCAATCTACGCTCTGATTGGGGATCAATTAAGTTATAATTACGTAACTTATCCGCAATGGAATGGCGCTATTCAAAGGATAGTTGCGATTATATCTTTGGCATTTAACGATAGTTTTGAATTGTATCCGTAAGAATGTGTCTAAAAGTGTGTAAGTAATCTCTGAGTTGCATATAACGCTTATGTAATTTCTTTTAGGGCGAAGGTGTGAATTAGAGTTTTCTTTCCATTAGAGGGGGAATCGGACAGGATGCACGGATAGGTTGATTTTGTGTTCCCCGAGCCGGAGTGAGAATTTTATGGTCGTTACACTCGATATCCAGCAGCCCCAGCCATACGACCTCGTCGACAGCACGATTCTGATTTCCGGCATGGCCGCCGCGTTTGAGGGCACCTTGTCCGTCCGTCTGAGCGAAGGGCACGACGAGCATGTCACCCATATCCAGGTAGGCTCGATGGGGCTGAAACAGTTTCAGGACTCGGTTGAGGTGCCTGCAGACAAAGCGTTCAAGTTGCCGCGCCTGATGCTGACCCTTGCTGATGACACGGGAAACGAAAATGGCCCTTCGGTGACGATGCCCGTCCTCTATGGTCCGCTCATCTTGCAAGGATACACGGGCTGGCAGCCCTATACGGTGAAGTCCGGTGACACGCTGATCGGGATTGCCCGTCAGATGTACGGCACGCCGGATTACGGGCCGATCTTTGCGGCCAATCAGGACATCCTCGACGATGCGAACGAGATCTTTGCCGGGCAGGTGCTGCGTATCCCACGCAACGACATCTGATCGCAGAGGCGGGATAACATCTGGCGCTAGGGGCGCAGTTTCGCTAAGGGAACGGCAATTCCCTTTTCCAGCCCTTGCTGCCATGTTCTGGCTCTGACCGTTTCAGGTCGGTGTGCCTCTATTGGCGGCACCCAGCACGAGACCACCGCCATGACCGACCGCCGTTCCGAACTCTTGATGCCCGCAGGCTCGTTGGAGCGTCTGAAGGTCGCTGTCCTCTATGGGGCTGATGCGGTGTATTTGGGGACGCCCGACATGTCTCTGCGGACCAAGTCGAAGTTTTCGCTGGAGGATATCAAAGAGGGCGTCGCCTTTGCCCACCAGCACGGGGTGCGCGTGTACCTGACGCTGAACCTGTTTACCCACAACAAGGACGTGCCCAAGCTGGCCGAATACGTCGAAACGCTGAAGGATATTCAGCCCGATGGCGTGATCATCGCCGATCCGGGTGTGTTCCACTATGTCCGCAAGCACGCGCCGGGGATCAACCTGCACATCTCGACCCAATCGAATGTGTGCTCGTCCCTGACTGTGGATTTCTGGAAGGATCAGGGCGCAGATCTAGTGGTTCTGGCCCGCGAAGTCACTTTCGCTGAAATGGAAGAAATCCGCGAGAAGTGCCCCGACATCCGGCTGGAGAGCTTTGTCCA
The DNA here is from genome assembly GCA_030433335.1 of Alphaproteobacteria bacterium. Lineage (GTDB taxonomy): Bacteria > Pseudomonadota > Alphaproteobacteria > Rhodobacterales > Rhodobacteraceae > Donghicola. The sequence goes on along the minus strand of JAUILL010000010.1, from coordinate 38,092 downwards.
CGGGGCGATGTGCATGACCTATTCGGGGCGCTGCCTCCTGTCGAACTTCATGGCAGAGCGGGGCGCGAACCAAGGGAACTGCGCCAACTCTTGTCGTTGGCAGTACAAGGTGCACCTGCGCTTGAAAGACGGAACGATCAAAGAACTGGAGCTGGACGAGAACAACAGCAAGCTCTTTGAATGGGTGCTGGAAGAGGGCGCACGTCCGGGCGAGTTGATGCCCATCGAAGAGGACATTCGCGGCTCGTACATCCTGAACTCCAAGGACATGTGCCTGATGCCCAAGCTGAACGATCTGCTGCGCATCGGCGTGGACAGCCTCAAGGTCGAAGGGCGGAACAAGAGCCCCTATTACGTCGCCACCGTGGCCCGCGCCTATCGCCGCGCCATCGACGACTATTACCGCGATCCCGAAGGCTGGCGCCCCGACGAATACATGCGCGACCTAGAGGGCGCAGGCAGCCGCGGCTACACCATCGCCTTCCACGAGGGGCGCTTGCAGAACTATGCCCACAACTACGAACACACCAAGGCGATGGCCCCTTGGGAATACGCCGGTATCGTGCGTGAGGCCCGCGAGGATGGCTTGGTCCTAGAGGTCCGCAGCCGTCTGGACGCGGGCGATGTCATGGAATTCCTGCCGCCCGACAGCCGCGCGGAACCGGTGCTGCTGCGCCTCTATGAATACACCACGATCAAAAGCCCCGAAAAGCCGGTGGAGAGCGTCTTTGGCAGCCGTCAGGACGTTATTTTTATCCCTTACAGCGCATTCGATCACGAAGATCCCGAAACCGTCCGCCGGAACTTCCCCGCCTTCACCATCGTCCGCAAAGAGTCGATGCTGCTGGACGAAGACTGGCGCCGCCTCAAGCTGGACAAGACTGCGCAGCGCATCGAACTTGGGGAGACCGCCCGCGAAGGCGCGTACAAGTCTCAGGTCGGCAAGCTGCAAGAGGCCATTGGCTCGGACACGATGGAAAAACGCGCCCGGACTTCTCGCAAAGGGGTTGAGGGCTGCTGCGGGCGCGGGTGCAACGGGTGCCTGATGTTCTGGAACGATCCCGAATACGCCAAGGCCCGCGACCTGCTAAAGCAGAAGAAACACGGCGAGATGTTGGACCGCGATATGCGCGAGCCCTTGGCCTAAGAACGCGTCAGATCGAGTGCAGATACAGGTCGAAATCCACGTTGCTGATCGTCCGCGCCACGCGGGCGTATTCGGCGGCCTTCACCTCGGTAAAGGTGCGGTGCATGTCCGCACCAAGCGCGGTTTTCAGAAACTCTGAAGCCTTGGCCGCCTCGATCGCCTCGCGCCAGTCGTGGGGGATGTTGGCGCGGTCCTCGGTCTCGTAGGCATTGCCTTTGGTCTGCGGGCCGGGGTCGATCTGGTTGTCCAGCCCGTGCAGAATACCCGCCAGAACAGTCGCGCCCACAAGATAAGGATTGGCGTCCACGCCAGCGGGGCGATGCTCTATCCGGCGGGATTTCAGGTCGCCTTCGGGCACGCGCAGCGCGACGGATCGGTTGTTCACACCCCACGCGGTGTTCACCGGCGCATAGCTCTGGTTGTCAAAGCGGCGCCACGAATTCAGGTGCGGGGCAAAGACCAACATGGACTCGCCCATGGTCTGACGCAAACCGCCCAAAGCGTGCAGCAGCGTGTCGGTCCAACCCGCGCCGGGCTCTTCGGCAAAGACATTGCGGCCGCTCTCGTCCTGCACGGACACGTGGAAATGCATGCCCGATCCGGGGTGATCCTCGACCGGTTTGGCCATGAAACAGGCGGTGACCCCATGGGCGCGGGCCTGCTGGCGCACGATCCGCTTCAGCCGCACCAGATCATCGGCGGCCTGCATGATGTCTTCGCGGTAGTTTAGGGTCAGTTCGTACTGACCGGGCGCAAATTCCGAGATCACGGTTTCCGCGTTGATCCCAGCCTTCTCTGCACTTGCATAGATGTCGCTGAAAAGCGGCAGCATTCCCTGTAGGTGATCGACCGAATAGACGTCCGTGCGGCGGGTCGGTGCACGGCCATCCAGAACATCGCTGGCGGGCTGGACGTTGCCAAAAGCATCCAGTTCATTTGCCAGCAAAAAGAATTCCAGCTCGAACGCCCCTGCGGGTTTCAATCCGCGCGCGGCAAAGGCATCGACCTGCCGCTGCATCGCGTGGCGGGGGTCGGAGCCCATGGGCCGCCCGTCGAGTTCGTACATGGACAGGAACACTTCGGCGCGGGCGGGTTGGGTGTTGTGTAGCAGCTTGAGCGATCCGGGGATGGGCCACGCGCGCAAGTCACCGTCACCATGATCCCAGCAGAGGCCGGTTTCGTGTACATCCTCGCCACAAATATCGAGACCAAGGATCGAGATCGGGATGTGCCGCCCCGATTTGTACAGAGACAGCAGTTCATGCCGCCGGATGATCTTGCCCCGCCCGATCCCGTTGGAGTCGTGCAGGACGATGTCAACGGCCTCGACCTCGGGGTAGGCTGTCAGGAAATCTTCGGCTTCGGCGAGGGTCGCGCCGGAGGGGCAGGGCTGGGTCATGGAACGTTCCGAATGATCACATCAGGGCGGCTTCAGCCGGCCCGTTTCGAAATTTGATCAAATAGAAAACCCACGCCTTTGAAAAGCGGGAAATACTGCGCCTGCTTATCGATCCGAAAAAATTGTCACCCAGTAATAGGGGCGGGCCGAGCCAACACCGATTTTCTCGTACTGGCGGTCCAGAATGTTCGCCTTGTGCCCGCGGGACTTCATCCAGTCGGCGACGGTGTAGCTGGGGTCGCGGCGCCCGTAAGAGATGTTCTCGCCGTGGTTGCGTTCCTTGTAGCCCGCCGCCGCCATACGCTGGTCATAGGTCAGGCCCCCGGGAACGTCATGGCTGAAGAAGTTATCCTTGACCATCAACTCCGCATGCTGTCGGGCCAGTTTGGACAGATGCACATCGGGACTGAGCGGAGAGAGGCCGACCTTGGCGCGTTCTGCGTTGATCAAGGAAACCATTTCGGTGCTGCCGGTCAGCGTCGCAACTTGCGAGGTCTCAGTTTGCACGGGGGGTGCGTTGTTTGAGGGCAGAGGTGGTGTTGCTACACATCCAGCGATGGACAGGACTGCGAAAACAGAAATCGAAACACGGATCATACAACACCTACTCACATATCAGAACCTGCAGCATACACACGTTATGATTGCATTTCGAGACTCAAATTCGGTTCGGCAGCTTGATGTCGCAGGTCCTATGCGGGCAGCCGGGCGGTGTAGTGTCCATCGGTCGAAGCAGGCGAACTGCCGTCTCGTTTCGTCGCAAGAACGATCAGCCCCCAAACCGGTGCGTCCCGATCCATGCGCAGAACCGCCCGTGTCATCCGGCAGTCAAAGCCCGCTTGATATAGCAGGTCCTGCAGAGCGGGCGCGCTGTGGGCATAGCGGCAGGTGTCTTGCAGAACGTAGGCTTCTGGGCCGTTATGCTCTTCGACAGAAAAGACAAATTGGCCTTCGGGGCGCAGGGCCATAGCGACCCAACCGGTGATCTTTTCCAGCGCGCCAAGATAAATAAACACGTCTGCTGCCGTGATCAGATCCCACGTTTGGTCCGGCGCTGGCAAGGCGTTCAGGTCGCGCTTTTCCAGACGATCATAGATGCCTTTGGCGCGGCAGGACCGCAGCATCTCGGCCGAGATATCCCAGCCGGTTAATTTTGCGCATCGGGGCCGCAATTCCACGCCCATCAAGCCCGTGCCGCAGCCCAAATCCAGAACTGAGCCCACAGGCCCCGCAATCTGTTCCGCCATCAACTGCGGTCCGCAATAGGAGAGCTGGTCCACCAACGCGGCCTCGAACTTTGGCGCGTATTGATCAAACAGCGCCTCGACAAATGCGGGGGGCATGGCATCCGCCATCGAGCGATCTCGGAGCATGTCCAGTCGCAAGCTTGCGCCAAGCCGATCCGCAGGGTCGCAGGCCAGCGCGGTTTCGAATGCCTCGACCGCGCCGCTCAGGCCCGATTTGTCCCGAATATCCCCGAGCCTGTACCATCCAGCGGTCCAATGGGGGGCCAGTGCCAAGGCCTGTTCGTAAAGCTCGGCGGCGCTGGCGGGATCGTCGGGCAGCAAGGCCTCTGCGTAATCGGCACGGCGGTCTGCAATCAGATCGCCAGAGGACATCAGGACAGGAATCATCGAAGTGTCTGGAATAGAGCGGAGCATGTCGTCCGCAATCGCGCATTTACGCGCATCGATGGCGCCGTCAAGCTGGCATAATGGGGAACTGCCCCATTCAGCGCAGGTCAGGCGCGGCATAATCTTTTGGCCTGCGCGCGTATTCGGTAGAAAACGCCATCCGAAGCGCTCCATAGTCGATGGGCAGAGGGGAAATCCGCTGCCGCTGCCGCCAGTGATACGAACAGAAAACGGAATAGAATGCCTATGATGCCCGCAACGGACTCGCGTCCCGCCAGCCCTGTGACCCCCTCGGCAGAGCGTCAGGCGGCCTTTATGGCCGGCGCACCCTTGCCCGAAGAAGCAGAGCTGGTTCTGGATACGTTTTCCGCCGTGGTCGAGCCTGTGGACCCGTCGCGGACCGGACTGCTGCACGAGCTGTCTGTCGGCGTTTTCTGGCCCCACCGTCCGCGCGATCTGGAGCTGTTTGTCCAACTCGGCAAAGGGTATATCGCGCTGGACTCGATTGGCCGTCCCTTGGGATCGTCAATGTATTTCCACATGGGCGACGACTTTGCGATGCTTGGGATGATGGTCACGACACCGCGCCTGCAATCGCTGGGGGCAGGGCGCCGGCTGTTGCAGCACATTATGCAGGATTGCGAAGGACGTGATCTGCGGCTGAGTGCGACGCGTTCGGGCTACCGGCTCTACGTGGCGGCTGGTTTTGATCCCGTCGGCTTGATCTGGCAGCAACAAGGGATCGCACGTGCCATCCGCTTGCCTGAACCGATTGCTGGGCTCGATATTCGTCCGATGACAGAGGCCGATCACGCTGCAATTCTGGAACTGGACACCCACGCCTATGGCGCCAACCGCGAGACGGTGATGCAGGCCTTGCTGGCTGTCTCGACCGGCGTTGTCGCCGAGCGTAGTGGGTCTGTCTGCGGTTATGCCTTGCGCCGTCAATTCGGCAAGGGTGAACTGGTTGGCCCCGTGGTCGCCGATGACGACGCGATGGCGATGCGGCTGGTCGCGCCCTTGCTGCAAGAGTGTGAGGGGAAATTTACCCGCATGGACACACCGCAACAAAGCGAGCCGTTCAAAGCGTTCCTCGCGGCGGCGGGGTTGGGTGTTTTTGACACCGTGACCGAGATGTACATGGGCCGTCAGCGCCGCGCCGAAGATGGACCGCTGACCTATGGTCTTGCGGCGCACTCTCTGGGTTAACGAAAAAGGGGCCAAAGCGGCCCCTTTGGTTTAGCTCAGGCGGTCTTTCAGCCCGAAATACAGGCCCACCAGTGGCAGGAACCACGGCTTACCGCTATGCATCGGGATCGTTGGCCAGCTCATGCCCGCTAGCGGGTTGGTGTCTGTCCGGCCCATCGCCAGATCGGCCAGCGATTGCCCCAGCAGGGTCGACATCTGTGCCCCGTGGCCTGAATACCCCATGCCATAGATCATGCCGTCGGCTTCGCCAGCGCGGGGATAGCGGTCTTGGGTCATGCCCACGAGGCCGCCCCAGCAGTAGTCGATCTGGATGTCTTTCACATGCGGGAAGAGACGCTCCATGCTGGCGCGCAGGATTTCGCCCGATTTGGCGTCCGATTGCTGGTCCGACGTGGCAGAGAACCTTGCCCGCCCGCCAAAGATCAGCCGGTTGTCCGGCGACAGGCGGAAGTAGTTCCCAATATTCATCGAGGTCACATAGGTGCGGTTCCCCGGCACGGTCTGCGCGATCTCTTGTTCGGTCAGGGGGCGGGTGGCGATGATAAACGACCCGACCGAGATGATGCGACGGCGGAAAAAGCCCAAGGGCGATCCTTTGACCCGCCCGCCGTACGCGCCAGTGGCGGCGATCACGCGATCCGCCTCGATGGTACCTTTGGGTGTGGTCAGCCGCCATCCGGTCGCGGTTTTGTCCCGCGCGGTAAAAGGCGCGTTTTCCCAAATCTGTGCCCCATGACGGGCCGCAGCCGACCCCAAACCCTGCACATATTTGCCCATGTGCATCATGGCGGACTTCTCATAGAGCATCCCGCCATGGAACGCCTCTCCGCCGACTTCGCCCGCCAGATCGGATTTCGACAGCCAGCGTGTGTCGGGATCGACCTCACGGTGGATCAGGTCAAAATTGGCCTTCAGCCCGTCCACATGAGAGGGCTTTGACGCCAGCTTCAGCTTGCCCGAGCGGCGGAAATCACAGGCGATGTTTTCTTCGCGAATGACCTCTTCGATCATGTCGATCGACCGATCATAGGCGTGGTACAAGGTGTGCGCCTGTTCGGCCCCCAAATGCGCCTTGGCATCGGCATAGCCATGGGCGACCCCGTTGTTCAGGTGCCCTCCGTTGCGCCCCGATCCGCCTGCGCCCACATGGTCGGCCTCTAGCACAGCCACGCTGACCCCTTCGCGGGCCAGCTTGCGGGCGGCGCTGAGGCCGGTGAAACCTGCGCCGATGATCGCCACATCGACCTTGCCCTCCACAGGGCCTTGCATGGCGGCTGCAAAGGGTGCCGCCGTGTCATGCCAGTAGGACATGTATTTCATAGTAGCCTCCGCTTATAGGCCCACAACGGCGGGCAGTTCGGACACATCCTTGATCTCGGTGTAGCCGTAATAGGGGTTCGCAGGTTCATGGCCGCGGTTCACCCAGACCTTGTTCTTGATCCCCATGTCGTGGGCGGTCATCAGATCGTAGCGAAAGCTCGAGGACACGTGCAGAATATCCTCTGGCCCGCAGCCCAGTTGGTCCAACATGTATTCAAACGCCTTCATTTGCGGCTTGTAAGCGCCCGCGCTTTCAGCAGTGAATACATGGGCAATCGGTGCACCCAGTTTCGCGATGTTATGCGGGATCTGCGCGTTCATCGAGTTGGTCAGCGCGACCAGAGGAATTTCCGGCGCGATCTTGGCCAGACCGGCGGGCACATCCGCATGAGGGCCCCAAGTCGGCACGCGGTTATAGATGTCCTCGGCCACAGCTGGGTCAAAGGCGACGCCGTTCCGTTTACAGGTCCGCTCCAGCGCGTTGTAGACAATCTCGGCATAGGGTTTCCACGCGCCGAGCACCTCATCCAGACGGTAGGCCGAGAAATCGGCGATGAACTTGTCCATCTGCGCGGGGCTCAGGATCGCGCCGTAATGATCGCGCGCCGCACCGGCCATATCGAACAGGATCATGGTGCCGTGGCAGTCAAAGGTGATGAATTTGGGGCGGAAGGTCATGTCAGCGGTCCTTGGACAATCTTGGATGCTGTCAGTGTGGCGCGGGCGGGCAGGCACAGTGCGCCGCGTTTGCCCGTTTCGTGGCACGAAATTCCGTATCGCCGGTGACCCACGGCACGGGATGCCGCCAAGGCGCGATGTTCGGTGACTGGCGCGGGGGCGGGCGGGGCACTCTGGCGGCAGACCTATGGATTGGACCTGACATGACCAAACTTCTGCCCGTAAATACCGCGCCGACCTTTGATCCCGTGCTGGCTTCGGCTGCCCCCGACCGCCTGATTGAAGGCAACCCCGCCTATCAAACGTGGGAACTGGACGCCGCCATCGCCGAGGCCTCCAAATGGGGTAAAATCCGCACCGGCATCTGGGAGACGACCCCCGGCAAGACCATCTCGATGAAGGGCGAAACCTTTGAATTCTGTCACATTCTGTCCGGCAAGTGCGTGATCACGGAGGATGGCGGCACTGCGCACACCTTCACCGCTGGCGATAGCTTTATCATGAAGCCCGGTTTCGTCGGCACGTGGGAAACACTGGAAACCCTGCGCAAAATCTTTGTGATTGCGTCCTGAGCCATGGCGGATCGGTACACCCCAGAACAGATGCTGGAACGGCTGGTTGGCTTTCCCACGGTGGTGGGGCAGGGCAACGGCGCGCTGATGGAGTTTGTCTGCGATTACCTGACCGGCCACGGCATCCCGCATCATCTGCTGCAAGGCCCCGAAGGTGACCGGTATAATCTGCTGGCCACCATCGGCGATCCTGCGGTGCCGGGGTTCATCCTGTCGGGCCACGTGGATGTGGTCCCTGCGGGTGAACCCGAATGGCTGGCCGATCCGTTTGTATTGCGCCACGAGGGTGACCGCCTGATCGGGCGCGGGGCCTGCGATATGAAGGGCTATGTCGCCGCCGTTCTGGCGATGGCCCCCGATCTGGCCGCGATGCCCCTGAGCGCGCCCATCCATATCGCCCTGTCCTATGACGAAGAGGCAGGGTGCAAAGGCGTACCCCACCTGATCGCCGCCCTGCCAGACCTGATCGCGCCGCCCTTGGGGTGCTTTGTCGGAGAGCCGTCGGACATGACCCCCGTTCTGGCGCACAAAGGCAAAGCCGCCCTGCGCCTGACTGCGCACGGGCTCTCCGGCCACAGCTCCCGCCCCGATCTGGGGGTGAACGCGATCCACGCCTTGCTTCCGGTGCTATCGGCGGCGGCGGAACAGGCCGAGGCGCTGAAATCTGGCCCCTTTGATAACCGTTTCGCGCCCCCTTATTCGTCGCTGCAAATCGGCACGGTTGCGGGCGGCCAAGCGGTCAACATCATCCCCGACCACGCTTCGGCCCAGATCGAGGCCCGCGCCATCGCCGGTGTCGACCCCGAAACCCTGCTGGCCCCGATCATCGCGGCCTGCCCACCCGATGTGACCGCCGAGATCATCTCGTCCTATCCCGCCTTGGCCCTCGCCCCCGAGGCACCCTTGGCCCAACTCGCCGAACGCCTGTCGGGCAATTCCCCAATCGGAGCAGTCAGTTACGGCACCGAAGCGGGCCTCTTTCAGCAGGCGGGCATCCCCTCGGTTATTTGCGGACCAAGCGACATCTCTCGCGCGCACAAGCCAGAGGAATACCTGACTGCCCACGAACTAGATGCGGCCGCGCAGATGGTTCTGGCGCTGGGTCGCCACCTGTCGGCCTAACCCAAATCACCCGCGGCATTTTCTGCGGCGGGGCAGGGTGTTGGCAGCCCAAACTGCCGCCCTGCCACAGCATCAAACGGATCATGCCGCGGGCGTCCTCCTAATCTGGCCATGAACAGAATGGACCCGATGACGATGGACACCCTGAACTACCCTTCGCCTCAGCAGATCACCTTGGCCCCCTTTGGCCCCGAGCATATCGCGGGGGCCCTGCGCCTGTCGCAGCAGGCCGGCTGGCCCCACCGCGCCGAGGATTGGGCCCTGACCTTGACCACCGCCAAAGGGGTCGTGGCGCTGGATGGGGGCCAGATCGTCGGCACCGCCTTGTGTTCCGACTTTGGGGATGTGGCGACCCTGAACATGATCATCGTGGACGAAGCCTGCCGTGGCCGCGGCCTAGGCCGCCGCCTGATGGACGCGATTATCGCGCTGGGGCAAGGGAAAACCCTGCGGCTGGTGGCGACCAAGGACGGCCTGCCGCTCTATGAAAAGCTGGGGTTTGTCGCCCACGGCCAAATCCACCAATACCAAGGCATTGCGCAGGCCCACACCCCCGAACAGCCTGTCAAAACGGGCAGGGCCGACCTGCACGACCTGACGAAAATCGATCAATCCGCATCGGGTATGTCGCGCCATCACCTGCTGGAACAGATTGCCTCCACGGGCACTGTCCTGACCACCGCAGGCGGCTTTGCCATGTTGCGAGAATTCGGGCGGGGCATGGTCGTCGGCCCCGTGGTGGCCGAGGATGCCATCGCCGCCCGTGCCCTGATCGACGCTGCCGCGACCCAAGCCAAAGGCAAATTCCTGCGGATCGACCTGACCTCGGACGCCCTTGGCGGGCACATGGAAACGCTTGGCCTGACCCATGTGGGCGGCGGCACCGCCATGCAGATGCCTGCCCACGCGCCGCATCCCACCCCTTTCAAAACCTTCGCCCTCGTGTCTCAGGCACTCGGCTAATTCCGGAGCAAGATTATGCTGACCAATTCCCTTGTCGAGCTGGACCGCCAGCACCTGATCCACCCTGTGTCCTCCTTTCAAGGTCACGAAGCACGCGGCGTTCGCGTCCTGACCTCGGCCAAAGGCGCGCGCGTCACTGATGCCGAAGGGCGCGAGTTGATCGATGGTTTCGCGGGCCTGTGGTGTGTGAACGCGGGCTACGGCCAAGAGACGGTGATCGAGGCCGCGACCGAGCAGATGCGCCGTTTGCCCTATGCCACGGGGTACTTTGATCTGGGGGCCGAGGCGCCGATCAAGCTGGCCGCCGCGCTGGCCGAGCGTGCCCCCGGTGATCTGAACCACGTCTACTTTACCCTTGGCGGGTCGGACGCGGTGGACAGCACCATCCGCTTTGTCCGCTATTACTGGCATGTCAAAGGCCAGCCCGAGCGCGATCAGTTCATCTCGGTCGAGAATGGCTATCACGGCTCGTCCTCGCTGGGGGCTGGTCTGACCGCGCTGAGCGCATTCCATGACGGGTTCGGCTTGCCCTATCCGTGGCAGCATAAAATTTCGTCGCACTACGTGTATCGTAACCCCGTGGGCACCGATCCGCAGGCGATCATCGACGCCTCGGTCGCGGAACTGCGGGCCAAGATCGAAGCCATCGGCGCGGACAAAGTCGCGGCCTTCTATGTGGAGCCGATCCAAGGCTCGGGCGGCGTTCTGGTTCCGCCCAAGGGCTGGATCAAAGCCATGCGCGATGTCTGCACCGAATACGGCGTTCTGTTCATCGCCGACGAGGTGATCAGCGGTTTCGGCCGCACCGGCCCGCTGTTTACCTGTTCCGAAGAGGGCATCGTTCCCGACCTGATGACCACTGCCAAAGGCCTGACCTCTGGCTATGTGCCCATGGGTGCGGTGTTCATGTCGGATCACGTTTACCAGACCCTCAGCGACGGGGCAGGGGCCAAGGCGATCGGCCACGGCTTCACCTACTCGGGCCACCCTGTGTCGGCGGCCGTGGGGCTGGAGGTTCTGGCGCTGTACGAAGGCGGTTTGCTGGAGAATGGCGAGAAGATGGGCGCGCGCCTGATGGCCGGTCTGAATGGCCTGATGGATCATCCGCTGGTCGGTGATGTGCGCGGCCGCGGGATGCTGGCCGCCGTGGAACTGGTCACCGACAAAGAGGCCAAGACCCCGTTGCCCGCCAGCGTCCAGCCCGCCACGCGCCTCTTTGACCGCGCATGGGAGCATGGACTGATCGTGCGCTCCTTTGCCCAAGGCATTTTCGGCTACGCGCCGCCCCTCTGCTGCACCGAAGAGGAAATCGACCAGATCGTCGAGCGCACCCGCAAAGTTCTGGACCTGACCCTCGACGATCCCGAAGTCCGCGAGGCTCTGCGCTGATGGCATTGCTGTACACCTCTTTGCCAGACCGCGCCAAGGTCTGGCTTCCAATGTTCGAAGCTGCAGGCGAGCGCATGATCATCGGCGAGGGTGCGGTCACGGACCCCGCCGAGGTCACCTATCTGGCCTGCTGGCAACCCCCAGCGGACATTACGATCTACCCCAACCTCAAGGCGGTGATCTGCGTGGCGGCTGGGGTGGACCACATGCCCCCGATGCCCGAAGGCGTCGTGCTCACCCGCACCATTGCAGGCAGCATCGCGCCTTTGGTGCGTGATTGGGTGGTTATGGCCACGCTCATGCTGCACCGCGAAATGCCGATCTACCTCGAACAGGCGAAAGCAGGCATTTGGCAGGACCAAGGCATCTATCCCAGCCACAGCCGCTGCGTCGGGATCATGGGGATGGGGCGAATCGGAACGCTGGCCGCGCACAGCCTGTCGGGCCTCGGATTTGATGTCGCTGGCTGGAGCCGTTCTGGCACCCCAGTCGACGGAATTGACGTGTACGGCGCGGACGGTCTGTCTGAGTTCTTGGGGCGCACTGACCTGCTGGTCTGTCTGCTGCCCCTGACCGATGAAACACGCGGCATTCTGGGGGCCGATCTCTTTGATCAGCTGCCCCGCGGGGCCATGCTGGTGCACGCGGGCCGCGGTGGTCAGCTGGATATGGATGCTCTCAAAGCCGCTTTGGACAGCGGGCGGCTCGCCAGCGCCATGCTCGACGTGACGAACCCGGAACCGCTGCCTTCGGACCATTGGGCCTGGGCTGATCCGCGTGTGATCATCACGCCCCATGTCGGCTCACGCACCGATTATGCCGAGGGGGCGCAGCACGCCCTGAACGTAATCAACGCCTTGCGCACCGGCGAAGAAGTGCCCGGTGTCGTCGACCAATCCCGAGGCTATTGAAACCTACTTTCGGGCCGCGGTGCGAAATGCCGCGTCCCGTCCCAGTTCAGCAGAATCTGCCGCCGCCCCGCACAATTTAAGCGTTTTGCCTGCGGGTTTTGAGAGGAAGCTGAATGTAACAGGGAAACGAAACGCTGGCACAGAGGCCAGTAAAACAAGGGCTCGACGCGAAATTCCCATCCGCGGCCCGTCATAGCTCACCGCAGAACGTTCTGCTGTTTGCACCCCGTTTCCCGGCATCTGATCCGCTGCCCTTGGCCGCAATTGACAACATAAGGACCGCCGAAAATGGCAACCACAACTGCCGTGAAACCCTTGACCGCTTTCAGCTATCTGACCTTCGACGTGGTCGGCACCCTGATCGACTTCGAAGGCGCGATCAAAGACGCCCTTGCCACCATCGCCGAGAAAGAAGGCATCGACATCGATGGAGAGGCCGCGCTGGCCGTTTACCGCGACGCCCGATACGAGCCCGGTGCGGGCCTGTTCCCCGACGACCTTGGCCGCTGCTATGGCCGTATCGCGGAAACCTTCGGTCTGCCTGATACCCCCGAGTACCGCCAGTTCATGGTGGACAGCGTGGGCGATGCCAAACCGTTCCCAGACAGCGCCGCCGCTATGGCCAAGCTGAAACAGCACTACAAGCTGGTCGCCATGACCAACGCGCAGCGCTGGGCCTTTGACAAATACGCCGAGAAGCTGGGCCAGCCCTTCTACGCGGGTTTCACCACCGACGACACCAAAACCGAAAAGCCCGATCCCTCCTATTTCCACCAGGTCTTTGCGTGGGTCGAAACCGATGGCGGCTCCAAAGCCGACATCCTGCACACCGCCCAAAGCCAGTACCACGACATCGGCATCTCTCGTGCCTTGGGCATGACCAACGCATGGATCCAGCGCCGCCACGCACAAAAGGGCTACGGCGGCACCATCGAACCCAAAGAGTTCACCGAACCCGATTACCACTTCCACTCACTTATGGAACTGGCCGAGGCCGCAGACGCCGCCTTCGGTAAATAACTTCAAGGGCTTATGCGGCGTCAAGATCGCAGGGCCCTCTGTCCTTTCAAACGCACAACAGGGAATAAACACATGACCAAAAAGACCCCCAATAACTGGACTGGCCGCGACGACGCACTGGTCGAAGGCATGATCCGCCGCGGTGCCTCGCGCCGCGAATTGCTGAAGATGCTGATGGCGTCGGGCGTTGGCATGGCCGTTGGTGGCTCGCTGCTGACCCGTGCTTCTCAGGCGGTTGCCGCGACCCCCGTCTTTGGCGGCAGCATCAAGGCGGCGGGCTGGTCGTCCTCAACCGCGGATACCCTTGATCCGGCCAAGGCGTCGCTGTCCACCGATTACGTGCGCTGCTGCTCGTTTTACAACCGTCTGACCTTCCTCGCCGAAGGCGGCGTGACCGAAATGGAACTGGCCGAGAGCATCTCGACCGATGACGCGCAGACTTGGGAAATCAAGCTGAAGTCTGGTGTGGAATTCCACGACGGCTCGACCCTGACCGCCGATGACGTTGTCTTCTCCCTGAAGCGCCATCTGGACGAAGCAGTGGGCTCCAAAGTGAACTCGATCGCCAAGCAGATGACCGAGATCACCAAACTGGACGACACCACTGTCAAGGTCGTGCTGGCCGCCCCCAATGCCGACCTGCCCACCATTCTGGCGCTGCACCACTTCATGATCATCAAGGACGGCACCACCGATTTCACCACCGCCAACGGCACCGGCCCCTTCATCTGCGAAGCGTTCGAACCCGGCGTACGCTCGGTTGCGGTGAAAAACCCCAACTACTTCAAGGGCAACACCGTCTACCTGGACAGCTACGAATACTTTGCGATCCCCGACAACAACGCCCGTGTGAACGCGCTACTGTCCGGTGACATTCAGGTGGCCGCCTCGGTCAACGCACGTTCGCTGCGGATGCTCGAAGGTCAGCCTTCGGTCGCGACCTCGATCACCACTTCGGGCAACTACACCAACCTGAACATCCGCAAGGATCTGGACCCCGGCATGAAAGAGGGCTTCATCGAAGGCATGAAGTACCTGATCAACCGCGAAGCCATCCAGAAATCGGTGTTCCGCGGTCTGGCCGAAATCGGCAATGACCAGCCCGTGTCGGCAGCGAACAAGTACCACAACCCCAACATCGCGCCCAAAGCCTATGACCCCGAGCAGGCCAAGTTCTATTTTGAAAAGGCCGGCCTGATGGGCACCGAGGTTCCGATTGTGGCCTCTGATGCGGCGACCTCGTCGGTGGATATGGCGATGATCGTCCAGCAGGCAGGCGCCGAGATCGGCATGAACCTCAAGGTCGATCGCGTGCCCTCTGATGGCTACTGGTCGAACTACTGGCTGAAGGCGCCCGTGCACTTCGGTAACATCAACCCGCGCCCCACGCCCGACATCTTGTTCTCGCTGCTCTACACCTCGGACGCCCCGTGGAACGAGAGCCAGTACAAGTCGGAAAAGTTCGACTCCATGCTGGTCGAAGCGCGCGGCGCACTGGACGAAGACAAGCGGACCTCGATCTACTGGGACATGCAGGAGATGGTCGCAAACGAGGCAGGCACCATCATTCCCGCCTACATTTCGAACGTCGATGCGATCTCGTCGAACCTCAAGGGTCTGGCTCCGAACCCGCTGGGTGGCCAGATGGGCTATGCCTTTGCCGAGTACGTCTGGCTCGACGGCGCCGCCTAAGGCCAACCTTCGGCCCGTGCCATCCGGCGCGGGCCTTTCCCTGAATTCCCAATTGGCCGAGGTGTCCGTTTGCCCAAATCGCTCTTGCCATGGATCCTTGTTTCCCAGCGGCTTGGCATTGCCTTGCTGACGCTGGTCATTGTGTCCTTTGCCGTCTTTTTCGCCACCGAGCTGTTGCCCGGTGACGTCGCCGAAATCCTGCTGGGGCAGGCCGCGACCCCCGAAGCGGTGGCCGGTTTGCGCACCGCGATGGGACTGGACGAGCCCGCCATGCACCGTTTTGTCGGTTGGCTGGTCGGTCTGGCGGGGGGCGACATGGGCACATCCTATGTGAACAAGATGGCAGTCAGCGATCTGATGGGCGGACGTCTGGTCAATTCTCTGCGTCTGGCCGCCGTGACGACCTTGGTGTCTGTGCCGATTGCGCTGGCGCTTGGGATTGGCGCGGCCATGTGGAAGGGATCGATGTTCGACCGCGTGGTATCCGTCGCGACGATCTCGGTCATTTCGGTGCCCGAATTCATGGTCGCGACTTTGGCCGTGTTAATCTTTGCCGTGTGGCTAGGATGGCTTCCCGCGCTGGCCTATGGCGCGAACGTCGACAGTTGGGGCGCGATGCTGCGGGCCTATGCAATGCCGGTGATCACCCTGTCCTTCGTGGTTTCCGCGCAGATGATCCGCATGACCCGCGCCGCGGTGATCGAGACGATCAACACCCCCTACGTGGAAATGGCCTTGCTAAAAGGGGCCTCGCGCCGCCGGATGGTTCTGGGTCACGCCTTGCCCAACGCCTTGGGCCCGATTGCCAACGCTGTCGCCCTGTCGCTCAGCTATCTGGTGGGGGGTGTGATCATCGTCGAGACGATCTTTAACTATCCCGGCGTCGCCAAGCTGATGGTCGATGCGGTCGCCACACGCGATCTGCCCCTGATCCAGTCCTGCGCCATGATCTTCTGCGTCAGCTATCTGTCGCTGATCACGCTGGCCGACCTGATTGCCATCCTGTCCAACCCGAGGCTTCGTCGATGATGATTGAACGATCCAATGCATTTGTGATCCCGACCCCGAAGCGTCTGGGCTACTCCTTTAACTGGGTGGGACGTGTCGGTCTGGCTGTGATCCTGTTCTGGGCCGTGGTCGCGATCGTTGGCCCGTGGATTGCCCCGCACCCGCCCGGAGAGATCGTGGATTGGGACTATTTCGGCCCTGTCACAGCGGACTTCTGGATGGGCACCGATTATCTGGGCCGCGACATCTTTAGCCGCATCCTCATGGGGGCGCGCTACACAGTGGGGATCGCGCTGGCTTCGGTCGTGCTTGCCTGCGCGGGTGGTGTGATCCTTGGCATGGTGGCGGCTGTGATCGGCGGCTGGTTCGATATGATCCTGTCGCGCCTG
Organism: Alphaproteobacteria bacterium; assembly: GCA_030433335.1. Lineage (GTDB taxonomy): Bacteria > Pseudomonadota > Alphaproteobacteria > Rhodobacterales > Rhodobacteraceae > Donghicola. Next base: position 21,639 of record JAUILL010000010.1, on the reverse strand, counting down.
TTGGACGCGTTCAACGGCATTCCGTCCTTGCTATTCGGTTTGGTGGTCGTGGCGGCGGTTGGCTCCTCGATCCCCGTGTTGATCCTGACCCTCGCGGCGATCTATCTGCCCGGCTCCTACCGCTTTGCCCGCGCCTTGGCCGTGAACGTCAACGCCACCGACTACGTCACCGTAGCCCGCGCGCGGGGAGAGAGCACGCCCTATCTGATCACCCGCGAAATCTTTCCGAACATCCTTGGCCCCGTGCTGGCCGACCTTGGCCTGCGGTTTGTGTTCATCGTGCTGGTCTTGTCGGGGCTGTCCTTCCTCGGCCTCGGGGTGCAGCCGCCGAATGCGGACTGGGGTGCCTTGGTCCGTGAAAACATCGAAGGTCTGTCCCTTGGCGCGCCAGCGGTGATCTTTCCGTCGATTGCCATCGCGACCCTGACCATCTCGGTGAACATGTTCATCGACAACCTGCCCTCCAAAATTCGGGATCGGAGCGAATGATGACCCAGCCTCTTGTCACCGTGAACGATCTGCGCATCGGCGCGGTCACCGACGCAGGCCGCAAGGTCGAGATCATCCGCGGCGTGTCCTTTGAGATCGCCCCCGGCGAAATCGTCGCCTTGATCGGGGAGTCCGGCAGCGGGAAAACAACCATCGCTCTGTCCTTGATGGGCTACACCCGCACGGGTTGTTCGATCACTGGCGGGCAGATTACGCTGGATCAGACCGATGTCACCGCGCTGTCCGAGCGCAAACGCGCGGCCCTGCGCGGGACCGAAGTCAGCTATGTGCCCCAGTCGGCAGCGGCGGCGTTTAACCCGTCGAAACGTATCATGGATCAGGTGATCGAGATCACCGCCATCCACGAGCTGATGCCCAAAGCCGAGGCCGAGGCCAAAGCGGTCGATCTCTTCCGCGCTTTGGCCCTTCCGGACCCCGAACACATCGGCCACCGCTATCCGCACCAGGTCTCTGGCGGCCAGTTGCAGCGCTTGTCGGCTGCGATGGCTCTGATCGGCGGGCCGAAGCTGGTGATCTTTGACGAGCCCACCACGGCGCTGGATGTAACCACTCAGATCGAGGTCTTGCGTGCCTTCAAATCAGTGATGCAGCAAGGCGGAATGGCCGGTGTCTACGTCAGCCACGACCTGGCCGTCGTGGCCCAGATTGCCGACCGGATCATCGTACTGAAGGGCGGGGAAATTCAGGAAACTGGCACCACCGAGCAGATCCTCACCCATCCTGCGCACCCCTATACCCGCCAATTGCTCGCTGCGTTCGAACCCGTGCCCCACGTGTCCTTCCAGCCAGAAGCCAAAGCTGTCCCCAAACCGATCCTAGAGGTCATCCACCTGCACGCGGGCTACGGCGCGATCCGCAAAGGCGAGCCGGAAATCAAAATCCTCAAGGACGTGAATTTCTCCCTCGAACGGGGCCGCAACTTGGGCGTCATCGGGGAATCCGGCAGCGGCAAATCCACGCTGGCCCGCGCCATCGCCGGTATCCTGCCGCCTTACCAAGGCGGCATCCTGCTGGATGGCCAAGAGCTGCGCGGCGACCTGAAACGCCGTAGCAAAGAGCAGTTGCGCAAAGCCCAAATCGTGTTCCAGCTGGCCGATACAGCCCTGAACCCCGCGCACTCGATCGAGCAGATCCTCGGCCGACCGCTGGCCTTTTACCACGGTCTAAAAGGTGCGGCTCGCGAAGCGCGGGTCAAAGAACTGCTCGATATGGTGCGCTTGCCCGCGAACCTGCGGCACCGGCTGCCAGGGGAATTGTCGGGTGGTCAGAAACAGCGCATCAACCTTGCCCGCGCTCTGGCGGCGGAGCCTGAATTGATCCTGTGCGACGAGATTACCTCGGCCCTCGATACGGTGGTTGCGGCGGCCATTCTGGACCTGCTCAAGGAACTTCAGCGCGAGCTTAGCCTCAGCTACATGTTCATCAGCCACGATCTGTCCACCGTTGAGGCGATCTGTGACGACGTCTTGGTGATGCTGAAAGGTGAAGTGGTCGAGGCCTTGCCCGCCGCCCGCATGTCCGCCGAGGCGCAGCACCCCTATTCGCGGCTGCTCATCTCCTCGATCCCGCAGTTGGACACCGGCTGGCTGGCACAGCTGGAGCAAGACCTCACTCTGGTCGCCCAATTCGCCAACCGCTAAAGGTGACGCCCCGCAAGGTCGGGGCGTTAACCCACCCGATCCCCGAACAGGCGCGTCAGCGGGATCTGGTTCTTCACAAAAGGCGTCTTCATAACCACAAAGCTGAAGTACTTGTCGATGCCGACCCCGCGGTCGATCAGCGCCTCGATGATGTTCTGATAGTCGGTGATCGACGCGCAGACAAACTTCGCCAGATAGTCATACCCGCCAGAGACCAGATGGCATTCCACGCAGCTATCGACCTTTTCGAGCGCCTCTTGAAAGCGGGCAAAGTCGATTTGTCGGTGGTTCTTCAGGGTAAACTCGGTAAACACCGTCAGTGTATCCCCCAGTTTTGCCACGTCGATCTGCGCGGTGTAGCCGGTGATATACCCCGCTTGCTGCAGCTTCTTGACCCGCATCAGGCAGGGCGACGGCGACAAGGCCACCAGTTCCGCCAGTTCAACGTTGGTAATGCGCCCGTTGCGCTGCAACTCGGCAAGAATCTTTACATCGATCCGATCGAGCTTCAGCTGGCTACTCATAACAGGGTCCTTCGGGGTCTTTACTGTGGGTCACTATTGGGCGAGTCCGCGGGCAGGGGCAAGGGTCTGACATTCGACAGGAAATGCCGCTGGACCTGTGCAATCCGGCACAACCGGCTGCACGGCGCGGGGTACGGTCAGGCAAAAGACCGGAGAGATACCCCATGCCCGCCCCCCTGATGCACATCGAAACCCCTGACACTTTGCCCGAGGCTGCCGACGTGGTCGTCATCGGCGCAGGCATCGTCGGCGTCAGCGCGGCCTATTGGCTGGCGCGCGGGGGCATGAAGGTCGTCCTGCTCGAAAAGGGCCGCATCGGGGCCGAGCAATCCAGCCGCAACTGGGGCTGGTGCCGCCAACAAAACAGGGACGCTCGCGAATTGCCCCTGTCCACCCGAAGCTTGGCCCTGTGGGAGGATATGACCGCCGACATCGGTCAGGACATGGGATTTCGCCGCTGCGGGCTGCTCTATCTGTCTAACAATCAGGCCGAGATTGACGGCTGGGACCGCTGGGGCCAGTTCGCGCGGGGGCAGGGGGTGGACACCCGAATGCTGACCGCAGACCAAGCGTCCGAGCGCGGCGCGGCCACCGGAAAACGCTGGCTGGGGGGCGTCTGGTCGCCCACAGATGGCATCGCGGACCCGTCCCGCGCGGCCCCGATCATTGCCAAAGGTGTGATGCAGCATCAGGGCGTTGTGCTGCAAAATTGTGCGGCTCGCGGGATTGATGTGCAGAATGGAAACGTTAGCGCTGTCATCACCGAGCGCGGGGCGATCAAGACGCGGCAAGTGGTCATGGCGGGTGGCGCTTGGGCGGCCAGTTTCCTGCACCAATCGGGGGTGTTCTTTCCTCAGGCGGCGGTGCGCAGCTCGATCCTGTCCGTGCAATCGGGGGCCGAAGGGCTGCCCGATGCGCTGCACACGAATGAGGTTTCGGTGACCCGCCGCGGGGATGGGGGCTATACGCTGGCCATCTCGGGCCGCGCAAATCTGGACCCGACGCCGGGGGCCTTGTTGGGGGCCAAGCACTTCTTGCCGATGTTCGCGAAACGCTGGTGTGCACTGCGGCCCGGCGGCTTGCAGGCGTGGCAGGCGGGCCATGAGACCCGCCGGAATTGGGCGCTGGACCGCGAAACCCCGATGGAGCGGATGCGCGTGTTGGATCCAAAGCCCTCTGCCTCTTTGGTCAACCTGACCCTGACCCGCGCTCGCGATCTGCTGCCCGAACTGAAGAAAGTTGCCGTGCAGGCCACTTGGGCCGGATATATCGACAGCACCCCCGATGGCGTGCCGGTGATCGACAGCGATATCGGGATCGGCGGGCTGACTTTGGCGGCGGGGTTGTCGGGCCATGGGTTCGGCATCGGTCCGGGGGTGGGGCATCTGGTGGCCGACATGCTGCTGGACCGCACGCCCATCACCGAAACCGCGCAGTACAAACTGTCCCGCTTCCAAGGCACCCAATGGGGCAAGGTGGCCGAGTTCTGATGCCATCACGCGAACCGCGATATGCTGAACGGCTCCAGCGGCGTCTCGCACGCGCCGGTGGTGATCAGCTCGGCCATCGCATCGCCCACACCAGGCCCCAGTTGGAACCCGTGCCCGCAAAAGCCGAACGCGTGGAACAGGCCCTCCGTCGTCCCCGAAGCACCCATCACGGGCAGCCCATCGGCCACGTACCCTTCGCAGCCCGACCACTGGCGGATCACGACCACATCGCGCAGGGCAGGGAAGATCTGCACCAACTGCCGCAGCTGCTCTGGCAGCACGTCGAAATGCGCCTTGGCGTATCCATCTGGCCCCACATCCGACCGAGGCACCCCGCCGCCGAACACGATATTCCCCCGCTCGACCTGCCGGAAATAGGCCCCGTGGTGCTGCGCCCACACGCCGATCACGGGCAGGATGCGGTGGGGCAGGGGTTCGGTCACGCCCATCTGCGGGCCGTGCATCGTCAGCGGGACGGTTTCGCCGAAATCGGCGGCAATCTGGCGCCCCCACGCGCCCGCGCAGTTCAAGACGGCCTCGGCGTGATAGGTGCCTTTGGTGGTCCGGACCGTGAAACCGGCCTCGGTCCTCTGAATGCTGGTGATGGTTGTGTGATCCATAATCTCGGCCCCATCCCGCGCCGCCGCACTGGCGAACGCTGGCGCGGCCAGCCGAGGGTTCGCGGACCCGTCATTGGGGGAAAACGATGCCCCGATCGCCGTTGGCCCCAGCATCGGATAGCGGCGGTGCAGATCGGTGGCAGACAGTTCCTCCAACGCCAGCGCCCACGGCACGGCATCCTGCGCAAACTGGCGCATGTCAGCCAAACTGGCCTCGTCAAAGATCAGGCGCAGGTGGCCCGTGGCCCGAAATTCCACGTCGCGCCCCAGCAGGGCTTCGGCCTGATGCCACAGGGCCAACGACCGATGGGCCAAGGGCATCTGCGGCAGATACCGACCCGACCGGCGGATATTGCCAAAGGACGCCACCGTCGCCCCCGCGCCGACAGACCCGCGCTCGATCAGGCGCACCCGTGCCCCGCGCTGCGTCAAAAAGAACGCCGCCGCGCTGCCCATCAGCCCGCCCCCGATCACGATCACATCCATTCCGGCCCCCTTTTGCGTTTCGCCCATCTCAGCCCGACCACGGGGCAGGGGTCAAAGACGGGAAACGGGGTGGGTCATAAGCCGCTCTTATAGGAGGCCGCGATGCGCGCCAGACAGCTAGAGGTTTTCACCGCCGTCATGCGGGCGGGCACCGTGACAGGGGCGGCGCGGCTCTTGAATATTTCCCAACCGGCGCTGTCCCAAGTGCTGATGCATTGCGAGGATGAACTGGGCTTTCCCCTGTTCGACCGAGAAAAGGGGCGTTTGCGGCCCACCCCAGAAGCACTGGAGCTGTACCCCGAGGCAGAGCGCCTGTTCGCCAGCCTCGAAGGGCTGCGCCGCAAGACGCAGGATTTGCGGCTGGGGCGGGCGGGGCTGGTGCGGATCGCTTCGTCCGCGCCTCCAGCGATGTCCCTGTTGCCGCAAGTGATGGCAGCGTTTCGGGCGCGTCATCCCGATATCCTTCTGCGGTCCCATGTGGCGCCGATTGCCAGCCTAATCTCGATGCTCAGGGCAGGGGATGCGGCGCTGGCGCTGGCCTTGGATGACCGGCTCGCCTCTGATATTGACGTCGAAATCCTGCGACAGGTGGGGTTCTGTTGCCTGCTGCCCGAGGGGCATCCCTTGGCAGCAAAACCCGCGCTGACCTTCGCCGATTTGGAGGCCGAGCACGTCATCTCTTACCGCGCCGCGACCCGACCCCATGACGAGCTGGACCAAGCCGCCAGAGCGCAGGGCCCGCGCTTCGCCCCTCAGCTGGAGATTGACGTGTCCATTTCGGCGGTGGGGTTCGTGCAGGCGGGATTGGGCGTGGCCGTGGTCGATGATCTGCTGCCGTGGGGGCAGTTTTCGGGGGTCGTCACGCGGCCTCTGACGGGGGCGCCCGACATGCCGCTCGCCTTGCTGACATTGGCGGGCAAGGCCCTGTCCCGCGCCGAATCCCTGATGGCAGACCAGATCCGCGCCGCCATTCCATAAGCTCGACTTATGGACTGCCGCGCCATGCGTCTTGGACGGGCGGGCCTCTTTCTGGTGGCATCAAGGCCAACGGAATGACCCAACCAAAGGCACATCAAATGGACGGCAGCACCCCGATCCCCGCCGACGCGGACTGGAAAATCGGTGTCGATATCGGCGGCACTTTCATGGATTTCTGCGCGCTGGAAACGCGCTCGGGGCGGCTTGCCTCGCTCAAGGTGCTGACCACGCCCGATGATCCGGGTGCCGAACTGCTGACCGGCCTGCGTCTGCTGGCGGACCGAGAGGGGCTGGCCCCTGAAACCGTCAGCCGCTTTGTTCACGGGACGACCGTCGGGATCAACACGATCATCCAGCGCAAAGGGGCCGATTTGGCGCTGATCACCAACGAGGGCTTCGAGGACGCGATCGAACTGGCCCGCCTGCGGATGCCCGACATGTATTCGCTGTTCTGCCATCGGCCCGACCCGCTGATCCCCCGCGAACGCATCTTTGGCGTATCTGTGCGAATGCGGGCGGGTGGTCAGGAAACGGTGCCTTTGGATCGTGCGGCCTTGGCTGAGGCCGTGGCGGCAGCCCAAAAAGCGGGTGCCGAAGGGATCATCATCGCTTTCTTGCACAGCTGGTCCGACCCCGCCCAAGAGGAGCAGGCCAAAGCGTTGATCGAAGAAATGGCCCCCGATCTCTTCGTCTTTACCTCGTCCGAGGTCTGGCCCGTGATCCGCGAATATGAGCGCACATCGACCGCGATCCTGAACGGCTATGTACACCCGCGTGTGTCGGGCTATTTGACCGCGTTGCAAGACCGTCTTGCGGGGCAGGGTGTCCCCGCGCGGCCCATGCTGACCAAGTCGAACGGCGGCCTCATGACCGCTGGCGAGGGGCGGCGCGACTGTGTGTCGATGCTGCTGTCCGGCACGGCGTCGGGCGTGATCGGGGCGTCTTGGTTGGCGCGGCAGGCGGGCGCGGATCGCGTGCTGACCTTGGATATTGGCGGCACTTCGGCAGATTTCTCGCTGATCATCGACGGAGAGGTCCGCTTCGGCACCGACGAATTGATCGGGGAATTCCCGCTGCACATCCCGTCCGTGTCGGTCAGTTCGATCGGGATCGGCGGCGGCTCTATCGCGTCTGTGGACGACCACGGCGTGCTGCGGGTTGGGCCTGAATCGGCTGGATCTTTGCCGGGGCCTGCCTGTTATGGGCGGGGCGGCGACCGTGCCACGGTGACCGATGCGATGGCGGTTTGCGGCTGGCTGGGGCACTCGCAAATGGCCTATGGGCAGCTCCAGATGGACGTGAGTTTGGCGCGCCAAGTGGTTGGCAAGCTGGCCACGAAACTGGGGCGCGGGCTGGAAGAAACCGCCCAAGCCATCCTCGAGATCGCCATTTCCGAGATGTTCGTCGAGGTCGAGAAGCTGTCCTCTCGTGCGGGCGTGGACCTGCGGGATTTTGCCCTGATGCCGTTCGGCGGGGGCGGCCCGATGCTGGGGGCGTTTCTAGCCCGCGAACTGGGGATGCGCAGCGTAATCGCGCCGCGCAGGCCAGGGGTTGTGTCCGCACTCGGTGGCCTAGTTGCCGACCTTCGCGGGGATTTTATCCGCACGATCTTTGCCGATTTGGATGCTTTGGCGGGGGCACCGTTGCAGGACGGATATCAAGCGTTGGCGGCTGAAGGGCAGGCGTGGCTGCGGGCCCAAGGGCACAAAGGGGCGGGTGATCTGCGCCTATCGGCCGACATGCGTTATGCGGGCCAAAGCTATGAAATCGAAGTAGCCATCGATACCGATTGGCTGGCTGACCCAGCGCAGATCGCGCTGGCCTTCCACGAAACCCACCGCCGGATTTACGACTTCGACGATCCCGCTGGCCGGATCGAAGTGGTGAACCTGCGCCTCTCGGCCATCGGCACGGGACCAAAGCCAGACTTTCCCGTTCAGGCTGCTGGTAACGCCACCGCCGAACCCACCCGCCTTGTCCCCGTTTACTTTAACGGCTGGCAAGAGGTGCCCTTGTTCGACCGTGGCACCCTCGGCGCGAGGGCCACATTCGAAGGCCCCGCCATCGTCGCCCAAGAGGACACGACCTTTGCCATCCCCGGCGGCACCACAGCCCAAGTGGACGCCCACCTGAATATTCACCTGACCTATGCGGAGTGAGCCGATGTTCGACAAAATGACCCTTTCGGTGCTGGCCAACCATGCCCGCGCGGCGGCCGAGAACATGGCCCACACCCTGCACCGTACCGCCCATTCGGCTTTCGTCAAGGAAACGCAGGACTTTACCGTCATGTTGATGGATCGCGCGGGCGATACCTTTGCCGTGCCGATGGAGCTGGGGGCCACGTGGTATCCCGGCCTGACCTATGGCCGCGCTATTGAGATGGTGGATGACTACCGCCCCGGCGATGTGGCGTTTACCAATGATCCCTATTCCGGCCACGTCGCGACCCACGCGCCCGACACCCACCTGTGGAAGCCGGTCTTTGCCGAAGGAGAGATCGTCGCGTGGACCGGCGGGCACATTCACAACACGGATATGGGGGGCGCGGTGCCGGCGTCCCTGTCCCGTTCGCTGACGGAAATCCACCAAGAGGGCATCCGCTTTCCCCCGATGAAACTGGTCCGCGAGGGTGTCTTTGACGAGCAAATCCTGCGGATCATGGAGACGAACGTCCGAAAGCCCGCCCTGAATATCGGGGACATCAAAGCATTGGTCGGTGCCCTGAACACCGGAGAGCGCAAGGTGCAGGCGATGATCGAGCGCTTTGGCAAGGCGGGGTTTGTAAGTGGCGTCGCCGCTCTGATGGATCAAGCCGAGGCGCAGGCCCGCGCCGTGCTGGCCCAGATCCCCGACGGCGACTATGTGTTTGCCGACTATGCCGATGAAGACAGCGATCAGGCCAACCCGTGCCGCCTGAAACTGACCCTGAAGATCAGGGAGGACAGCGCAGTGCTGGACTTCACCGGCTCTGATCCGCAACTGGCCTCGTCCTTGAACGTGCCAAGTGGCGGCGATCCTCGCCACACCATGCTGCTGGTGGGTGTGTATTACGTGCTCTACACCCTGAATCCGCGGATTTTGCTGAACACGGGGCTGACGCGCCCCTTCACCTGCATCGCGCCCGAAGGGACCGTGCTGAACCCCGTTGCGCCCGCTGCCGTCGGTATGCGGTCCTTGACCTGCGCCCGCCTGCGGTCGGTGATCTTCGGCGCGTTTTCCCAAGCGATCCCCGACCGGATGCCCGCCGCGCCTGCGGGCAACAACTGTATCGTCAACGTCATGACCCGCGACGAGCGCACCCAGAAAACCGTCATCGCCGCCGTGAACCCCGTGGTCGGCGGAGGAGGCGGGATGCCCCACCGCGACGGCACCAACGGCTCGGGCGCCGACGCGGCCTATCTGAAAAACACGCCCATCGAGATCACCGAGACCGAAGTTCCCGTGGAGTTCGTCCGCTATGGATTGGCGCAGGACAGCGGCGGGGCTGGCTATTGGCGCGGCGGTTTGGCGACCGAGATGGCATTCCGCGTCTTTGCCCCCGACACGCGGATCACGGCGCGGAACCGCGACCGGTCGTTCTTTCGCCCTTGGGGGGTGATGGGGGGCAAGGCCGCGGGCCTGTCCGACATGGTCGTGAACGCAGGCACCGAGGCCGAGCGCCGCTTGGGCGCCGTGGACACCGCGATTCTGGAGCCGGGCGATGTGCTGACCGTCCGTTCCGCGGGCGGCGCGGGGCGGGGATGCCCCTTGGACCGGCCTGCCGAGAAGGTCGCGCGGGATATGGCGGGGGGCTATGTCTCCGAAGCCGCTGCACGTCATGAGTACGGGGTTGTGCTGGTTGATGGTTCGGTCGACGTGGCCGCGACCGAGGCTTTGCGGGCGTCGATGCCCCGCCATTCAGGGCATTTCCATTTTGGCCCGGAGCGCTCGGGCTACGAGGCCCAGTGGACCGATGACGCCTATGATCTGCTGACAGACATTCTGGCGGACCTGCCGATCCACTGGCGGTTCTTTGCGAAAACTGAGGTGTTTCGCCGGATGAAGGACCGTTCGGGGGCCTCTGGTGTGGCCGAAGCCTTCGAAGAGGTCTGCACCCGCTTCCCCGAATTACCCCGTCCCGCCGCCTATGCAAGAGCCGCAGAATGACCGGCGGCCGCGTGCATCGGTTGGCAGAAGAGGGGCGCGCACCCATCGCCTTTCATCTGGATGGGGAGCCCGCCAGCGCCCTGTTCGGTGATACCGTCCTGACGGCGATCCTATTGGTCCGCCCGCACCTGCGCCGCGCGGAATTCGGCCCCGAGGGTCGGGCGGGGTTCTGCCTGATGGGGGCCTGTCAGGACTGTTGGGTCTGGCAGGAAAACGGTCCGCGCCTGCGCGCCTGTTCTACCGAACTGGCCGAGGGGATGCGGTTACTTACTTCGGACCCCGAGCCTTGGGGGCAGCCATGACGGTGCTGATTGTCGGTGCGGGGCCAGCGGGAATACGGGCTGCTGAGACCTTGGTTAAGGCGGGGCTTAGGCCGTTCATCGTGGACGAAGGTGCGCGCGCCGGTGGTCAAATCTATCGCCGTTCTCCGCCCGGTTTCGTCCGCTCACCATCAAAGCTCTATGGTTCCGAGGCGCGGAAGGCCGTCGACCTGCATCGCACGTTCGACCGGATGGTCGCGGCGGGGCAGGTGGAATATCGGCCCAAGTCCTCGGTCATGGCGCTTCGGGATGGCGTGGCGCAGCTGGTTGGGCCGGACGGGCTGACGGAGCGGCCCTATGAGCGTCTGGTCCTTGCGACGGGGGCGATGGATCGTGTGCTTCCGATTGCGGGCTGGCAGAGTGGCGGGGTCTATACCCTTGGCGCGATGCAGATTGCTTTGAAGGCGCAGGGGGTCGCGCTAGGGCAGCAGATTGTGCTGCTGGGGACGGGGCCTTTGCTGACGTTGCTGGCCTCGCAACTGCTGAAAGCTGGGGCAGATGTGCGGGCGGTACTGGATACGTCGCCAATGCGCAGTCAGGTCAAAGGCGGTACGCGGATGCTGGCCGCGCGGCCCTTGGCTACCTTGCGCGGATTGTCCATGCGGGCCGGTTTGCGAAGGGTTTACCATCCGGGCGTGAATGGATTGCGGGTCGATACCGATGTTGATGGCCCCACTGCGGTGCGCTGGCGCGATGCCTCTGGCCGCCAGCACCGAACCAAATGCGACGCGGTTGGGATGGGGTGGCATCTACGCGCCGAGACCCATCTGGCCGATCTGGCGGGGGCTCAGTTCCGGTGGGACGACGACTTTGCCCAATGGCTGCCGCAGGAGGATGAGATGGGGCGAGGGGGCAAAGGGCTCTATCTGGCGGGCGACGGAGCGCGCCTGCTAGGAGCGGATGGTGCTGATATCGCGGGGCGCTTGGCTGGGATCGCGTGTTTGCAGGATTTTGGGCTGACGGCCCCTGATCCCTCTGCCGATTTGCGGAGAATGCGCCGAATGCAGCGGTTTGCAAGGGGTATGCAGCGTGCCTTCTCTTGGCCCGCGCAGATGGCCGCGCAGACACCGGATGACACGGTCTTGTGTCGCTGTGAGGGCGTCACGGCTGGCGAACTGCGAAACACCACCAATTGGTCCGGCCCCGAGGCGAACCGGGCCAAGTCCTTGGGCCGTGTGGGCATGGGCCGCTGTCAGGGGCGCTACTGTCAGTTGGCAGGGGCCGAGATTATTGCAGCGCAATCAGGGCTTCACCCGAGGGACGTGGGCCGCCTGCGTGCTCAGACCCCTGTGCGTCCGGTGCCGGTCGACGCCCTGATCAACGACTAAGCCCATCGGCAGCACAATCTTCTGCGTAGCGCCCCCTGCGCCGCAGAGGATTATGCCGTGCTGCCCGCGCATTCGGCAGCATTGCCCGCCGCCGGTGCCTGATTTTCATCATAACAACCGGCGAAAGACTTTGCGATGACACTGGCCTTTGATCCTGCGACCCTGACCTTGCCCTGTGCCCACTATATCGGGGGTGCCTATGTGCCCGGGGCCGAGGGGATTGCGGTGACCTCGCCCTCGACCGGAATGGCGGTAGGGGCGGTTCCGGTGGCGGATGCGGACACTGTGGATCGGGCGGTTCAGACGGCACGGGATGCGCTGGCGTCTTCTGGCTGGGCCGGATGCACGCCTCGTGATCGGCTGAAAGCCCTGCATCGCTGGGCCGATCTGATTGAGGCCGAGGCCAGCACTCTGGCAGGGCTGGAGGCGATTTGTTCGTCGCGACCCTATGCTCATGCACTGACTGGCGATGTGACCGTGACCGCCGAGCAAATCCGGTTCTTTGCCGAATTCGCGGACAAAGAGGGCGGCTCGCTGGCCCCCACGAATGACAGCAGTTTCGGTTATGTCGACGATGCGCCCTATGGGGTGATCGGGGCGATCACGCCTTGGAACTTCCCGATCTCGATGGCGGGGTGGAAGCTGGGGCCAGCCTTGGCCGCGGGGAATGCGGTGGTGCTGAAACCGTCCGAGATGACGCCCTATTCGACGCTCTACATGGCTGAACTGGCCGTGCGGGCGGGCATTCCGGCAGGGCTGATCAACGTGGTGATTGGTGACGGCCCGACCACGGGGAACGCTATCACGGGGCACGGGGGCATCGACAAAGTGTCCTTTACCGGATCGACCCGCGCAGGTGCCGCGATCATGGAGAATATCGCCCGCACCGGCATCAAACCCATGACGCTGGAGCTGGGGGGCAAGAGCCCGATGGTGGTCTTTGCCGACGCCGATCTGGATCTGGCGGTAGAATGCCTCGACCGTGGGATCACGCCCAACGCGGGCCAGTTCTGCGTGGCCGGATCGCGCATCATCGTCGCCAGAGAGATTGCCGATGAACTGGCCGCGCGGCTGGCCGAACGGTTCAGCGCCTACCGCCCCGCCGATACTTTTGCCGCCGATCCGGGCTTCTGCCCGATCATCTCGGACCGACAGCTGCAGCGGATCGACAATATTGTGCAGGCGGGGGCGAAACAGGGCGGGGAAATTCTGTGCGGTGGGGCGCGGTTCGACCATCCGGGCAGCTTCTATCAGCCGACCCTGATCGCGGGCGTGGATGCCGCAAACCCTGCCGAGACCGAGGAAATCTTTGGCCCCGTCGCCACCTTCCAGACCTTCGAGACCGAGGAAGAGGCGATGCAACTGTCTGCACACCCGACCTATGGCCTTTGCGCGGGGCTCTTTACCCGCGATCTGTCCCGCGCCCTGCGCCTGTCACGCAAATTCGAGGCGGGCACTGTCTGGATCAACCGCTATGGCCGCAGCCGCGACCACATTCTGCCCACCGGCGGGTGGAAAGCCTCTGGCCTCGGCAAGGACCTGGGCCGCGAGGCCTATCACGCGAACCGCCGCACGAAATCGGTGCTGATCGACCTCTGATCAGCCAAAGGAGACGACGAATGACCCCCTACAAGATCGCCCTGATCCCCGGTGATGGCATCGGCTTGGACGTGACCGACGCCACCATGCAGGTGCTGGATGCCGCTGCCGCCAAGTTCGGTTTCGCGCTGGAGCCGACCACGTTCCCTTGGTCCTGCGAATACTATCTGGAGCACGGCGCGATGATGGCCGCCGACGGGATCGAAACCCTGAAGGGCTTTGACGCGATCTATCTGGGGGCCGTTGGCTGGCCCGCGACGGTGCCTGATGCGGTGTCCTTGCACGGGCTGCTGCTGCCGATCCGCAAGGCGTTCAAACAATACGCCAACATCCGTCCCCATCGCCTGCTTGCCGGTGTCGAAGGCCCGTTGAAGGCCGAAGGGTTTGACATCCTCTGCATCCGCGAGAACACCGAAGGCGAGTATTCCGGCGCCGGTGGCCGCGTCCATCAGGGCCAAGGCAACGAGGTCGCCGTCGAGACCGCCGTTTTCACTCGCGAAGGGGTGGAACGGATCATCCGGTTCGGCTTTGAGCAGGCCATGATGCGGCGCAAGCATCTGACATCGGTCACCAAGTCCAACGCGCAGAAATTCTCGATGGTGTTTTGGGACGAGGTGACACGCGAGGTTGCCGCCGATTACCCCGAAGTCACCGTCAGCCACATGCATATCGACGCGATGGCGGCCAAGATGGTGATGGCCCCGCAGGATTTGGACGTGATCGTGGCCTCGAACCTCTTTGGCGATATTCTGACCGATCTTGGGGCGGCCATTCAGGGGGGGCTTGGCTTTGCGGCCTCGGCCAATATCAGCCCGGATCGCGCGCTGCCGTCGATGTTCGAACCCGTCCACGGCTCGGCCCCCGATATCGCGGGGCAGGATATCGCGAACCCCATCGCGGCGATCTGGTCGGGGGCGATGATGCTGGACCATCTGGGGCAGGTCGAAGCCTCGGCCGCTGTGCTGAAAGCCATCGAAACGGCCACGGGGCAGGGCATTGGCATCCGTCCGGGCCTGAATTCCACATCCGAAATCACCGCGGCGATCCTGTCCGCCTTGGAGGCCTGAGCCATGCAGTTGAACGATTCCGATCTTTTCCGTCAGGCCGCGTTGATCAACGGCGAATGGATTGCCCGCGATGATATGCCGGTGATCAACCCCGCCACCGCCGCGCCCATGGGCCACATGCCCGACTGCACGGCGGGCGAAACCTCCGCCGCCATCGCCGCCGCCGAAGAGGCGATGATCGCGTGGAAGGCCAAGACCCATCTGGAGCGCGCTGACCTCTTGATGGCGTGGTACGATCTGATGCTGGACCACGCGGACGATCTGGCGATGATCCTAACCTGCGAACAGGGCAAGCCGCTGGCCGAGGCCAAGGGGGAAATCCTGTACGGTGCGTCCTTTGTCCGCTGGTTCGCCGAAGAGGGGCGCCGCATCAACGGGCACATCATCCCTTCGCCCGTCGCGGGCAAGAAGATTTTCGCGATGAAAGAGCCCGTGGGCGTCTGCGCGATCATCACCCCTTGGAACTTCCCCAACGCGATGATCACCCGCAAGGTCGCGCCGGGTCTGGCCGCCGGCTGCACCATGGTGATCAAGCCGTCGGACTTTACTCCGTATTCGGCCTTGGCCCTGGGTGTCTTGGCCGAGCGGGCGGGTATCCCCAAAGGCGTCCTGAACATCCTGACCGGCCGTCCCGAAGTTATCGGCGCGACCCTGACCGCCAGCCCCGTGGTGCGCAAGCTGTCCTTTACCGGTTCGACCCGCGTGGGGGCTTTGCTGGCGGAACAGTGCGCGCCGACGCTCAAGAAGATGTCGTTGGAATTGGGCGGCAACGCGCCGTTCATCGTGTTCGATGACGCTAATCTGGACGCAGCGGTCGAAGGGGCGATGGCCTCCAAGTTCCGCAATGGCGGTCAGACCTGCGTCTGCGCCAACCGCATTCTGGTGCAGTCGGGCATTCACGACGCGTTCGTGGCGGCTTTGGCGGCCAAGGTGGATGCTCTGAAGGTTGCCGCTGGCACAGAAGAGGGCGCGATGATCGGCCCGATGATCAACGCCGCCGCCATCGACAAGATCAAAGCTCATGTGGCCGACGCCATGTCCAAAGGCGCGACCAAAGCCACCGCCGAGCGCGACTTGGCCGCAGGGTTCGCGGACCCCGTGGTGCTGGTGGGCGCGACCACCGAGATGCGCTTGGCCTCTGAAGAAACCTTTGCCCCCGTCGCTCCGATCTTCAAATTCGAGACAGAGGAAGAGGCGCTGGCCATCGCCAACGGCACCCCTTTCGGCCTCGCGGCGTATTTCTATACCACCGACATGGCGCGCGCCTTCCGCGTGGGCGAGGCGCTGCAGGCGGGCCTTGTGGGTCTGAACACCGGTGCGGTCAGCCATGCAGAGGCGCCGTTCGGGGGCGTGAAATCCTCGGGCCTTGGCCGCGAGGGCGCTCAGGAAGGGATCGAAGAATACCTTGAGACCAAAGCTTTTCACTTCGGCGGACTCTGATCCGAACAAAGCAATAAAAAGGGCCGCCAGAGAAATCCGGCGGCCCTAAATTGTTCTGTTGTGAGTGGTTTATGGCCAAGGGTAATCGGCGATGCTGATCCCTTTGGTTTCTAATTCTTCGACAACCCCTCGGCGGGCGACGACGATGTCTTTCATCGGCAGGGCACGGCGGCGGGTGACTTCTTCGACGGTGAACTCGGGGGCCTCGGTCGTGTCAAAGGTCGCGATGACATAGTTCATGACCGATGCGATTTCGCTGTCCGACAGGGACGAGGCGATCACGCCGGGCACGTGCATCATGTAGTCGCGGCCCGCCTCGGTGTTGGCAATGTGGCCCACCGAGCCAGGGAAAGGGGGGACGCCGCCCTCTGCGGTGCCCATGCCTTCGATCCCGTGGCAACCAGTGCAGCGCAGGATGTAGTTGCCGCGCGCCGACATCTCGGCGGTGGCAGGGCTAGCTGTCAGGGCGATGAGCCCAAGGGCAAAGAGTCGTTTCATAGGGGCGGCTCCTTTCGATTATTCTGCGGGACGCGCGGCCATCAGGGCGGCGTTGTCCGGCAATTCCGCACGCACGGCGGCGACGCTTTCGGCAGTGGCGGTGGCGTCGGTTTCCCCAAGTTCACCCGCGACATAGGTGGCGATGGCGGTCAGCTCTGCGTCCTCGATCTGGGGCAGGGGCGGCATGCGCAGGCCCGCATACATCTGGCCATCCACGGTAATAGTCCCGTGCAGTCCGGCGATGACGACAGCGGCGACATAGTCAGTGGGCGCTTCCATGGCTTGCCAGAAGGCAGGGCGGTTCAACGGTGGCGCAAAGCCCGGGTTTCCGGTGCCGCCTTCGGCGTGGCAGACCGCGCAGTTGTCGTTAAACAGGGTCGTTCCGTCGATCTCTTGGGCTTGCGCAGGAAGGCTGGCGCCAAGGATCAGGCAGCCCGCGACACGGGCTGCAAGATAGTGCGACTTCATCGGGTTACTCCGCAAGGCCCACCACAACCGACACGGTGCAATGATAGCCCTTGTCGGTGTTGGCCATGCACCAGTTGATGTCGTTGTACAGGCCCATGCGGTAACCGGGGCGCTCGCCTTCGGAGGTGTAGCAGAAGGTGGCCGAGTTTACGGTCGGCTTGCCACAGCAATCGTTGTAGCTGACCAGATAGTCCTTGCCATCATCAGGGTTCGAGCAGGTTCCAACCCACGATACGGCCGAGACAGTCGACCCCGGAGGGCACGAAGTCAGCGAACCGCCAGAGGCCGAGCACAGGTTGCCGTCCAGCGCGCAGTGGCGCCAGTAGCCGCATTCGTCCTCGGGCAGGGCTCCGGCGGCAGAGGCGCGGCGGTCGAAGGGCAGGATCGGGGTGGCCACGGCGGCCCCCAGCATGGTCACGCCAGCGCGGGCCAGAAAACTGCGGCGGCCAAATTCGCGGGCCGATGCGCGGGTGCGGGTCTCGACCACTTTGTCGAGCTTGGAGAAGAGACGGTCAAACAGACTGTTCATGTTGGTTTCCTTTGTCAGAAAATTCGGGATGGGATCAGGCCGGCAGGGCAGCGGCGGCCTGAACCGAGGCGATGCCGGTTTCCGAGGCGGTAAAGAGGCTTTCGAGCTGTTCGCGGCTGTTCACGAGACCTTTGGCGCGGACTTTGCCATCGGGGCCGATCAGCACGGCAAAGGGCAGCTTGGCGACCTTGAAGGTCATCCCCAGTTCCGAGCTGAGCACGTAGGGGAAGCTTTGCAGGTTCTCGGACTCGATCAGGCGGCGGTGGATGGCTTCGCGGCCATCCGAGGCCAGAACGACATCCAGCCAACGGCCTTCGTCATCGCGGATGGAGCGCAGGGCAGGGATCAGCGCCTTGCAGATCGGGCAGGTGGTAGAAAGGAAGAACACCAATTGTGCGCGGCCTTCGGGACCGCCCAAAGGCAGCTCCGCGCCGTTCAAGTTGGGCAAGGTCAGGGCGGGCACCTGCGCGCCGATGTCGGGACCGGAGTCGCTGATCATCGCGCCCACGGGGGACACACGCTCGTACAGGATGCCGATCTGACGGGCGAGGGCAAAGATCACCGCGATCTGCACCAGAACCGCAATCCACAGGGCGATGTTCGAAAAGATAAGAAGTTCCATTTAGT
The DNA here is from genome assembly GCA_030433335.1 of Alphaproteobacteria bacterium. Lineage (GTDB taxonomy): Bacteria > Pseudomonadota > Alphaproteobacteria > Rhodobacterales > Rhodobacteraceae > Donghicola. The sequence continues at coordinate 3,366 of JAUILL010000010.1, read as the reverse complement.
TATCCTTGTGTCTTGCGTCAGGTCACGGGGTCTGGCGGATGTTGGGCAGGTGCGAGGCCAGCTTTTCCACGACCGAGTAGATCGCAAAAAAGGTCAGCCCCGTCGCAATCGCCACCGCCGCGCCCGCCGGTCCCACGGTGCCCGAGGGCAGCAGCGCAACGGACAGGGCGATCAGCACCAGCACAGCGTTCCGGCCCAGGGTCAGCCCCGACACGATCTGTGGCGCACCACCGCAGCCGCAGTCGATCCGGTCGCGGCCCGCTCGCAGGGCCAGCGCCATCAAAGCGCCGTACCCTGCGAACAGCCCCGCTGCTGCCAGAGCCGCGCCCTCCCGCGTGAGGGGCAGGAGCAGCCCCAACACGATCAGCGGCTCTATGACGGCGAGTGACCGGACAATGGCGGGTGTCATGGTGTCGGGGACCAGCCCGTAGCCTTGGGCAAAGCCAACCGTTTCAGGGTAGTTCTGCCATTTGTGCAGGGCCGCCCGCGCCAGCACAGCGGTCAGAAAACAGACCGCCGCTGCCGAGGTATATGAACCCAGATCTGCCATGCTTATTGGTCCAGCTTGATCAGGGTCGGGAATTTCGCCAGCCCTTCGAACTTACCCGCGACCTCGAAAGTGACCTCATCGCCAAGGGTCACGTCATACTTGACCAGTGCGCCTTCTTCGCTGGCGGCAAAGATGATCGGGGCTTCGGTCTGGGTGACGGCTAGGCCATTTTCGTGGTGCGCGTGCCCACGGCCGACCACGGTTTTCGAGGTCATGTTCACGGCCCAGATTTCCTCGGCTGCGTTCTTGTGGCTGCCGTCGTACTTACCCGAGTGCATCAGGACGAACGCGGTGTCAGAGGGCGCGTGATAGGCGATCAGTTCCGAACCGCTGGGGGCCCATCCGCCAAGGGTGCCTTCGGTGATCGAGAATTTGTCCACCAGAACAGGGGCTTCGCCGCTATCGTCGACCACGTAGAGATTGCCGGTGAAGGAGACGAAAACAAGATTGGCGCCGACGCGGGTCGGGTTGCTGAACAGCGCATCATCATCGACGTCAAAGATCTTCTCGGAGCTTGCGGGCTCGGAATAGGTGCCGTCCGCTTCGAACGTGAACGATTTCAATGTGCCGTCGCCGCAGATGGTGCTGAACTTCATGCCTTCGGTCGCGGGAATGGCGAGCCAGCAGCCGGGGATCGGGATTTCGGCGATTTGCTCACCGGCGGCCAGATCGACCAGCGACAAAGAGGTCGCGGGGGTCGCATTCTGTGCCAAGAGGTAGTCTTCACCGCTGACAAAGGTCAGCAGGCCGGGCTGGCTTTCGACCTGTGCCATCTTGTTGGACACTTCGATCTCGCGCTTCAGCTTCAGGGTCTGGACGTCCCATTCCTGCACAACCGCGGTCAGGTCGCCGAACGTGTAGCGCTCCATGTAAACCGAAGAGGTGAACAGCGTATCGCCCGCAGCGTTCAGAGCCATCTGGCCCACGGTACCGGGGCCGACGTTGCCTTTCATCGTCAGCTCGTCCGAGCCCACCACGTAGACCGAGCTGGGACCAGCCCACGCCTGATCCATGACGAACACGTTGTGGCCCGGATCGATGGTTTCTTTGACGGTCAGGGTTTCGGGCTCAATTGCCTCTTGCGCAACGGCGGGCGCAGCCAGAGCCATCAAGGCCAGAGCCATGGCGGTACTGTATTTCATTCTTGGTCTCCTGTCGGTGAGTTCCCGATCAGGCTATGCCGCAGGCGCAGCATCGGACTATCCAAGTTGCCTCACTAAATTTGCGCAAAAATCGAGCACTGTGAAAAAACTACTGCTGCGAGAGAGTGTAACACTTTGACAAAAGCGGTCTCGCAGGCGCAGCAATAAAGAGAAGAATAAGACAACGCCCTTTATTTTCAGGATATTTACATGGTTCCCGACCAAGTCTTGTGTCGCGCGCCGTCCGATCCGCAAATTTCAGAGCACCGATTTTCAAGCTTTGTGGATCAGGAAAAGGCGCTCCCAAAATTTGATCAAATTTATCGCCAGTTGACCCCGGGATGCTTCGAAGGGTTCGTGAAATCTGTGGACTACGGCACGCTGACGCTGACCCACGAAGCAATGAATCAGGGACTTGAACAGCAGGTGTCGGTGAACGACGGCACGGTCGCGATCGGCTTTGTCATGGGGGCAGGGCACATGTACGACCTGTTCAAGAACGAGGTGTTCAACGGGCAGGTCGCGGTGTTGCCCGGCGGGCATGAACACGTCAGCTATGTGGCGGAAAAGACGGAGTTTGTGATCGCGTCGATTTCGCTCGAGAGCGTGCCAGAAGAGATGCTTTCGGGTCGTACCCTGCCGACCGAGGTGGCCAAACCGGTCGGCGCTTGGATTCGAGGGCTGATCGGGATGGCTGGCAGCACGACCGAGGCCAAAGGATTGACCACAATCCTGCCGGAGTTGGTGATGGACCGGTTGTCTTTGTTGTTCGGCTATCCAGAGGCGCGCGTTTCGCGCAACAATCATCATGAGGTGATTGTGCTGAAGCGCATTCTCGAGGCCTGCCATGAACTCCCCGCCGAAGAACTGACCGTTTCACGCCTGTCCAAGCACCTCGGCCTGCCGCGAACGGATTTGCGCAGGGCGTGCCAAGCGACGACAGGGTTTCATTTGGATGATATGCTCACCTCGCGTCGGTTGAGCGATGTATACCGGATTCTCCGAGAGGGTTCAGCGGGGCAAATGAACGTGACCCAAGCTGCGCTGGACCACGGGTTCACCCATTTCGGGCGGTTTTCCGCCGCCTATCGCAAGATGTTCGGAGAGCGTCCGTCCGACACTTTGCGGGCCTGAATTTCGCGGGCGCTCTGTGGGTATTTGACGCAGCATCCGAGCGCGAGGAACGTCCAGTGTGTTGGCCGCCGCGCCGCGCACCACCTTTGCTTCTAGGTTAGTCAGAGGCGGCGAAATCCCCTATGTCCTATGACCTCGATGCACGAAAATTTCCGATGTGGCTCAACGGCAATTTGGCCTAAATTGCGTTTAAAGGCCCACGCGATCCCGAAAACAATTGGTAATCCTTGCTGACCTCCCGAGTAGGGTGAGGCATCCGGTGACCTACGCTTTCGCATTTTGCATCTACGCTTTTTGCCGAATGCATTGGGATAGGTCTTGATCCATTGGTCGGTGCCGCGACCAATTCTACTTTCTTGATATGCTTGTTTTGTGTACATCGGCGCACGGCCTGTTCGTTTTTTTACGCATAGGCCCTAGGGTCAGGATTCATAACCAGAACATGACGACTGCCGCTAATGCGCATGCTGACAGGAAGACCTTCGGACACCTGTCGTAGCGTGTTGCGACCCGCCGCCAATCCTTGAGGCGAGCGAAACT
>JAUILL010000052.1 GCA_030433335.1 Alphaproteobacteria bacterium | reverse complement strand
AATGATGGTAGTGTCGTCCATGATGGTGGTGCTCCTTTGGTCGGTGGCTTGTGTCGCAACAACAAACCAACCAGATGCACCGCCGTCATTCAAATCGCCCGAACACCAGATTCACTCATAGCTCGTGCCATGCTCGTGATTTACGGTGGCAGACAAAGCAACGCGGTTTCCTCCCTTTTGGCCCACCGACTTCCCGTTTATGTCGGCCTGCTCTCCTACAGTTTATACCTTTGGCACTGGCCAATTCAGGTCGGGTTTCGGTTGATTTCTGGGGTGTACCATCTGCCTGTGTCATTGGGCGCGGCGTCAATCATTTTGTCCTTCGTGCTGGCTGCGCTGACATATTCTTGGGTCGAGCAGCCGATGCGATCTAGAGCGAACGCGCGTAAGACCTATCGCGTTCTGAGCGGAGGGTTTGTCGCGCTTGCTGGCCTTTTTGCGGTTGTGACGATGGGCGCAGGATTGCCCCAGCGAATAAATCCGAGTGTCCTCTCGGCTTACTCTGCAGCGACGGAACACCCGGACGTACACCAAGCTTGCATGGACCGCCCCGTTGCAGACGGCCCCTGTACCCTCGGGCGCAAGGCTGGCCCGCCAAGCCTTCTGTTCTGGGGCGACTCACACGCAGGGGCGGCATTGCCGGCATTTCAGGCTTGGACAACTGCGCAGGATACATCAGCGGTGGCTGCAGTCCGCTCTGGTTGCCCGCCGGTTCTTGGGGCGAACCGTGCAGACCGCCCGTCGGCTCATGCCTGTTCTGCTGCCAATGCCGCTGTCATGGCATTGCTGCGGAAAACCCCGGAAATAGAAACGGTTGTCTTGGTTGCGCGCTGGCCGTTGGTCTTTGGCGGGGATCGTGCCGTCGGAGAGGCCGGTGGCCCTCAGCACTTTTTGTCGGCTCAGCGAGAGCCCGTGAACATGCCACAGGCCTTTGCCGCGACGGTATCGCACCTAAGAATGATGGGCAAAAACGTGGTGATCTTGGGCGGTATCCCTGAACTTGGTCTGGATCTACCCAGAGCCTATTTTGCCCGATCGCGCCTTGGATTGGACGGCGTTGCCCTTGTTTTGCCGGATGACCCATCGACGAGGCTTGCTCAAGCAGAGGGGGTCCTCAGGCAAGTTGCTTCCAAACATGGCGCTCACTACCAGCCGCTTTTCGATCCCAGCTCCCAACGGATTGAAGAGTTGTTGGTGCAAGAGCCTCTGCTTTATGCGGACGACGATCATCTCAGCGAGGAAGGCGCGATGAGAATTGTTTTGCCACCTTTCGCTGCTCTGATGCGCAAGTTCGAAGAGGATGCACCCATTGCAATAGTATCTGCAGCTGAACAAGACCGGTCATCGGTGTCCAAGAAACAATTGTTTGGACCGCGTTGATTTTCAAGCTTAAGCTGCAGGTATTGTTTCGACTTTTGGCGCTATGCAAATGCCGCCGTCCGCAGGTTTAGAGTAAGATGTTTGAGTATTATCGCCTGATCTGGGGGCTCCTTGATGCGCCAGAACGTAGGCGGTTTTTGTTGCTGATCGGTTTGTCCATCGGCATGGCTATTGCCGAGATGTCAGGCGTCGCCGCCATTTTTCCTTTTCTCGCGCTGGCTGGCGATCCCTCTGCGATGGAGCGGGGCGCGATTTATCCCCATCTTTCTGAATGGACTGGAATTTCTGATCCCGCGAATTTCACGGCATTTGTCGGGGCGGGTGTACTTCTGCTGCTATTCAGCGGAATGGGCCTTCGCGCGTTGGGAACCTACGCACAGACGCGGTTTGCTATGATGCGAGGGCACTCGATTTCTCGGCGGCTCCTGCGCCGTTATCTTCGGCGTCCGTATATCTGGCATTTGGAGCAAAAAGGCTCTGACCTCAGCCAGTCGCTTTTGTCCGAGGTCGATCTGGTGGTTCAGCAGGCGATTTTGCCAGCAATCATGTTGCTCACAAATATTTCGGTCAGTCTGTTGATCGTGTCACTGCTTTTTCTGGCTAATCCGATGGTCGCAACTGTGGCGATCGGGTTGCTGGCTGCAGTCTATGGGGCTGTGCTTCTAATCCTGCGTCATCCGTTGCAAAGGGCAGGTGCGAAGCGCGTCGTCTTCAACAATGCGCGCTTTCATCACGTCACCGAGGTCGGCAGCGCGATCAAAGAACTGAAGGCGACAGGTCAGGAGCAGAGGGCTGTTGACGGGTTTCGAGATCCAGCAAAGGGGATGGCCGAAGCCCACACGAGCGCCATTGTCCTCGGACAGATCCCAAAATTTGCTTTGGAGGCAGTGATTTATGGTGGTTTTGTTTCTCTTCTGCTGATCGCTTTTGCATCGCGCTCCTCGGCTCTGGTCGACATCATGCCGCTTCTCGGGTTGTTCGGGATGGGGAGTCTAAAGCTCTTTCCTGCGCTGCAACAGGTTTTCGCGGACATCAGCCTGCTTAGGTTTTCCCGAGATGCGCTGGAGCGGCTGCATGAGCAGCTGCATCAGGCCCCGAAAGCCGAAGTGGCGAAGAATGCGGGCAAGAGCAGTCTGCTCAAAGGTGATATCGCCCTCGACGGCATTTCTTTCCGGTTTCGAGGTGCTGAAAATGATGCTCTGAAAAATATCTCCCTCAGCATGCCATCAGGAGCCTCGGTTGGGATTGTGGGGGGGACTGGTGCAGGGAAGAGCACTCTGGTCGACATTTTATTGGGCCTTTTGCCTGCCTCGGGCGCGTTCAAGGTGAATGGGCATGACATCAGCGCTGATAACTTGGCCGGTTGGCAGAGCAGTATAGGTTATGTGCCTCAACACATCTTTCTGACGGATGATAGCATTGCCGCGAATATCGCGTTCGGCGTCCCACGAGCAAAGATTAACATGCAGGCCGTCCAGCAAGCCGCGCGGATGGCGAACCTGCACGAATTCATCATGAATGACTTCGAGAACGGCTACAGTGGATCGGTGGGAGAAGGAGGTCTTCGCCTGTCGGGCGGGCAGCGCCAAAGAGTCGGCATCGCGCGCGCGCTCTATCATGATCCGCAGGTGCTGGTTCTGGACGAGGCGACGTCAGCTCTGGATACTCGGACGGAACAACTTGTGATGCAGTCGATCGAAAAGCTGAACGGCGAGAAGACGGTCATCATGATTGCCCACCGGCTTAGCACCGTGAAGCATTGCGATTTCATCATCATGCTAGAAAAGGGGCAGATCATCGCACAAGGGACATACGATGATCTGATCGCCGAAAGTGCAGAGTTTCGCAGACTGGCGATGGCATAGGGTCAGAGCGCGCGGCGATATCCCAGCGCGTACAGACCCTCGTCCCGAAACGTCCCCATGCGCCGCGCGATACGTGCTGCGAGTTTTGAAATCGGACCTTTGTTCCTCAGGACGTTATGCATAGCACGCACGCTTTCCTGATTGTCAGGGATGACGCCTTCCAAGGCAGCGACCCAAAGCGCGTCGGGCTCGTAGCCCGACTCTACTAGGCCGCGCGTCATCTCGGGATGTGCCTGCAGTTGGGCCGCGAGCCGAGGAAGTTTGTTCCGCCAAGATCCAACGCTGCTTCCTGAAATTGCACGAACGCCTTTCAGGGCGAGGTTGGCGCTTTCGGAAGTCTGCGAGACCTTCTCAAACTCGGAAAACAGGTGCAGTGTCTTCAAAAAGGGAAAGGCAGCGGCGATGCGCGCCTGCTCGCGATCCGGCGCGTGAACCAAATCTTCGTAGCGGCATTCCAGAAACCGAGAGTGACCAGAGATGCCAGATCGAAGCCTTTGGTTTCGTTGCCATACATCATAGTCGCACCAGTATTCTCCGGGGCGGCTGCCGTGTTCCGAAACCACGATGTCCCTTGGATCGCGTTGCATGTAAATGATGTGTAAAGACGGATCCCAGCGCAGAACGCGCGCTGCATGGACCAGATCAGTGGGCTTCTTCGACGCGTAGGGGCCCCGAATGTCGGAGGGCGCCTGAAAGAGGCTCACCTCATGACTTCCAACCTTTCCAACGTCGAAGCAAGACGTAAGAAGTTCGAAAAGAAGTGTCGTGCCAGAGCGCGGAGAGGAGCCGACCACATGGATTCTGGGGTGCTTCATGTCTCCGTCCTCACCATGCCAAATACAACATTGCGAAAGTGACGCGCACGGGCTGGCGCACCGTTCGCGCGCAGGGCAGATCTCAGGCTCCAGAACAATGCCCGGGACAGGTTGAAGCTAAACAGGATTGCCCAAGCCACGCTTGCTTGCAGCACCCCGCCGTGCTTGCGGTGAAGTCGGATGGTGGCATCGGTGAGCATAAGATCGCGGCGATGGTTCAATTTTCGCGCCGAGGCGCTGCCATAGTGCACGATCTCCCCGACAGGAGCGAACATGAGCCGCCAGCCGCTATCGCGCATCCGCCGGCACCAATCTGTTTCTTCACCAAAGAAGAAGAACGCTTCATCAAGGGGGCCGACCTGCTCCAGAACGCTACGGCGAAGCATCAGGTAGCACCCTGAAATAACTTCGACTTCTTGTTCCGTGTCGCGTGCCCAATGAGTCATCTGATAGCGCCCCAGAAATTTGGGGTAGGGCAGTTTCCATGCTCCGCTCGTCATGAAAAACAGATCGAGCAGCCGCGGCCACATCGAACATGTGCGCTGCATTGTCATATCGGGATTCAGCACCCTGCATCCCATCGCGCCGACGTCCTGATGGGCATCCAGATAGGCGACGGATTGCTTGAGAACGTCGCCGATGACGTAGGTGTCAGAGTTCAGCAAAAGGATATGACGCCCATTGCAGATGGCAAATCCTAGATTGTTCGCTGCAGCAAACCCGAGATTTTCGCTATTTCGGATCTGGTGGACCTGCGGAAATTCTGCCTCGACCATCTCGGGTGAACCGTCCACGGAGGCATTGTCTACGACAATAACTTCGAGCCGCAAATCTCCTTGGTTTTGATAGATCGAACGTAAGCAGTCGCGCAGAAGATCAATCGTGTTCCATTCGACAATGACAATCGAGAGATCGGGTTGGTTCATTGCGCGACGCTCTCGACTTCGGGGTTGCGGAGGGGTGCTCTGTCAGACTGACTGATGATGTCCTTATAGAAGGTTAACATCAGGTCGGCCTTATCCTCCCAACTTCCAAAGGACTTAAGACGTGCACGCGCGCCGCGACCGAGGTCGTGTCGCAAGTCGGGGCTCATAGCGAGCTTTCGGACCGCATCGGCGATCCCTTTGGCAAAGCTATCCGGGTCTGTCACGGGCACTCTAATCCCGCTTGTGTCGTCGATCAAAAAGGCAGGCCCACCGTTGTCCGCCGCAACAATTGGTAGTCCGTGCGCCATCGCTTCAAAGAACACACCGCCCATCGGTTCACGAAAGCTAGGAAAGCAAAACACGTCTGCCGCTTCGTAGTGCTGGTCCATGGCGCCACGGGGGATACGGCCCAGAAATTTTATGCGATCCGCGACACCGAGCGCTTTGGCCTCGGCGCGGCATTGAGCCAAGTCTTCACCATCACCCGCCGTGATCAGGCGCACGCCGGGAAGGTCGCGCAGATGCGAGAGGGCGCGGATCGTGTCGCGCAATGCCTTGGTGCGTATCACTCTGCCTGCATGAAACAGGGTCAGTTGTCCGACGGCAGACTGCCTTTGTTTCTCGGGAGCAAAAGTTCCGTAGCCTCGTTCCGGCAGGGCGTGGAATTTCTGAATGCCGACGGGTGCAAGACGCTCTTGGACATAAGGGGCCACGCCAAGGACCAGCGCAGCCTTTTGGTATGTGCGGCGCAGGTTTTGATCGCGTCGTAGGCGGAAATCATCAAGATCGCGCAGGCGATTTGCCAACCCGCGGGAAGCGTTCACTTCTTTCTCAAAACCGGGTGGCGTCTTCAGTCCGCCACCGAGCGGGCCGATCACGTATGGGATGTCAAAATTTGCGAAGGCCGAAGCATGGCGCATCCCTTGGGGCAGGATTTGGTGGCCGATGTCGAACTCTTCGCCACGAGCAAGCGCCTCGCGGATCCAGCGTGAACATTGGCGCACAAAGAGAGGAAGGCCAGGTTTGGCCATGGCATTAAAGCGTTCGAATTTCTGATAGAGCCAACGGATTTCTGGCCACGTCACGACCCGCGCCTTGGGAAGTTGCTGTTCCAGCGGAACGGCGCCCTCTCTGGACGAGGCGAGCACGGTGACTTCTGCGCGATGGGACAGAGCTTCGACCCATCTGTAGGCCCATTCCGGCTCACTCAGGTCATTTCCATCTAGCGACGGTGCGATGACCAAAACCCTAAGGGGACGCTCACTTGCCTGCTGCGTTTCCACCGAGAGATCCCTTAATAAAAAATAACGAATAAAAACGAATGGGATTGATATATGTCACACACGTTATCCGCGACTGTTCCGGAAAACAAGAAATTCGGGCCTCTGATTTGCAGGCTGTCCAAGCTAGGCGGAGCGGTGCCTCATTCCGGTCGCTCTACGGTCGATACTTTTTAAAAAGTGCTTTCAGAAAGGTTAATTTAATTACAGAAAGCAGAGGTCATCCGCCAAAGAATTTATGAATTGGTGCGGGTCTTGCGTAAATGGGGCTTCTTCTTTGCAAGCTATTGCGCAGTCGGACAGTTTCGCATCGGTGAACTGGTTGCGCGTGCTCTCTTCGATGAACGCCTCGGCAGCCTCTGCCAAAGCGACCGCTGCGTCTGCCTCTTGCCATTCCTCTAGGGTGAGCCGTCTGCAGACCGTGGTGTCAGAGCTTACAATCTCGGCTTGGGTAACGTCGGCGTCATCAGGGTTAACATTATCCAAAACCTGCCAATCGGACTGACCATTCTCTCCCCAGATTTCCTCTACAATATTGCTGTCGATGAGAACGTCAGTGGATTGGCTGTCGATCCGGATTCTGGGAAGGGCAGTCAGGCTGGCGTCTTCGTCGGGATTGATCAGCGTGTTCTCGCGCACGATCAGACCGTCTGTCGCGCCGATATACAGGCCATTCAGATGACCATTCACCAGCGTGTTCCCTGAAATCTCCAGGTTCTGATAGAACATCTCGGAGCCGTAGCCCTGATCCAATGCTTCGTTTCCGATGAAAATGCCTTGGGTCGCATTGCCCTCTCCGATGTCGAGAATGTTGTCGAGGATGCGAATGTTTGTCATCGGCTCCGTGTTTCCGTTGGTCCAGAACTGGATCATATCGGAGTGGTCACCGGCCAAGAGATTGCGTGCGAAGTCGTGGATGACATTCCCCGAAATCAACAGGTCGTTCATCTTGGTAAAGGTCAGCCCATCGACGCGCATCTCGCTCAGGTCGTTGCCCATCACGCTGACATCTGTTGCGTTGCCAAAGCTCGCGCCGATCATAAAGTTCGTAAAGACACTGTCTGCAACCGAGATGTCGGTGCCACCGCGGACCGAGAGGCCAATGCCAGTGGCGTACCCGTCTGCGTCCTCGGACAGGTTGCGCGCGATATCGCCATCAAAGGTGACGTCTTCGATGGAAATGTTTGTGCAATCTATGAACTCGAAGGGCCGTTTGTACGTGGGCTGCCCATCTTGGTAGACGTAGTCAAAGAGCACGTTCGAGAGGGTCAGGTTCGAGACGCCTTTGGCCTCGAATTGATGGATGACCGCTGGGTTCAGTGGATCGGCCGAAGCGATCGTCACGCCTGACAGATCAAGATCGATCCCTAATCCATACCAGAGGGCAATCTCGTCGTACGTCCCGCTTTCGAGTAAAATATATTGACCCGCCTCGGCATGTGCCAAGGCCGCGTAAAGCTCCTCGCTTGAGGAGACATAAACCTCTGTCATCTTCGGTCCCACCCGTGTCCTGCTTGCCCCACGCAAGCGGGGTCATGTCAGGCGCGAAGCGGGTCCGAATTGTGGCAGCTGTCAGGCGTAGAGAGGCAGATCGCAGCGGTTTCTCGGGAAGATTGAACGAATATTTACGGGTGTGCAGCCGTTTGCCCGGCCAGTCTCTGAAAAGCTGTATTCTGTGTCATCAGATCTTCGTAAGTACCAGATGCCGCCAGGCCGCCATGCTCTAGCATGATGATCGTGTCGCAATGGCGGAGCGTCCCCAGGCGGTGTGCAATCATGATCACCGTCATGCCCTGCAGGTTTTCGATGGCGTCGATGACTGCACGTTCCGTGATATTGTCGAGAGCAGAGGTCGCTTCATCCAGAACCAGAACCGTCGGATTGCGGTAGAGGGCTCTGGCAATTCCGATCCGCTGACGCTGCCCGCCAGAGAGGCGTGAACCGCGTTCGCCTGCCTTGGTTTGATAGCCTTGGGGCAGGTCCGAGACCACAAAGTCATGAAGCTGTGCCACTTTCGCCGCCGCGATCACGCGCTCCATGTCTAATTCTGTTGTGTTGCCGCCAAACGCGATATTCGCCGCAATCGAGTCGTCGGACAGAAAGATCGATTGGGGCACATAACCGATGCTGCGTTGCCACGAGGCCATCGTTTTGTCCGTCAGGGGTGTCCCATCGATTTTTACATCTCCGCCGCATGGCGTGAGAAGCCCCAGAAGGATGTCGATCAGGGTCGTTTTGCCTGCGCCGGTCCCGCCGACAAATCCAACGGAATGGCCTGCGGGGATCTCGAATGACAGGCCACGCAGGGCATCGCTGTCGGCCCCGTCATAGCGGTATCGAACTTCGCTGAACTCAATTTGCTTTTGTACAGCCAGGGTTGAACCGTCATCATATCGTGCTCGTCGAGTGAGCGTCTTGTCGGTCTCGCAAAGTGCTGCAAACGCAGGGTGTGAAAAGCGGATGTAGGCAAGGTTGCCATAAATCTGTTGCAGGGCGGGGAACAGCTTCATGCTAGCCACACCAATCAAGCCGAAGAGCGGCAGCAATTGGGAAAGGTCACGGCCTGAAAACACCACCATAAGCAGGACCATCAGGACAAAGCCACCATAGATCGCGCCTTCGATGGCAAATCGGGGCAGGCGGGTCAGGATTGCGGCAAAGCTCTGGCTGTCTGCTACACCTAGGGCTGGGCTATCGAAACTGGTAACCGAGAAGTCCTCTAGGCCCATGAGTTTGATTTCTTTTACGCTTTTGCCAATCTCGGAGACGACCTGAAAACGGTCCTTGTTATGGCGAAGACGCGCTTCGCCCATGTCATGCAGCTTGCCCTTCAGGCTCGCGTAGACACCGAGATAGATGACCAGCAATAAACCTGTCGCCCCGAAAGCGACGGCGGGATTGGCTAGGAAAAGGGTCACTGTGATCAGGCCGACCACAGTGACATTCGACACCAGAAGAACAGCGGGTAGAAAGGTCCGGCGCACAACCTGATCGATCTCTGACAAAAGCGATTGACCAAACTCAGCAGTGTTTCGAGACAGAAACCAAGCGTAGGGCTGCGACAAGATCAAAGACAGAAGCCGGAGCGACAAGCCATAGGCGCGCATGATGCAAAAGCGTGTCTGAGCGTAAGTGCCGATACCGCGAACCACCATGCCAGCCAGAAGCATCACCAGCACAAAACTGCCAAAGGCCAGAGTGATGTCGTAGGCATCGGTCAAGCCGGATACCATGGCAAAAGTTGCCACGATCGGGTCACTCTGGGTCATGGCGGGGTCATTCATCAAAGAGAGCAACGGCATGATGAGCGCGACGCCCGCGACCTCGAACACGGCCATACACACCGTGATAAAGAGCAGGACAACGAACTTGCGACGCTCTGCCTTGGTCAAAATTCTCCAAATTTCGTGATAAACCTGTAGCACCGTAAACTCTTTCACAGTAATTTTGACTAAGGGTCGCTTTGTGAGGCCCAAGTTGAATAGTTTTCTTTTAAATAGTTTTACCGCGAGGCAATCCTTTGCAGTACGGTGATTTTATCAGTGTCATCATCCCCGTCTATAACCGTGCGTCGACTCTGGCGCGTTCGGTCGGCAGTATCTGCCGCCAGACCTATCAAAACCTTGAAATATTGGTAGTTGACGACTGCTCGACCGACGATATCGACGGCGCGGTCAAGGCGCTGAACGATCCGCGCGTCCGTCTGGTCAAACGTCCTAGAAACGGAGGCGCTGCGGCAGCGCGCAATACCGGTGTTCAGGCTTCCAGCCACGAACTGATCGCCTTTATGGATAGCGATGACGTTAGTATGCATGACAGGTTCGAGCAGGAGATGCGCCTGCTCTGTTCGCTGCCAAGCGATTACATCGGAGTCTATGCAGCAGCGATCGCACACACCGACACCTCGGAGCGAATGCGCACGATGGCCGAGGCGCGCGTGCTGCCTCCGGTGCACCGTCGCACCCTGAGTGGAGATTTGTTCAAAGAGACCTTGCGGGGCAACTTTATCGACATGCCCACAATGCTTCTCAAAAAGAGTGCGGTTCTGGCAGCTGGTCCCTTTGACGAGCGGCTGCGCAACAATGTGGACTGGGACTTTACCCTGCGCTTGACGCGGCAAGGCAAATTCGGCTTCGTGCCGCAGCCGCTGTACGTCTTTAGCTATTCGCCGCGTGCGAGCCACGGGAATGATCACATCAGCCACAATCCCCGCTATTCGGTGCTGAGCTACTCCTACATCACGGGCAAGCTGCGCCGGGACGGCTTTCGCGGGCCCGAAATGGCTGGGCACTATGCGGCGGCGGGCAGCTACCTGATGCGGATCGGGCGTCCAGCGCTGGCACGCAAGTATTTCGAGGCGGCGCGCTGTATCACGCCGCGCAACCCGCGCCTTTGGGCCCATCTTATGCTGAGCCGCATGCCCGCGCTGCACAGTTGGGCGCGAGCACGTTCGACACGCTTTACTTGAAGACACGGTCATAGGCCGCGAGCAATTGGGGCACCGAATGTTCCCACGACAGGGCGCTGAACACCCGTTCACGCCCTCTTTTGCCCATGTCTTGGGCCAACTCGGGGTGATCGATCAACCAAGCAATCTTGGCGGCGAAATCCTCGGGATCATTCGGTTTGGCATAGAGCGCCGCCGTGCCGGCGGACACGCGGCCCTCGGTCAAATCGAACTGAACGACCGGCTTCTCGAGGGTCATGTATTCCATGACTTTGTTCATGGTCGAGATGTCGTTCATCGCGTTCTTCGGATCAGGGGCAACGCCGATGTCACAGCTGTTCAGAGCGCGTAGGAGATCTTCGCCATAAAGCGCGCCCGTGAAGGTAAAGTGGGCATCGAGCTGTCGGCTGATCACTTCTGCTTTGACGCGCTCCAGTTCAGGGCCAAATCCAACGATCAGGGCATGAATATCCGGTCGCTCTGCGCGATTGACCAGATGATCCACGGCCTCGATCAAGAGGTCCATGCCCTCTTGCTGGCCGATAACGCCCACGTAACCCAGAACGGTGCCGAAGCCTTTGCGCAACTCGGGATCTGCGGGCCGGATTTCGAACTTTTCGACCTTCGGGGCAGAGCGGACGACGAACACATCCTCGGGCTTCATCTTGCCGCGTTTGATGGCGATTTGGCGGAAGCTCTCGTTGGTGGCGATCGAAGTGCGCGCGCAGGCAAAGGTTAGCCGTTCCCACCAAAGCATCAGCTTGTGTAGGGCACCTTTCTTGCCGAACTTTGCCTCGAAGAGTTCAGGGCAGACATCGTGATGATCGAACAGATAACGCACACCAAAGGGGCGGAACAGCAATGCGATAATCCAGATCAAGTCCGGCGGGTTGCACCCGTGGATCACCTCGAACCCGCGCTCGCGCCAGACACGGATCGACAGGCGCAGCATATGCCAGAGAGCTAAAGAGTACTCGATCGCATAGGCTTTGGCGCCGCTATGGGCTTCGGGGGGCGCGGGGTAGCGGTAGATATGGACACCATCAATCACCTCGTACTCAGCCTCCCATCCGCGACCTGTCGGGCAGATGACGGTGACTTGGTAACCAGCACTGATCAGGGTTGTGGCCTCGAGCCAGACACGTCTGTCCAAGGGTACGGGCAGATTTTCGACAATTATCAGGACGTGGCGGGAATAGGGTTCAAACGTTTCGAGCGAAGAAGACATCAATACTTAAACTCAGCGAACAATAACAGGGACACAACACAGCCCTTCGGATTCAAAAAACTAACAGCACTTAAAAACTAACGATGTTTTACCACCGTACGGTGAAAAAACCTGCTGTGAAGGATGGTTGACCAGAAATGTTGCGCAATTGCAAACAATCAGAGCAAATGACCCATGGACCCATTCAAAGATTATAGCGACAGCCTCACTTCTCCGATCCGTTCGGCACAGACTGTTACCCCCGATGACACGAACGACCTGCCGGTGCTGCCACGCGCTTTGTATATTGGCGGAGCGGGCGACGTGCACCTGACAACTGCAGGCGGTCAGGAGGTGACATTTGCCGCTGTTCCCGCCGGAACTATTCTGCCTGTGCGTGCAGGCCGTGTCTGGGCAACGGGTACGGCGGCCACTTCGATTCTGGCGATGTGGTAGAACTTAGGGCTGATCTCGCCAGATATACTCGGCAACGAGCGTTGTCCTGAAACTGGAATTGTCGTTATCCGAGATGAGCGTGATGTGCTGCGGCGCATCGGCGGAGGGACGCCACAGAGTCAGCCCTTCCATATTCCCAAGATCACCTGGGCGGGTCTCGATCATGACCTGCCCGTTTTCCCAGTTCGGCAGACCTTGGTCCGTGACCGGAAACCGCCTGATACGGCTGGAAAAGCCGGTCAAGTTAATTGACCGCTCAAGAATCCAGACCGCCCCGTCCTCTGCCGTATCCGCAGAAGCAACCGCCCACCCATCGGAAATCGGGAGCCAGCCCGCGCTGGAAAGGCGTGCAAAGCCATTCGGTTGAATGTTCTTGGCATGAACTTGCACCACCGGAATCGTCTCTTCGGGGCTTGGACCTGCACCCAATTCAAAGAGCTCTAGATCGCGTGGGCGCTCTTCGGGAAAGACCAGAAACGAGCCATCCGGCAGGGGGGCCATCGCTTCGAAAAGTCGGTTCCCCTGAGCGCGGACGAAGGCTTCAGGGTCGATCAGATTGTGCCGTGTGGTGTTGTCACTCTGGATTTGAGCAAGCCGTCCGTAGCCTTCGAACGACACGTAGACTTTGCCGTCTGTCCCATAAGCCAGATCCTCTGCATCGTTCGTGAGCTGCGCCACATACGCGTCTGGGTGGCTCAGGCGTAAATCATATTCGGCTTCGAAGGTGACTGCCTCTAGATGGCCATCCCCGTCGCGTTCGGCACAGGCGCGTGTCAGGGTTCCGCGATCACTGATCATCCAAAATCCTGCGCCACCGTCGATCGCCAGAATGCCGGACTGCCCGCCGGTGATCTGGCCGGTGATGGGAATCCACACACGCCCGTTCGGCTCCAATTCTGTTGTGCCAATCGGCGCATAGGGAAAGAGGCCACCTTCGATGATCCGTGGCGCGGCGCACGCCGCGAGCGGAATCAGTCCAATCAGGACACATGCAAGGATTTTGCGACGGGTGAACAATGGGGCCTCAGAACTTCTGAAAGTACGTCTCCAGACAAAAGGGGTTTCGCTGCTAGGGTCAAGGGCCGCAAGACCAGACCGCGAAACCCTCTGGCCCTGCGCCACTTTTTACGCACGGGCTATGCAGAATGGGGTAGGGTCGCGGCAGGTATTGTTTCCGTTTTCCGGTGAATCATTTGCAAGTATCCACAGAGCCCGCCGAACCTGCTCACAAGGTCCGGCTCAGTAGACCCCAGCGCCTTTTCCGTTTGATCACAGGGGTTCTGGATCCCCGCGCGTGGGTGCATTTGTTGCGTATCGTTAACCATTATAACCACACGCATGTTGCGCCGCGGCGGCATCTGTCTTTGGGGCCAAGGGCCCAGATTAGCCCAACTGCCAGTTTTGCGAACGCCCAAAGGATCGTGGCGGGCCAGGGGCTGCATGTTGGCGCGGAGGCTATTCTTTGGGCGGGGCCCGGGTCGGGGCGCATCCATTTGGGCGACAATGTCTTAATGGGGCCGGGCGTGCTGATTACCGCCGCGAATTACCGGTTCAACGATGGGCATCCGGTGACAGAGCAAGCCATGGATGAAGCGGACGTTTCCATCGGGAATGACGTTTGGTTGGGGGCAAAAGCGATGGTGATGCCGGGCGTCACCATCGGCGACGGTGCCATCATTGCCGCTGGCGCGGTCGTCACGCGCGACATCCCTCCAATGGCAATCGCAGCCGGAGTGCCCGCGAAAGTCACGGGTCAGAGGGAGGTGACGCCTGCACTTTAGGCGCAGTTCGCAGGCGACAAGCTGCAATAAATTTGTTATTATAAGTCACAGATTATTAACGATTTTATCAGTCTGATCCCTTTGGCGGGGTCTTTGTTTTGGATTATTGGGTAAATGGGCTATCGCGATGATATTGATGGCTTGCGAGCGATTGCCGTCGCGTCGGCTCTGCTGTTCCATCTGGGGGTGTCTTGGGCCCCTGGTGGCTTTGCTGGCGTAGACATTTTCTTTGTGATCTCAGGGTTTTTGGTGACCGGCATCCTGTTGCGGGATATTGAAGCGGGCCAGTTCTCGTTGGTGCATTTCTATCGGAAGCGTGCACTGCGGATTTTGCCCGCTTTGTTCGTGGTGATGGCTGCGACTGTAGGCATTGGCTCTTGGGTTCTTTTGCCCTCTGAGTTCGAAGAACTGGGGAAGACAATCATCGCGACGCTACTCTTTGCGTCGAATGTCTATTTTTGGGTCACGCTGGATTATTTCAAACCCGACGCCCATGAAAATCCGCTGCTACATACGCGGTCGCTCGGGATTGAGGCGCAGTCCTACCTCCTGATCCCTGTTCTTCTGTGGCTCTTGTGGCGGTACGCGCGGCGGTGGATGCTTCCGGTGTTTACTGCCTCTGTCCTGATCAGCCTCGCGCTCTTCGTGGGCGTCGTGGGTGGTTGGGCGGCGGTTTCAACGCCTGCTGCGCTGAGAAGCTATGCCGCGCACGTTGTGAGCTTGGGCGCCTACGATATTTCCGTCCAAGACGAGGCGTTTCGCGCTGATTGGCGCTACGACCAGTACCACTTGGATCCGCGCAGCGGTGGGATTGGAGCCTATGACAAGGAAACCCACCTCGCTTCAGATGATCGACGCGAGGTGCTTCTTTTTGGTGATAGCCATGCTGCCCATGTTTGGCAGGCGCTATCGCGCGCTCGGCCGGATTTGAACGTCTTGCAGGCCAGCTCGACCAACTATCGGCCGCTGCCGGATAACGCTGAAGCAGGCTTTTGTGGTCAGCTGACGCACTCCATCCATAGTGACTGGATTCCACAGAGGCGCCCCGAGACAGTTGTGCTGAGCGGTGTCTTTCGGCCCGAAGAATATAAGCCGGTTGCGCAGTGTGTGGCCCGCATGCACGCTGCGGGCGTCTCGCGCGTCCTCGTTCTGGGCAAGACCGAGTCATACAGAGCGACCCGTCCTAAAATTCTGGCGCGGGCGGCTTTGACTGGTAGCGACGCCAACATGCGGCAAGCTGCGCATCTGAGGGCTGATCTTTGGCAGGCTGATGCCGCCCTGCGACATGCTGTCGAGGATGCGGCTGGGGAGTACATCAGCCTGCTGGATATCACTTGCCCTCTGAGCGACTGCTATGATCGGGCCGATGGCGTTCCACTGCTGTTCGGCACCAACCACTATACAAGAGAGGGGGCAGCGTTCGTAGCAGAGCGGATCGCCCGCCATTTCTAAATGCATTGCTTGCTCATCTGTCTGGCGCTTCTGGTGCCGAGTTGGTCCCTGGCGCAGACCATCCCTGTTCCGGATCGGGAAGGTTTGCTGCAGGCTTTGGCCTTGGCCAGCGGCGGTGAAGTTCTGCTGCTCTCAGCTGGCAACTACGGAGAGCTTGATCTTTTCCCCAAGGGTCCTGTCACCCCGATCTTTGACAAAGAGGTTGTTCTGCGTGGCGCAGACCCGGAGTCGCCTCCGGTCTTTGAACGGTTGAAGTTGACCGGGGCTCGGAATCTGGCGTTCGAAGATGTGCTCTTTGACTATCGTTTCAAAGAGGGAGAGGTGCCAGGAGAGGTTCGCCCGTTTCAGGTGCGTGCGTCGACGGATATCCGCTTCTCGAGAGTCGTGTTTGACGGTGATACTGCGCGTGGTGTTGGGCCGACGGATGATCATTTCGGTGTCGGTATCGGTCTGAGCGCGCGCGGTGTGACACGTCTGATCGTAGAGCGCAGCGTGATCCGTGGCTTTTACAGGGGGCTCTCGGTTGGCGAGGGAACAGACGTCCGTATCCTTCGCAATGACCTCTATGACTTGCGCTCGGATGGTATGAACTTTGTGAAGGCCACGGGCCTGCTCGTCGAAGCCAACGTCATTCGGGACTTCAAGCGCAGCTTTGACTCTCAGGATCATGCGGACATGATCCAGTTCTGGTCGATGAACGCGGATTATCCCTCAACAGATGTCTTGATCCGGCGCAACTTGCTGACTGCGGGGAACGGCGATCACACCCAAGCGATTTTCATGCGGAATGAGGCAGTGGATACCCAAGGCGGGGGCTCGCCGATGTTTTATAGAGACATCGTCATCGAGGAAAACCTGATCCTGAATAGCCATTTTCACGGGATCACTGTCGGTGAAACACAGGGGCTTGTGATCCGGCGGAATACGTTGATCAGAGTGCCACGGCGATCAGAACTCGGCACGCGGGGGGATTTCGCGAATATGCCGGGGATACAAGTCGCGGAAGGCTCGCAAGATGTTGTCATCCAGAACAATATCGCGTCGCGCGTCCCAAAGGTGCGAACTGGGTGGGTGCAGGCGGGGAACGCCTTGGTGCAGGACCTCGAGCCCCTGAAAAAAGGGTATTATCCCCGTGTCTTTACCAAACCTTTTGGATCTGCCCCTTATCCTCCGAAAAATTTCTCAGCAATTGTAGGTGGCGAGGTGGATCGGATGAACTTGGGGGCGCCGATTGCGGCGTTCCGATGGGGTGAGTGAGCACGATGGTAAGTCTTGATATTCGCCAAAACGCGGTCGCGGCGACTGCGAACACCGCCTCTGGAGCAACGTGGTTGATGCGCTTTTACTTCATTGCGCTCTTTCTGCCGCTTGATTTCCAGCTCGGGCCGCTCGCGATGAACGCGCTCAGGCTCTACCTGCTGATCGTGACCGTACCCCTCTTCATCCAGTTGATGGCAGGCCGGTATGGTCGGCTGATCGCGACCGACATTCTATTCTTGCTGCATCTTCTGTGGGTGAGCGTCTCATTGGCCGTGAACAACCCAAGTTCGTTGGTTTCAGCGACGGGTTCGGCCACTGTCGAATTTTTGGGCGGCTATCTTGTCGCACGAGCATCCATCCGGGATGAACAGAGCTTTGCCGGTTTCTGTCGTTTCTTCGCGTTGATCGTGGTGCTTTCGTTGGGGCCTGCATTGGTCGAGGCGCTCACCGGGCGGGCACCGATCCCGGAAATCATCGACGCAATTCCGTTCTTTTCCGCGTCTCTTCCCTTTGAGATGGATCAGCGGATGGGGCTTCATCGGGTGCTCGTCGTCTTCCCGCACCCCATCCTCTACGGGCTGGTCTGTTCCACCGCAATTTCCTTGGTTTGGGTCGGGCTCAGGGCTGATCTGACGGCTGTTCGCAAGTTTAGGCTGTCCGCTCTGGTGTCGGCAGCGACATTTTTATCCCTGTCGAGTGGTGCGTTGCTGGCCGCCGCCCTTCAGGGCTTGTTGATCGGTTGGCAATGGGCCTTTCGGCGCGTCCGCAGCCGTTGGCTTATCTTTCTGGCGCTGATCCTGCTTGCCTATATTTTGGTCGACATTGTCTCCAGCCGCTCTCCGATCCGGGTGTTTCTGACTTATGCGACCTTCTCGGCGCAATCGGCGTACACGAGGCTCTACATTTTTGAGTGGGGTATGGTGAATGTTTGGAACAGTCCTTTTTTTGGGATTGGTTTGAACGACTGGGTGCGCCCCTCTTATATGGGGAGCAGTGTTGATAACTTTTGGCTGCTGACGACGATGCGTTGGGGCATTCCCGCCTTCATCGCGCTTGCCGGTGCGGTGCTCTATCTTGTGCTTCGCGTTGCCTTTCGACCAATGCCGGAGCAGAGCCGCTTGGCCGATCAAAGGCGTGCGTGGGTCTTCACCATTTGCGGTCTTTGCATGACACTGACGACCGTCCATGTCTGGGCAGGCAGTTATTCGTATATCGCGTTCTTGTTTGGCGCAGGCGCATGGTTTCTTAGCGCTTCTGGCGACGCCGTTGAGGCGGAAAATGTACCAGAGGTTGAAACAGATCGCGGAACGCTCAAGTATCGCCGCGACATTGCGCCGATGACGTATCGTCGTCCCGTCTCGGCAGATCAAAACCGAGGTCAGGCCTGTAAGAAGTTGATCTTCCCATCGCCCACAGCGACCGCGGTGAGGGGCATTCCTCGGTAAGCACCGGTATCGATGGAAATCCGGCCATCTTTGATCCTCGGCTCTTTTACGATCGTATGTCCGTGAATGATCCACTTGCCATCCGCGCGCGGGATGGATCGAAAGTCCTTGTGGCCCCAGTATAGTGTGTTTTCCGTCTGTTCAGCGAGGGGAAGCGCCGGGTCAGCTCCGGCGTGCACGACCGCCACATTGCTTTCCTCCCAATAGCTCGGCAGGCCGCGCAGCCAATGCATCATGTCCGGTCCAAGGCGATCCTGCAATTCGCCTGCGATCTCTTCAAAGCCCTTGCCGTCAGAGCTAATCCCGAAAGACTCAAGTGTGTCGAGACCGCCCGCGTGGATCCATCGAACTCCCGCGTTGCGAGGATCAGAAAGAAAATCCAGCATCATCTGCTCATGGTTGCCCTTCAAACAAGTCAGCCGCGAGCCTGAAACACGATGGAGCGCGCCAAGCCGCTGGAGAACTTCGTTCGAATCCGGTCCTCGATCGATCATATCGCCGACAGTGATGATCCGTGCGTCATATCCTTCGGATTGCCAGATCATTTCCAGCAAACTCTCCAATTGATCTCTGCAGCCATGAATGTCGCCGATCACAAAAAGAGGCTCCGATAGAGACGGAAGCGCGATTTCGGTAGCTACAGGTTGGGCGTCGCGGCCAAAGAGGCGGCTAAGAGAGAGCATCAGATGAAGGAAACCATAAAATTTACAAAAACCAGTCTTATTGAAGCCTGTCCTCTGCCGAGAAGTCAATCCGAAGGCCCGTAATCCAAGTAATTCATCTGTGATCTGAATCATGTGCTGGCGCATAAAATATCAAAAAGATAATTAAATGATGATTTCAGGCATCGTTAAATGCGGATCATATTTTGCAATAAAATTCATTTGCCGATTAATCGACTGGCAAAAATGCAATTTGCATCGTTTTTGCAATTTTCCGGCTTTTTTGCTTCCATATACGTAGGGCGAACGGTAAAAGTTTCGGTAATTGGTTTCTTTGGCTCATGACCTGTTAATTGAGCGCTATTTTATAGATTACATATCGAGGCGATGCTCTCGATGCATTTTGGGATTATGAGGCGTCATTTGCGATACTCAGTTCGTTCAAAAATCCTTCAGCTTGTCGGGTGCTCTCTCCTTGGGGTTTTCGCCTCAGAAGTGGACGCAGAACAATACCGTTTGATTGCGGGTGATACCGTTCAATTGATGTATTCGGGACTCGGTGAGCCGATCGATGTGACGCTCGACATTAATGGTCAAGTGCGCGTCATGAACGTCGGGGGTGTGACTATTGAAGGTCTTACCATGGATGAAGCCGAGCAGAAGCTTGAGGATGACATCATCGAGTCTGGGATGTTCATTGAGCCGATCGTGAGCCTTCAGTTGATGGAATACGCTCCGATTGTTGTAGCAGGCGACGTTTCTCGGCCCGGTCGCTTCGACTTCTCGTCAGGTATGACAGTTGCCTCTGCGCTCGCTCTTTCTGGGGGAAGTGAGCTCGCGGGCATCTCTCGTTACGAGCTCCAGACGGCACGCAGTGAACTAGAGACCGAAATCAAGACGTTAAATTTGGAAATTGCGACGATCATTGCAGACATGGCGCGACACCAAGCGGTGTTGGCAGGTGCTGAGACGATTGAAAAGTCGCCGGAGTTGCTTGCGGCGGTCCCCGCGAAGGCCGCTCTCGATCTTGATGCAATCTTTGAGAAGTCCAACCGGCTGCTCCAGAGTGAGGCTGTGCAAGAACGAGAACTGATGGATGTTTGGGCCGAAGAAATTGCGACCATCGAAAAGCAGATACAGCTTTTCGGAGATCGGATTGAAGTACAGAAAGACATCGTGGCGAGTGCGGCGGTTGATCTAGAGAAAGCGCAAGATCTGCAGTCTAGGGGCTTGCAAACGAACGTTGGTCTTGCTGCGGCGGAGCAACGTGACGCAGATGCTCGGTCGCGCGAAATCGAACTTGAATCGGCGCGTGTCTTGGCGACACAAGGCGTTGCAGATGCAAAAGCAGAGCGGAGCCTGTATCGTAGTAACCGCGAGACCGAAGCCCTCAGCGAATTGAAAGAGGCTCAGCTCAAGGTTGATAGTTTGACTCTATCTTATGCCAATACGCTCGAGCAACTTGCTCTGTTAACCAGCGGTAGTATTTCCGCGCTGTTGAACTCTGATGCGGTGAGCCTGACCTATGTTTTGCAAGGTCCACGTGCAGATCGAATTCAAGCCGAAGAGATTACCGAGGGAACCCCTCTGATGCCTGGTGATACACTGATTGTGTACCTCGAGGGCGGCGACCTCTCGCCGGCAGTGGCGGTGACGGAATAGAGGAACGACCGTGTTTTGTAACGAGTTTGATCGTGTCCCACTTGATGGTGTAGCTCATAGCGGGCCTCGTGCTGACTGGCGGGCCGAGCTGATCAGTCGCGCTGCGCTGCAGGCAAGCTGACGACGACATCATCGCAGATTGGCGCCAGCGTTTCCAGTGTCAGATAGCGGCCCCGCTGGACGGTCCATTCCTCGGTCTGCTCCATGAGGATTGCACCGACGAGGCGGCGGATCGAAGCCTCGTTCGGAAAGATCCCGACCACGTCCGTGCGGCGCTTGATCTCGCCGTTTAGGCGCTCAATCGGATTTGTGCTGTGTAACTTCGTTCGATGCTGCTGGGGAAAGGTCATGTAGGCCAGCACATCCTCCTCAGCGCCGTCCATGAGGGTCGCCAGCTTTGGCAGTTTCGGACGCATCTGATCAGCTACCTGACGCCACTGCGCTTTTGCGGCAGCATGGTCTGGCTGAGCGAAGGCCGTTGCAATGTGAGCTACTCCCCGAAATTCGGACACTGACATAAGCTACTATTTGCAGTCTGCTGATCTTTGACGAGAAGGAGATCAGAGATGTCGAAGCGGAAACAGCATGCGCCTGAGTTCAAGGCGAAGGTCGC
>JAUILL010000051.1 GCA_030433335.1 Alphaproteobacteria bacterium | reverse complement strand
GGAAAAAAGGTTCAAGCTTGGCCATCTGCGTATCGCTTAACCAGTATAGATCACTCATGTCACCGCTCCGTTTTCCGAGCCGTGAATCACGCAGCACAACGGAAATCAATGCGTCCTGACCCTAGAGGCTTCTTTGCTCGTCCGACTAGGCCAGAGCTCGTCTCCGAATTCGAGGCGCCTGACGCAAACCCGCACTCCAGATTTCAGCAAAACTGGTTGAGGGCCTATCCGGTGCTGGCTCCAGCATTCTGCGTCCTGATGTTGTCGATTCAAAATATGCCGCTCCTGACAGCAATCTTGATCACGGCTCCGACCGGTTGGGCGACTACGATTAAGCGCAAGGCGCCTGCGCTTCACAGCGCCGAGTGGTACGCAAAGGATCTAGGTGTGCCGATTATGATTGCTCTGATGATGTGGATGATTTTCAGATTGGATCTGTAATCGACTAAAATGCCCCGTTCTATTCATTTGCGAAGGGGGCATCGTACGGTCTATTCATATCTCAACAGGCTAGTACGGCCGAACCAATCCATCGCGTGTGTGGGAGCATGTGGGGAAAGGGGTTCGGCCACGGGTTTGGCCGGACCCCGCTACTTTTCAGAATAGCGTCAACACCGCGCCAATGATCGCGCATCCGCCGACGGCATAGCCGCCGTCGATCACCGTCAGTTTGAAAGACCGCATCGCGTAGGCGTTGTTGATCATGATCCATGGGGCGATAAAGAACAGCCCGATGCCAAGGCCAGACACGAGGCCCGCGCCAAAACTGACCACGCCCGTTGCCGCGAAAATGTGGCGCATCATGCCAGCCACAAGGATCATAGCCAGCGCCGATAGAACAAACGGCAGGGGGCTGCCGTTGCCGGTTGGCTTGCCGTTTTCGTCAACAGGCATGCCTGTCGCCGCGATCCACTGTTTCGAAAGCGACATGTAATATGCCGCTCCGAACAGCCAAGCGGCGGCGGCGGCGACAAATACCGATAAAATGCTCATGGTGGGACCTCCTGAACGCAGTATGCGCTCAGGATACGGGATATCCGCCCAAATCGCAGAGAAGTTTCCACTCTGCTTCGGTCACAGGCTGCACCGACAGGCGGGACTGTTTGACCAGCGCCATTTGCGCCAGACGCTCGTCCGCCTTGACCTGATCCAAGGTGACGGGCGTGGCGAACGGGCCAACAGCCTTGATGTCCACACAGTCCCAGCGCGGATCATCGGTGGTGCTGTCGGGGTGGCTCTCGGCGATCACCTCGATCACCCCGACAATCGCCTTGTCCTTTTGCGAGTGGTAGAAGAACCCGAGGTCCCCCACCTTCATCTCACGCATGAAGTTCCGCGCTTGGTAATTGCGCACGCCGTTCCATTCCTCTCCCGCGTCCCCTTTGGCGACTTGGTTGTCCCAGGACCAGGCGTCAGGCTCGGATTTGAACAGCCAGTAGCGCATCAGCCGATGACCTTTTTCCACGCGATGATTTCGACGGACTCAAACAGATCGGCCGCTTTGTAGGGGTCACCTGCGGCCCAAGCCTGCGCTGCGTCCATGTCCTCGACGTCCAGAATGACCAGCGAACCGCACATCTCACCTGCGGCATCCAGCAGAGGGCCGGCTTGGGCGACGACGCCGGTGTCTTTGATGTAGGCAAGGTGCGCGTCACGGTTGGCTTTGCGAACCTCGAGGGCGCCGGCTTTGTCACGGGCGGTCAGGGCAAACAGCATCAGATTTCCTCTTTCAATGGGCGGGACAGCAGCTTTTGCATGCCCTGCGATACATCTAGACGGCCTTCGACCAGCGCCGCAACCACCGAGGTGATCGGCATGTCGATGCCTTTGTCATTGGCCAGGCGGGCCAAGGCGCGGGCGCTGGCGGCGCCTTCGACGGTGATGGTCGGGTCATAGTCTGCACCCTGCCCCAGCGCGAAGCCATAGGCATAGTTCCGGCTGGTCGGCGAGGTGCAGGTCAGCGTCAGATCCCCAAGGCCGCACAGACCCATCAGCGTTTCGGGAACCGCGCCAAGAGGACTGGCGATCCGCATCATTTCGGTGAACCCGCGGGTGATCAGGGCCGCGCGGGCGGATTCCCCAAGGCCCGCCCCCATCACAGCCCCCGCCGCGATGGCGATGACATTTTTCAGCGCTCCGCCAAGTTCCGCGCCGACAGGATCGGTGCTGCGGTAAAGGCGGATGGTTGGCGTGGTCAGTGTTTCCTGAAGCCCTTCGCCAAGGATCGGGTTCTTGCAGGCCAGCGTCAGCGCGGTCGGTAGTCCCCGCGCGATGTCTACGGCAAAGCTGGGGCCGGTCAGGATGGCAGGAGACCGCGTGACTTCGGCCAGAATGGCGGTGGGGCCGCGCAGGCTGGTCAGGTCGACGCCTTTGGAACACGCGACCAGAGCTTTGCCCCGCAGAAGGTCCGCGTTTTCGGCGACAAAGGCGGCGGTGGACTGCATCGGGACGGCCATCAGGATCGTGTCGGCGGCGCAGGCGGCAGCCAGATCGCTGGTGACGGTCAGGCCATCGGGCAGGTGAATACCCTTCAGTCGCGTGGCGTTTTCGCGGGTTTCTTGCATAGCGGCGGCGGCATCGGGATCGCGGGCCCACAGGGTGACGCCGCGCTCGGCCAAAGTGATCGCCAAGGCGGTGCCGAACGCCCCTGCCCCCAGAACCGAAACGCTCATGCTTTGGCTCCCTTTTTGCCGCTGCCAATCATGGGCGCGGATTTCTTGTCCAATGGCCAGCGTGGGCGGGCTTGCAGGGTCATGTCGTCGGTTTCACCCAAAGCGAACCGCTCTAGCCCCGCATAGGCAATCATCGCGCCGTTGTCGGTGCACAGTTTCAGGGGCGGTGCGGTGAATCCTGCGCCAGCCTCTTCGGCGATTGTGGTTAATGCGGCGCGGATGGCTTGGTTCGCGGCGACCCCGCCTGCGACGGCGATCATGGGTTGGCTGGGGTTCAGCTCCATGTAGACCCGAAGGGCGCGGCGGGTTTTCTCGGCCAGAACAGCGGTGACAGCCTCTTGGAAGCCAGCGCAGAGATCGGCTTGGTCTTGGGCGGTCAGGGTGTTGTCGGTCATCACTTCGTCCCGTGCGCGCAGGACGGCGGTTTTGAGGCCCGAATAGGACATATCGCAACCCTCGCGATCCAAGAGCGGACGGGGGAAGCGGAAGCGTTTCGGATCGCCTTCGCGCGCCCGCGCCTCGACCGAGGGACCACCGGGTTGGGGCAGCGCCAGCAGGCGGGCGACTTTGTCAAAGGCCTCGCCGGGGGCGTCGTCGATGGTGCCACCGACGCGGGTGAATTCGTCCGGCCCGCGCACTATCAGGAACTGGCAGTGCCCGCCCGAGACCAACAGCATCAGATAGGGATAGGTCAGCCCATCGGTCAAACGCGGGGTCAGCGCGTGACCCGCCAGATGGTTTACCCCGACCAAAGGCTTGCCCAAAGCGGCTGCGATCCCCTTGGCGCACATGACGCCGGACAGCACGCCGCCGATCAGGCCGGGGCCCGCTGTGACGGCGATCGCGTCAACCTCGGACAGCGAAACCATCGCATCGGATAGGGCCTGTTTGACCGCCAGATCGACCTTCTCGGCATGGGCGCGGGCGGCAATCTCGGGGACGACCCCGCCAAAGGCTGCGTGCAGTTCCGCCTGCCCCATCACGACGTTGGACAACACACGCGCATTCCCCGCAGTCCCGCGCACAATGGCTGCGCCGGTGTCGTCACAGCTGCTCTCGATACCAAGGATCGTCAGGTCGGACATCTGTCTCTTTCATTGCAGGGCGGTTTGTCCCGAGGTAGCACTGAGGCAAAGACCTTACAATGCCGAGACCTGATGGACCGTCCCGCCGCCAAGATCCTGATCACGCGCCCCCGCGACGGGGCCGAGCGGTTCGCGATGGAACTGGCGCAGGTGATGCCTTGCCCGATGGAGACGCTGATCTCGCCAGTTTTGGACATCGCGCCCCTGCCCGACCTGCTGCCTCTGGAGCATATCAAGGGGTTGATCGTGACCTCTGGCAATGGGGTTGAGACCCTGATCGCCAAAACAGACCGACGCGACTTGCCGGTCTATGCGGTTGGCGTGCGCACGACCTCTGCTGCAACGCAGGCGGGCTTCAAAGCGAGGCAGATGGGCGAGGATGCTGATGGGCTGGTCGAAGGGCTGCTGCGGCTGGGTCCAAAGGCGCCTTTGCTCCATCTACGGGGCGAAGTTTCGCGGGGGGATGTCGCACAGCGTTTGTCGACTCATGGCATCCTGACCCGCGAAAAAGTGGTCTATGCCCAGAAGCCTGTGGACCTGTCCGAAGACGCGAAAACTCTGCTTAATGGAACTTCTCCGGTGGTCTTGCCGTTGTTTTCTCCGCGGAGTGCCAAACTGTTAGCGCAACAAGTCACGGGGATAGCCCCGCGTTATGTTGTCGCGATGAGCTGGTCTGTTGCATCGGAATTGCCGCAAGGATGGGC
This sequence comes from Alphaproteobacteria bacterium, assembly GCA_030433335.1. Taxonomy (GTDB): domain Bacteria; phylum Pseudomonadota; class Alphaproteobacteria; order Rhodobacterales; family Rhodobacteraceae; genus Donghicola. The sequence continues at coordinate 16,902 of JAUILL010000051.1, read as the reverse complement.
AAAAACCATAATTATTGCGTCTAGGGCTGATAGTGCTGCTATGGCAAAGGGCATTGCCGGCCTATTTGACCAGGACGGATTTATTGTGAGCCCCTAGATAAGGGGCTAAGTTGCGGCAAAGAATGTTCGCAAGGCTATTTGATTTTAGGGGGGTTGAGACGACCATGGACCAAAAACCAGCCAAGCCGGAAGAGACGCAGGACGCGTCGTCCGAAATTCAGGAAACCGGCGCTGAGCTAAAGTCCCAAGAGTCCGAGACTGTTACCCCTGAAACGCCTGCGGACGATACCGCAGATGTCGTCAACAAAGAGGATGACAGCGCTGAGGCTGTAGAGGACGCTTCTTCCGAAGCCGAAGCCGAAGCCGAAGCCGAAGCCGAAGCCGAAGCCGAAGCCGAAGCCGAAGCCGAAGCCGAAGCCGAAGCCGAAGCCGAAGCCGTCGAGATGCATGAAGAGCAGATTGAAATGACCGAACCGGCGCCGACCGAGGCACCGAAAGAAGTCATCAAAGAGACTGTGGTTGAGCGCAAAGGCGGCTTCTTCCCGATGCTGCTCGGCGGTGTTGCTGCGGCTGCGATCGGATTTGGTGCGACGTCTTATTACTACAAAACCGGCCCGTTCGCCGAAGCTGGCGCCGCAGGCGATATCGCTGCCCAGTTCGAAGAGAGCGAAGCAGACCGAGTCGCAGCCCAAGAAGCTCTCTCCGCAAGGATCGACGAGCTTGCAAACGCCGTTCCCTCTGCTCCCGACACAGGCGCTTTTGAAGAGCGGATCGCGGCGGTCGAAGGCTCTTTGCAGTCGCTGGAAACCCGTTTGACCGAAACCTCGGACGCGCTGGCCTCGCTTGAACAGCGCATGACCGACATGGAGCAGCGCCCCGTTGAGGCGGCCAGTGACGCAGCGGTTTCAGCCTTTGAAGCCGAGGTGAATAGCCTGCGCCAAGAGGTAGCGACCCAGAAAGAAGAAATCGAAAACATGGCCAAAGAGGCTGTCGAGGCAGAAACAGCTGCCGAAGAAACCTCGCGCAATGCTATGGCCCGCGCTGCTCTGACCCAAGTCCAGTCTGCTCTGGACGCTGGCGCACCTTATGAGACGGTTCTGGCTGATCTACGCGCCAACACCGAAGCGGACATCGCAGCATCCCTCGCCGGTCCTGCCGCGGATGGTATCCCCAGCCTGAACCAACTGCTCGACGCTTACCCCGCTCATGCCCGTGAAGCTTTGGCCGATGCGCGTGCTGAAAAGGCAGATGGTGGTGCGGCGGATCGTGTAGGTGCGTTCCTGCTGAACCAACTAGGTGCACGCTCGCTAGAGCCCAAAGATGGTGACAGCACGGACGCGATCCTCAGCCGTGCCGAAGCGGCACTGAAAGAGGCGCGCCTGACGGATGCGCTTGCGGAACTTGATGCTCTGCCCGAAGTGGCGCAGCCTGCGATGGCTCCGTGGATCGAAATGGCGCGCACGCGTCAGGATGCTCTCGCAGCGGCCGAGTCGCTTGCACAAACCCTGAATAACTGAGGCTCGCCCGATGCTCTGGTCGCTTGCAAAAATTATCCTGTTCGTACTCATCGTTTCCGCACTGACCCTGTCGGCGGGCTACCTGATGGAAGCCAGCGGTGGCATCCAGATCGCCTTTGGCGGAATGGAGTTTAACCTTGGCGCGCTGCAATCCGTGATCGCTGGTATCCTGGTAATCATCGCGGTTTGGGTGCTGCTAAAAGTATTGGGCCTTTTGGTCGCCATCCTGCGCTTCATCAACGGCGATGAAACTGCGGTCACTCGCTATTTCAGCCGGAATCGCGAGCGCAAAGGCTTTAAGGCATTGTCCGATGGCATGCTGGCGCTTGCCTCTGGCGAAGGCCGCGAGGCGATGAACAAGGCGCATCAGGCGGACAAATATCTGAACCGCCCCGAACTCACCAACCTCATCACCGCGCAAGCGGCCGAGATGATGGGTGACAAGAAAACCGCCGAGAAGGTCTATAAAGAGCTTCTCAAGGACAACCGCACCCGCTTTGTTGGCGTACGCGGCCTGATGAAGCAGCGCCTGTCCGAAGGCAACAACGAGGTTGCCCTGAAACTAGCCGAAACCGCGTTTGCCCTGAAGCCCAAGCATGAAGAGACCCAAGACGTTCTGCTGCGTCTGCAGTCCGAAAACCATGACTGGAAAGGCGCCCGCAAAACCTTGGCAACCAAGCTCAAGACAGGCGCTCTGCCCCGCGACGTCCACAAGCGCCGCGACGCGGTTCTGGCCCTGTCTGAAGCCAAGGATCTGATCGCCGACGAGACCTCGATCGAGGCCCGCGAAGAGGCGATCGAAGCCAACCGCCTGTCGCCCGACCTGATCCCCGCCGCCTGCATGGCCGCGCGTGGCTATATCGAAAAGGGCAAGAAGCGGAACGCCGTGCGCGTGCTGAAAAAAGCGTGGGAAGTGCAGCCGCACCCCGATCTTGCTGCTGTTTTCGCCGAGATCGAGCCGGACGAGACACCGCAACAGCGGCTCAAGCGTTTTGGCACTCTTCTGGGTAAAGACAGCGATCATGTCGAAGCCAAGCAACTGCTGGCCGAACTGAACATCGCAGCCGAGGACTTCCCCGCTGCGCGCCGCGCACTTGGTGATTTGGCCCAAGAGATGCCGAATACCCGCACGCTGACCCTCATGGCGGCGATCGAACGTGGTGAAGGTGCCGAAGACGCGGTCGTCCGTGGTTGGCTCGCACGCGCTGTTACCGCGCCTCGTGGCCCGTCGTGGATTTGTGATAACTGTAACCACATCCACAGCGAGTGGGGCCCGATCTGCGAACATTGTAAGGGCTTTGACACTCTGTCCTGGCGCCAACCACCGGCGCAGATGCTGTCGACCACCGGTCTGAATGCAGAAATGCTGCCCTTGATCGTAGGCACTCCGAACACACCCGCAGAAAACGCGGTCGTTCCGGTTACAGAGCCCACTGCCGAACCCGATACAATCGAAGAGGCAGAGGTTATCGAGACCGAAGAAGAGCAAAAAGAGACCTCAAAATAGGTCTTTTCCGTGGAGTGCGCTGGTGCTAAAGCGCACTCCACGCGGACCCAGCGGGTCCACCGAAGAAGTGCCGGTATAGCTCAGCTGGTAGAGCACGTCATTCGTAATGATGGGGTCGGGGGTTCGAGTCCCTTTACCGGCACCACTTCTTCCAGGCAAATCCCTCCAGCGCGTTAACCATCCATTCAAGTTTCAGATGGGTTTAACACTTCGGCAACGTCCGCCCCCTATCCATTGAGTTGTGGGAAAGGTGGTGGACTATGGCTGCGATGTCGAACGCGCCAGTCATCATCAAAAGAAAGAAAGTTGTCGCGGGTGGTGGGCACCATGGCGGCGCGTGGAAGGTCGCTTATGCGGACTTCGTGACGGCTATGATGGCCTTCTTTCTGTTGATGTGGCTGCTCAATGCAACAACCGAACAACAGCGCAAGGGTTTGGCGGATTACTTCACGCCAGACATTCCAGTGGCGCGTGTTTCGGGTGGAGGCAAAGGGAACTTTGGGGGCGAAAGTCTGCAATCCGAGGAGACATTGGCTTTAGAGGGACGCGGAGCGAGCTCACTTTATCCGACCGAGGAAGAGCAAGCCAGAGGCGCACTTCTAGACCTGGAGCTGAAGCTAGAGGAAGAGCTTGAGACTGTGTCGACGTCGCTTGATCGCCGTCACTACGAGTTCCGGATGACCGATGAAGGCCCGGCGCTCGAGTTGGAAGAGGGGCCCGATTCGCTTCTATTCGAGCCTGAAACAGCGGAGCCAACGCCGGCGCTTCGCGAGTTTCTGCGGGCCGTCGCCCAAACAGCGCAGGCGACGGAACAGGACTTTTTGATCGCGGGCTTCATGTCCTCATCTCCGCTCGTACTGAGGGACAACCCTGTATGGCGCCTTTCGCTGGAAAGAGCGGATAAGGTCCGAGGATTGCTGGAGAATAGCGGCTTGTCGCACGAACGCGTGAAACGCGTGACCGGCCATGGTGATCAGAGGTTGAAATACCAGAGCACGCCCATGGACATCGGGAACAACCGGATCGAAATCATCATTCTACAGAAATCAGCCAGAGTTCCGTTAGGCAGCCATTAAGCCTGCGTTCGTAAGCATGGGGCATGACCGCTAACCACAGGGGTGCCCTATGACAATTTCATCGTCGTTGAATGCTGGTGTCGCCGGCCTTGCAGCGAATGCCGGACGTCTGGCGACAATCTCGGACAATATCGCGAACGCATCGACCTATGGCTACAAGAAGGCCGAAGCTGACTTCCATTCTATGGTCGTCGGCGGCGCCGGAGGTGAGTACTCGGCAGGTGGCGTGCGTTTTACGACGACGCGCCGGATCGGCGAGTCTGGGTCTTTGGTCACGACGGAAAACTCGACAGACCTTGCCGTGCGGGGCAGGGGTTTCCTGCCTGTCACGCAAGCATCGGGCATTGAAAGTGGCAGCGATGAGATGCTGCTGACGACCACTGGATCGTTCCGTACTGATGCAGATGGGTATCTGACCACAGGCTCGGGGCTGGTCCTGCTGGGGTGGCCAGCTTTGCCTGATGGGACGTTTCCCACCTATGCGCGGGACACAGCAGACGCATTGGAGCCCGTGCAGATCAACGTGAACCAACTCTCTGGCGAGCCGACAACGCAGGTCAGTCTTGGCGTGAACTTGCCTGCGAGCGAGACGGCCTCTGACGCGGATGGGGCAATGCAAGAACTGTCGATCGAGTACTTCGACAACCTCGGAACCTCGCAGAATCTGGACATCACCTTTACGCCGACCTTGCCTGCAAGCGGGTCGAGCAACGAGTGGACCATGACAATCATGGACGGTGCCTCTGGCGGGACTGTCGTCGGTGAATACACGCTGACATTCGATGACTCGCGGGCTTCTGGAGGAACCTTAGCCTCGGTCACTGCGGTTTCAGGCGGTGCGTATGACGGTGCCACAGGGAAATTCACCATCAACGTTGCAGGCGGGCCGATTGAGTTTGACATCGGTGCGTTGGGTAGCGCTTCGGGCATGACCCAGCTGTCGGACGATTTCGCACCGCTTTCGATTAGCAAAGACGGCTATGAAATCGGAAACGTGACTTCGGTGGAAGTTGACGAGAACGGGACTGTCTTTGCGCTTTATGACACTGGTATCACGCGTGCGATCTACAAAGTTCCGCTGGTCGACTTGCCGAACCCCGATGGCCTGATCGCACTGGATAGCCAGACCTATGCGCCATCCCCTGACAGCGGCAGTTTCTTTCTCTGGGATGCTGGAGATGGTCCCACGGGTGATATTATCAGCTATGCGCTCGAGGAATCTAATGTGGACGTCGCCGGGGAGCTGACCGACTTGATCCAGACCCAACGCGCCTATTCGTCGAACGCCAAGATCATCCAGACGGTCGATGAAATGCTGCAAGAGACCACCAACATCAAACGATAGGAGGCATAAATGTCTCTGACGAGTGCAATTTCAAATGCGCTTTCGGGGTTAGGAGCGTCCTCTCTGGCAGCAGAGATCGTGTCTTCGAACCTGTCGAATGCGACAAACGAAGCCTATGCCAAGCGCGAAATCACGCAGGTTTCGAACCTGAATGGCGGCGTGCAGGTCATTGGCGTGCAGCGGCAGCGTGATGCTGCGCTGCATAGCTCGATGAACACGCAGGCAGCCAGTCTTGCCGCTGCTGAAACAAGGACGGAGGCATTGGCCTCTGTCGAGGCCGCGATCGGAACCGTTGGCGAAGATGGCAGCCTAACGACCGCGCTTGATGATTTGCAGACGGCTTTGATCAGCGCCTCTGCGCAACCGGAGAGCACCGTTCAGCTTGAGCAAGTGTTGTATGCCGCAGAGGACCTCGCAAACAGCTTCAACAGGATCGAAGACGCAATTCAAAGTGAACGACTTGCCGCGGACCAATCAATCGCGACCGATGTCGAGACAGCCAATGCAGCGCTGTCAGAGATCGAGAAGCTGAATAAGCAAATCGTTACGTTTTCAGCGAACGGCCGGAATACCGCGACACTTCTGGATCAGAGGGACGCGGCGGTCGCGAGCCTGACCGAGTTGATCCCGGTGCGGGTTTTGGAACGCGACAATGGCTCAATTGCCCTCGTGAGTCGTGGGGGGCAGGTTTTGCTTGATGGCAAAGCTGTGACACTGGAGTTCACGCCTGTGCAGACGATGGATGCCGCGATGACCCAAGCCAGTGGCGCCTTGTCTGGCATCACCATAGCGGGGCGTTCGGGGGATGATATCAGCAGTCGTCTGCTGGGCGGAAAAATCGAGGCCAGCTTTCAGGTTCGAGACGAATTGATGCCTGCTGCCACCAACGAGTTGGAGGATACGCGCCAGACCTTGATGGCGTCGACCAGCTTTGACGGGGATGGGCTGTTCACCGAATCCAATGGCCAACTTTCGTTGAATGCGCAGCTGGCCAGCGAACCTTGGCGTCTGCGGGATGGCTTCGCGGCGCTCTCGGAAGGGTACGGCGCGCGAGCAGGGTACTTGGATACTTTGACCAATGGCATGTCCGAGGCCTCGACCGCTTTGGGCGACTACGTCACTGGGCAGTCTTCGAAACTCTTGCGGGCAGAGTTAAGTGAGACGGCAGCCAGCGCGAGATACAGCGCACTCGCCGAGGCTGCAGCATCCGAAGGCGTAGATAGCGACGCAGAGCTACAGTCACTTTTAATGATCGAAAAGATGTACACGGCAAATGCCCGCGTGATCTCGGTCGTCGATGAAATGCTGGATACGTTGATGGGGATGACCTGATGATTACAGCGACAGGCGATTTGGTGCAGTTTCTGGCTTTGCGCCGTGCGAACACCCAAGTCAGTACGCAATTCGAAACCGCCGCAGCGACTGTGGCCGAAGGGAAAATCCAGGATCTGAGAGGGGCACTTCAGGCGGACTTTAGGCCCCTGAATGCGGTGCAGAATACCCTGACGAAGATGGCGGCTTATCAAGAGGCAGGCACTCAAGCCGCATTCTTTCTGGGGCAGCAGCAGTCTACTTTGGCGGCCATCAGCGATCTGGCGACCACGCTCTCGCAGGATCTGGTTGCAGCAGAGGAGGCGGATGCTACTGCGACACTGGACACGGTGTCTTCGAGCGCTCGGTCTGCTTTTGGCCAAGCTGTTGCGGCGCTGAATGGCGCGGCCGGAGGGCGCTATCTGTTTTCTGGTGCGGCAGTGGGGCAGGCTCCTTTGGCCTCCGCAGAAGAGATGCTTGATACGCTGTCGACCGAGATTGCGGGCATGTCACACAGTGATGCTGCGGCGCATATCAAGGCGTATTTCGTCGATGATGCGGGCGGTTATGCAACGGCCTTTGCTGGAACCGACAGTGACCTTGTCAGCTTTGCCGTCGCGGACCAGCAGAAGGTTGAGGCCAGCGTGACAGCGATGTCCACATCTCTGCGCGAGGCGCTGGCTGCGATGGCAACCGGTGCGCTGGTTGCAGATCCGGATCAAGCCGTTTCAGCGGGCACCGATTTGCTTAGTGCTGCTCAGGGGATCGCGAGTGAGCGCGGCACGCTGGGCATCGCGGAAGAGCGTGTAGAGTCCCTACAGACCCGAAACAGCTCTATTGCGACCTCAATGGAGTTGCATCTCGCAGAACTCACTTCGCCGGATATGTACGAGGCAGCAAGCGAACTCGAACAATATGAGCAAGCGCTTGAGCGGCTCTATCTTGTGACATCCCGCATGTCGGCGCTGAACTTCACGGAGTTCATGTGATGCGGCGCTTCTTTACGGCATTCATGATTGTGCTGATGGCTGCAGGCGCTTCGGCCTCTCCAATCCGGTTGAAGGATTTGGTCGAATTCGACGGGGTGCGTGGCAATGATCTGGTGGGTTATGGGCTTGTCGTTGGTTTGAATGGCACCGGTGACGGGTTCCGCAATGCGCCGTTTACCGAAGAAATGCTTGGCACGATGCTCGAACGGCTCGGCGTGAACGTCACCGGAGAGCAGCTTCGGCCGCAAAACGTTGCCGGTGTGTTTGTCACTGCGACGTTGCCGCCCTTTGCGCGGGCGGGAACGCAGATTGATGTCACTGTGTCGGCGATCGGTGACGCAGAAAGCCTGCTCGGTGGTACTCTCGTGATGACGCCACTCAACGCGGCAGATGGTGACATCTATGCGGTGGCCCAAGGCACCATCATCGCGGCAGGGGTTGCTGCGGGCGGACAGGCAGCAGAGGTCGTGCAAGGTGTGCCGACGGCCGGAACAATCCCGTCTGGGGCGCGGGTCGAGCGTGAGGTGGCGTTCGAGCTGAACTCTCTGGATCGCCTCCGATTGGCACTCAGGGAGCCTGATTTCACAACAGCCGCCCGGATCGAGCGCGCTGTAAACGGTAAATTTGGGCGCGCTGTGGCGCGGATGACCGATTCTGGCACGGTCGAACTGGATGTATCGGCCACGCGGGCCAGCTCTCCTGCACATGCGATTGGGGTGATTGAAAACCTGATGATCGAACCCGAGCGGCGGGCACGTGTCGTGATTGACCAGCGCTCTGGTACAATCGTGATGGGGGATGATGTGCGGATCGCCAGGGTTGCGGTGGCGCAGGGGAATCTGACCCTGAGGGTCAGCGAAGAACCTGTCGTGTCCCAGCCCAATCCCTTTTCCGATGGGGAAACGATTGTGGTCCCGCGCACCACGGCCTCGATCGAAGAAGAGCCTGGGATCGGGCTCGCCGAAGTGCGCGGCGGGACCTCTTTGTCTCAGGTGATTGGAGGGTTGAACGCCTTGGGTGTGTCGCCGCGCGACATGATCGACATCCTCAAGAGCATCAAGGCTGCTGGTGCGCTCTACGCAGAACTGATCGTGAAATAAGGGGCATGGGCGTTAGCCCATGTACCCCGTCACCAGCCCGCCAGCCAGCAGAGACCAACCGTCGCTGACCACGAAAAATCCAAGTTTGAAGGGCAGAGAGACAACTGATGGTGGGACCATCATCATCCCCATCGACATCAAGATCGCAGAGACGATGAGATCGATCACAAGAAATGGCAGGTAGACCATAAATCCGACCTGAAATGCGAGCGTGAGCTCGGACAGAATGAACGTCGGTACGATTAAAGAAAAAGGCACGTTCTCTGGGGTCAGGCCCTCTAGCGCAAGACCACGTGTTTCTGCCAATTGAACAAAAGCATCAGGATCAATGCGTGGCGTCATGAAGGTGCGAAAGGGCGCTTGGGCCAGCTGATACGCGGATTCGATCGAGATTTGACCCGCATTCAGAGGCTTCACCGAGGTATTCCAAACCTCTAGAAAGACTGGCTCCATCACGAAATAGGTCAAGAACAGTGCGATCGTGATCAGCAGGATGTTGGGCGGCGACTGTTGAAGACCGAGCCCTGATCGAACGACAACCAGCACCGTCAACATGAACGGAAAACACGTGACCATCATCAGGGTTGCCGGAACCAAGGTGATCGCGGTGACAGTCGCGATGATCTGAAGCACCTTCTGGCTCAGTCCATCATCCATTGTCATGTCGCCGATCTCGAGCCCTTGGGCGTGTGCAGCAGTGCCAGCCAAAAGGAAAAGGCCGCCTAACAAGGCGGCATGCGTGGTCTTATGCGTCATTTTCGAAACTCTTCACCGAAGTGAGCCGCACACACAGCGAGCGCCGCGTGCCGTCTTCGACCTCTTCTAGGGTGCCGTGGGCGATGACCCGTTCGCCGATCATAATCTCGACCGGATCGTCGATTTGTTGCTCTAGCGTCAGGACCGCATTTGGCGCGAGCTCCAGTAGTTCACCGAGAGAGGGCCTGGCGCGTCCCACGCAAACATGGACTTCGATCGGCAGGGCGGAAAAGCGGTTGGTCATGGTTTATCCCTCTGTACCCGTCGCCGCAGTCATCTGCGGGCCACTGAAAAACTCTGTAACAAGATGGGTGATTTGCGCTTGCACCTCACCAAGGTCGATCGCGCGCGTTGTGTCTCCGCACCGGATTTCGGCACGTGCGTCTGACAAGGCAGTGTCTTCGATGATGGACAGATCCGGCCATTGCGCAGGATCAAGCATGGGCTCGATCATCTCTGAAAGCCCCTCTGGTACAGCCAGCACAATAGAACCGGACAGCGTGTCTGCTGCGATCTGTTCCAGTGTTTCGATCAGCATCGGCGCGAGAGCAGGGCGCAGGGCTTCGGGCAATAGCGCGGTAAGCACGCCCTCGATCAAGGGGCGCAGCTCCTTGAGCGTTTGTTGCTGCATCTCGGTGCGCGAAAACATGAAATCCTTCAGGCTCTCGGCAATCTGAGCTTCGACCTGAGCCCGCTCGTCTTTGCTAGCTTTGGTCGCGTCGGCCCACCCAGCGTTGTACCCTTCTTCGAAGGAATCGAGGTTCAGCCCGGGGGCATCAGCGGTGAATTCCTGGACCTGTGGGGCAGGGCCAAAATCGACCAGCAGTGCTTCGATGCTCATGTTTCCTGCTCCTTTTCTTCCTCAAGCCAGTTCCGAAGAATCGTCATGGTCTCTTCTTTGCGCGCCTCGATCAGGGCGCGCATCCGCGTCACTGGATCTTCTGGCAGGTCGATGGATGGGCTCGCGAAGTCGGTCGACAGCGGTTGGAAGTCCATGTTGTCGTCGATTTCACCGTCGAGCGGGGCAAGGCCGAAATTCGCAGCCGGAAGCTCGGGCAGGGCGGCAAACTCGACAGGTTCAGCTTTGCGCAACATTGGGCGCAGAACGAATAGGCCAAGAACCAGTGCAACTATCGACAGAACCCCCAAGCGCAGAACGGTGCTGGCCGACGGGGCCGAAGCTTCGAGCCATCCTGGTGCAGGTGTCGCAAACGTGGGCTCCGTCCCGACAAATGCCATGGATTGAACGGTAATCTCGTCCCCACGCTCTGCGTCAAAGCCGACAATGTCCTCGACCAACGCTGTGAGGGCGGTGACTTCGTCAGCAGCGCGCGGGATAATTGCGCCATCTGCATCGGGAACCCCGTTGACCAAAACGGCAACCGTTAGCCTTTTGATCGCGCCGGGGGTACGTAAGACTTCGCGGCGGGTCTCCGAGATTTCGTAATTCACGCGCTCGACCGTTTCGTTCGAATTTTCAGACGAATCGCCACCATTTGCGCCGGCATTTTCGGGTAGATCAGAGGCGACAGTCATCCCTGCTTCGGCGCTGCGCGCGGTGGCAGAGTTTTCTTGGGTCTCGCTGCTGATCGCAACGCGGCTGTCGGGATCGACCAAGCGTTCGACGATCGATTCGCGTTCCGTGACGCGTTCGATGCTGACTTCGACCACCGCGTTGCCCGCGCCGACCCGCGCCTCGAGCATCCGTTCGACCCGAGCAGCCATGCGTTCTGCGGCGCTGCCGTCTTCTGAAACGAAGTCTTCATCAGATTTGGCCGAGATCAGGCGTCCTCGTTCATCGATGATCGCGACGTTTTCCGGGTCCAGACCGGTCACTGCAGAAGAAACAAGGAACTGGAGCGCTTTGGCATGGGCCGCACTGATGGTGGTGCCGCCATTGAGGCTCAGAGATACAGAGGCGCTAGCAGAGGCGCTGCGCCGGAACGGCGACATGTCTTCCTGAGAGATGTGGACACGTGCGGACCGGATCTGGGGGCTGGCTTGAATGGTGCGTGCGAGTTCGCCCTCTTTGGCCCGCAAGTATGTGGCGTTGAACATCTGAGTCGTCGTGCCGAACCCATTCAGGTCGTCCAGCAGTTCGTACCCTGATACGCCAGAGTCCGGCAGCCCCTGACCCGCCAGCGAAAGGCGTAGGGAATCACGCTGGGTTTCGTCGACAAAGATGCTCGTACCTTGGATTCGGTAGGGAACATTCTGTCCCTCGAGCGTTTGGGTGATTTCCCCGGCGCTTGCCGGATCGAGACCCCCATAGAGCAGGACCATATTCGGCCGACTCGCAAAAAAGACCAAAGAAAAGATCGCCAGAAACGTTCCGACAGTCGCACCGACGACCATGATCTGTTTCCGCCTGTCAAAGCTTTTCCACAATGTAATGAACTGCTGCACGTGCACCTCCGGAGCGTCGACTTCTGCCTGACAAATTCCGTTCTGAAGGATCACGCTTAACAATCGGTTAGCTTCTGCTGCCCATAACTGTTTTCCGAAGCAGGAGATGGCGATGAGCGATCAAACAGCAGAAATCGAAGCGAAAAAAGGCGGCTCAGGTATCGTCCTTGGGCTGATTCTGGCGGTATTGGGTGCAGCTGGTGGATACGCTGCGATTGGGCTGGATCTGATCGGGCTGCGCCACACCCCCGAAGCCATTGAGGAGCCAAAGTATGTCGCTCCGGCGGCTGGGGTGTTTGTGGATATTCCGCAGATCATCGTCATGAACGGCCCGTTTTTGCAGGGGCGGCATCTGCGGTTTCGAGGCGCTCTGGAAGTGCGGCCGGAGGATGCAGAACAAGTTGTCATTCTCATGCCCCGTGTGATCGACGCACTTCAGGGTTTCCTGCGGTCGGTGCAGGCAGAGTACTTCGATTACCCAGATGCCATCGACCAATTTCGAGATCACATGCGGGTGCGTGTGATCGATGTCATCGGCGAAGAGCCGTTAATCGACCTGCTGATTATGGAACTCGTCCCTAACTGAGGAACACAAATGGAATTCGTCATTGATGCACTTCTTGGGGCCGGTGCGCTCGGGGCCTCGATCTACTGTCTGGTGCTGTCGCGCCGTCTACGCCAGTTCAATAATCTGGAAAACGGAGTCGGAGGCGCTGTCGCTGTCCTATCCGCGCAGGTCGATGATCTGACCAAGACGCTCGACACGGCCAAGGGGACTGCGGATGCCTCGAACAAGTCTCTCGAAAGTCTGACCGATCGTGCCGAGACTGTCGCGAAGAAGCTGGAGCTGATGGTCGCTTCTCTTCACGATATGGAACAGACCAAGCCCACCACAGCAGAACCGATCTTCAGTCATCGCATGATGAAGCGGGGGGCATAATGGCCAGAGCTCGTAGATCCGGCAGCTTGGTAGCGATTGCCGCTCTGTTCGCAACAGGGGGCGCACTGAAGATTGGGATGACGGCCACCGAGGCCATCGCGCTTGCCCCTGCTATGGCGAAGGCAGAGTCGGAAGACACCTTTGTCGACTACCGTGACAAAGAACTGACAGAGCTATTCGAGGCTCTGGCAAAGCGTGAAGCTTTTAACGATGCCCGCACCAAAGAGCTGAACGCCAAGGAGCAAGAGATCGAGGCAAAGCTCGAGATTCTTCAGTCCAAACGGGAAGAGGCGTTGGCGCTGATCTCGGAATTGCAGGCCGAAAACGAGCGTCTGCGCCGGACGATGGGCTTGGGCGAGAGTGCGTCCGAAGACGATTTGGACCAGTTGACCAAGGTCTACGAGGCGATGAAGCCGAAAGAGGCTGCGACTTTGTTTGCCGAAATGGACATGGAATTTGCGGCGGGTTTCCTTGGCCGGATGAAGGCACAGTCGGCGGCCGCGATCATGGGCAATCTGCCTTCTTCCAAAGCCTACGCTGTCAGCGCAATTCTGGCAGGTCGCAATGCGAGTTGGCTGGAAGACAACGTCACAACCCATCCGAACCAGAGCATTGAGGACTAATCATGATCGGTATTGTCGGGATCGTCGTCACCTTCATCATGGTGTTTGGCGGCTATCTTCTCGCTGGCGGCAAGATGTCGATCATCATGAAGTCGCTCCCTTTCGAGCTGATGATGATCGGCGGGTCGGCGGCCGGGGCTTTCTTGCTGAGCAATGACCTTCCGACGGTCAAACATACGCTGGGAGATATTGCTAAGGTTTTCAAAGGCTCCAAGTGGAGCAAGCAGGATTACCGCGACCTTCTGTGCTTGCTCTATTCGCTTATCAAAATCAGCCGCAAGAGTCCGGTGGATTTGGAAAGTCACATCGAAGATCCGGAGAATTCGTCTGTTTTCGTCGCCTACCCCAAGATCCTTAAGGACAAAGAAGCGACGTCTCTGATCTGCGACACCTTTCGCGCAGGCAGCCTGAACTATGATGATCCCCATCAGGTCGAAGAGATGTTGGGCAAGCGGATCGAAGAGCATGCGCACAAGCAGGCGCATTCTGGGCATGCCTTGCAGAATGTGGCCGATGCGCTTCCTGCACTGGGCATTGTTGCCGCGGTTCTTGGTGTGATCAAAACCATGGCGTCGATCGACCAACCGCCCGAGGTTCTGGGTGGCTTGATCGGTGGCGCGCTAGTTGGGACGTTTCTCGGGGTTTTTCTGGCCTACGGTATAGTCGGACCGTTCTCCGCCAAGGTGACGGCCACCACAGAGACCGAAGAGAAGTTCTATTCGGTTGTGCGTGATGTGCTGGTTGCCGATCTCTTCGGGCATTCCCCGAACCTTTGTATCGAAGTCGGGCGCCAAAGCGTTCCGTCCTCGTACCGGCCTAGCTTCAACGAAGTCGAGGAGGGGCTCAATGCTGCCTAGGCTCTTGGTCCTTTGCACAGCGTTCTTGATCTTGTCTTGTGGGGCCGCGAGTGCACAGACCGTTATGGCCGGAGAGCACGATGGTTTTACCCGGATCGTTGTGCGGCAAGCGGGCCACGATACGCCTGAAATCACCCAATCGGAAGGGCGTCTCGTGGTCACGGGGATCACGCCCGTCCAGAACCGCGACCTCGCCTCGGCGCGGCAAAAGATCGGCGATAGGAGGGTAGGAGAGATCGCCGTGTTCCAAAACGGGCTCTCGGTTGCGCTCAACTGTGATTGTCAGCCGGAGACCTTCACCCATCTGGGCTACTTCGTCATCGATATCGTGCGCAAAGAGAGTGGCAAGTTGCCCATCGTCTTTGATGCCAAGTTGATCCAGCCAGAGCCCGTCTGGGATGGGGTCACCTCGACCCTGTCCGCGGCATGTAGGGCGGGCACGTGGTGTGAAGAGTTCATGGGGCAAGAGACCAAAGCCACACATGACGTGAAGGACTTGTGCCGCTTCGAACACGACCTGATCGACTTGAAAACCTTGAACGCGTCAAAACGCGAGGGTGCGCGCTCGTTGATCGACTATTTCAACAAGGGTTGGGTGGACGAGGCGCGTTTGATCTTGAGCGTGATGCCAGATGAACCCTTTGTCGTAATTGGTGCCGAAGTCACTCACAACGCTGAAAACTGCCTGAAAAAAGCGATGGAGCGAAGTGATTATATCGCGTGGGATCCCGAGCGATCCGACGCTTCTGGCGACGGCTGGATCAAGACCAAACCCCGCCTTGTCGAGCTATTGGAACCTTTGGAGCTGCGCACCCCTGACCCAACTCCCGCGGTCCCTCGGGCCGAAGCACCACAAAATCTCACATCCCTCCCACTTCATGAAAGAGCGCAGGCCCTGCTGGACAGCTACGCTGCGGCGACAGAATGAAAATCATCGATTCAAGCATTATCCTCGCGACCTTTGCAGCACTGGCCTTTGTCTCTTTGCTGATGCCGATGCCTTCGGTGCTGCTGGATTTGGGGATGGCGATTTCCTTCTCGCTAGCGATCCTGATCCTCTCGCTTGTCTTGTTGACACCAAGCGCCTCGGAATTTGTGGCCTTCCCGCAGTTTATTCTGATTTCCCTGATATTTCGGGTCTATATCAATATTGCTTCGACAAAGCTGATCCTGACGGCAGGCGAGTATGGAGAGAAAGTCGCCGGTCAAACCCTTTTTGGTTTTGCCTCATTTGTAATGGGCGAGGGGCTGCACATCGGGATCGTTGTTTTTGTGATTTTCACGCTCCTGAATTTTCTTGTTCTCTCCAAAGGCTCGTCGCGTATGGCCGAGGTATCGGCGAGGTTCTCTTTGGACGCGATGCCTGGCAAACAAATGGCGATTGATGCTGATTTATCGTCAGGTGCAATCACTCACGAAGAAGCGTCCGAGCGCCGCGAAGAGCTGTCAAAAGAAAGCTCTTTTTATGGGGCTTTGGATGGTGTCGCAAAGTTCGTCAAAGGTGATGCCGTTCTCGGGTTATTGCTCACCGGCATCAATCTCGTCATTGGGGTTGCGTTCGGTGTTTTGACCTATGGCCTCGCTTTCGGGGAATCCCTTCAACTCTATTCGTTTCTGACGATTGGGGACGGGTTCGTATCGCAAATCCCATCGCTGATCATCTCTTTTGCGACAGGTCTTTTGCTGGCCAAAGGACCAGACAGAAAGCCAACCTCGAATGCAATCGCGCACCAAATTCGCTCTCGAAAAGAGGTGCTGATTGCCGTTGCAATCGTGTCTGCGGCCCTCGCAGTAATCCCTGGGCTTCCTACGATACCGTTCTTGTTGGTGACCGCATTGGCGGCGGCGATTTGGATGTATGCGGTGCAAGATGTTCCCCTTGACGATAAAGCCGACGACCCCGCCGAAGAGGTCCATGTCGACAAGATCGAAGACTTGCTCGAGGCCGACGACATTCTGGTCAAAGTGGCCACATCCATCTCGCGAAGCCTCCTTCGTGCGGACTCTGGGATCGACAGTCGCATTCGACCTCTGAGGATGCACGTTGCTGAAAAATACGGGCTTTTGATCCCGCAAGTACGGCTGTCCGAGGACAGCGGGCTTCGCGATAATTGCTACGAAATACACCTTCATGGCGCAAAGGTCGCCCGAGGAGAGCTCCAAGGCACTGACGTTTTGGTGCTTTTGGATCAGGCTGATGGTACGAGCAGCACGCGCGATCCGGTTTACGGTGCACCTGCCAAATGGTGCTCTGCCTTAGAGAAAGAAGAATTAATCCTGTCGGGCCAGACAGTCCTGACCGGCGAAGAGGTTCTGCTGACGCATCTGATGGATGTGGTGACAAACAATCTAGGGTCAGGATTCATAACCAGAACATGACGACTGCCGCTAATGCGCATGCTGACAGGAAGACCTTCGGACACCTGTCGTAGCGTGTTGCGACCCGCCGCCAATCCTTGAGGCGAGCGAAACTGT
>JAUILL010000050.1 GCA_030433335.1 Alphaproteobacteria bacterium | reverse complement strand
CTAGGGATCGAGCGGTGCGAGACTGCCAAAATGTGCAAAGGCGACATGGCGAAAGTTAAATCCAACGCATCTCTCGTTCGGAATATGTAATTCTTGCTTGGTGCTAAAAGTTTTTCGGAACTTTTTAAATTGCAGTGCGTCTCTCTACTAATTGCTTTATTTCGGGCGTCCGAGTGAGAGGGATATTTGTGAAGCAAACGATGAAACACGATCACGGCCCCGTTTGTGGACAATTTTTGCCCAAGCAGGATCTCCTCCAGCGCCTTCGCGACGAGAGCCGCAGCGCGCACGAGGCCTTGGATCAAAGCTTCCTTCCCTTTCAAAATGATCCTGCGAGACATCTGGAATCCTTTCTCGCCGCGCAAATGGCTGGCCTCACTGCATTATCTACTGCGGTGCGCACCTCTCCTGACCGTGAAACGTTGGCGCTGATCTCTGAAATGTTGGACCGGTTGGAGCAGGATTGCCGACACTATGCGCTGTCCGTCCCAGTGGTTCGGCACAAGCGTGACCTGCACCCTGTGGCGATGTCCTATCTGGTGATCGGATCGCGACTTGGCACGGAAGTCCTGCGGCGGAGGCTGCTCGCAAGCGAATTAGATCGCGTCCCTCTGTATTTCGCACCGCAAGATTATAAGGCAGCATGGCGGGAATTGTGCCTGCGACTGGGGGCAATGCCGGGCATCGGGGTAGAGGCAGATGATATCTGCACTAGCGTAATTGCGGGTTTTGAGCTATTTCGAGAGGCTGAAACCCTGACACGCGATCTGACTGGGAAATTCTTGTGACTGATGCCATTTCTTCTGGTGCGCCTTACGAAGGCGAGGTCGATCTGACAACATGCGATCGCGAGCCCATTCATATTCTGGGACGCGTCCAATCCTACGGCGCGCTTATCGCAGTATCGTCTGACTGGATGATCCAGCACGTCTCCGAAAACATCGGTTCTTTCTTGGGCACCGAGGCGACAGAACTTGTCGGGACGCCTTTGGACACAGTCCTGCCCGCAGCGGCTATGTCGCGCATCCGTGCCAAGGTTCTTGATGGCCGCGAAAGTGTGAACCGCCTGTTCGGCATACGCCTGTTGGACCCTGCGACCCTATACGATGTGTCGATCCATCGAAGTGGCCGTCATCTGGTGATCGAGTTCGAACCAAAGACCCACTCCACCCGAGACGACGATTCTTTGTCTGACGTCTATCCGCTGATCCAGCGCATTCGCGCGGCTGGCTCCTTGACGCAGGTAACAGCCGAGGCGGCGCGCGCCGTGCGGCTGTTGTCCGGTTTCGACAGTGTCATGGTCTATCAGTTTCAGGCGGATGATTCCGGCTCTGTCGTGGCCGAGGATCGCCGTGGCGACCTGCCCAGCTATCTGGGTCTGCGGTTCCCGGCCTCTGACATTCCGGTTCAGGCCCGCGCTTTGTACAAGCGTAGTCTGCTGCGCCTGATTGCTGATGTGAACGACGAAGGGGCCGCGATCTATCCGCAGGTCTCGCCCGAAGGGAAACCTTTGGACCTGTCCTTGTCGGTCACCCGCGCTGTCTCGCCGATCCATATCGAATACCTGCGAAACATGGGGGTCGAGGCCTCTATGTCCGTGTCGATCATGCGCAACGGAGAGCTGTGGGGCCTGTTCGCGTGCCACCATCGTAGCCCGCGCCATGTGGAGTTTGAACGCCGCACCGCGATCGAGCTGTTCGCGCATTTGTTCTCGTACGAACTCACCCACCTTGAAGAGCAGCAGCGCAGCCGCGCCCAAGGGGAAATGGCCAATCTGCAGACGCGTCTGATGGCGTTGATGGCGGATGGCGATGACCTGTCGGAAAGCTTGCTCAAAGTCTCGGGCGACCTTCGAGAGGTCATCCCTCATGACGGGATGGTGCTGTACACTGATGGGGATTTCCACGGGATCGGCAGCACGCCAACGGCAGAGGAATTCAAGGGCCTCGCACGGTTCCTGAACACCACCGCCGCGTCCGGTGTCTTTTCGACGGACTGCATCGGGAACCAATACGCTCCGGCGGCGGATTGCGTGGACCGTTTCGCGGGCCTACTGGCGATTCCGATTTCCCGCCGCCCCCGTGACTATCTGGTGCTATTCCGTCGCGAAATCGCGACTGCGGTGACATGGGCTGGAAATCCGACCAAGCCCGTGACGCCAGGCCCGAACGGCTTGCGCCTGACACCGCGCAAGAGTTTCGATGCATGGCGCGAGATTGTCGCGGGCCACTGTACGCCTTGGAACCAGCATTCCCGCCATTCGGCAGAATTGCTGCGTGTTCTTCTGTTAGAAATTTTCCTCAAGATCACCGATGCGACCGCCGACGAGCGTAAGAAGGCGCAAGAGCGGCAGGAACTTCTGATCTCCGAGTTGAACCACCGCGTTCGCAATATCCTGAACCTGATGCGTGGTCTGGTGAAGCAGAGCGTCCAAGAGCGCGACACAATCGGCGAATTCACCACGCGTCTTGATGGCCGTATCCAGTCGCTTGCGCGGGCCCATGACCAGTTGACAGACGACGAATGGGATTACGCGTCACTGTTGGATCTGATTGATCTGGAATTGGCGGCCTATGTGGGCAGGGACAGCGCTCGGATCGAAATTCTGGGCACGGATGTTCAGATCTCTCCCAAAGCGTTTACTAACCTTGCGTTGGTGGTGCACGAGCTGGTGACCAACTCGGTCAAGTACGGCTCTCTGAGCAGCGACAATGGTCGTTTGATCATCGCGTTGGGGCAAGACAGTGCAGGAGCGTTGACCATCGATTGGCGAGAGCGTGGCGGACCGCCTGTCACGCCGCCCAAGCGCCGCGGTTTCGGATCGTCAATCATCGAGCGATTTGTTCCGTTCGAACTGCAAGGCGAGGCGGACATCCAGTACAAGATGACCGGCGTCGAAGCGCGTTTCGTCATTCCCGCCAGCCATGTTCAATTCGTGGCGAAAGAAGCCAAGAAAGGCGAGAGCGCTGATGTGCCGAGCGGCCCAATTGCGTTGCAAGGCGTCTCGCTGGTCCTTGAGGATACGATGATCATCGCAATGGATGCGGCGGACATCCTGACCGAGATGGGCGCTCAAGATGTCCGGATCGCGTCAAACGTCGCCGATGCCCTGCGCGAGATCGAGGCCAACACCATCGAATTGGCGGTGTTGGATGTGAACCTCGGGTCCGAGCAATCTCTGCCAGTGGCCGAGAAATTGGCCGAGCTTGGTGTGCCCTTCGTCGTGGCAACCGGCTATGGTGATCGGGACGATCTGACCGGTTTGTACCCGCCATGCCCGTTCGTCCGTAGGCCGTTCTCTAACGAAACGCTCGAAGCGGCCATATCGACCGCAATGTCCCATAGCAAAAAGTGATTTTGCTTTATATGCTAATGGCTGTACGGTCGATCTCGTGAAAGGTGGGTTTCAAAGACGATGAGTATCCTTCTGGGTGATTTGCATATCGATGCAGCCGCACTGGAGACAGTGATCGGAACGGTTGCGCGTCGCGCTGACCTATGTGTCAAAGTGCTGGACCAGGAGGGCGTCATTCGCGCCGTGAATCCGCGCGGGCTCGACCTATTGCAGGTTCAAAGAGATGAGTTTTGTGGGAATGTTTGGACGGATTTGTGGGATGGTGAATCCCAACAGCGTGCCATTCAGGCGGTCCAGCAAGGCTTCAGCGGTGTGGCGAACAGCTTTACCGGAACCTTCCAAACCGGCGACGGGGTGGTGCGGTCGTGGGTGATTGAAGTTGTGCCTCTCGAGTTGCAAGAAGGCGGCAAACCGTCACTGCTGGTGATCTCGTCCGATGTCACATCGCGTCCCTACACAATGGATGCTTCGCCCGACGCCATCGCTTCGCTAGAGGCCTTGTTCGAAGCGAACAAAGCCGCGCTACATAACCTGAACAACATCGTAAGCATGACCGCAGGGGCGGCGCGCATTCTGTCCCGCCAACCTGCTGCAGACAAAATCGAGTTGCTCTCGCAGCACCTGCACGAGTGCAGCCTGAAGTGTAACGAGGCGATTGCCCGCCTGCAGAGCGCGGTCGAGGCTGTCGAGGGCACGCAAAAGCCGAAGGGTTAACTCTTCGGCAGGGTTTGCGCCACCAACTCCACAAAATCCGCATAGCTGTCGAAGCTGGCTGTCATGCGAATGCTGGCCGGATCGGTCTTGTGGTAGCCCTCTGTGAAGAACAGGAAGGGGAGGTCCGCACGGCGTGCTGTCTCTGCATCGACCTCGCTGTCACCAACAAAGATGACAGGGCCCTCGCCCAAGGCATCTGCGGCAGCAAAGAGCATTGCCGGATCAGGTTTGTGCTGGGGGAGTGTGTCGCCACCAACCACTGTGTCGAAGAGTGGCGTCAGGTCCAGATGGCTCAGAATTGCTTCGGTCGCGGCAAAAGGCTTGTTGGTGCAAATTCCAAGCCTGTGCCCCTGATCGCGCAACGTGTTCAGAGCCTGCACGACCCCGTCGTAGATCACAGTTAACTCGACCGCGCTGACGTAGCCAATTTTGAAGGCGGTCAGTAGGCGATCTTGTTCACTGTCCGGAATGTCCCGCGCGGCTCGCATTCTGGCGACAAAAGTCGGTGCGCCATTCCCGATAAAGCTGCGGGTTTGCTCTAGGGTGATCGGGCTGTAGCCCTCGGCCCCAAGGACGCCATTGGCGACCGCTTGAATGTCCGGGGCGCTGTCAATCAGCGTCCCGTCCAAATCAAAGATGATACGGGCCATTTACTGCGCGCTTTCGGCAGCAGCGCGGATGTTGCGAATGTTCTCGCCATAGACGTCGGGGTTGCTGACAGAGCCGCCTCGGAAAACTGCAGAGCCTGCCACCAGAACGTCCGCACCGGCAGCTGCTACCAGCGGCGCAGTCGTCGGATCGACGCCGCCATCGATCTCGATATGGACAGGGCGGTCGCCAATCATCTCGCGCAGCTTGCGGATCTTGGAGGTCATATCGATGAATTTCTGTCCGCCGAAGCCGGGGTTCACGGTCATCACGCAGACCAGATCGGTCAGGTCCAGCAGATGCTCGATCGCATCCGCAGGGGTGCCGGGGTTCAGAGCCACGCCCGCCTTCATCCCCGCGCCGCGGATCGCTTGCAGAGTGCGGTGGATGTGGGGGCCCGCCTCGATATGCGCGGTCAGATAGTCGGCGCCGGCATCCGCATAGGCGTCGATATAGGCGTCAACGGGGCTGATCATCAGGTGCACGTCCATCACGGTTTTCACATGAGGACGGAAGGCTTTGACGGCGGGCGGGCCAAAGGTCAGGTTCGGCACAAAGTGGCCATCCATGACGTCCACGTGGACCCAGTCAGCGCCTTGGGCTTCGATGGCCTGAATTTCTTGGCCAAAGTTGGCGAAATCTGCCGACAGGATCGAAGGGGCAATTTTGATAGACCGGTCAAAGCTCATCTGGCGTCTCCTTGGTGGCGCGAAAAGCCGCGCGGAATCTTGACGACGGGTCTAGCGTATTTGCCTCTTTTTGGCAGCGCCAAAATGCGCGCCCCGATACGAAGGTTGGGCTAAATGGTTTGCTTAAATAGTGAGCAGATGAGGAAATCATGGGTAATATTTGCGCGTTGCTTCATTGTGATGTCATGCTCCGCGCGGGATAGTCCTGTCAGGAGGACCGTATGAAGACCCCGCCATTAATAGTGTTTACCGATTTAGACGGCACCCTTTTGGACCATGATACCTATGATTGGTCACCGGCAGAACCGGTGCTGAAGCATCTGACCCAGCAGGGCATTCCGGTCATCCTCACCAGCTCGAAAACCGCGCCCGAGATTGCAGAACTGCGCAGTGCGATGGGGCTCGATCAGTGGCCCGCCATCTGTGAGAATGGGGCAGGGGTCATGCCCGCAGGCGCCGGTGAGCTTCCTGATCCCGCACCCTATGCCAAACTGCGCGCCGTGCTAGACACAGTGCCCGCCGAGTTGCGGCAATTCTATCGCGGATTCGGTGATATGGACGCAGAGGGCGTGGCTGCTGCGACGGGCCTTCCCGTTGAGAGTGCCGCCAAGGCCGCCACTCGGGCGTTTTCCGAGCCGGGTGTTTGGTCTGGTTCGGATGCGCACCGAGAGGCATTTATCAAAGCGTTGGATGACCTCGGGGTGACCTGTCGGGATGGCGGTCGCTTTTTGACACTGGGGTGGGGACGCCTGAAATCGGATGCCATGGCCGAGGTGCTGGACATGTACAGCGCGCCGCCGAGCATTGCATTGGGGGACGCGCCCAATGACATCGAAATGATCGAACAAGCGACCCATGGCGTGATCATTCCCAATCCCCACCGCGCGCCTCTGCCTCCTGTACAAGGAGAGCAAGAGGGGCGAGTCATCAGGGAACTTTCGCCCGGGCCCAAAGGTTGGGCAAACGCGGTGCAGACGCTCCTGCGCCGTTATGAATAATGAATAAGGATCAAAGCCTTGGCTGATTTTCACCAGAATGGACACATCGCTACGCTTCATAACCTGCGGGCCAAAACCGCCGAGGAAATGAGCCATGAGCTGACCACCTTTGCCGAGGACCGCAAGATCACTCTGATCCTGCCCTGCCTCTACTCCGAGTTGGAGCTGCCTGCGATCGAGAACATCGTCGATGAACTCTCGCGAGTGCCCTATCTGCACCGGATTATCATCGGGCTCGACCGTGCCAATGCAGAGCAATACGCCTATGCGGTCAAATTCTTTTCGCGCCTGCCGCAGAACCATGTGGTCATCTGGAACGACAGCCCGCGCAATCTGGCGATCGGTGACCGGCTCAAAGCGCACGGTCTGTACCCGTCCGAACCGGGCAAGGGTAAGAACGTGTGGGGCTGTCTGGGGTACATGATGGCCTGCCGCGATACCTCGGTCATGGCGATCCACGACTGCGATATTGTGACCTACAAGAAGGATATGCTCACCCGCTTGGTCTATCCGGTTGTGAACCCGCGGTTCCCCTACCAATTGTCCAAGGGGTATTACCCGCGGATCGGGGATGGAAAGATCAATGGCCGCGTCACCCGTCTGCTGGTCAGCCCGTTGCTGATCGCGTTGAAAAAGGTCGTAGGGGACAAGGACTACATCGATTTCCTGCGCAGCTTTCGGTATCCGCTTTCGGGCGAATTTGCGATGCGTACGGCGATGCTGCCCGACTTGCGCATTCCCAGCGACTGGGGTCTGGAAATCGGCGTTCTGTCTGAAGCGTGGCGTAATCTAGCGCCAAAGTCGGTGTGTCAGGTCGAGATCAGCGATGCCTATGACCACAAGCACCAAGACCTATCGCCCGAAGACGCCGAGACCGGTTTGAACCGCATGTCCACGGACATCTGCAAGGCGATTTTCCGCAAGCTCGCAGCAGACGGCACGGTCTTTACCGGACACGTGTTCCGCACGCTCAAAGCGGTGTACTATCGCACGGCGCTGGATTTGCTCGAGAGCTACTACAATGACGCGGAGATGAATGGCCTGTCGATTGACCGGCACAAGGAAGAGCGCAGCATCGAACTCTTCGCCGAGAACATCATGAACGCTGGTCACGCCTTCCTTGATAACCCGTTCGAGACCCCGTTCATTCCCACGTGGTCGCGTGTGCACGCAGCGGACTCAATGCTGATGGCGGACATGTTGACTGCGGTCAAAGAGGACTACGCGGACCTGGCCTGACTTCCGAGTTGCAAATCGGTTGCGACCCAGCGGAGGTAGTCCTCGAGCGCTGGGTCGTTGCGTTTGCAGTAGGACCATTTCATGTGCTTTTGCACTGTGATGAAGCCCGCCTGACGCAAAATATCCAGATGACGGCTCGCAGTTGGCTGCGCGATCTGTAGCGCCTCGGCGATCAAACTCATACACACGCCGAATTGCTCGGGGTCTGCGGACCACTGCCCTGCGAAGTGGGTTTTCGGCGACGCCAGCAGGCGCAGGATGTGCAGGCGTTGTTCGCTGGCCATCGCTTTTATCTGGGTTGATCGGTCCATGTCATCCATCATATCGTTAGTTAGCTAAATAACAATGGGAGATAGTCTGATGCTCGAACTTCCCCACACATCGTTGATCGAAGGCAATCAGGTTCGCTGGGGACGTCTGGGGCAGGGGCCTGCCTTGGTCGCTTTGCACGGCACACCGTTTTCCGCGCAGGTCTGGCGTAGGATCGTCCCCCATCTTTGTGCGGACCGGACTGTCTATTTCTACGATATGCCCGGCTACGGGCAGTCGGAGAAACGCGAGGGACAGGATGTGTCCTTGGGCGTGCAGAACAATTTGCTCGCTGGCCTATTTGCGGAATGGGGATTGGATAGGCCGGATGTGCTCGCCCATGATTTCGGCGGCGCGACAGCCCTGCGCGCCTACTATCTGAACGGCTTGCGCTACCGATCGTTAACGATTTTTGATGCGGTCGCGCTTGCGCCGTGGGGCTCGCCGTTTGTCCAGCATGTCCGGCAGCATCAAGAGGCGTTTGCCGGGATGCCGGGCTACATGCACGAAGCTCTGCTCAAGGCTTATTTGCAGACCTCTGCCCATGTGCCCCTAAGCCAAGAGGCTATGGACATCTATGCGGCTCCTTGGGTCGGGCCGGTTGGTCAGCCCGCCTTCTACCGCCAAATCGCGCAGATGGAGCAGCGGTATACGGACGAAGTCGAAGGGCTCTATGGCGCCATGGACTGTCCTGTGACGGTGCTTTGGGGGACCGAGGACGCTTGGATACCTTTTGCCAAAGGCACGGAGCTTGCGGCCAGAATTTCAGAGGGTCCGCTTGTTCCGATCTCAGGGGCAGGCCATCTGGTTCAAGAGGACCGCCCCGAAGCCATTGTCGCGGCGGTCCTGAAAACAATCGGCCTTACTGACGGTTGCTGATCCAGCGGCATTGATAGGGCTCAAGCCGAATCTTGGTCCCCGAAGGATGGATCACGTCGCCCGTCAGCAAGTCGTACCAGTCGTGCCCGTCGATCAGGTTGATTGCGACGGGGTCGATCTCCAGCACTTCATCACTGACGTTATGCAGGGCAAAGATGGACTGGTCCCGCTCTAGACTCTGGCGCCAGATGCCAAAAATCCGGTCGTCCAACTGAAGCGTGAACTGCGTGGCATTCGGATGGAAGGCGGGTTGACGTCCGCGGATTGCGATCCGTCGCTTCATCTCGGTGAGCACGCGGCTCTGGGTGCTTTGGGGGTCTGAGAGCGCTGCGTTCAACGCCGGATAATCCCAGCGGTGCCGGTTGATCGCGCGGTTCACGCCGGTTTTCTCGACGCCAGCCAGGTCGTTTGCCGTCGCAAGCAGAACATGGATGTAGAAGGCAGGAATACCCTCCAACGCCATGACGATGCTTTGTGCTGCGAGGAAGCGCTCGATTTGCAGATCGTCCAACCCCTTCATGGTACCCTTGAGCGCATCAAAGAAGGTGATGTTCAGCTCGTAGGGGCTCTGCCCCCCATTGGGCAGGCTGCGCATGGAAACGAGGCCGCCATGAGCTTTGACGCGGTCGATGACCTGTTCTGTTTCTGCGGGGGGAAGGATGCCTTCGGCGGGGCGCATCCCGATCCCGTCATGGCTGGCCGAGAAGTTCAGGTAGGCGCATCCCAACTGCGCGGGCGGCATCGTCGCCTGCCACCGGTTCAGGTATTTCGCCGACCCCGACAGCATCGCGTGTAGCAGGAGCGGCGGCAGAGAGAAGTTGTAGACCGCGTGCGCCTCGTTCCGGTTGCCGAAGTAGGACAGGTTTTCGGCGTTCGGCACATTGGTTTCGGTCAGCAGGATCACCGGCTCTTGCGCGAAATCGGCCAACAAACGCATCAGTCGCACGATGGCGTGGGTCTGGGGCATGTGGATCGACTTGGTGCCGATTTCCTTCCAGATAAACGCGACCGCATCCAGACGTACAATCCGGACTCCGTTGTCGATGTGCAGGCGCGTGACCCGCAGGAATTCCAGCAGAACCTCGGGGTTGCGAAAGTCCAGATCGACCTGATCATGGCTGAAAGTACACCAGACATGGCGCGGGCCATTGGCGGTCTGCACTTCGCGCAGCAAGGGGTGAGTCCGAGGTCGCACCACATCGGACAGATCATCCTCGGGCGAGGCTTCGAAAAAGAACTTGTCGTAGGGCTCGTGGGCCTGCCGGTATTCGTTGAACCAAGTGGATTGGCTGCTGACGTGATTCAGAACCAGATCGGACATCAGCTTGAATTCTTTGGCGATCCGCTGGATGTCCGGCCAATCTCCGAGTGTCGGGTTGACCGCGCGGTAGTCCGTTACGGCAAAGCCATCGTCCGAGGTAAAGGGAAAGAAGGGCAGGATATGGACGCCGTTTACTACACCCTTGAGCTGGCGAGTCAGGAAATCACGCAACAAATCCAGAGGCTTGTGCTGTCCGTCTCGGATCGAGTTCCCATAGGTGATGACCATACAGTCACGTTCTGACCACAGGTTGTTCGAGGGAAAACGGGCGCGTTTGCGACGCGACGTACCCTTGGGCCAGAAGGCGTCTTGAACTGCTTGGCTGAGATCTGCGGGGTTATGGTCGGGGTAAATCTGCGTAAGCAGGTCGTGCAGGCGGATCAGAAAAGGGTCGCGCATAATCAAATAGGGCCTTCTTTTTAGGCCAGACTAAGCGCTCGGTCTGCGAAAGAAAGCCCTGTAACTCTGGAAAGGCCCGCAGGGCGGGCATCCGCTGAATTATTGGGCAGGCTGTTCTCAGGCCTCGGGGGCGCAGAACAGCTTGTAGAGCATGTTGATGACCTGCGAGGTGCGATCATCCGCAAGGCTATAGTAGACCGTTTTGCCATCGCGACGGGTCGCAACCAAGCCTTCTTCGCGCAGGCGGGCCAACATCTGGCTGACTGCAGCCTGACGGATGTTCAGCAGTTGCTCCAGTTCGCCGACGCTGCGCTCGCCCGAACCCAGATGACAAAGAATCATCAGGCGGCCCTCATGGGCCAGAGTCTTTAGATAGGCCGCTGCCGCTTGGGCGCTGCTCGACATCTCTGTGGGTTCTGCTTGCACGTCGTCTAAGGTCACGGTCATTCGATTCTTTCTTTTCGTCCGAATAATATAGCTACCGCGCCAAGGGATTTCGAGAGGGTAGAGGTCTAGTCCCCCTCCGCAATCTTGCTAAGAAGACCTGCCAAACGGACGGGATCGGCAAAGAAGGGCGAATGGCTGCAATCCATCGCGTAGACGTCCGCCTCTGGCCACGCCTCGGTCATGGTTCGCTGGTATTCAGGGGGAATGGTCCGGTCCTGATCGCAGCGGATATAGCTTTTGGGAACAGAGGCAAAGTTGTCGCCAAGGCGGATCGCTGTTTCCTGAGGCTTGATGGCTTGCGGACCCAGACGGGTCAACGCATAGGCAACGCTTTCGGGGGGACAGTCGTGGTAAAAGACATCTTGGGCCATCTCCGGATTGATCCCAAAGCTGATCCCGTCGGCGGACTTGATCACGGCTTTCATCAGGGGCTGATAGGGGGCCTCTCGGCGCATCTCCGCCAGATTTGCGCCGTCACGGGGGGCGTAGGCGCATAAGTAAACCAGACGCTCGAACCGGCTGGGGTCCAACTCGGCAGCACGGGAGATCGGGAAACCTGCCATGCTGTGACCGACCACAATGGTTGGGCCTGCCATCGCATCCAGAATCGCGTTCGCATAGAGGTCCAATGTAACCTCATCGAGAGGAGTGGCATCTGACCCGTGGCTTGGCAGATCTATGGCACGTGCCGAGTGGCCGCGTGCGCCCAATGCCGGGATCAGGTCCCGCCAGCACCAAGCGCCGTGGCAAGAGCCGTGGATCAACAAAAAATCACTCATGTCAGGTGTCCTGTGGCGTTGAGGAACTCGGTCAGAACGCGGGCATAGGTTTCGGGCTGGTCGACGCAGGGCAAATGACCCGCGCGGCGGATCAAGGTGAACTCTGATCCGGGCACCAGCTCAGTGGTTTCCCGCACAAGATCAGGCGGGGTGGAGGCATCGTTGACCGCGCCAATTCCCAAGGTGGGCAATCTGAGCCCAGCGGTTGGCGTGTAGAAATCCGTGCCACGGATTGCTTCCATCGAGGCGATGTAACCCTCGGGCGAGGTCCGTTCGAGGATGCCCTTGATGCGTTGGATATGGGGCTGTGTCAGATCTTGTCGTGGGAACCAGCGCTCCAGAGAGGCGGTGACCATAGCCGAGTGTCCTTGGGTCCGCGCCTCTTCGATACGCTTGTCCCAGAGGCTCTCGTGTCCGATGCGCGCAGCGGTATTGGACAGGATCAGGCTACGCACCAGATCAAGCCGCTTTACCGCGATCCCTTGTGCCACCAAGCCGCCGATCGAAAGGCCGCAGAAGGCGACGTCTTTTAGACCCAGATGTTCGAGCAGGCGCTCGGCGTCACGCACCATAGCGCCCATTGTATAGGGGCCCGAGGGCACGTCAGATTGCCCGTGGCCGCGCAGGTCATAGCGAATAACGCGCAGGGTGTCGGGCAAGGCGACGCAGACCTCGTCCCAGATGGTCAGGTCGGTTCCAAGCGCGTGCACAAGTACAAGCGCGGGGGCATGTTTGGGGCCCTCGTCGCGGTAGTGGAGCCGCAAGTCTGGTAGAAAAGCAATTGGCATCGGAAACGTGGTGATTGTTGTTGCACGGAATTTAGGCTGCAGCCGGGATGGCGGCAACCTCTTCCAAAGCAGGTGGTCGAAACCCGCCGATCAGTCCAGATAGGTCAGGGCTTGGGCAAAGATCGCGGGGTCGACGTTGCCGCCGGAAATGACGGCGATGACCGCATCTCCTTCGATTTGGTCAGCTTTGAAAAGCGCGGCAGCCAATGCGACCGCACCGCCCGGTTCAGCGACCACTTTCAAGCGCAGGAACGCGAGCGCCATCGCACGCAGGGCTTCGGTGTCCGTCACAACGATACCGGGGCCGCAAAGGCGCTGTTGGATCGGGAAGGTCAGATTGCCGGGTTGCGGCGTTACAATCGCGTCGCACAGGCTGCCCGAGGGGCGGTCGTTCGACAGGATTTCTCCGGCAGCCAAGGAACGGGTCGTGTCGTCAAAACCGAAGGGTTCGACAGGGCGCGCCCGCATGTCGGGTGCGCGATCCTCTAGAGCCAGAGCAATCCCTGCGGTCAAGCCGCCGCCACCGCAGCAGACAAGCACATCCGCCTGCGTGATGCCAAGCTCCGCCGCTTGCTCTGCGATCTCGAGGCCCACGGTGCCTTGGCCTGCGATGACCATCGGCTCGTCGTAGGGTTTGACCAAGGTCAGTCCACGCTCTGCGCTCAGGGTCTCGCCGATGGCTTCGCGGCTCTCACCGCCCGCACGGTCATAGGTGACGACTTCGGCGCCAAGCGCCTTGGTATTGGCCAGTTTCAGGGCAGGGGCGTCCTCTGGCATAACGATGACCGATGGCACGCCGTGACGTGCTGCGGCCATGGCGATGCCTTGGGCGTGATTACCACTGGAGTATGCGAGAATGCCCTTGGCCCGTGTCTCCGGATCAAGGGCGGACAACGCCGACCACGCACCGCGAAATTTGAACGACCCAGTGTGCTGGAGGCACTCTGGCTTGAGCAAGACGCGGCGCCCCGCGATTTCGTTCAAGAAGGGCGACTCCAGCAGCGGGGTGCGGCGGGCGTGGCCCTTTAGTCGTTCAGCAGCGGCGGCGATCGCAGCGATGTCGGTCATGCAGGAACCTGAATACTCTCTAGAACAGCGTTAATCGCCTTTAACGCCTCGGGTTCATCGAGAAAAGGCACATGTCCGCGATCAGGGACCGTCGCGACCACCAGATCGCCGTGACGCCGGGCCATTTCGGCCACCGTCTCTTCGGACAGCAGATCAGAGTTCGCGCCGCGAATAACCGCAGTGGGTTTACCTTTGAGCGCGTCAAAGAACGGCCAGAGATCAGGGAAGTCCCCCAGCTTGGCTTGTTCACGCATCGCATCGCCAAGGCGCGGGTCATAGCGCAGAACGACATGGTTGTCGGCCTGACGATAGATCGCCGCCGCGTGGTCCCGCCAACGGGAGATGGGCACGTTCGGGAACTCGCCGTTTGCTTCGGCCTTGGCCATCGCTTGTGCGGCGGTTTCCAGATCGGGGAAGCGCGGCGCGACGCCGACGTAATCCTTGATCCGGTCTAGGCCAACCGTCTCGATCACCGGCCCGATGTCGTTCAAAATGACCCCCTGCAAGAGCTGCGGGTGCGTCACCGCCAGCCCCATCGCAATCAGCCCCCCGCGCGAGGTGCCAAGGATTGCCACGCGGTCCAGCCCCAGATGCGCGCACAACTCAACCACATCCGCCGCTTCGCGCGGGATCGAGTAGTTCATGTAGTCGCCATCCCATTCGGACAGGCCACGCCCGCGACTGTCGAGCGTGATCGTGCGCACATTCTTTAGATGCGGCATGACATACAGGAAATCGTCGCTGTTCCGCGTCAGGCCCGGCAGGCACAGTACGGGCAGACCTTTACCTTGGTCGGTGTAGTGTAGGCTTAGTCCATCACTTGTGTCGAAACGGGGCATTCGATTTCCTCCAAAACGTCAGTAATTCCGGTCAAGTCCGCAGCGACGAAACGGGGCCGCCACGGCATTCGATCGATTGGTAGTCCCATGCGGTTGACCCACAGCGTATTGAACCCGTACCCCGCAGCACCTGCGGCGTCCCATCCATTTGACGAGACAAAGAGAACGTCGTCCGCGCCGGTGTCAAAGCGTGCGCCCACCAGATCATAGACGGCGTAATCGGGCTTATAGACACCTGCGTCTTCGACCGAGATCAAACCGTCAAGGAAATTTGCGATTCCTGCAGACTCTACAGCGTCTTCGAGCATTTTCGGCGATCCATTCGACAGGATTGCACATCGATTGCCCATAGCCTTTAGAGTTTTCAGAATTGCGGGCACCTCTGGATAGGCGGGCAGCACCCGATACAGGTCCAGAAGTTGCGCACGAAGGGCGGCATTGTCGCCAAATCCCAGCACCTCCAGCGACCAGTCCAAACTGTCCTGGGTCACCTGCCAAAAGTCAGTATGCGCCCCCGTGATGGCCCTGAGCCACGTGTATTCCAGCTGCTTTGCCCGCCACCTTTCGGCCAAGGCGGGCCAATGCTCTGCCAGAGCTTGTCCCTCTGGCGTGCGCGCAGCCTGTTTGGCGGCGCCCGACACGTCAAAGAGCGTGCCATAGGCGTCGAAAATACAGGTTGATGTCATCAAGGTCTCCTCCCCTTGTCGGGTCAGAGTGCACGTATTCCCCATAAAATAAAAGCGGTTTGCAATCCGCCTGCACGATCCCTAAGTTTACGGGGATCGAAAAGGAGAACCCGCGTAAACGGATCGTGGCCTCCGCCAACTCACCCTCCGAAAATGCAGAAAGCGAGTTTTCAATGACCGAAGCAAAATCGGGCGATAAAGTACGCATCCACTACACCGGCACTCTGGACGACGGCAGCCAGTTCGACAGCTCGGCGGGCCGCGACCCTCTGGAATTCACTCTGGGCAGCGGTCAGGTCATCGCAGGCTTTGACAAGGGCGTCACCGGCATGACCGTCGGCGAGAAGAAGTCCATCACCATCCCCGCCGCCGAAGCTTACGGCGAGCGTCAGGACGAAGCCTGCCAGCCCGTGCCCCGCGCAGACATCCCCGCGGACATCCCGCTGGAAGTTGGCCTGCAGCTGCAGATGCAGACCCCCTCGGGTCAGGTTGTGCCCGTCGTGGTCAAAGAAGTCACCGAAGAGCAGGTCGTTCTGGACGCCAACCACCCGCTGGCTGGTCAGGACCTGACCTTCGCGCTGGAGCTGGTCGAGATCGCCTGATCTGATCGCACAGACGCAGTTACGGGGCGGCCTTCGGGTCGCCCCTTTCTTTTTGTTGAGGCATGGGCTTTGCTTGGCATGTGTACGGAGGGGACCATTTGACAAAAGATCAGATCATCGCGGCCTACACAGGCTATATCGATTGCCTGAACCGGCAGGATTGGGGCAACCTGCACCGGTTTGTGGGCAATGACGCGACCTACAATGGCGAGGTTGTGGGCCTGGAGGGCTACCGCGCCATGTTGGTTGACGACTTCAAAGCCATCCCTGATCTCTTTTTCAACGTGACCCGCATTGCCGCCGATCCGCCTGTGATCGCGAGCCGGATCGCCTTTGACTGCAAGCCGGTGGGGGAGTTGTTCGGTCTGCCCGTGAATGGACGCCGTGTGCGGTTTACCGAGAATGTGTTCTACGAATTCAGCGGGGGCCGCATCCAGAACGTCTGGTCCGTGATCGACAAGGCCGCCATCGCCACGCAGTTGCGCTAGGCCGGAATGCAAAACGCGCACCCGATGGGGATGCGCGTTTCATTGTTCGAAAGCTTAGCCGGATCAGAGGTTGTCGGCCTGCGGCATCCCCAGAACGTGGAAACCGCCGTCAACGGTGATGATCTCGCCGCTGGTGCAAGCACCGTAATCCGAGGCCAGATAGACCGCCGTGCCGCCCACAGCCTCTAGCGTGGCGTTATCCCCGAGGGGGGCATTCGCGCCGGTGTGCTTGAAGGTCTTGCGTGCGCCGCCGATCGCTGCGCCGGCCAGCGTCTTCATCGGGCCGGGCGAGATTGCGTTCACGCGGATGCCTTGCGGACCCAGATCGTTCGCCAGATAGCGGGTTGCCGATTCCAGAGCCGCTTTGGCCACGCCCATCACGTTGTAATAGGGGGTCACGCGGTTCGAGCCCTGATAGGTCAGGGTCAGCAAAGTGCCGCCGTTCGGCATCATCTCGGACGCGCGGCGCGCCACGTCGATGAAGCTGAAGCAGCTGATCTCCAGCGAATGCTTGAAGTTGTCACGGCTGGTGTTGATGAATCGGCCCGTCAGCTCGTTCTTGTCCGAATACGCGATGGCGTGGACCAGAAAATCGATGCTGTCCCAACGCTCTTTGAGCGCGGCGAAACCGGCATCCAAGGACGCCTCGTCGGTGACATCCATGTCGACCAAGAAATCCGAGCCCACGCTCTCTGCCAGCGGTTTGACCCGCTGACCAAACGCTTCGCCCTGATAAGAGAACGCGAGTTCCGCGCCCTCGGCGGCCATTGCGCTGGCAATGCCCCAAGCAATCGAGCGGTTGTTGGCGACACCCATCACCAGACCGCGTTTGCCCTTCATCAAATCAGCCATCTTCTAAAATCACCCCAGATACTTGCTGAGCAGCATGGACCCGTTGGTCCCGCCGAAACCAAACGAGTTGGTCATAACAGTGTCGAGACCCGCGTTATCCACGCGCGCCGTCGCAATTTCCTCGGGCTTCAGCGCCGGGTCCAGCGTTTCGACGTTGATCGACGGTGCGATGAAGTCGTTTTGCAGCATCAAGAGGCAGTAGATCGCCTCTTGGGCACCGGTGGCACCTTGGCTGTGGCCGGTCATCGACTTGGTCGAGGAGATCAGCGGGGTCGAGCCCTCGCCAAAGACACGGCGGACCGCTTCGACTTCGCCCACATCGCCCACGGGGGTCGAGGTGCCGTGCGCGTTGATGTAGCCAACTTTGCGCTCGGGGTTCAGGGACTGCAGGGCCAGACGCATGGCACGCTCTCCGCCCTCACCCGAGGGGGCCACCATGTCATGGCCGTCCGAGGTCGCTGCATAGCCGGTCACTTCGGCGTAGATTTTGGCGCCGCGGGCCAGAGCGTGCTCCAGATCTTCCAGAACAACGATACCGCCACCACCACCGATGACGAAGCCGTCACGGTTGGCGTCGAACGCGCGCGAAGCTTTCTCGGGGGTGTCGTTGTATTTCGACGACATCGCGCCCATCGCGTCGAACAGGCAGGACAGGGTCCAGTCCAGCTCTTCGCCGCCGCCTGCGAACATCACGTCCTGCTTGCCCATCATGATCTGCTCGGCAGCGTTGCCGATGCAGTGCAAAGAGGTCGAACACGCCGAGGTGATCGAGTAGTTGATGCCCTTGATCTTGAACGCGGTCGACAGGTTTGCCGAGATGGTCGAGCTCATGCATTTCGGAACCGCAAAGGGCCCGATCCGCTTGGGCGACATGTTCTTCAGAACTGTCTGGTGCGCCAAGAGCATGGAGCTGGTCGAGGGACCGCCAGAACCAGCGACAAGGCCAGTGCGCTCGTTGACAATATCAGACTCTTCGAGACCTGCATCCGCGATGGCTTGCTGCATGGCGATATGGGCATAGGCCGCACCGGGGCCCATGAAGCGCAGGGTGCGCTTGTCTACGTGCTCAGAGACATCAAGGTTGATCGCGCCTGCGATCTGGCTGCGAAAGCCGTATTCCTTCATGTCCTCGTTCGCGGTGATGCCCGAGCGGCCAGCTTTCAGGCTGTCCAGAACTTCGGCGGCATTGTTACCAATGGACGATACTACGCCCAAACCTGTGACGACGACGCGGCGCATGGCGCACTCCTCTTCCCTGATGGAAATCGTGATGGATTAGCTCTCGGAGAGAGCGACCTTCATGTCTTTGACCTGATAGATGACTTCGCCATCGGCTTCGACGATGCCGTCGGCCACGCCCATGGTCAGACGGCGGGTCTGTACGGCTTTGGTGAAGTTCACGCGGTAGGTCAGCATTTTGCGATCGGGGCGGACCATGCCGGTCAGTTTGACCTCGCCCACACCCAGAGCATAACCGCGACCCTGCCAGCCACGCCAGCCCAGGTTAAAGCCGGTCAGCTGCCACAGGCCGTCCAGGCCCAAACAGCCGGGCATGATCGGGTTGCCGGGGAAGTGGCAGTCAAAGAACCACAGGTCCGGTGTAATGTCGAATTCGGCGATGATGTGGCCTTTGCCATGCTCGCCGCCATCGGCAGAAACTTCGGTGATCCGGTCCATCATCAGCATCGGCGGGGCGGGCAGCTGCGCGTTGCCGGGTCCGAACAATTCACCTCGTGCACATTTCAGCAGCTCTTCTTTGTCGAAGCTGGTGGGATAATCGGCCATCGAGGCGGCTCCTTATGATGGTTTTACGGTCATTTCGCGTTTCGCACCCCTTAGCACCCGCGCCTAAAGGGTGGCAAGGGCATCACGAACCCGCGCGTCGTTATACGTTCCTTTGGACGGCCAATTGGGGGCGTTGAAAAACCCTAGGGAAACGTCCTATATTGTGCTTCGACCCAGAACAGCCCGAGGCAGCATGACTACCACAGCGACAGAACGCGGAACCGACTGGCTTGCGACAGCAGGTCTGCGTCCGACGCGGCAACGTCTGGCACTTGCCGAATTGCTGGTCGGCGATGGCCAAGACCGCCACGTCACCGCAGAGAGCCTGTATTCCGCTGCGCTGAAGCAGGGGCACAAGGTGTCGCTGGCCACAGTGTACAATACCTTGCGCGCATTTTGCGACGTGGGCCTGATCAACGAGGTGACGGTGGATGGCTCCAAGAGCTATTTCGACACCAACACCCACGACCACCCGCATTTCTATTGGGAAGACGACGCGCGCCTGACCGACGCCCCCGCCGAGGATCTGGAAATCATCAGCCTGCCCAACGCACCAGAGGGCATGGAAATCGCCAAGGTCGATGTGGTGATCCGTTTGCGCCGGAAATAACCTTCGCGATCTGCAGAAGGGAAGGGGCCACAGCGGCCCCTTTTTTAATGCTCGATTGTGATCTTCAGATCGTCGAGCGTTTTTACGACATCTTCTCTGGCAATGCGCCAGCTTTTCTGCAGGCCAATGACGCTTGCTGTAATGTCGTAGTCGGGATCTGCTTTTAGACCAGTTTGGGCCGCTGCGAGGTCATGGTGGAAATCCGCCAAACCAAAGCTGCCCGCTGAACCCGCAGTCTTGTGCACCATTGACGTGATCTCGACACGGTTCTCGTCCGTGTGCGGTATTTGGCCGAGCTTCTCCATCACTTGGTCGGTCTCGGACAAGAAGCGGCCTACCAATCCAGCGATTTCTTCGGACTGTAGGTCCCGCGCCAGCGATTTGATGACGTTGTCTTCTTCTTCGATGTCACCATCGTCGAGATCATCATCGAAGTCTTCGTCCTCGCCGATCCATTCATTCAGGCGCTTGGTCAACTCGTTGCGTTGGACGGGCTTGTTCAGGACCGCGTTCATGCCTGCGTCGATGAATGTCTTTACCTCTTCGGGCATTGCGTGTGCGGTGACGGCCAAAATCGGGGTCATGCTGTTCGGACCGTCGCTGCTGCGGATATGCTTGGTGGCTGTGATGCCATCCATCCCGGGCATGCTGATGTCCATCAGGATAGCGTCGTACTGATCGAGGCTGCTTTTCTCGACAGCTTCAATTCCGTTGTGGGCTTCGGACACTGTGTGGCCCTGATGCTCTAGCATTTCACGCAGAACGCGGCGGTTGATTTCGTTATCTTCGACCATCAGCAGGTTTGCACCACGGTTCGCGGTAGCAAGGGCGGCAAAGGGCATGGCATCTTCGGTGCGTTCGGTCATCACGATCGGCAGGCGCACCCAGAAAAGGCTGCCTTCGCCCACTTCGCTTTCGACACCGATCTGCCCCCCCATCATCCGCACGAGGCGCCGGACGATGCCAAGTCCAAGGCCGGACCCTTCGGCATTGCGGTCATAATCGTTGTCGACCGTTTCGAAGTCATCAAAAACGCGGTCCAGTTCGGTCTCGGGAATGCCGCAACCGGTGTCCAGAATGCGCAGTTCCAACTCATGCCGACCGTCCACGGTCAACGGTTCTAGGATCTCGGCTTCGACCGTAATGTCGCCATTGCGGGTGAACTTGATGGCGTTGTTCACGAGATTCAGGAGGATCTGGCGTAGACGGGCACGATCGGACAGAATGCCCTGCGCCACATCGCCGACCCATTCGTAGTGCAGTTGGTTTTCGTTCTTGCGCGCCAGGGCCAATTGCGAGGCCATAACCTCTTGGATCAGGCGTTCGGGGTCAAAGCTGGAATTGTTCAGAACATCAACGTCGGTCTCAAGCTTGGTCAGATCAAGCACGTTGTTGATCAGGTCCAGAAGAACGCGGCCAGAGAACTCCATGTTCTCGACGTAGAAGCGTTGCTTCTGGTCGGTCTTGGTCTGGCGCATAAGGTCCAACATGCCAAGCAGACCGTTCAGTGGGGTCCGCATTTCGTGGCTCATGATCGCGAGGAAGCGTGATTTTGTCTTTTCGCCTGCCAGCGCGCGATCGCGGGCATCGACCAGTTCGCGCTCGGCTTGCTTGCGGTCAGAGATGTCGCGAACAAAGCTAACGAAGAATATCTCGTCATCTGTTTCGACCCGCTCGATGGACAATTCGACGGGGAAAATCGCGCCGTTCTTGCGCATGGCTTCAATCTCGATCCGGCCGCGCCCCACGAGGCGCGTCTCTCCGCGATCCCGCATCCGCTGCATTCCGATTTCGTGGGCGCGGCGGTATTCTTCGGGGATGATCAAATCGGTCAGGCCATGACCAACGGCCTCGGCGCGGGTGTGGCCAAAGACCTTTTCAGCCGCTCCGTTGAAGTGGTGGATGAAGCCGTCTGTGTCGACCACAAGCACCGCGTCCAACGAGGTGT
>JAUILL010000049.1 GCA_030433335.1 Alphaproteobacteria bacterium | reverse complement strand
AAACACATTCTTCGCCAGATCGAGCCCGACCGTGATAATCTCCGACATGACCGTCCTCCTTTGTGGATCATCGCAGACCCACCTTGGCACACTGATGCCGTCGGGGGGCGGTCACATCATCAAAGCCCCGTCGGCCAGTTCATTGCTCTGACTGAATTGCGTGTAGCACAGCTGCATACCAACGTGCGCCATAAACCCGAAGCACGTCCAGTTTGCCTGCGATATGGTCGCTCAGTTGGGGTGGCCGGCTCTCTGCAGCAAGCATCGCGGCGCCGACAGAGGTGCCTGTCAGACTGGTCGCGACCTTCACGCCCTCTGGCGTTAGTGCCGCGAGCATGTCCAGATAATCGCCGTTTCTGGCAAAGGGTCCTTCGATGATCACAGGTCCTTCGGCACCAGCAAGATCAAGGCAAACCTTGGTCATCAGAGCAAGATACCAAGACAGCGCCAGCAACCGCATTCCGCTCTGCGGCGCGCCCCCGATCCACTGCATTTGCCTGTGTTGGAAGGGGCCAGAGGTCGGTTCGACCGCAGGCAGCAGCATGATCCCGGCCAGCACCTCGGCGCGGTCCTCAGCTGTGATCTCATACCCCTCAGGCCGCATCAGTTCATACTCGCGCCCGCCCATGAACCGCGCGGACGGCACCGCCTGCCCCAGCGCATTTGTGTTCACCAAAACATCGCGCGTCTGGTCCAAGGGCCGCGCCTTGGCCCCAATCGCCATTGCTACAACCCAAGTGCCGGTCGAGACCACCGCAAAGGGCGCCTCCTGCTCCAAATAGGGATAGAGCGAGGCATTACTGTCATGAATTCCGCAGGTCACTGGAACAGGTTTGGAGAACCCGATCTGTTCGGCCAAATCGGCGCGCACGTGGCCAAGAATGGCGTCGGATCTCATCGCAGGGGCCATCTTCTCCGACAGTCCCAAAACTTCGACCAGAGGTGAAAACTCTTGGCTGAACGGATTCCACAGGTCCGTGTGGCATCCCAAAGAGGTCACATCCGTCGCCAAAGCTCCGGTCAGACGGAAGCCCCAATATTGCGGATAGGTCACTACTTGCGCCAACCGGTCCCGCAGGCCGTCTTGGGTTTCGAGCAGCCAATGCAACTGCGCCCCAAGGTTCAATCCCATTGACAGTCGCGGCGACCCCGTCTCCGCAAACTCTGGCCGGATCGCGTCGTACTCCGCGCTCAGATCGTCAGGACCCGTGTGTTCATAATCCAGCATTGCACAGGCCAGATCGCCCTCGGCATCCAACAGCACCGCCGACGCCCCGTGGGTCGTGATCGAGATCGCGTCCACTCCGTGGCTCGCATGAAACTCGCGCAAGGCTTCCACAAAGAAGGCCCAATGCCCCTCTAGATCGAAATGCGGATAGGGCGGACCTGCGAGCACGGTGTTGGGGCGGGTCAACACCGCGACTTCGGCTAGTGTCGCGCTGTCCACCAAAGCCAGCTTCGCGTTGGTCTTGCCCACATCAATGACGGCGATGTGGCTCATGGCAGGTGAAAAACCGTTTCCAAGGGGACGGCAACAGGCTCGTTATCCGGATGTGTTTCCATGATGTCAGCCATATGCGCCCACCATTTCTGCATGACGGGATGGGACGGCAGATCGGCCATTCCGTGATCTTCCCGCCGCCATAGCACACCGAACAAAGCCCGCGTCTCCGCGTCATAGTGGATCGAGTAATCCTCGACCCCTGCGTCCTTGAGCAAGGTCACCAGCTCTGG
The DNA here is from genome assembly GCA_030433335.1 of Alphaproteobacteria bacterium. Classification (GTDB taxonomy): domain Bacteria; phylum Pseudomonadota; class Alphaproteobacteria; order Rhodobacterales; family Rhodobacteraceae; genus Donghicola. The sequence continues at coordinate 20,096 of JAUILL010000049.1, read as the reverse complement.
CCAAATCTCGTCGTGGCGGCGACGGTATTCGTCTAGCTGCCCTTCATGCAGAGTCATGCGGAAGGCATATTTCTCCATCATTTTCCCCCCTTCAGCTTGGCAAATAGGCGCGGCAGAGCAATCACGCCGATCAGGAGCGCACCGATAAAGATCGACATCACGATCCCCGGCACGTTGAGCAGACCAAGCCCAAAGGTCACCAGCCCCATGACAAACGCTGCGATCACGACTCCCGGAATGGTGCCTGAACCACCAAGAATGTTCACACCGCCAAGCACCACCATTGTGACGACTTCCAGCTCCATCCCCGACGCAATCGAGGGGCGCGTAGAGCCAAGACGAGAAGTCAGGCACACCGCAGCCAGACCGCTCATCAGGCCGGTCAGCATGAACAACGTCAGTTTCACTCGACCCACGCGGATGCCAGAGAACATGGCAGCTGTGGCGTTGTTACCGACCGCATAGACCGCGCGGCCAAAGTTGGTTTTGTGTAAGATCACGCCGTAAATCACGGCAAGCAGGGCGAAAATCACCATCTCGACCGAGATGACCCAGAACGCATAGCCCTGCCCAAACCACGCGAAATCGCTGGGATAGCCACGGAACGCCCCGTCGCCGAGGACAATGTAGCTGAGGCCTCGGAACAAGCTCATGGTACCGATGGTCACCACGATCGATGGCAGGTTGAACCGCGTGACCAAGACGCCGTTGAACACGCCGCACATCAGCCCCGTGACAAGCCCCGCCAGCACGATCACCGGCGTTCCAAAGCCCGCCTGCATCACCAGACCCATCACGGTCGAAGCCAGCGCGATGATCGAGGCGACTGACAGGTCAATCTCGCCTGCGATGATCAACAGCGCCATAGCAAAGGCAATCATTGCCTTTTCCGTGAAGTTGAAGGTCGCGTCGCTCAGGTTCCATGCGTTCAGGAAGTACGGCGAGGCAAAGCTGTTTAGAATGAAAATCCCAATGGCGACCAGCAGCAGCAAGGCCTCCCAGCTCTTAAGAATGCGCTCGGCGGGGGTGGTCAGGCGGTCGGGGATGACCCGTGTTTTGATATGATCAACCATGGTCATTGTGCGTGCTCTGCGGATTTCAGGATGACGCGGCCCTTGGTGCGGTCCGCGCGGGCGTTAAAGACAACGGCGATGATGATGGCCGCGCCGCTGATCGCCAACTGCCAGAAGGGCGAGATGTCGACGACGGGAAGGGCGTTTTTGATGACCCCAAGGAACAGCGCGCCAAGGACCGCGCCCCCAACGGTGCCAATGCCCCCCGCGATGCTGATCCCCCCGATGACGCAGGCGGCGACCACGTCCAACTCGAACCCGCCAGCGATGTCCACGTAGGCCACGGCGTAGCGGGCGACCCAAAGGTATCCGGCCAGACCGGCTAGCGTGCCACTGATGACGAAAGCGCGGAACTGCGCTTTGCCAACGTTGATGCCCGTGTAGACCGCAGCATGAGGATTGCCGCCCACTGCGTAGAAACTGCGGCCAAGGGTTGTGCGGGCCATCACCACCGCCATGACGATGATTACTGCCATTGCGACCCACGACAGGACGGGCAGACCCAGCAGCGCAGCGCGGGGAAAGGCGGTGAAGGCCGGGCTCATCTCGTGGGCGTTGACCCATTTTCCGTGTGAAATCAGGAAGATGATGCCGCGATAGATGGTCATCGTGCCTAGGGTCACGACGATCGGTGGGATGTCCAGCTTCCACACCAGCAGGCCGTTGACCGCCCCCATGATGGCGCCAAGTGCCAGTGCCAGCAGCAGGATCACGATGATCGGCAAATCGGGATAAACCACGTTCAGCATGGCGCACATCATGCCGGTCAGGGCTAAGTTCGCCGCGACTGACAGATCAATACAGCGGGTCAGGATCACGACCATCTGCCCCAATGCCAAAATGATCAGCGGGCTCGTATCGTTAAACACCGCGGCCAGATTGGCGGGCGCAACAAAGCCTGCGAAACGGGTTGCGATCAGAGCTAGAAGCGCAAGGATCGCGCCCACCAGAATGCTCTCGCGGGATTTCAGTAGGGCGTTCATGCGGCGGCCTCCGAGGTGATGCCTGCGGCGTGACGGACAAGGGTTTCGGGGCTCAGGTCGTCGCCCTCGAGTTCGGCGACGACGCGGCCTTCGCGCATCACGATGACGCGGTCGGACATGCCAAGGATCTCGGGGATTTCCGAGCTAACCATGATCACCGACAGGCCTTGAGCCGCGAGTTCGGACATGAAATCATGCACGGCCGCCTTGGAGCCGATGTCGATACCTTTGGTCGGTTCGTCCAGAATGATGACCTTGGGCTGGGTCGCGAGCCATTTCGCAATCACGACCTTCTGCTGGTTCCCGCCCGAGAGCGACCCCACTGGCACGTCCAAGGACGCCGCACGCAGGTCGAGACGCTGGGTGTATTCGCGGGCCAGTTTGAATTCCTCGGCCATCTGCAAGAAGCCATTGTTCGAGGTCTTGCCCAAGGACGGCAGCGTCACGTTCTGGAAAATCGGCATAGCGGTGATGGCGCCCTGTTTGCCGCGATCCTCTGGGACATAGACGATGCCTGCCTCAATCGCCTCGGCGGGAGAGCGGATGATCTTGATGTCATCGCCCATCTTGCACACGCCCTTAGACGGACGGGTGATCCCGATCAGGGACTGCATGAACTCGGACCGGCCAGCACCGACCAGACCGTAAAAGCCAAGGATCTCGCCCCGTCGAAGGGTGAAGCCAATGCCATCAAACTCGGTCGGATGCGAATAGCCGACGACTTGCAAGACGGGATTGCCAAGCACTGCACGGCGTTTGGGAAAAATCTGATCGACCGAGCGGCCGACCATCATCTGCACCAACTCACCTTCGGTCACTTCGGCCATCAGGCCATCCCCCACGAACTGCCCGTCGCGGAAGACGGTGTAGCGGTCGGCAATCCGGAAAATCTCGTCGAACTTGTGGCTGATGAAGAGGATCGCTTTGCCCTGCGCTTTCAGAGTGTCGACCAGCTCGTACAGTTCTTCGATTTCCTTGTGCGACAGCGCCGCGGTCGGCTCGTCCATGATCACCACGCGGGCGTCAATCGACAGCGCACGGGAAATCGCAACGAGGTGTTTCGAGGCAATCCCCAGATCGCGCAGACGCACATCCGGGTCAATCTTGGCCCCAATGCTGGTCAGAATTTCGCTGGCACGGCGGCGCATCTCGGCCTTGTCGATCAGGCCAAAGCGGGTGCGGGGGGCGTGCCCGATAAAGATATTCTCGGCGACGGACAATTCGTCAAACAGCACGGTTTCCTGATGGATCGCAGTGATGCCCGCGTCCCCTGCAGCCTGCGCGGTGGGAAAGCGGACGGGTTGCCCGTCCAGCAAGATGTCCCCTTCATCGGGTTGGTAAATGCCGGTCAGGGTTTTGACGATGGTCGACTTACCCGCGCCATTCTCGCCGATCAGCGCAGTCACCTGCCCCGGATAGAGCGCCAATTGCACCCCATCTAGGGCGCGCACGCCAGGAAACTGTTTTACGATGCCATCCAGCCGCAGCACGGGCTGCGACGGATCGGCCAAGCCGGTTCGGGCCATGGTCCGCCCCATAACTATCTGGTTTGAATAAAGAAGGCGGCGCAGGGTCGTCCCACGCCACCCGATATCACTGATCTTAGAAGATCGATTTGAAGTCTTCGATGTTGCTGCTGTCGTAGACAAACGGATCTGCCATCGCGCCCGAGTTGGTCTCGTCCAGGGTCAGCTCGCCCATACGGCCCATGGGGATCGAAGCGCCGGGTTCCGCGGTCGCCTTTTCGGTCGCCAAATTGTAGGCGATCATGGTGGCCGAGTAGCCCAGATCGATCGGGTTCCAGATCGCAAAGGACTTGGACGCGCCGCTCTCAATCGCGCCCGCCATTTCCGAGGGCAGACCCAGACCGGTCACGTTGACCTCACCGATTTTGCCTGCATCCGCCACGGCCTGCGCTGCGGCCACGATGCCCACGCTGGTGGGGGCAATGATCGCGTCAAGGTCGGGGTAGGACTGCATCAGGCCCTGCGCTTCGCGATAGGATTTGTCTGCAAGGTCATCGCCATACACAGTGCCGACCACATTGATGCCCGGGTAGTTTGGCAGCACCTTGGTCATCTCTTCGATCCAGATGTTCTGGTTGGTCGAAGTGGTGGTCGCCGACAGAACCGCAACGTCACCGCCATCGGGCAGGTGATCGGCGGCCAGCTTGACAATCATGTTCCCGATCAGCGCGTTCGAGCTGGGGTTCAGGTGCGCCTGACGGCCATCCTCTGCCACGCCAGAGTCCCAGCTGATCACGGTGATGCCGCGCTGCATGGCTTTCTTCAGGGTGGGCACCAGTGCGTCGGTGTCGTTGGCGGACACAGCAATCGCGTCCACGTTCTGCGCGATCAGCGAGTTGATCACTTCGATCTGGCCTTCGGCGGTGGTGTCAGTGGGGCCGGTGTAGATGATCTCTACGTCGCCCAACTCGCTGGCCGCTTCTTCTGCGCCCTTGGCTGCTGCCTCAAAGAAGCCAATCCCCAGTGCCTTGACCACCAGCGCGATGCGCACGTCTTCGGCGGCAGCGGCGCTGGCGAACAAACCTGTCGCCATGGCGACGGTGGTAATTAGTCCGGTCAGTTTTTTCATTCTATCCTCCCTTGAATGAAATCTGCAGGCGCTGGCGGCATCCTCTCCGCCTCTAGGTGCCCGTATTCTCTTGTTTCGAGGCCGAAGTGCTGGCCACGATCAGTTTCACGTCCGCTGCCTCCAACATGGCGGCGGCCTTGTCGCTGATCCCGTCATCGGTGATCAGCGTATCGATCCGGTTCAGCCCGCACAGGACCAGACTGGAGCGGTTTTCGAATTTCGTACTGTCGACCAGAACAACCAGTTCATCAGCTTGGCCAATAAGTTTCTGTTCCGCTTGAATAAGAAGCGGGTCCGCCTCCATCAGTCCCAGCGGACCGACCCCTTGGGCACCCATGAACATGCGGCGCGCGTAGAAGTTGCGGGTCACATCGTTATCAAAGGGCGACAGGATGATGTTCTGCTCGCGGTAAATGGTGCCGCCCGACAGCATAATCGTGCATTTGCTGTTCTTCAGCAGATGCTCGGCAATCGGAAAGCTGTTGGTGAACACCTGCAGCCGGCGGCTTGCCAGCGGGTGCACCATCTGGAACGTCGTGGTGCCACCGTTGATGATAATCGGCTCGCCATCTTCGCACATATCGACCGCTGCTCGTGCGATTGCTTGCTTTTGAGCGGTATTGATCGATTGGTTGAGCGAAAATGGGCGCCCCGCGAGACCGGGCAGTTGATTGGGGTTCAGGCTCTCTGCCCCGCCCCGCACACGGCGCAATTTCTTTTGGACATGCAGGGCCGCGATGTCCCTGCGAATGGTGGCTTCGGACGCGCCAGTCAACGCACACAGGTCAACCACCGTCACGACGGGGCGGTCCTGTACGGCCGACAAAATGATCCTATGGCGCTCTTTCTCGTGCATTGAAGCCCTCCCATTGGCCTAAAAGCTGAAAGAGATTCCCGTCAAAGTCAATCAGTTTCTTTCATTTCAATCATTCTGCACCTGCATAGTGATTGCTTCTGATCGTTTATGATTGACATTCCGACGCACCCTGTGCAGCTTCATATCGAAAATTCGCATCAGACTACCCTATTCTTCGGGAGGAAAAACCAATGAATACGCCCTCTTCGCGGCTTCAATCGCTGTGGGACGATTCCAAAGCGGCCGCCATGTCGGAACCAGAAAAGCTGCTGTATCGCTCGAACTTGCTTGGTTCTGACAAGCGGATCACCAATTACGGGGGCGGCAACACAAGCGCAAAAGTCATCCAGCCCGATCCACTGACCGGCGAGGAGGCCGAAATTCTGTGGGTCAAAGGCTCTGGCGGTGACGTTGGTTCGATCAAGATGGACGGGTTCGCGACCCTCTATATGGACAAGCTACGGGCGCTGAAGGGCAAGTATCGCGGAGTCGAGTTCGAAGACGAAATGGTCGGCTACCTACCCCATTGCACTTTTAACCTGAACCCGCGCGCTGCCTCGATCGACACGCCGCTGCACGCCTATGTGCCGCGCAAGCACGTGGATCACATGCACCCCGACGCGATCATCGCGATCGCCGCGTCCAAGAATTCGCGTGAACTGACAGCCGAGATTTTTGGCGACGATATCGGTTGGCTGCCTTGGAAAAAGCCCGGCTACGAGCTGGGTTTGTGGCTGGAAAAATTCTGTCTGGAGAACCCTGATGCGAAGGGCGTTGTTCTGGAGAGCCACGGTCTGTTCACATGGGATGACGATGCGAAGGCCTGCTATGAACTGACGCTGGAAATCATCAACAAAGCCATTGGTTTCTTTGAGGAAAAGACCGCCGGTGTGCCCGCTTTCGGCGGCCCCGTGCACGAAAGCCTGCCTGCGGAGGCACGCCGCGAAGTTGCAGCGCGCCTCATGCCCGCTATCCGCGGCATGGTCTCTGGCCAACAGCACATGGTTGGCAACTTCGACGACAGCGATGCGGTGCTGGAGTTCGTGAATGCCGCAAATATGCGTCCCTTGGCAGCGCTGGGGACATCGTGCCCCGACCACTTCCTGCGCACCAAGATCTGCCCACTGGTGGTCGATTTTGACCCCGCGCAAAACAACATCGACGCGGTGCTGGAGGGCCTGCCCGCACAAGTGGCAGCCTATCGTGACGGTTACGCAGCCTATTATGACCGCTGCAAGCATGACGACTCGCCCGCGCTGCGGGACCCCAACGCGGTGGTCTATCTGGTGCCAGGCGTCGGCATGATCACCTTTGCCAAGGACCGCGCCACGGCCCGTATCTCGAGCGAGTTCTATGTGAACGCGATCAACGTGATGCGCGGCGCGTCTGCGGTGTCGGAATACTGCGGGCTGCCCGAACAAGAGGCGTTTGATATCGAATACTGGCTCCTCGAAGAGGCCAAATTGCAGCGCATGCCCAAGTCGAAATCGCTGGCGGGCCGCGTGGCGCTGGTCACCGGCGGCGCGGGCGGTATCGGGGCGGCTACTGCGGCGCGTTACCTTTCCGAGGGCGCATGCGTGATGCTGGCGGACATCGACGAAACCGCATTGGCGGCGACCTATGACAGCCTAACCGCGACCTTCGGCAAAGACGTCGTCCGCACCGTGCAAATGAACGTCACCGACGAGGTCGCCGTTCAGGCCGCCTATGCCTACACCTCGGTGGAGTTTGGCGGCGTGGATATTCTGGTGTCGAACGCAGGCATTGCATCGAGCGCGCCGGTCGAGGAGACCAGCCTCGACCTGTGGAACAAGAACATGTCGATCCTCTCCACGGGCTATTTCCTTGTCAGCCGAGAGGCATTCAAGGTCATGCGCACCCAAGGGATCGGCGGCTCGGTGGTCTTTGTGGCCTCGAAGAACGGGCTGGCAGCGTCGCCCAACGCCAGCGCCTATTGCACTGCCAAGGCGTCGGAAATCCATCTGGCCCGCTGTTTGGCGCTGGAAGGCGCTGAGGTTGGTATCCGTGTGAATGTGGTAAACCCCGACGCGGTTCTGCGCGGATCGAAAATCTGGGAGGGCGAGTGGCTGACCCAGCGCGCCAGCACCTACGGCACCGACAAAGAGGGACTTGAGGAGATGTACCGCAACCGCAGCATGCTGAAACGCAACGTGCTGCCCGAGGATATCGCCGAAGCGGCCTATTTCTTTGCCTCGGAACAGTCGGCAAAGTCGACCGGCAACATCATTAACGTGGATGCTGGCAACGTGCAGGCCTTCACCCGCTAAGCGCGCCCGCCGCGTGCCCCATCCGGCGCGCGGCCACTTCTGAGAGGAATTTTCATGATTAATTCATCTGTGATCGAGGCCGAGAACGTCAAACGCGAAGCGGACCTGCGCAGCGATTACGACGCGCTTGGCGATCATCTGGCCCGCCGTGGCATCGACATCGCCGCCATCAAGGACCGCGCCAAATCATTCGGCGTAGCGGTTCCCAGTTGGGGCACGGGCACCGGCGGCACCCGCTTTGCCCGCTTCCCCGGTTCGGGCGAGCCGCGCCATATCTTTGACAAGCTGGACGATTGCGGCGTCATCCACGGCCTGACCCAAGCGACCCCCACCGTGTCCCTGCACATTCCGTGGGACAAGGCCGACCCCGCCGATATGCTGGCCAAGGCCGAAGAGCACGGGCTGGGGTTCGACGCCATGAACTCGAACACCTTTCAGGATCAAGAAGATCAGGCGCACAGCTACAAATACGGCTCATTGAGCCACACCAATGCCGCCACCCGCAGCCAAGCGGTCGAGCACAACATCGAATGCATCGAGATCGGCAACAAGCTGGGGTCCAAGGCGCTGACCGTCTGGATTGGCGACGGTTCGAACTTCCCTGGCCAGACCCATATGGGCCGCCAGTTCGACCGCTATATGGAGTCGATGAAGGCGATCTATGGCCACCTGCCCGACGATTGGCGCATCTTCTCGGAGCATAAGATCTATGAGCCTGCGTTCTATTCGACCGTCGTGCAGGATTGGGGCACCAGCTATATTATCGCCTCGGAACTGGGGGAAAAAGCGCAGTGTCTGGTGGACCTTGGCCACCATGCGCCAAACGTGAACATCGAGATGATCGTCAGCCGCCTGATCCGTCAGGGCAAGCTGGGGGGCTTCCATTTTAACGACTCCAAGTACGGGGACGATGATCTGGATAGCGGCACGATTGATCCCTATCGCCTGTTCCTTGTGTTCAACGAGTTGGTGGACGCTGAAGGGACCGATGGCCTGAACCTGTCGCACATGATCGACCAGAGCCATAACGTGACCGACCCGATCGAGAGTCTGATGATCTCTGCCTGTGAAATCCAGCGGGCGTTTGTGCAGGCGTCCTTGGTGGATCGCGGCGCTCTGGGTGGATATCAGGACGACAACGATGCACTGATGGCCAGCGCCACGTTGCGCCGCGCTTTCCGCACGGATGTGGAGCCGATCCTCGCGATGGCGCGTCTGGAAGCGGGCGGCGCGATTGATCCCGTGGCGACCTACCGCGCCAGCGGCTACCGGGCGCAGGTGTCGGACATCCGCCCCAAAGTCAGCGGCGCTGGCGGCGGTATCGTATAAGACACGCTATAGGGGCATTTGCCCCTACTTTTCGAAGGGCGGAGCCGTTTCCATCACACCGCGCCGCCCGTCAAATCTTCTGCCAACATTAATGCGTTTCCGTCGGGGTCGTAGAGTGTAGCAGTTTTCACCATGCCCTCAACGACATCTGTATCGCCGTCGAATTTGACGCTGGCTTGCTCCAACTTCGCCCGAGCCGCGTCCAGGTTCGCGACCCCGAAGACGGGAACACAGTTTCCTGGGACGGGCTTAGTGTGTTCGCCTAGCCCTATGACCACTCCCAAGGTGTTCGTTTTCAGCTCTGACCAACCCACATCATCAGCGTGATAGAGCAGCTCGAACCCAAGCATCCTCTCATACCACTCCGCGCTTGCGTGGCGATCTGTGACTGACATGGCGATTGTTATGTTCTGATCGACGGAAACGAGCGGCATGGGCTTTCCTTCTGCTATCAAATATACTAACTATATTTTATGGACATTAGTTTGCTTGTTTCCATCACGTCAAGAGCTTGGGCGCTTCCCATTCTGTCTAGAATGCATGCGGGCGTCGCAGGACGCCAAGCGCCTCTTTTGGCCGCGACAGGCGCGAGTAGGACTGCCTTTGCGCAGAGTATGGATCATCTGATTGAGTTGAGGCTCCTGGAGCGCAATCCAGGCTATGGTCATCCCTTGCGCCCCGAATTCCGGCTCACCATCATGGGTGTCAGGGTCGCGGCGGTCGCGGATAAAATTCAGGATTTTTCGACCGAGGACGATTGGCCGCTGCTACGGCGTACTTGGACAATTCCGATCCTAACGACGCTCCAAAGACCGATACACTTCAATGAAATCAAGCGCACCCTGCCAACGATCACAGATCGCGCGCTGTCACAATCGCTCAAGTCTATGGAGGCGAAAAGCTGGGTTTCTCGATCCGTCGATGGCACCGCCCGCCCCCCTCGATCGATTTACAGTGCCGTAGACAAAGGTGACCAGATTAGCCAAGTGACGGCGGCTGAGTTCAGCCTGACCTAAACAATCAGCAGGTCGCCAAGAACCGCGAACGACGAACACTCAGGCTGTCCTCCAGAAACGGCGAACTAAATGTGAAAGAGGTCATTCTGGATGGCTTACTTGCGTTTGAAAGGCCTGCGCCCCCTCAGGCCAAGTGGACCGGATAAACGCGAGAACATCCATGATCTCGTTATCAGAAAGGCTCCCTTGAAACGCGGGCATTCCGCTAGGAAAATCAGCAACCCCGCGGATTTCCAAAGCAGTTTGCCCGCCCAATTTCGTATAATCGAACAGTAATTGGGTCTCGTGATGCCAAGTGTGCCCCGAGGCATCATGGGGCGGTGCAGGCAGAACACCCTCTGGATCAGGTGTGCGCCAATCCGGTTGCCCCTCAAGGTCTGCCCCGTGGCAATTCGCACAGTTGGCATCGTAAAGAGACCGACCCGCGTCGATATCAGCATCTGCAAAGTTATGTTCAGCAGTTGAGATGGCGGGGACAACAACGAACACAAGGCAAGCGATATATCCTGCAATTAGACGCAAAGCGGAGGTTATCGCTCTCTGCCAAACCTTCATGCGCGTGACTTTCTCGTGCTGTATCTGCGTAAAAGTTAATTGGACCGCTGCGCATCGCCAAGAGCTGATAAAGGGTGCGGGTTGTCACAACCAAATGAGCCTATCAGGTGACTTACCTCTGCAAAATTCCCCCCATCGGGCGCATCTTCGATCCATCAGAGAAGCGACTGAGACGAAATGGCGTCGGATCAACGCACGGTGCTTGGCCAGTGATCAGATCTGCAACCAAGCGCCCTGCCCCGGTCCCAAGGCCAAACCCATGACCGGAAAAGCCCGTCGCGACATAAAGACCGGCAATCCCGTTCCGGACCCCGGCCGTATCAGAGATGACAGGGATCACGTCCGGCATCACGTCAATGTAGCCCGCCCATCTCTGCGCAATTTCGGCATTCTTGAAGGGAGCATAGAACCCCTTCACCGTTGCCAAAGCCCTATCGAGCAACTTGGTATCCGGCACAGGGTCCAGGATCCGGTTCTCCTCGAACGGAGTAATCTCATGCGCGGTCCAGCGGCGCCGCAACCGGAGCGCTTGAAAAAAGGTCGCGCCTATCCCCAAACTTAGACTGCGCCATTCGTTCTTGAGCGTTGGCAGAAACTTGAAAAACAACCGGAAACTATCAGGCGTCAGCTGGTAGCGACTAGGTGTCGATGATGCGATGGTGTAGCCACCATCACGCCGTTTGCGCATGGCGAATTCAGGATGCTTCAGCGTTCCTTCGGGCCCCTCTGGTACCGGCTCTGTCCTTTGAACATTCCCCTTTGTCCAAAGGGCGGGCAAGTCTATACCCAAGTTGCCCAGAAACAACCGCGACCAGACCCCGCCAGCGACAAGGACGGCGTCGCATGTAATCCGGCCATGCTCGGTCACCACGGCAGTGACTTTTCCATCGACGGACTCCACAGTTCGAACCGCACAATTCTGGTGGATCGTTCCACCATTTCGCAGAACCGCGCGGGCGATCGCCGGTGCCGCAGCCTGAGGTTCAGCCCGCCCGTCTTGGGGATTGTGCAAGGCTCCTTTTATGTCCAAACCAAACTCGGGAAATGCCTCAAGCACCTCCTCGGGGCTTAGGATCCGGGCCGGAATCTGGTAGGACTGAAGCTCTTCGGCAGAGCGCTTTTCGTAGTCCAGAGCGACATCGGACGCGACCGTATATGTCGCGCCGCACTGAACGTAGCCGGTACTCTGACCAGTCCGTTCGTCCATCGCATTCCAAAGCCGCACAGACTCGATCATCAGGGGCATTTCGCGGGGATCGCGGTGGGTCAAGCGTACCCAGCCCCAGTTTCGGGAAGATTGCTCAGCCCCGATCTGGCCCTTCTCACAAAGTGCAACGGTTTTGCCGCGCTCCACCAATTCCAGCGCGGCTGACACGCCGGCGATCCCCCCGCCGATCACAACAACATCGACGTAATCTGGCAGAGCGGGGCTATTCTCCACCGGCTCAACTTTCGGTCCAGGCATGGAGGTTCTCCTATCTCATGCAAATGGAGGGAGCGGCGCTTTCTGGCGCTTTGCCCGTAGGTTGTCACGGATGCGGTAGCTGCGCAGGGCAGCTTGGGGCGCAAAACTCATGTAGAGCGGTTGCCGGCTCAGGGGTTCGAGTTTCAGATCCAGATCGCATTCGGGCGTGCCATTGGCCCAATCGGCCAGAATGCCGCCGATCATCGACCCCGTGGGAACACCCCGCCCCGACAGCCCCGTCATCGCGACCACACCGGGCGCAAGACCATAGAGCCGCGGAACCGTCCATCGCTGCATGTCCAGCTCGCCATACCAGAAGAAGTCCCAGTGCGGTTCTTCCTTCAGGTCAGGGTGCAGCCACTTTAGCCGCGCCGATAGGATTTGGCGGGTCAGCGCAGGATCGCGGCCACGGGCACCCATCGGGAACATCGACGCCACAATCCGGTTCTCGCGGTTGTATTTGTAGACGTAGATGTCGCCGCGCCCGTCCTGGATCGTGGTCCGTTTGGGCAGTACGACAGCTTGGGACTCTGGGGACATCGGCTGGGTTGCCGCCACGAACACCCGCATGATCTTGAAGGTCTGATCCAGTTTCGGCCACCCCGCAACCGTATAGGCGCCGGTCGTATAGATCACCTTTTCCGCGCGGACAGAGCCTTGGGGCGTTTTGACGACCCACGCTTGGCCATGACGATCGCAGCTTTGGGCAGAGGTGCCGGTGTAGATCACTCCACCCTCTTGCTGCACGGCGCGGGCCAGCCCGCGGGCATAGGCCAAGGCATTCAGCCCGCCCGCCTCTTCGTGGAACCAGCCGCCATAGAAACGGGGCGATCCGGTGATGGCGTGGGCCTCTTCCCGATCCAGCAGACGGGTGCGGGCCCCGACGGCGTTGTAACTGTCCATATGGCCGCGAAGGGTTTTCAGATGAGAGGGGAACAGCGCCCCCTGCACGTATCCGTTCTGCTCCCACTCACAGTCGATGTTGTAGCAGGCGATCATGGCCGCCACTTTGTCATTGGCGCGGGTCTGGCGCTGGATCAGGCGGTCGGCCCAAAGCGCGCCCAAGTGGTTGCGTAGTTCCGGCAGGCTGAAGTGCGTGAAGGTCGGCGTGCAGTGGCCCGCGTTCCGACCCGAACCACCGAACCCCACCTCTTCGCGCTCTAGCACCACGACCGAGACCCCTGCCCGCGCCAGCTCCAGCGCTGTGGTCAGGCCGGAATAGCCCGCCCCGACGATGCAAACGTCGGCTTTGACCTCACCCTTTAGCGTCTGCGTCTCTGGCGCATCGGGCGCGGTCGCGTACCACAAAGTGTCCTTGAATTCCGAGAACTTGCGCATGGCGTGGCTCATCCCAGATCGCTGCGGCTGTCAAAGGCGTCCCGCAGGCCGTCCCCGATGAAGTTGAAACCCGCAACCGCGATGGTGATCGCAACACCCGGTACGATGGCCAGCCAGGGCGCATTCGCCAGATACTGTTGCGCGCCATTCAGCATGTTGCCCCAACTGGGCAGCGGCGGCTGGATGCCGTAGCCAAGGAAAGAGATATAAGCCTCTAGCAGGATCGCGCGGGCGACGGTCAGAGTTGCGGCAACGATGATGGGGCCGATGGCGTTGGGCAGCAACTCGCGGAACATGATCCAGCGGTTGGACAGCCCCAGCATTTGGGCGGCTTGGACGAAGTCCTGGTTCCGCAGGGATTTGACTTCGGCTTCGACGATGCGGGCGACTTCCATCCAGCTGGTGGCCGAGATGATCAGGGCGATCATCACCGGACCGGGCTGGATGAACGCCGCCAGCGCCAGCAGCAGGAATACCGACGGAAACGACAGGAAGGCATCGACGACCCGCATCAGAACGGCGGACACAGCGCCTCCGTAATAGCCGGAAATCACGCCAATCACCGAGCCGATGCAGGTCGCGATGATCATCACGGCGAACCCGACCGCCATGGAAATCTGCCCCGCATGAAACAGGCGCGCGGCGATATCGCGGCCCAAGGGGTCGGTGCCGAAGATGTGACCATTCGTGCCCGGCGGGGCAAAGCGGGACATAAGGTCGATGTATAGCTCGTCGTAGGGCAGCAGGTAGGGGCCAACGAAACACGCGAACGTCAGAGTGAGCACCATAACGGTGCCGATCAGGGCCAGCTTGTGGCTCAGGAACCGGCGCAGGGCGCGGGATTTGATCAGGGGTTTGCGCTCGGTGGAATTGGTGGACAGGGTTGTCATGGGCCGCTCCTCAATCAAGGCGGATGCGCGGATCGATGAGCGCAACAGTGATGTCAGCCAGCAGGTTGCCGACCAGAACCAGCATGGCCGAGGCCATCAACAGCCCCATGACCACAGGGTAATCCGAGTACCCGAGGCTATCGAGGAACAGACGCCCCATGCCAGGCCACGTGAAAACGGTTTCGGTCACCAACGCGCCGCCAAGGACCATAGGCAGTTGCAGACCAGCCAGCGTGATCATCGGGACCAGTGAATTGCCGACGATGTGCTTGAACAGAACGCGGCGGCGGGTCAGGCCTTTGGCTTTGGCGGTGCGGACGAAGTCTTGGTTCACCACGTTCAGGGTCGAGGTCCGCATGTAGCGGCTCCAGATCGCAACATCGACCAGCGCCAGCACTGTCGCGGGCATGATCAGGTGGCGAACATAGTCCAGAACCGAGCCGTCGCCGACGGTGTACATGTTGCCCGCAGGCAGCCAGCCAAGGTTCAGCGAAAAGATGTAGATGGCGATCAGACCGAACCAGAAGGTCGGGATCGATAGGGCAACCATCGCGAAAACCGTCATCGTGTAGTCGAAGGCTCCGCCACGGCGCAGAGCGCTGTAGATGCCGATGCTGCTGCCAAGGGTCACGGAAATCACGGTCGCAGTGCCCATCAGGAGCAGGGTCGCAAACAGATGGCTGCCGATCACATGCAGCACCGACTGGCCATCGCGATAGGACGTGCCCCAGTCGCCGATCACCAGATGGCTGAGCCAGTCGAAATACTGAACGACCACGGGGCGGTCGAGGCCCATCTGGCTGGCGATCTTGTCGATTTGTTCCTGTGTCATGCCCGGACTGAGCGCGAATTGCGACAGGGGTCCACCAGGGGCAAGCGTCAGAACCGCGAACCCGATAAAGGACACAATCAGCAACAGGATAAGGCTCTGGCCGAGCCGAGACAAAAGATAACGGGCCATGATGTCCCCTCATGTAGATAAACGTTGGGGGAGGTCAGCCGCAGAGCGCGGCTGACCAAGAGAGTGGGATCAGGTGCGTGCCCAATTGCGCACGTTCCAGGTATCGATGCGGTTGTTCACGTTGGGGGTCGGGCCGGTGACGTCGACTTTCCAGCCTTTGACTACCGCGTATTGGAACATCGGCAAGAAGGGCAGATCCTCGCGCATGACGGCCTGCATTTCTTGATAGATCGCCTTGCGTTCCTCGGGGACGAAGTTCTGCGCGCCTTTGGTCAGCAGCTCGTCCACCTTGGGGTTCTGGTAGGCAAAAGTGTTCTGCCCCGACCCACCTAGCGCGGGCGACATGGTGGACATAAAGTAATCCGAGGTGTCGGGGTCCGCGCCTGCCAGCGTGTTTAGGCCCACGACAACGGTGTCGAACTCTGAATTCATCCAGTAGTCGCCCCACATGACCGCCGGCGGGAAGTTCTTGATCGTCATCTCGACGCCGATCATCGCAAAGGTCTGCTGGATGAACTGCTGTGCTTGCTCCCGCAGGTGGTTGCCCGCAGTGGTCGAGTTCGAGAAAGACAGGCGCACCCCGTCCTTGGCGCGGATGCCGTCCGAACCCTTTTCCCAGCCTGCTTCGTCCAGCATCGCGTTCGCTTTTTCGATGTTGAACTCGTGCTTGGGCAAGCTGTCGTTATAGTAGAACGACTGCTGGGGCATGTAGGTCTCGGTCGGGGTCGGCACCCCGTAATAGAGCGCGTCGATGATCGAGGTTTTGTCGATCGCCAGATACAGCGCTTGGCGCACGGCTTTGTCCTGAAACTGCGGGCGGGTCATGTTCAGGCCGATGGATTCAAAGGTCGCGGTACCAGCCACTTTGACCTCTTTGCCTTCCAGCGTTTCCGCCTCGGCCAAGTGGTCGGGGGTGATGTACTGCAGGCCGATGACGTCGATGTCGCCCGACTTGAACTGGGTGTACATGACGTTCAGGTCAGGCACGTATTTGATGATCAGCGTCTTCAGGAACGGGCCGTCCATGTGGTAGTCCGCGTTCGCTTCTAGCTCGATGTGGTCGCCCGCCATGCGGTTCTTGAACTTGAACGGGCCGGTACCGATGGGCGCGGTGTTCAGGACGGTTGCATTCTTGTCCTCGACCCCATCGAACACGTGCTTCGGAACGATGTAGGTCGACGCCAGAATGGCCGCCATGGGAGCAAAGGGTTCGCTCATGGTCCAGGTCAGCTCGGTGTCCGAGACCACGGTGATGTCCTGCATCAGCTTGTAACCGGTCGAGCGGAACGAGCGGAAATCGGGATCCACGGTCAGCTCGAGTGAGAATTTCACATCCTCGGCGGTGAACGGCGTGCCGTCGTGCCACGTGACGCCCTCTTTCAGTTTCAGCTTCCAAGACAGACCATCCGCCGAGATTCCGCCATTGGCAACGGTGGGAACTTCGGCGGCGAGAATGGGGAAGAATTCGCCATCAGGATCAAAGTCGAACAGGGTGTCGTAGACCGCATAGTAAAGCCCTTCGTCCACCTCGATATGCGGCATCAGCGGGTTAAACACAGTGGGCTCTTGGGAGAATGCCAGAACCAGCTGACCGGTCGCATCGGCATTTGCGGCAAAGGCCTTGTCGCGGCCAATCGCGATGGGCGTCATCAAGGCCGCACCAGCAGCCCCCATCATCATCAGCGCCTGACGGCGGTTGAGATGTGCGGAATTTTTCTTCTCGTCAGTCATCTTGATTTCCCTGTTTGCGCTGAGGGAGGAGAAGAGATCGAGGCTAGCGCAAGGCACACGTTCTCTGTCAGGTGGACACGAAGGCGCCGCACCAGTTGGGGGAGTTAGAAGCCGCTGATGATCTCGATTTTCGAGCCGTCGGAAAAACGGGAGAAGCGGAAGGGTGTTGGATCGACCAAGGGCGTGACACCACGCACTAGATCAGAAGCAAGGCGTCCGGCCGCAGGACCAATGCCAAAACCGTGGCCGGAAAAGCCTGTTGCGATATAGAAACCGGGAATATCTTCGACGCCAGAGATCACGGGGATCGCATCAGGCGTCACATCAATCGCACCTGCCCACCTTTGGGCGATCTCTGCCTTTTCAAAGACCGGGAAGGCTTTGCGCAGGTTGGCAAGCGCCTCATCTTGCAGCGAAAATGCCGGTTTCGGGTCGAGAACGCGATTATATTCGAAGGGACTGGCTTCGTTCAGGGACCACTTGTTTGGAAGCCGCAGTTCGTCGTAAAACCGCCCGCCAAAGCGCAGCATCAGTGCCTTCCATTGAACCCCAAGAGCAGGCATGAAATCCCGCATATAGCGAAAACTGTCAGGCACGATGTCTACGATATTCCGGAAACCATCTGCGATCGTATAGCCCCCGTCCTGACGTTTACGAACAGAGAACCCATCGTACCAAATGGCGTGCTCGGGGCCACCTTCCAACGGTTTGGTACGGATGACCGAGTTCTTCACCTTCAGTTGCGGCAATCGCAGCCCGGTATTCCGAGCAAAAAGGCTGGACCAAGCACCGCCCGCCAGAACGACTTGCTCGCATTCAATCTCGCCGCGCTCGGTGACCACGCTGCAAACCGCACCGCCCTTGGTCTCGATCCCACGCACAGCGCATTCTGTCAGGATATGTGCGCCCCGATCACGAGCCGCTTCGGCGATCGCCGGGGCAGCCTTTTGAGGCTCCGCCCGTCCATCGGCCGAGGTATAGAGCGCACCCTCGATCGGTAGTTTGAACCCCGGCGTCATTGCTTCGAACTCTTCGCGGGAGAGCATCCGGCTGTCGAACTGATAGTCCTTGAGTTGCTTGAGCCACTCTTCGTGTTCCGCATAATCCTTGGCTGTCCCGCAGGCGAAGGCAATGCCGGATCGTTTGTAGCCCAAATCACGGCCCGTACGCTCGGCGAGGGTCGGCCAAATGCGGAGCGCTTCGGCCATCAGAGGCACTTCGCGCGGATCACGGCGTGTGATGCGCACCCAGCCCCAGTTCCGGCTCGACTGTTCGTGCCCGATCCCACCCTTTTCGCAGAGCGCGACCTTCAGGCCTTGATCAACCAACTCAAGAGCAGTCGAACATCCAATGATGCCGCCACCGATCACGACCACATCGACCTTCTTGGGCAGATCCAAATCGCCATGAACGGGGACTACAAACGGACCGGGCATTAGAAACGCTCCTCAAGTTGGCAATTTACTGCAAATTCTGCGACGCTCGCCTCATTAGGCAGATCGATCAGCGTCTGGATCACGCGCGCCAAATCCTCTGGTTGGGTCATCACTTCGGGGGCGCGGTCAGTGATGGACATCGCCATGTCCGTGGCCACAAAACCGGGACACACGGCAGTGCAACGGATACCTTGATCAAAGCCTGCCTGCCGCAAAGCGTGTGCCAGCCCCACAACCGCGAATTTGGACATGGAGTAAGACCCGGCTTGCGCGGATTTCACCCGCTTGCCAGAGAGCGATGCGAGCATGATGATCCGCCCTTCCCCCGACGCCGCCAAGGCATCCCAGCATGCGGCAGCCAGACGACGCGGCGCCTGAACATTGATCTCCAGCATCTCAGTCATCTCCGCATCGCTGATCTCGATGGGGGTTTTCGGGATCATAATCCCCGCACTCGCGATCAACGCATCAATACGACCGAACCTATCCGTTACAGCCTGTGACCATTCCTGCGCGACAGCCTGATCCGTCGCGTCGTAGGCAAACTGATGCACCCGATCCGGCGCACCATCCGCCCATTCAGGGAGTGCGAGCTGTCGCATCCCCAGAGAGACCGCCCACCCCGCCTCGAACAGCGTTTTGGCGGTTGCGGCGCCTATGCCGCGACTGGCCCCCGAAATCAGAGCAACCTTACAGCTCATTCTAGCTTGTTCCTCATATTGATATAGGCTCGCTTGAGAACGCGCATGAATTCTTCGCGGTCCTCGGACGGAATAAAGTCAAAGAAATCATTCTCTTGAGCACGGATGATCTCTCGCACCTCTTGGGCCAAAGCGCTGCCCTTTTCCGTTATGTAGAGGGCTTGCGCTCGCTGATCGTCCGCGTCGGCTTCGCGGCGTATGTCCCCGGCTTTGACAAGATGGTCTATGATCCGGCCTGTTGCGGGGCGATCCCGCAGCAGCACTTCAGCGATCTGAGAGGGGCGAATGCCCGGATTGCCATCCACCAACAGAATAGTCGTGATTTTGCCTTTGCCCTTGGCAACATCCAGATGAGCGGTCCTCTGGTCCAGATCTCGCGATACCACCGCATCGATGGATCGAATGTACCAGCTGAATGCCTCGTCAAGAACGTCAATCCGCAGACCAGCTACGGTGAACGGCTCATCTTTTTGATCGAAAGTTTTGGTTTCGTTGCTCATTGTGATCTCATCGTCATCCAATGTTCATAATTCGATGGGATTTCCATCGGCTCAACAAAAAGATTGTTTTTCACAACCATTTAATTGTGAAAAACAATCAATGCTGGATTTTAAGGCACAAACATGCCCCTCAGAGTCAAATTTTTCGAGTATGAGATCGCTGAAGGACCCGCCGCTCGATGGTCATTCCCATCGTTTTGAGCCCTTTCGACGCATTCAGAAGTACCCCTCAGACGAGAGACATCTCCCTAAGCGGATGAGGTGGGTGGCTCCTGCTCCACCGGCATCGAATGTGCCAAAGTGCATCTATCAATGACTGCTAGGAAAGGAGCCACCCAATGACAGTTCAGACAGTAGGCCTTGATCTGGCCAAGGATGT
>JAUILL010000009.1 GCA_030433335.1 Alphaproteobacteria bacterium | reverse complement strand
GAAAAAAGGTTCAAGCTTGGCCATCTGCGTATCGCTTAACCAGTATAGATCACTCATGTCACCGCTCCGTTTTCCGAGCCGTGAATCACGCAGCACAACGGAAATCAATGCGTCCTGACCCTAGGATGGTCTGAAGGCGCGCGGCCAATTGGCGCTGCTCGGTCGCGATCCGTTCGTTTTTGCCTGCAAGCCGGAATAGGATCAGAACTGTGATCGCGAGGGCGATCATCATTCCGATCGTCATCGCGCCAAGCAGTTGCATCGTGCTTAGAACGGTTTCGCGAGCGATCGTCGAAATGCCAACAAAGTTCTGCAGGTTTTCAAGCGAGGCGCTGCGGACAAGCGACGCGATGCGCTGGTCAATGGCGCGCAATTGTTCGATCCCGCCAGTAAGGTCGGCATCGCTCCCGTCGATATAGGGAATAGCCTGATCTAGGTCATTCTGGATCACACCAAAGATTGCGCGGGTTTCCAGCCCGCTTTCGTATTTGTACAGGCCTCGCAGGTTCGCGACTGTGTCGAGGCGGCTGTAGAGAATATCGAACTTCTGACGTAAATTCCGCAATTTCGAGGGGTCAGCGGGGTGCGTTTCCGCATCCAGAAGCGCGCTCGAGAACTTCAGGTATTCGACCTCGAGCTGGGAAAGGGTCCAGATAACGCTGTCGGAGCTAGCATATTGCAACTCTTTTTGCTTCTGGAACACAGCGAGGGTCAGGGTGGTGACGGACGCCAGCGCAATAAAGATGAACAGAATTAACGCGACCATTCTCAGGCCGCGTCCACCGTGCAGGATCTTTTCTGCTTTTTCTTTGCGCGTCACGCCCGTGCTCCGGTATTAGTCCATGACTTCCATGGAGCGGAGTTGCCAGATGCTGTTCGAGTAAATCACCTCGTTCTGGAACTTGATATCCATATCATAGGGGTAGACCAGCCAAAGGGGTCCTTTGGTCCGAACCGACATCGGTGCGCCATCCAGTTTGGTGGCGATCACGGGGCCAGGGAAGCCTTCGGTTCCGGCATCCATTTCGAGGGAGTAGTCGTTCAGCGCGGTGGCACGCAACTTGGTGGAGCCTGCGCCGACGGCCTCGAGGACGGACTTCAGGGTCGGCCCTGAAAATTCGGGTTTGCCCTCGGTCCATTGGGTGGTGGTCGCGAATGTCTCGACCCCGAGCGCTTCGAGCATTTCGATGTCGAAATCCGCCTG
This sequence comes from Alphaproteobacteria bacterium, assembly GCA_030433335.1. GTDB lineage: Bacteria > Pseudomonadota > Alphaproteobacteria > Rhodobacterales > Rhodobacteraceae > Donghicola. Next base: position 135,491 of record JAUILL010000009.1, on the reverse strand, counting down.
ATCGCCGTTATTTGTCTCGGTAATCTTGCCTGTGATGGTCAGAACGACGTCGCCGCTTGGTGCATCAAGCGCAGCGGCAGCGATGGGGGTCAGCGCAAACGTTGCGAGCGTGACCACTTTACCCAGAAATCCTGTGACAGACATCGAGGTGCCTCCTTGATTGAAATCCCTGAGGATTGACTTATCACGCCCTCCTAATGGCGGGCACCTGATCAATGGGGCGTTTGATACATCCTAAAGGTTGTAAGTGCGTTAGAACCACTGACCCGGTTCCATCAGGCCCAAATCCATCAGCTGTGCTGAGTCCCATTCGAACCTGGTCGATGCATGCCACATGAAGGTGTTGATATTAAAGGAGCTTCCGGGATTTCGCCGTAGCGCTTTGGCCGCGCGAAAGCTCGCAACGGCGGCTGTCAGGTTGTGGTGCCACGGACAGGAATAGGTATTGTATTCTTCCTCAGTGAACGTGAAGTCACCCCGCAGCAGCACATCGGGCTTTGCTTTGAAAATCGAGATTCGGTCGATCTTTCGTTTGGGTTTCGGCACGTATTCTTCGAAGCGCCACCTCAGACCTCCGAAGAAATCAAGCTGCCGTTCTTTGGGGTGGCGCATGGCATCAGGTCGGCCAAGGGCAAAGTAACCCGAGCGGTCCAGATAGGCTTCGTCCAGACTGACGGCATCGGGGTTTTCCTCCAGATCCTGCGCATAAAGGTCGACCACATAGGTCAGCATCGCATCCCGACGCTCTTCGGTATGAAAGGTCACCATCTCGCCGATCGTCCGGCTCTCGCAGAAGGGAAAGAAAAGGTACTCGGCGTTGTAGCAGTAAAACAGCCACTCCTTGGGCATCTGGAGCGCGACCGCGTTGACCGCCTGAGGGACCGCATGGTCCGGCAAAAGATCGTAGGCGACGAAATGAACTTTTTCCGCGTCGGGCCCCTCGGTGATATGGGGTTCGATTTCGATGGTAGCCCCGCCAAAGACGACCACGTGCCGAAATCCGAGGCACAGGTGATGCAGAATGGTCGAGTCGACCTCGACCGGATCTTCGGCAAAAATCAGGGCAATGGGACCTTTGGCAAAAATGGCCGTCCCGCGTTTCAAAAATTCGTTCAAATTCGCGTAGTTCATCAACTGATCCTATGATCCGATCACGCACAGGTTGGGTCATTCTGCCTGCCATTGCAAGATAGGGCCCGAGGCGATAAAAGCTGCGCTCAACTTTCCCCATACAGAACCGGAAGCGCGTCATGGCCGAGCCTAAGAAGCTGTACATCAAAACCTATGGCTGTCAGATGAACGTCTACGACAGCGAGCGGATGGCCGAAGTCATGGACGGGTACGTCAAAACCGAGACGCCCGAAGACGCGGACATGATCCTGCTGAACACCTGCCACATTCGCGAGAAGGCCGCAGAAAAGGTCTATTCCGAATTGGGCCGTTTCAAGAACCTCAAGGCCGAGAAGCCCGACCTGCGCATCGGTGTGGCGGGCTGTGTGGCTCAGGCCGAGGGCGAAGAGATCATGCGTCGCCAGCCGATGGTTGATCTGGTCGTTGGTCCGCAGAGCTATCACCGCCTGCCCGAGTTGGAAGCAAAGTCGCGTGCGGGCCAGAAGCCCGTGGACATCGACTTCCCCGAAGAAGACAAGTTCGAGAAGCTCAAAGGCCGTCCCAAGGCGTCGCGCGGCCCGACCGCGTTCCTGTCCGTCCAAGAGGGCTGTGACAAATTCTGTGCGTTCTGTGTGGTGCCCTATACCCGCGGCGCCGAAGTCTCGCGTCCCGTGCAGCAGATCATTCGCGAGGCCAATGATCTGGTCGAACGCGGTGTGCGCGAGATCACTCTCTTGGGGCAGAACGTGAATGCCTACCACGGCGAAGGCGAGGGCGGCACCTGGTCGCTGGCCAAGTTGATCTGGGAACTGGACAAAGTCGATGGGTTGGAGCGGATTCGCTTTACCACTAGCCACCCCAACGACATGTCCGATGACCTGATCGAGGCACATGGCACCTGCAAGAAATTGATGCCCTATCTGCACCTGCCCGTGCAGTCCGGCTCTGACAAGATCCTGAAACGGATGAACCGCAGCCACACCGCCGAAGAATACCTCAAACTCATCGAGCGTATTCGCGAAGCGCGTCCTGATATTCTGATGTCGGGTGATTTCATCGTCGGCTTCCCCGAAGAAACCGAAGAGGATTTCCAGGCGACCATGGATCTGCTCGAGGCGGTGAAATACGGCTACGCCTATTCTTTCAAGTACTCCACGCGTCCCGGCACCCCCGCCGCAGAGCGGGAACAGCTGTCCGAAGACGTGAAGTCTGAACGCCTGTCGCGCCTCCAAGAAGTTATCACACGTCACCAACGCGAGGTGCAGGATGATATGGTCGGTCGCAAGGTAAACGTACTTTTTGAAAAGCCCGGTCGACTAGAAGGTCAGATGGTCGGTAAATCAGAGTATCTGCACGCGGTGCACCTTCAGGCCGATGGTCTGAAAGCTGGAGACCTTCGCGAGGTCGAGATCACCGAAAGCGGTCCGAATTCTTTGCGCGGTCAAATCGCCTGATTCGTTTGCTAAGCCTCTCAAAGTGTTGACTGTCCCGTTATTCTCATCATTATGGGGGTAACGGGCTTATTGTTTTCGTTTGGGTGTGAGTTACGTTTCCCTTAGCCGGATTTAAATCATTTTCCCCAATAGATTAGACATAAGCCTTTGGGGTAAGTTTGAATTAATGTTCCTATTTGCGAAAAAGTTCGGATCGGGGAAGGATCGATGACAAAAAGATTTACACGCACAGTGAGCGCTGTTGTTGCGGCTTGCACTGTGGTGGTGGCGGGCGCTGCATTCGCGCAGCAAGGCTACGTCACAAACGAAACATACGGGGTGCAAAGCGTGCGTCAGGGCGCGACCGTCACCGTACAGGGTGAGCGCTACACGCCGACGATCTGGATTGATCCCGACGGTTGCGAGCACTGGGTGATGGACGACGGTGCCGAAGGCTACATGTCGCCCCACGTCCGCCGCGACGGAACGCCCGTCTGCCACGAGCGGAACCTGTGCGGTGTTCTGAACACCGACCAGTACTTTGCGACAGACAGCTACAAGATCAGCAGCGCGGGCCGTCAAAGCCTGATGCAGTTCTTCCAAGGCGCGAACGCGCGCGCATACATCGTAGCAGGTCACACTGACAGCCGCGCCAGCGACGAATACAACATGAAGCTCTCACTGAACCGCGCCAATGCGGTTGCGGCTGTGGGCAACTCGGTTGGTGCTCCGGTGATCGACATTCGCGGTTACGGCGAGCGGATGCCAAAAGCATCCAACGCAACCGTAGAAGGCATGGCGCAAAACCGCCGCGTCGAAATCTTCTGCATCCGGTAATGTGAGGAAAATATGAAACTCATCAAATCCCTTCTTATCGGTTCTTGCGTTCTCACCCTTGCCGCCTGTGAGGGTGGCACATGGGAAGGCGGCATCCTGGGCGGCAACAACGGCGATATGACCCGTGACCGCGGCATCGACTCCAAAGACCTGAGCCAGTTGCAAGCCGGCATCTGGGTGGATCCGAACGGCTGCGACCATTGGATCATCGACGATGGCGTCGAAGGTTACCTGTCCCAGCGTCTCGACAAATACGGCAAGCCCGTGTGTTCGGGCGCAGCTCCGCCGACCATCGCGACCGGTGACTTCAAAGAGGGCGCGACCGCGATCATCGGCGACCCGATCTAAAATTCGGATCTGCTTGAAAATTCACAGGAACCCCGGCCTCGCGCCGGGGTTTTTCATTATGTGAATGTCACAATCGCGTACCAAGACTTGCGCAGGCGTTCTGAACTTGGCAGCATCAAGAAAAGACTTAGCGGAGAGCAACTTGAAATTACGTGCCCCGTCCGCCAGCAGAAGTGAGCTGGCCCATGGCTGAACTCTTCATTGAATTCGAAGATAACCGTCTGCTGTCAACGCTTTGCGGCGAATACGACAGACACCTGACCCAGATTGAAAAGGCGCTGACCGTTCAGTTGGTACGCCGCGGGAACCAGATCACCATCATTGGCGAACAAGACAATGCAGACATCGCGCTCGATGTGTTGGAGACCTTGTACGAGCGTCTGGAAACTGGCCGCTCTGTCGAGCCTGCGGATGTGGACCGCGAATTGCGGATGGACACGCACCCGCCTGAACCTGCGACCAAGGGTGACCAGCTCGAGATGTTCGGGCGCGGTAATTACGAGATCAAGACCCGCAAGAAGGTGATCGAGCCTCGGACCGACGCGCAGAAGGCTTATGTGAAGGCGCTGTTCGAGCATGAACTGGCCTTCGGCATCGGTCCTGCAGGTACGGGTAAAACCTATCTGGCGGTGGCGGTCGGCGTGTCGATGTTCATCGATGGCAAAGTGGATCGCATCATCCTGTCCCGTCCCGCCGTCGAGGCTGGCGAACGCTTGGGCTTCTTGCCCGGCGCGATGGAGGACAAGGTCGATCCCTATATGCAGCCGCTATATGACGCGCTGAACGACTTCTTGCCCGGAAAACAGCTGGCCAAGCTGAAAGAGGAAAAGAAGATCGAGATCGCGCCGCTGGCCTTTATGCGCGGGCGGACCCTGTCGAATGCCTTTGTGGTCTTGGACGAGGCGCAGAACGCCACGACCATGCAGATGAAGATGTTCCTGACTCGTTTGGGCGAGGGCAGCCGCATGGTGATCACCGGCGACCGTTCTCAGGTTGACCTGCCGCGTGGCGTCCAGTCCGGCCTGTCCCATGCCGAGCAACTGCTTGGCGGGATCAAGGACATCAGCTTCAGCTACTTTACGGCCAGCGATGTTGTGCGACATCCTCTGGTGCGCGCGATCATCGAAGCGTATGACGAGGACTCGCAGAAGGCGTTCGAACGCCAGCAGCAGCGTCAGCAGCAACAGTAGGGCACAGCATGATCACCGATTGCGTCATCGAGGACGACCGCTGGGAAGAGGTCGGCCTCGAAGAGTTGGCCGAAAGGGCCGCAACCGCAGTCTTGGAGCATCTGGAACTGGGCACGGACGGCTGGGAAATCGCCGTCCTTGCCTGCGATGACGCGCGGATCAAAGAGCTGAACGCCGACTTCCGCGAAAAGGACAAGGCCACAAACGTGCTATCGTGGCCCTCCGAAGAACGCGCCCCGGACGCACCGGGCGAGACGCCGTATTATCCCGAACTGCCTGATCCCGATGGCCCGCCCGAAGAGCTGGGGGACATCGCTATTTCCTATGACACCTGTCTGGTCGAGGCCGAGGCAGGGGGCATCCCCTTTGAAAACCACGTGATCCATTTGACCGTTCACGCGGTCCTGCACCTGTTGGGGCACGACCACATTGATGACATGGATGCAACGCTCATGGAGGGGATCGAAACGGAAATACTTGGCAAAATGGGTATTCCTGACCCATATACTTTATAAGGCAACGCACGTGTTGCGGGTTTTGGAACAGGATTAATGGGCGACACCAACGACGGATCTTCTATGGCAGCGCAAGGCGCGCTTCCGGTAGAGCAGGATGATGCAGCGAATAACGGCGGTTTCCTGCGAAAATTCTTTTCAATTATCGGCCCTTCTGGCGAAGGCACAGAAGACGGTGAAGACACTCCGGACGGAGGCGACTCTACTGTAGGTCTGGCGAATTTGCGCCGGATGCGGGTCGAAGACGTTGCGATTCCCAAGGTCGAGATTGAGGCTGTCCCCAACGACATTTCCCTCGAGGGGCTGGTTGATGTGTTCCGCGATAGCGGCATGTCCCGTTTGCCTGTGTACGAGGGCACGTTGGACACGCCCATCGGCATGATCCACCTCAAGGACTTTGCACTGAAGCATGGCTTTGGCGCGTCCGAAGAATTCGACATCAGCGGTCTGATCCGGCCCTTGCTGTTTGTGCCCCCGTCAATGTCGATCGGCGTGCTCCTGCAAAAGATGCAGACAGAGCGCCGGCATATGGCGCTCGTGATTGACGAATATGGCGGGGTCGACGGTCTGCTGACCATTGAGGACTTGATCGAGCAGGTCGTGGGCGAGATCGAAGACGAGCATGACACCGATGACGACCAGTTCTGGACCAAAGAGCCGAACGGTCGCTACATCGTGCTGGCCAAAACACCTCTGGACGACTTTGAAGAGGAACTGGGCCAATCCCTGACCGACAACGAAGACGTGGACGAGGAAGAGATCGACACTTTGGGCGGTCTGATCTTTATGCTTGCGGGTCGCGTGCCTGCGCGGGGCGAAGTGATCCAGCACCCTGCGGGTTTTGAGTTCGAAGTGATCGACGCCGACCCGCGCCGCATCAAACGCATGCGCGTGAGGCCGACCCCCGAAGGCGGAGTGGCCGCTGAATGACCCAACGCGCGCGGCGCCTCATGATCGGATGGGGCGCCCCTCTGGCAAGTGGCGCCGTGGCTGCATTGGGTCAGGCGCCATTTGATTTTCTGCCCGCCTTGATCGCTGGATTTGTCGCCGCGTTCTGGTTCTGGTCGCGCTGCAAAACGGTGGGGCAGGCGGCACGTTTCGGTTGGCTCTTTGGCACGGGCTATTTCGCGGTCTCACTGTCTTGGATCGTCGAGCCGTTCCTCATTGAACCCGAGGTCTTCGGCTGGATGGCGCCCTTTGCTCTGGTCTTCATGGCTGGCGGTTTGGCGCTGTTCTGGTGGCTGGCGGGTATCGTCGCGCGGCGGATCGGAGGTCATCCGATGGCCTACGCGGGCGCTTTGACTTTGGTCGAACTGTTGCGCGCTTATGTCCTGACTGGCTTCCCTTGGGCTTTGGCGGCGCAGGGGCTGGTGAATTGGGGCGCTTATCAGGCGGCCGCATGGATCGGTCCGCATGGGGTCAATCTGGTGTTCTTGATGGTGTGCGCGTCTGTGCCTTTGGTCGCACGCCGGCGGTGGGTGGCTTTACCGGTAGCAGCCGTTCTCGGGGCAGGGGTTTTTGCGCCTATCCCCGTACAAGACATTCCAGAGAATGCGCCGATTGTTCGTATGATCCAACCAAACGCGGTTCAGAGCCAGAAATGGACAAACGAGAATATCCGCAAGTTCTTTGACCGGCAGGTTGCCTTTAGCGCGGCGCCTGCGGAGACCCGTCCTGACTTTGTGGTTTGGCCCGAAACGTCGGTGCCCTTTTTGCTCGAATATGCGGGCCCCGCGCTCGGCCATGTCGCGCAGCAGGCCGGAGGGGCGGACATCATGCTGGGGATTCAGCGCCGCGGTGAGGCGGATGACTGGTACAACTCGGCCGCTCTGGTTCTGCCCGATGGCGAGATTTCGCAGATCTATGACAAATACCATCTCGTCCCCTTCGGCGAGTATCTGCCATTCCAGACTTTCTTTGATCGCTTCGGGCTGACTGGTTTGGCGGCGATGGGCGTGGGCGGATATACAGCCGGAGACGGTCCGCATCTGGTCGATGTTCCGCAGATCGGAAGGGTTCTGCCGCTCATTTGCTACGAGGCGATTTTCCCGCAGAACGTCTTTTCCGCGCCCGAACGTCCCGACCTTTTGGTGCATTTAACCAATGACGCGTGGTTCGGCAATTTCTCGGGTCCCTACCAGCACTTGGCGATTGCGCGGATGCGCGCGATTGAGTCAGGCATCCCCGTGGTCCGAGCGGCAAATACAGGGATTTCAGCGGTGATTGACGGTTATGGCAATGTCACCGGATTGCTTGGCTTGAACACGGCGGGGTATCTGGATCGGCCACTCCCGCCTGTCCGAAAGGCGACTGTTTACAGCCGTATTGGCGATTGGTTCGCTTTGCTCTTGATTTTAGGAGTAGTTGCGACAGCTTTCCACTTTCGCGGTTCGTTTTCCGTTGACGCGGAAGAAGGACAGGCATAGGCCCCTATTTCATATTCCTGTCACAACGGCTTCCTGACGTGGCAGGCTAACTTGTATCGGAGCACTTCTCATGGCACGACAGAACTACATCTTCACTTCGGAGTCTGTTTCCGAGGGGCATCCTGACAAGGTTTGTGACCGAATTTCGGACGCTGTGTTGGACGCACTTCTGGCAGAAGAAGAGAATGCGCGTGTCGCATGCGAGACCTTTGCCACAAGCGGCATGGTCGTTATCGGCGGCGAAGTTGGTCTGTCTGATCAAGATGCGCTGAAAAACTACATGGGCAAAATCAGCCAGATCGCCCGTGATTGCATTCGCGACATCGGCTACGAGCAAGAGAAGTTCCACTGGAATACCTGCCATGTGCAGAACTTCTTGCACGAGCAGTCGGCGCATATCGCGCAGGGTGTGGATCGTGACGGGGCTGGCGATCAGGGGATCATGTTTGGTTTCGCCACCAACGAAACCCCCGAGTTGATGCCCGCACCGATCCAGTATGCCCATGCCGTTCTGCGCCGCTTGGCCGAGGTCCGCAAGGATGGCACCGAGCCGACCCTGCGTCCCGACGCGAAATCGCAGATCTCGCTACGTTACGAGGATGGCAAGCCGGTCGAAGTGACCTCGATCGTGCTGTCGCACCAACACGCGGACGAAGCGCAGACCAGCGACGATATTCGCGCGATCGTTGAGCCCTATATCCGTGAAATCATCCCCGCAGAGCTGCTGACCGAGAAGACCGAGTGGTGGGTGAACCCCACGGGGACCTTTGTCATCGGCGGCCCCGACGGAGACGCGGGCCTGACCGGCCGCAAGATTATCGTAGATACTTACGGCGGCGCGGCTCCCCATGGTGGTGGTGCGTTCAGCGGCAAAGACCCGACCAAGGTGGACCGCTCGGCGGCCTATGCGGCGCGTTACTTGGCCAAGAACATCGTGGCTGCCGGTCTGGCGGACAAATGCACCCTGCAGGTCAGCTACGCGATTGGCGTGGCCAAGCCGTTGTCGATCTACGTGGATTGCCACGGCACCGGCAAGATCGAGGAAGCCGCGATTGAAGCTGCGATCCCCCGCGTGATGGACCTGTCGCCGCGCGGCATCCGCACCCATCTGGACCTGAACAAGCCGATCTATTCTCGCACTGCGGCCTACGGTCACTTTGGCCGCGCGCCCGAGGCGGACGGTGGCTTCAGCTGGGAGCGTACCGATCTGGCAGAGGCGCTGGCTCGCGAAATTCGCTGATTTCAGGCTGTATCGAGATATGCAGACGGGGCCCCTTGTGGGCCCTGTTTCGTTTTTGAGTATTTAAGGCAAAAAGAAGCTGGGGCTTGTTTTGGGCAGGGCGCGGCTTTATTGGGCAGGCCATGAGCGACGAGACACCGAAAACACACCCCTCTGGCGCGCCTTGGCGTAACTTCTATGGACGGTTCAAGGGCAAGACCTTGCGGCCGAACCAGAAGGAATTTCTGGAAGAGGATCTAGAGCCTCTGTCCCCCGGTCCTGTTGGCTGGGATGTGAACCCTGACCGCGAGAAGCTGGATGTGGAGGCCATGTTCGACGGGCGCCCGCTGTGGCTGGAGATCGGCTTTGGCGGCGGTGAGCATCTGGTGCACATGGCCAAGACCTATCCCGATATGGGGATTATCGGTTGCGAGCCGTTCATCAACGGTGTCGCCATGCTGCTGGGGAAAATCCGCGAGGCTGGGGTGACCAACCTGAAGGTGCACCCCGGTGATGCGCGCGATCTGTTCGACGTGCTGCCCGATGGCTGCGTCCAGAAGGCGTTTCTGAACTACCCCGATCCGTGGCCCAAGAAGCGGCACCATCGCCGCCGGTTTGTGACCCAAGAGCACTTGCAGCCCTTGGCGCAAGTGATGGCGCATGGGGCCGAGTTCCGCGTGGCTACCGACATTCCCGATTACGTCCGCCAGACCATGCAAGAGGTTCCGCAAGCGGGATTTGAGTGGCTGGCCGAGGGGCCTGCTGACTGGCGCGAGCCTTGGGGCGACTGGATTTCCACGCGCTACGAGCAGAAGGCTCTGCGCGAGGGGCGCACGCCCCACTATATGACTTTCCGTCGCCGCTGAGGGCGATAGACCATGCCCTTTGTTTGCGATAACAGAAGGGCGGATTGATTGAACGAGGAACGCCCGATGTCTGCACATGGCACGCCCATCCCGATGACCGCCTATGCTTCTGGTCCCCTGACCGGAGAGGCTCATGTCCCCGGGGACAAGTCGATCAGCCACCGTTCACTGATCCTTGGGGCGATGGCCGTGGGCGAGACCAAGATCACCGGTTTGCTCGAAGGGCAGGACGTGTTGGACACCGCCAAGGCGATGCAGGCGTTCGGCGCAGAGGTCACCAACCACGGTGGCGGCAACTGGTCGGTCAAAGGTGTCGGCGTTGGCGGTTTTGCCGAGCCTGACAACGTGATCGACTGCGGGAACTCTGGCACTGGCGTGCGCCTGATCATGGGCGCGATGGCGACTTGTCCGATCACCGTGACCTTTACCGGCGATGCCAGCCTGAACAAGCGCCCGATGGCGCGGGTAACCGATCCGATCGCGCTGTTTGGTGCGCAAGCGGTTGGCCGCAGCGGTGGCCGTTTGCCTATGACCATCGTAGGTGCGGCAGAGCCGACCCCTGTGCGCTACACCGTGCCGATGCCGTCGGCGCAGGTGAAGTCGGCGGTTCTGCTGGCGGGTCTGAACGTACCCGGAGAGACTGTGGTCATCGAGAAAGAAGCCACTCGCGACCACACCGAACGCATGCTGGCAGGTTTTGGCGCCGAGATTTCGACCGTGGAGAGCGAAGAGGGCCGCGTGATCACCTTGAAGGGCCAGCCCGAGTTGAAGCCGCAGGACATCACCGTGCCGCGCGATCCGTCCTCGGCGGCCTTTCCTGTCTGTGCCGCGCTGGTCACCCCTGGCTCTGACGTGCTGATCCCGAATATCGGTCTAAACCCGACCCGCGCTGGCTTGTTCACCACCCTGCGCGAGATGGGCGCGGACCTGACCTACGAAAACGAGCGCGTTGAGGGCGGTGAGCCGATGGCTGACCTCCGTGCGAAATACTCGCCCAACATGAAGGGCATCACCGTGCCGCCCGAGCGTGCGGCCTCGATGATCGACGAATATCCTGTGCTGTCCGTGGTGGCGGCGAACGCGACCGGCGAGACTGTGATGCGCGGCGTCAAAGAACTGCGGGTCAAGGAAAGCGACCGGATTGATGCGATGGCCAAGGGCCTGCGCGCCAATGGGGTCGAGGTCGAAGAGGGCGATGATTGGTGGATCGTCAAAGGCCTTGGCGCGGGCAATGTTCCCGGCGGCGCGACCTGCGAGACCCATTTGGATCACCGCATTGCCATGTCGTTCCTCGTGGGCGGTCTGTGCAGCCAGAAGCCGATCAGCGTGGATGACGGCGGCGCGATTGCCACCAGCTTCCCGATTTTCGAGACGCTAATGAGCGGGCTCGGGGCGAAAATCGAGCGGACGTAATGTCTTGGGGCGGCCTTCGGGTCGCCCTTTTGTTTTCAGGAGGGATGCATGGTTCAGGGCGCGTGCTTGTGCGGGGCAGTCAGCTATAAGGTTGATGCGGAGTTGGGGCCGATCACCGGTTGCCATTGCAGTCAATGTCGTAAGATCAGCGGTCATTTTACTGCGGCGACCCCAGCGCCCAAAGACGCGGTGGCGATTACGGGCGAGGTGCGTTGGTACCGCTCTAGCCCCGGTGCGCAGCGCGGGTTTTGTCCGACCTGTGGCAGCTATCTGTTCTGGGAGGAATTTGATGGTCTGCTTTACCTGATGGCGGGCGCGTTCGAGGCCCCGACTGGTTTGACGATGGATGGGCACATCTTTTACGGGGATAAGGGCGACTACTACGAGGTCGATGACGGTCTACCATGCTATCAGACTGGTCGTCGCAGCCCCGTGATCAAAGGCTGAAACGGGGCGGGTTGCCCCTGTGGGCCGCTTGGGCTACCTATCGGTCCTCTAACCCAGATGGAGGCGAAAACGGTGGCGTTTACTGTGGCAATCGATGGACCTGCGGCGTCCGGCAAAGGCACGATTTCCCGCGCAATCGCGGCCCATTTCGGGTTTGCTCATCTGGATACGGGCCTGCTGTATCGTGCGACAGGGCGTAAAACGCTGGACGGAACCCCCGCGCTCGCGGCGGCTCAAACTCTGGTTGCCGAGGACCTGCAAGGGGATGAACTGCGGGCACCGGCTGTGGCTCAGGCCGCGAGCAAGGTCGCTGCAATGCCTGACGTGCGCAAAGCGCTGGTCGATTTTCAGCGTGCTTTTGCGGCTCGGGCAGGGGGCGCGGTTCTGGACGGCCGCGACATTGGCACCGTGATTTGCCCCGATGCCGAGGTAAAGCTGTTCGTCACTGCTAGCGACGATGTGCGGGCCGAGCGCCGTTGGAAAGAGCTGACCTTCAAAGGGCACAAGGTGTCGTTGGAAGAGGTTCTGGCCGACCTGCGGGAACGCGATCGCCGCGACAGCACCCGTGCGGATGCGCCGATGAAGGCCGCGGATGATGCCCTGCAACTGGACACCACAAGCCTGTCGATCGAAGAGGCCGTCGCTGCCGCCGTGAAACGGATTGAGACGCGTCAGGCCGAACTGGCCAAGCTCTGACCGGATAGGCTGACCTGCATTTTGCGGTAGGGTTGGCCCTCTTTCAGCGCAGGCTCACCGAATGGCTGGAACCCGAAGCGGGCGTAGAAGGGCATGGCACTTTCGCGGGCGCTCAGCCAAACGCGGCCCGCGCCCCCGTCGGCCGCAGTCGCCAAAGCATGGCGCATCATTTGGGTGCCGATCCCTTGGCCCTGACAGTCGGGGCGGGTGGCAAACTTACGGATGCGGGCCGATGTCCCTTCGGTAAACAGGGACAGAACGCACACCAAATCTGGCCCTAGATAGGCGCCGAAATGCTGGGCCGACTCGTCGCCCTCCACACGGCTGAAATCCACCGGATGATTGGGCCAGAGCACGGAATGGCGCAGGGGCAGGGTGTCCTTGGCGCTGATTTGAACGATTTGAACCTGCATTGGGGCCTGTTTCGCTGGGTTTCACGGGGTCTGGCGCTTGCCAGTGGAACGAAAATCGCTTATTCCGCGCCTCGTCAACATGGCAATGACCAGACGGAACCAAGGGTCGGATACACCAACCGGCCCTGCTTTGTTTGAAAATCGCCCGAAAGACCAACCCAAAGACCGGCGGAGACAACCGCTCGGCCAGAAAAAACGTTAGTAAAGGAAAAACGGACGCTATGGCGAACGCAATGATGGAGGAATTCGAAGCCCTCCTGCAAGAAAGCTTCGAAATCGACACCCCCGAAGAAGGTTCGGTTGTCAAAGGTAAGGTCATCGCAATCGAAGCTGGCCAAGCCATCATCGACGTAGGCTACAAAATGGAAGGCCGCGTTGATCTGAAAGAATTCGCAAACCCCGGCGAAGCACCCGAAATCGCAGTCGGCGACGAAGTAGAAGTGTTCCTGCGCTCTGCTGAAAACGCCCGCGGCGAAGCTGTTATCTCGCGCGAGATGGCACGCCGTGAAGAAGCATGGGACCGCCTGGAAAAAGCTTACGCAGACGATGCTCGCGTCGAAGGCGCGATCTTCGGCCGCGTCAAAGGTGGCTTCACCGTCGATCTGGGTGGCGCGGTTGCGTTCCTGCCCGGCTCGCAGGTTGACGTACGCCCCGTACGCGACGCGGGCCCGCTGATGGGTCTGAAGCAGCCTTTCCAGATCCTGAAAATGGACCGTCGTCGTGGCAACATCGTTGTGTCGCGTCGCGCCATCCTGGAAGAGTCGCGCGCCGAACAGCGTGCAGAAGTTATCGGCAACCTCACCGAAGGTCAGGCTGTCGAGGGTGTTGTCAAGAACATCACCGAGTACGGTGCATTCGTTGACCTCGGCGGCGTAGACGGCCTGCTGCACGTCACCGACATGGCATGGCGCCGTGTGAACCACCCCTCGGAGATCCTGGCGATCGGCGAAACCGTCAAGGTTCAGGTCATCAAGATCAACAAAGACACCCACCGCATCAGCCTGGGCATGAAGCAGCTGCAAGCCGATCCTTGGGATTCGGTTGCTTCGAAGTACCCGCTGGAAACCGTACACACCGGCCGCGTCACCAACATCACCGACTACGGTGCGTTTGTGGAGCTGGAGCCCGGCGTCGAAGGTCTGGTGCACGTTTCGGAAATGTCGTGGACCAAGAAAAACGTCCACCCCGGCAAAATCGTTTCGACCTCGCAGGAAGTCGAAGTCATGGTGCTGGAAATCGACGAATCCAAGCGTCGCGTTTCGCTGGGTCTCAAGCAGTGCATGCGCAACCCCTGGGAAGTCTTTGCTGAGACCCACCCCGAGGGCACCGTTGTCGAAGGCGAAGTCAAGAACATCACCGAATTCGGTCTGTTCATCGGCCTCGAAGGCGACATCGACGGCATGGTTCACCTGTCGGACCTCACCTGGGAAGGTCGTGGCGAAGACGTCATCGGCGACTACAACAAAGGCGACGTTGTCAAAGCGGTTGTCTCGGAAGTCGACGTCGAGAAAGAGCGTATCTCGCTTTCGGTCAAAGCAGTTGATGGCGATCCCTTTGCGGACGCAATCGGCGGCGTGAAGCGCGGCTCGATCATCACTGTTGAAGTGACCGCGATCGAAGACGGCGGCATCGAAGTCGACTACGAAGGCATGAAGTCCTTCATCCGTCGTTCGGACCTGTCGCGCGACCGTGCAGACCAGCGCCCCGAGCGTTTCCAGGTCGGCGACAAGATCGACGTTCGCGTCACCAACGTCGACAGCAAGTCGCGTCGTCTGGGCCTCTCGATCAAAGCTCGCGAGATCGCAGAAGAGAAAGAAGCCGTCGAACAGTTCGGCAGCTCGGACTCGGGTGCATCGCTTGGCGATATCCTTGGCGCAGCGCTGAAGGGCAACGAGTAATCCTCGTTCCTTAAATCAAAGAGTTATGAGCCCCGCAGGTTTCTGCGGGGCTTTTTCGTGCCTGATTCGGTCTCGAAGAGCGCAACTTTGGCGATTTCTGTGCTGCGGCATTCCTGCAAAAACGGGTTTGGCTGGTGGAAACACACCATTTTTGAGGTGAACGCTGCGATTTCATTTCGTTTTCAGATGTTTGACCCTATTATCAGATTTACAAGATATAAAGCTGGCGAGGGGGAGACATCTGATGATCCGTTCGGAACTCATTCAGATCATTGCCGACGAAAATCCGCATCTGTACCAACGCGATGTCGAGCGCATCGTGAACACCGTGTTCGAAGAAATCACCGAAGCTATGGCACGTGGCGATCGGGTTGAATTGCGCGGCTTTGGCGCATTTTCGGTCAAGAAGCGTGATGCGCGGATCGGTCGCAATCCCCGAACCGGAGAGACTGTTGAAGTCGAAGAAAAGTTCGTACCTTTCTTCAAGACCGGCAAGCTGCTGCGAGACCGGTTGAATGGTTTGGAAGAGTCTGAAGAAGAATAATGATCCGCTATATTCGTTATGCATTTTTGGCCGTGATCGCGGTCGCTTTGGTCGCGATTGCCGCGGCGAACCGTGAGCCCGTTTCCCTGCAATTGCTGCCCGAAGGTCTGGCGGACATCGCTGGCTGGAACTTTGTGATCCAGCTGCCCTTGTTCCTTGTGATCTTTGCCAGCGTGATCGCCGGTCTTCTGATCGGCTTTGTCTGGGAATGGATGCGCGAGCACAAGCACCGCGCCGAGGCCAGCCGCCAGAAGAAGGCGGCGCAAAACTTGAACCGCGAAGTCGAAAAGCTGCGCGGCGAGAAGCACAAGGGCAAGGACGAGGTTCTGGCCCTGTTGGAGAGCAACGGCTAAGTCATGCCCTCTGGAATCAGAGTGAAGATCTGCGGTCTGAGCTCCGCAGAAGACGTGCGCGCTGCGGCAGAAGCCGGGGCGCGCTACGTCGGTTTTGTGTTCTTTCCCAAGAGCCCACGCAATGTGACCGTCGAACAGGCCCGTGATCTGGCCGTCGAGGTGCCTTTGGGCGTGGCCAAGGTGGCGCTGACCGTGAATGCGGACAACGATCTCTTGGATGCGATCACGGGGGCGGTGCCCTTGGATATGATCCAGTTGCACGGGTCCGAGAGCCCCGAGCGCGTGACCGAGGTGAAGGCGCGGTATGGCTTGCCGGTGATGAAGGTGGTGGGGCTGTCTACTGCCGAAGATCTGGCGCGGATTGCCGAATACGAGACGGTCGCGGATCAGATCCTTGTGGATGCAAAGGCGCCGAAGGGTGCGGATTTGCCCGGTGGCAATGGGTTGTCGTTTGACTGGCGTCTGCTGGAGGGCCGCGAATGGGCGGTGCCGTGGATGCTGGCGGGCGGTCTGCACGCGGGCAATGTGGCCGAGGCGATCGCGCGGACGGGCACCCGTCAGGTCGATTTGTCGTCCGGTGTCGAAAGTACGCCTGGCGTCAAAGATCCCCAGAAAATCAAGGAATTCATGCAGGCCGCACTGGCCTGACGCAGCGGATAATGGCGGTGCGTGCGCAGACGTGCTGCCGTTTGCCGCTTTTCGCTGGAAATGCCGCCCTATGTTGCATATCCACGTCCAGAAATCTCAGTTGAAAGGCGCCCGAGATGAATGATCTTTTCAACAGCTTCATGACCGGACCCGATGACAAAGGCCGTTTCGGCAAGTTCGGTGGTCGGTTCGTGTCGGAAACGCTGATGCCGCTGATCCTCGAACTCGAGGAGCAATACGAGCACGCCAAAACCGATCCCGAGTTCTGGGCCGAGATGGACTATCTGTGGAAACACTACGTGGGCCGTCCGTCGCCCCTGTACTACGCAGAGCGCCTGACCGAAGAGCTTGGCGGGGCCAAGGTGTACTTCAAGCGCGACGAGCTGAACCACACCGGCGCGCACAAGATCAACAACGTGTTGGGTCAGATCATTCTGGCGCGCCGCATGGGCAAGACCCGCATCATCGCGGAAACCGGTGCTGGCCAGCACGGCGTTGCGACCGCGACTGTGTGTGCGAAATTCGGTCTGAAATGCGTTGTTTATATGGGAGCGCACGACGTTGAGCGTCAGAAGCCCAACGTGTTCCGGATGCGTCTGTTGGGCGCTGAAGTTGTGCCTGTGACCAGTGGTCGTGGCACCCTGAAGGACGCGATGAACGATGCGCTGCGCGACTGGGTGACCAACGTGCAAGAGACCTTCTACTGCATTGGCACCGTGGCTGGCCCGCACCCCTATCCCGCGATGGTTCGCGATTTCCAAGCCATCATCGGCAAGGAAACCCGCGAGCAGATCATGGAAGCCGAAGGCCGTCTGCCCGACACGCTGATCGCTGCGATCGGTGGTGGCTCGAACGCGATGGGCCTGTTCTACCCGTTCCTTGACGACAAGGACGTGGGGATCATCGGCGTCGAAGCCGGTGGTAAGGGCGTGAACGAAAAGATGGAGCACTGTGCGTCGCTGACCGGCGGTCGCCCGGGCGTGCTGCATGGCAACCGCACCTACCTGCTGCAGGACGAGGATGGCCAAATCCTTGAAGGGCATAGCATTTCTGCGGGTCTGGACTATCCGGGCATCGGTCCCGAGCATAGCTGGCTGCATGAAACCGGCCGTGCGCAGTATGTCTCGATCACCGACAAAGAGGCTCTGGGGGCGTTCGAACTGTCTTGCCGGACCGAGGGCATCATCCCCGCGCTGGAGCCCTGTCACGCACTGGCGCACGTCGCCAAGATCGCGCCAGAGCTGCCCAAAGACCACCTGATCGTCATGAACATGTGTGGCCGCGGCGACAAAGACATCTTTACCGTGGCGCGCCATCTGGGTGTGAACATCGCGGGCGAAGAGGGTCGCGATCTGGGCTGACCTTAACAGTCTGTGAAGAAACCACTTGCAACCCCGTAGGTCCGCCCGCGGGGTTTCGCTTTGTTTGCCCATGAAAACAAGGGCTTTGGCGATGCCAGTAGGCGTATGGTTTGCGTATGGTTCACGTCATGACATTCGGGGGCGCGAAACCTGCGTGTGGGAGGCGCGCAGACCGGCTCCTATCCGGTGTATCAGGTCCAATTTGAGAGAGTGGAGAGCAGGGGAGGGGAGGCGCGCTTTTTCAGATTCGCTTACAACAGGGGAGTGGTGAAGACGTCGCATCGCCCCTGAGTTGCGAGGGTGTTAAATAAAGTTGGTCGTATTTTTGCGAATTTATGCATTGAGGCCGACGGAACCCCCGAGTCTGCCGCGTATAAACCTGAGTTTATGTAAGAAATCCCGCGTATTTTGGGCCCGTTTATATCGCTGAGATAATTCACGGAGCCGTGAGAAGCAGGCAGGCAAGAGAGGTAGCCAGAGACAATCGCTGGCCAAAAAGGAGATCTCGAAATGACCAAGCTTTCTAAGATTCGCGTTGCCCTGCTTGCCGGTGTGGTGGCGATTGGTGCACCCGCCAACGCAATGACCGCCGACGTGGCGATCGCGGCCGCCGGCGCCTCTCATGCCGCGCGTGGCGGTCATGACAAAGCTGAACGTGCCAAGCCCGGCCGCTCGAAGAAAGAGCACAAGGGGGGCCGTAAGAAAGGTCACGGCAAGCATGAGGCGGACGAGACCGATGACACGGTGACCGACGATACCACGACGGACGACACCACCACCGATGACACTTCGACCGACGACACGACGACGGACGACACCACCACCGATGACACCTCGACCGACGACACCAGGACGGACGACACCACCACCGATGACACCTCGACCGACGATACCACGACGGACGACACAACCACTGATGATACCACGACCGACGACACGACGACGGACGACACCACCACCGATGACACCTCGACCGACGATACTACGACGGACGACACAACCACCGATGACACCACCACTGACGACACCACTGCGGGCTAAAGCCGCGGTGAACCAGTGCCTGTGACCTTTTGGGGCAGGCATCTAAATCTCGGGCTCCCTGCGTCCAGCGCGCAGGGGGTCTCGGCCATTTTACGGGACTGATCCTTGATGCAGAAGCTGCCGACCCTGTTGTTTCTTTGCCTGAGTACGGCGTTGCCTGCCGGGGTGCAGGCGCAGTCCGTCAAGGACGACGTCATCGCGGAACTCGCCGCAGAGGGCTATTCGGAAATTCATGTCTCGCGCACGTTGCTGGGGCGGCTGCGTTTTGTGGCCGTCGGTGATGCGGGCACCAGAGAGATCGTCGTGCTGCCGACAAACGGCGCGGTTCTGCGTGATCATGTGGTGCAGAAGGACGAGGGCACCGAGAGCTCTGAGCGGACCAAGACGGCAACGACGGTCGAGGCGCCAGCAGCCCAAACCACCGAAGCGCCAGAGAAATCCCATAATCCGGAGCCCAAGGGCGACAAAGACAATGATCGCTCTGACGGGGGCGACGACAGGGGCCATGACGGTGGGTCCCATGACAAAGGGCATGACAAGGGCAAAGACCGCGGAGGCCGGCGATGACAGAGCATTCCAACAAGACGCGCTTCGAACAGGCGGCCATGGTCTCGGTTATCGCGCTGCAGGCCTTCTGTGCGCTGATCTTTATCTGGGAGATCGTGATTTCCGTCTTCGAGTTGCCGTTCAATCTGGTTCCGTGGAGCCTGTTTGAACTGGTCGAAATCGGAGCCGCTGTGGGCCTTTTTCTGGGGATCGTCCTGGGGGGGATCGTGTTGCGGACCACGGCTTTGCGGGCGAAACGGGCCGAAGATCGTCTGCGGGCCGCATCGCGCGAGTTTCTGGATCTGCTCGAGGCGCGCTTTGCCGACTGGGGGCTGACACCGGCCGAGCGGGATGTGGCGCTGTTTGCCTTCAAGGGGCTGTCCACCGCCGAGATCGCGGGGATGCGCAGCACGTCGGAGGGGACGGTCAAGGCGCAGACCGCCGCCATTTATCGCAAGGCCAGTGTGTCCGGCCGTGCGCAGTTGATGAGCGTGATTATCGAGGACCTCTTGATGGACGACTCCCAGCCCAGTCCGTTCCGTCAGGCGGCGGAGTAAGTCTCGAGCACTTCGAGCGGGATGATGTCGAGGGCGCGCTGGTGTGTGGCCTCGAGATCAACCTGAGGGGCGCAGCCTTCGTCATGGGCTTGCAGGAAGCGGCTGGCGCAGAGGCACCATTTGTCGCCGGGTTTCAGACCGGTGAAGCCGAACTCCAGCCGCGGTGTCGACAGGTCGTTCCCCACATATTTCGAAAACGCGAGGAATTCGGCGGTCATGACGGCGCAGACCGTGTGGCTGCCTTGGTCCTGCCAGCAGGTATTGCACGACCCGTCGCGGAAGAAACCGGTCATCGGGTCAGTGGAGCAGGGACGCAAGGGGCCGCCGTTCACGTTGAGGGAAGGTTCCTTTTCCATCTGCTCTGCCTTTCTGAATGTCTTTGGTAGGATAGCCCAGCGCGGGCGGCTGACCAGCCCTAGCGGAACTTGTCGGCCAGCTTTTGCAGGGGCGTGCGCGTGTCTTCGGCAGGGGCCTGCGGTTCGGGCGCGGCGGCGGGCTTGGGTTCGGGCTTGGCCTTGGGCTTTTTCGCCGGATCGCCGCCGGTGCTGCCATTGCGTGGCGGGTTCACACGCAGGGCGACCGCGTTCTGGAATTTGGAGTTGTCGCCGCGGGCCAGGGCAGGGGCCCCGTCCGAGATGCCGCGCATCATGTCGTCGAGCCAGCCTTGTTCGGCCTTGGCGAAATCATTCAGTACGTAAGAGGCGACTTTGTCCTTGTGGCCGGGGTGACCGATACCCAGACGGACGCGGCCATATTCGGCCCCGATGTGCTGGTGAATCGAGCGCAGACCGTTGTGACCCGCATGGCCGCCGCCCTGTTTGACGCGCAGCTTGCCGGGGGCAAGGTCGAGTTCGTCGTGAAAGACGATCACGTCCTGCGGCTCTAGCTTGTAGTAACGCATTGCCTCGCCCACGGACTGGCCGGACAGGTTCATGAAGGTCTCAGGCTTGAGCAGGATCGCGCGTTCAGAGCCAAAGCGGCCCTCGGTCACTTGGCCGTTGAAGCGCGACTTCCACGGGGGGAAGCCGTGATCGGCGGCGATCTGGTCCAGTGCCATGAAGCCGATATTGTGCCGGTTGCCTGCGTATTTCGCACCTGGATTTCCAAGACCGACGAAGAGGAGCATCTGGAACCTTCCTTGCTGATGGGCTGCGAGGGCATATATGCCAAGTCAGGGCAGCCTTCGCCACCCTTGCCGCAATGACAAAGACGTAAAGGAGGGGCTGATGTACCTCACGATGAACCGGTTCAAAGTCAAAAAGGGATCCGAAGACGCGTTCGAAGAGGTCTGGCGCAGCCGCGACAGCCATCTGAACACCGTTCCCGGGTTCAAATCATTCAACCTGATGAAGGGGCCAGAGGCCGAGGACTATGTCCTGTATGCCTCGCACACCGCATGGGCGGATGAGGCATCTTTCGTGGCGTGGACCAAGTCCGAGGCGTTCCGCATGGCCCACAAGGGCGCGGGCAGCAACAAGGACATGTATATGGGCCCGCCCGAGCTGGAGATTTTCGAGACCGTCCAGTCGGTCGAGTGATCCGCAGATAACAAAAAACGGAGCCCGAAGGCTCCGCTTTCCGTATCCGAGGATAGAAGGGGAAGATTACTCTTCGCCGCCTTCTTCTTCTTCATCTTCCGACACCAGACCAGCGGGCGCCGAGATGTTCGCGATCACGAAGTCACGACCGGTGATGACCGGGGTGGTGCCTTCGGGCAGGGTGATGTCCGAGATGTGGATCACGTCGCCGATCTGGCGGCCTGCCAGGTCAACGGTCAGCTTCTCGGGGATGTCGCCAGCCAGAACGTTCAGTTCAACGTCAGCACGGACAACGGTCAGAACGCCGCCCTTTTTGATGCCGGGGCACTGCTCTTCGTTGATGAACTCAACGTGGATGAACAGGTTCACGCGCGAGGTGCGACGCAGACGCATGAAGTCAACGTGGGTGGGCAGGTCTTTCACAACGTCACGCTGGACGCTGCGGCAGATGACGCGAACGTCTTCCTGGCCTTCGACTTTCAGGTTCCACAGCTGCGACAGGAAGCGGCCGTTCTTCAGAGCTTTGAAAAGCTTGTTGAAGGGGATGTTGATCGGCAGGGGATCAGCGCCACCACCGTAAACAATACCAGGAACGAGGTTCTCGCGACGAGCTTGACGAGCGGCCCCCTTGCCTGTCCCCGTGCGCACTTGTGCTTCGAAATCAAGGACTTCACGTGCCATGATTTAATCTCCAAAAATTGTGGGCATCCTCCAAGGGTGTATGCCCGGTCAATGGCCGGTTCGCGCCGGCCTCAAAACGAAGCGTCCCGCGCTGGTGGGCTGCGGGACGTTCCGTTCGCGGGCGTATAGTCGAATTCGGTCTGTAAGAAAAGGGCGTATGGGGCGGAATCCGGCAGGGATTGCGCAAAATCGCCCTGTTTTGCGGGGTCGGGCGCGGTTTTTGCGCCCGCGCTCAGGCGTCCGATTCGGTGTCTTCTTGGGGGGTGTTCAGATATCCGCCCGAGGCGATCACCGCATCATAGAGCGCATATTCATCCGCACGCTCCTGCCGGAAGCGCAGGGCCAGTTCGTCCGAGATCGGGGTCGGGGCCTTGGGCGAGACGTTCTTGCGCGGGATTTTCGGCTGCTCTTCAAAGATGTTGGCGAGGAATTCGTTCAGGAGTTCCGCATGCTCGATCGCAAAGAGGTGGTGCATCCCGTTCTTGCCGGATTTGCCCGCGAGGAAGTTCATCTGGGTGCCCACAGCGGCGACAGAGGGCGGTTTGACCTGCAGAGACAGTTCGACGAATTGCTCGAAGCTCATGTTCGCGGTGGAGTTCTTGTCATCGGATTTGAGCCGCGAGCGGTATTTGTACCAGCTGCGCATCAGGTCGAGGGGCTCGCGCATGACGGCCATCCGTTCGGGCACGAGGTCGAAGGCTTTGTTGAGGAAGGGGCCGAAGCTGCGCTCGTACTTGCGCATGTTCAGGTGCTTCACTGCGGGGGCGCCGCGCATGATGATGTCGGCCTTGCCCTTGAGCGCGGCTTGGTAAGAGGTCGTGCCGGTCTTTGGGACGGCGAAGAAAACCAGATTGTGTTTCAGAAAGACCAGCATCAATTCATCCGTGTTTTCTTATGGTTGTCTGTGGGGGCGGGGACTTGTCAAGCTGTCTGACCGGTTGTGCCGGTGGTGTTGCGCGCGTGCCGCGCGCACGGCCTGCGGCCCGATGGGTATTTGGGCCAAGAAAGAGCAGGCGGGTTTGCTGGAAATTCGGTCGGGGGTCGCGTAATGGTTGGGCGTATTCAAGTTTGGAGGATGCCATGGCGCCTGAAGAGGTCGAAGCTCTTTTTACCCGCAGCAGTGGTGAGTATCTGTTTGCCCGCTGGGGACGTCCGATTGCGCCGGTGGTGTTCGGGGTCGAAGAGTCGACGTTGCAGGTGGTCAAGGGGGCGCTTGAGGCTGTGGTCGCTTTGGCGGGGCATCAGTTGGCCGAGACCGATCCGGAGCTGGGCTCGAACCTGATGGTGTTCTTTTTCCGCGAGTGGAAGGAGCTGACCGAGGTGCCCCATATGGAGCAGTTGGTGCCCGATCTTGGGCCGCTGGTCGGGCGGCTGGAGGCGGCAGAGGCCAACCAGTACCGGTTCTTCCGTTTTGATAAGGACGGGGCGATCCGCGCGGCCTTTGTGTTTTTGCGGATGGACAAGGAGCTGTCCAAGGTGCCCGCAGAGACGTTGGCCCTGAGCCAGATCGTACAGACCATGCTCTTGTGGTCGGACGAGGCGTTCCGCGAGCGCAGCCCCCTGGCCGTGGCGGGGGATCATACGATCTTGCGGCCGGATTTCGCGGGGCTGATCAAGGCGGCCTATGATCCGGTGATGCCGGTGATGGCGCAGGACCCGAGCCATGCGCTGCGTCTGTCGGCACGGGTGGGGCTCTACGCGCCGGACTGATGCGTAAGCGGGCGTTGTGGGTTGCCCGTGCTGTGGGGCGGCCTTAGGGTCGCACCTGTTCAGCAAGAGGCTCTTTCATGACGCACCGGTTTTCTCTGCGGGTCTATTACGAAGACACCGATCTGGCGGGTATTGTTTACTATGCCAACTATCTGAAATTCATCGAACGGGCACGGACCGAGTGGGTGCGCGGGCTGGGGGTGGACCAGAAGGCCCTGAAGGAATCAGAGGGAATCGTTTTTGCAGTGCGGCGTGTTGAGGCCGATTACCTGTCACCTGCACGTTTCGATGACGATTTGGTGGTAGAAACGACCCTAGAGGCGGTCACTGGCGCTCGTATTATTCTGCACCAAGAGGTCAAGCGCGGCGAGGAAGTGTTATTTGCCGCACAAGTCACCGTGGTCGCCCTGTCCGAAACGGGCCATCCGGCGCGGCTTCCGGCGAGTATTCGCCTGCTTCTGCATTAAAAAAGGCACTATTACGGCTTGTTGACGCGCTTGTGTTGGCAAGCCTCTCCAAAACTCTGTATTTTGCTGCGAAACTAACCGCGCATTGAAAAGTGCGGATCTGAAGGCAAGAGCAGGCATATGGACGCAACGACCCTCGCAGTGGCGCAGGAGATTGATTTCTCTTTTTGGGCCCTTTTTGCACGCGCGACATTCGTCGTCAAAATCGTGATGATCCTGTTGATCGCATCCTCGGTGTGGGCGTGGTCGATCATCATCCAGAAGTACATCACCTACCGGAAAGCCAAGCGCGAATCCGCGATCTTTGACGATGCGTTCTGGTCGGGCGAGCCGCTGGACGAATTGTTCGACAATCTTGGGCCTGACCCGGACGGGCGGCAAGAACGGATCTTTGCCGCGGCCATGACCGAGTGGCGCCGCAGCCATGACGCCGAGGGCCATCTGATCCCCAACGCCCAAGCGCGCATCGAGCGCAGCATGAACGTGGCGATTGCCCGCGAGGCCGATGATCTGCAGGGGCAGCTGGGCTATCTGGCGACCATCGGGTCGGTGACCCCGTTTGTGGGTCTGTTCGGCACCGTGGTCGGTATCATGAACGCCTTTATCGAGATTGCAGAGCAGCAGAACACCTCGCTCGCGGTTGTGGCCCCCGGTATTGCCGAGGCGCTGCTTGCGACCGCGCTGGGTCTGCTGGCCGCGATCCCTGCGGTCGTGTTCTACAACCAGCTCAGCACCATTTCGGACAAAATTCTGGGTGGGTACGAGGCATTCGCCGACGAATTCTCGACCATCCTGTCGCGCCAGCTGGACAGCTGATCCATGGGTGCGGGTGTCATCAAAAAGACCAGAGCGTCCGGCGGCCGTCGCCGCAATCGGGCGCAACCGATGGCCGAAATCAACGTCACGCCCTTTGTGGACGTGATGCTGGTGCTCTTGATCATCTTTATGGTCTCGGCGCCGCTGATGACCGTGGGTGTCCCCGTTGAGCTGCCGAAATCGGCGGCGGGGGCGCTGTCTTCGGATCAGGAAGAGCCGCTGACCGTGACCATGACCGGCGATGGCCGCGTGATGATCATGAAGACCGATGTGGCGATGGAAGAACTGGTGTCCCGTCTGCAGGCCATTGGCGCAGAGCGGCAGAGCACCAAGGTATTTTTGCGGGCCGATGGTAACGTCCCGTATTCGGATGTGATGACGGTGATGGGTGCGCTGAGTGCAGGGGGCTTCCCCGATATCGGTCTGGTGACCGACACAGGCGGCTCGCGCCTCACAGGTTCTGGGAACTAGGGGCGAGCGGTGAAGACCGGCACCTATATCTCTGGCGTTGGGCATACAGTGCTTCTGCTGTGGGCGATCTTTGGGGGCGCCTTCAAGTCAGAGCCTTTGCCCATTGATAACGCCACCGACGTCTCGCTGATCTCGGCCGAGGAGTTTGCCGCGCTGACCGCGCCGCAGACCGCCGAGGACGCAGAAGAGGTCGTGCCCCAGCCGACAGAGGCCGAGACGCCTCAGGACCTAGAGCAGGCGCTGCGCCCGCCCGAACTGCCTGTGACGCCGCCGACGCCCGAGCCGGAACCGGAGCCTGAACCCGAACCGGCCCCCGCGCCGGAGCCCGAGCCTGTGATCCCCGAGGTCGCGGCAGAAGCCCCCGACGCGCCGCCGAGCGATACCCCGACGCCAGAGGCTGCGCCCCGCGTCGCCCCCGAGCCGGTTGAGGCTCCGCCCGAGGATGTCGAGGTTGCGCCAGAACGTCAGGACGCGGCTGATCCCGAGGTGCCTGCCGAGGCGCCCGTGCAAGAAGAACAGAAGGCCGCCGCGCCCGAAGCTGCGACCACGGAAATCGTGACAGAGGCCGAGAAGCCCGCGTCGTCGATGGACAAGTCCTTGCGCCCGATGATGCGCCCGAACCGTCCGACGCCTCCGCCGGTCGAAACCGCCGAGGCCGAGGAACCGGCCAAAGAGGAGCCGGCCAAGGAAGAGCCCAAACCGACGCCGCCCGCCGATCCGTTGGCTGGCGCGCTGGAGGGCGCTTTGGCTGAAGCTTTGGGCGGCGCGACCAGCGAGCCTGCGCCAAGCCGTAGTGCCGCCCCGCCCCTGAGCGCCGGAGAGCGTGAAGGTCTGCGCGTGTCGGTCCAGCAATGCTGGGTTGTGGACGTGGGATCGCAGGCGGCTAACGTGACGGTCGTGGTGGGCATGAATATGAACCCCGATGGGACTGTGGATCAGGGAAGTATCAACCTTGTGTCCGCGTCCGGGGGCGAAGGTCCCGCCGTCGAGACCGCCTATCAGGCCGCGCGCCGCGCCATTTTGCGCTGCCAACGCCAAGGATATCCGCTGCCGTCCGATAAATACGAGCAGTGGAAACAGATCGAAATGACTTTTGATCCTTCGCAGATGAGATTGCGTTAGTGTCAACCAAGGAACAGAGACTCACCGAACGTGAGGATGGAGTAATGATGAAACCCTTTGCACACGCCCTCGCTCTGGCACTTGCTCTGGTCGCTGGCACCTCTGCGCCTGTTCTGGCGCAGGGCGGGCCGCTCCGGATCGATATTACCCAGGGTGTGATCGAACCGATGCCGATCGCGGTCCCGCAATTCGTGGCGGAAACCGCAGGCGCGCAGGATATGGCCGCGCAGCTGACCCGCGTGATCGCCGCTGATCTGGTGGGCACGGGCCTGTTCCGTGAAATCCCCCGCGAGGCGCATATCAGCACGATCAGCAACTTCTCGGCCCCCGTGCAGTATGCCGATTGGAAGGCCGTGAACGCACAGGCGCTGGTGACGGGCGCGGTGTCCACGGATGCGAGCGGACGTCTGATCGTGAAGTTCCGTCTGCATGACGTGTTCAGCAACGGCGAGATGGGCGAGGGGCTGCAATTTGCGGGCACCACCGATGGTTGGCGCCGCATGGCGCACAAGGTCGCCGATCAGGTCTATAGCCGCATCACTGGCGAAGGCCCGTATTTCGACAGCCGCGTGGTGTTTGTGTCCGAGCAGGGCCCCAAAGCCCAGCGCCAGAAGCGTCTGGCGATCATGGATTACGACGGCGCGAACGTGAACTACCTGACCGACAGCAGCAGCATCGTGCTGGCGCCGCGCTTTTCGCCCACGGGTGATCGGGTGCTGTACACCAGCTACGAAAGCGGCTTTCCCCGCATCTATGTGATGGACGTGGGCAGCGCGACCCGTCGTCCGTTGGCGGATCAGCCTGGCACCATGAGCTTTGCGCCTCGTTTCGGGCCTGATGGCAACACCGTGGTCTATTCGGTGACCGAGGGCGGCAATACCGACCTCTATTCGCTCAACCTTGCGTCGGGGCAGCGGGGCCGTCTGACCAGTGCGCCCTCGATCGAGACCGCGCCGAGCTTTAGCCCCGATGGCAGCAAGATCGTGTTCGAGAGTGACCGTTCGGGCAGCCAGCAGCTGTACATTATGTCGTCGAGTGGCGGTGAGCCGACCCGCATCAGCTTTGGCGATGGGCGTTATGGCACCCCCGTGTGGTCGCCCCGTGGCGATATGATCGCATTTACCAAGCAGAACAAAGGCCGCTTCCACATTGGCGTGATGCGCGTTGATGGCAGCGAAGAGCGTTTGCTGACCGCGTCGTTCCTGGACGAAGGCCCGACCTGGTCGCCCAATGGCCGCGTGATCATGTTCACCCGTGAGACCCAAGGCGAAAGCGGTGCAGCGGCGCTGTATTCCGTGGACATCTCGGGCCGCAATTTGAAGCGTGTCAGCATTCCCGCAGGCGGATCGGACCCCGCGTGGTCTCCGTTACAGCGGTAACCGTATCTTGGGCGCAAGCCTTGTGTTATAAAGCTCAAAAATCGAAAGAGCAGGAACCTAAATCATGAAAACTCTTGGCACAATCGCAGTTCTCGTTGCGGCCCTTGGCCTCTCGGCGTGCTCGAAAACCGGTGCGGACCGCTTTGGTGCGGGCGCTGGCGCAGATGCCGGTGCTGGTTACGGCGCTGGTGCAAACGGCGCCTATGGCGATCCGTCCAGCCCCGCGTACTTCCAGCAGGCTGTTGGCGACCGCGTTCTGTTCCTTGTGGACCAGTCGTCGCTGACCGCGCAGGCGCAGGAAACCCTGTACAAGCAGGCCCAGTGGCTGCTGACCAACAGTGACTATAAAGCCGTGATCGAAGGTCACGCGGACGAACAGGGCACTCGCGAATACAACATCGCGCTCGGTGCACGCCGTGCGACCGCTGTGCGTGACTTCCTGATCTCGCAGGGGGTTCCCGCGACCCGTCTGGAAACCGTGTCTTACGGCAAAGAACGCCCCATCGCTGTCTGCTCGAGCGAGGACTGCTATTCGCAGAACCGCCGCGCTGTGACCGTGATTTCGGGCAGTGCCTTTTCCAGCTGATTTGTGACCGCGTTTAAAAGGAGTTTGGGATGATCCGGCAGACCTTGGGTGCGCTGATGATCGGGACGGTTCTGGCTGGTGTGCCCGCGTGGGCGCAGCAGGCGGACGAGGCAACGCTGGCGGACCTGCGCCAGCAGCTGTCTGTGCTGAACGTGGATATCCAGCGCCTGAAGCGCGAGATGTCCACCACCGGCGCGCCCGGTGGATCAGTGCAGGGCGGATCGTTGTTGACCCGTGTGGATGCCATCGAATCCGAGATGACCCGTCTGACCAACCGGATCGAGGAGCTGGGCCACCGGATCGAGACTGTCGTGACCGCGGGCACCAACCGCGTGAACGACCTGAACTTCCGTTTGTGCGAGCTGGAACCCGGCTGCGATATCTCGACCCTAGAGGACATGCCGCGTCTGGGCGGGGCGGACACGGGGGCGGCGATGCCTGTCTCTCCGATCCAGCCTGCGACGGGTGGCACCGAATCTGTAGGCACCGAATTGGCCGTTAGCGAACAGGCGGACTATGACCGTGCGCAGTTGGCGATGACCGAAGGCCGGTTCGAAGATGCGGCGGCGGCGTTTGCGTCTTTCATTGATGCCTATCCCGGTAGCCCCCTGACCGCGAATGCCCATTTGGGCCGCGCCAAGGCGCTGAAACAGCAGGCGGACACCCGCGAGAGTGCGCGTGCCTACTTGCAGGCGTTCTCCACTGATCCCGAAGGGCCCGGTGCTGCCGAAGCCTTGACCGGATTGGGCGCGGCTTTGGGTCAGCTTGGCCAGTTGAACGAGGCCTGCGTGACACTTTCCGAGGTCAGCGTCCGCTTCCCTGGCGATCCGGCGGTGTCTGATGCCAGCGCGGCCATGGGCGATCTGGGCTGCTCGTGAGCGACGCACTTCGCAACGTTATCGCGCGGCTTCGGTCCGCGCCACAGCCCCTCGGCATTGCGGTGTCGGGGGGCTCTGATTCTGTGGGCCTGATGCGGGCGGCGGTCGCGGCGGGGCTGAAGCCGCAGATCGTGACCGTGGATCATGGCCTGCGCCCTGAGTCGCGGGCCGAGGCCGAGGGCGTGGCCGAAGCGGCGCGACTCTTGGGGCTGTCCCATGATATTCTGGAATGGACCGACTGGAGCGGGCAGGGGAACTTGCAGGACGCCGCCCGCCGTGCGCGGCAGCGGTTGATCGGCGCGTGGGCGGCGGAGCGCGAGATTCCCGTGGTTGCCTTGGGGCATACGCAGGATGATCAGGCCGAGACGGTGCTGATGCGGCTGTCGCGGGCGTCGGGGGTGGATGGTCTGTCAGCGATGCCGGAGTGGCGCGAATCTCATTGGGGCCACTGGTGGCGCCCGATGCTGGACTGCCCCCGTCAGGATATCCGCGATTGGCTGGCCGATAGCGGTGTGACGTGGGTCGACGATCCCTCGAACGAGAACGACCGGTTTACCCGCGTAAAGATGCGCAAAGCGATGCCGCTGCTGACGGAATTGGGGATCGGACCAGAGGTTTTGGCTCAGGTTGCCCTGCACCAACAGCAGGCGCGGGACGCTTTAGAAGAAATTACAGCCGATTTGGCGACGCAAATTGCCACAGTCGATGGCGGCATGCTGGAATTGCAGGCAGAGCCCCTGTGGGCCGCGCCCGCCGAGATTTCGCGCCGGCTGATTTTGGCGGCCCTGCGCTGGATCGCGCCCGCGCCTTATGCGCCGCGATCCGATGCGGTAGAGGGTGCGATGGCATCCCTGCGCGAAGATCAGCCGACGACTCTGGCCGGATGCGCCTTGCGTCCGCGCAAGGGTGCGATCACGATTTTCCGTGAATACAATGCTGTGCGCGATGTCACAGCAGCACCGCCTGCCCTGTGGGACGGTGTGTGGCAAGCCATCCCGCCCGAGGGTGCCGGAGCGGTCAAAATACGTCCCCTTGGCCCCGAAGGAATGCGACAATTGCCAGATGGGCGCCCCGACACGCGCCCCTATGCCGTGCTGATTGCAGAGCCTGCGGTCTGGGAAAACGACAGGCTGATTGCCGCGCCAATGGCCGGTTGGGCCTGCGGATGGCAGATTCATCGTGAAATCGGGGCAGATGATTTCACTCAAAGCATCTTATCGCATTGAACCTCGCCTCTGACTCTCTATTTTGATGTGAAAAGGTCAGGGCGCGTCTCTGGCTTTGGACTTCAAGGAGATGACTTTTGCAAAACGCGCGTAGCATCGCATTCTGGGTCGTGCTGTTTCTGCTGGTCCTTGCCCTGTTCAATCTGTTCAGCGGCAGCGGCACCTCTATGCAGAGCCAGACCGTCAGCTATTCGGAGTTTGTGCAGTCTGTGGACAACGGCAACGTCGCCCGTGTGACGCTGGATGGGGAAACCATCCGCTTCCAAGGCAGCGACGGTCGGGACTACCAGACCATCAAACCCGGTGACGCTCAGATCACCCAGACCCTGATCGCAAACAATATCCCGTTCGAGGCGCGGAGCCAGGAACAGAGCGGTCTTCAGACCTTCCTCGTGTCCTTGCTGCCGTTCCTGCTGCTGATCGGCGTCTGGATTTTCTTTATGAACCGGATGCAGGGCGGCGGCGGTGGCCGTGGCGGCGCTATGGGCTTTGGCAAGTCCAAGGCCAAGCTGCTGACCGAAAAGCACGGCCGCGTCACCTTTGACGACGTGGCAGGCATCGACGAGGCCAAGGAAGAGCTCGAAGAGATCGTGGAATTCCTGCGCAACCCGCAGAAGTTCAGTCGTCTTGGCGGCAAGATCCCCAAAGGCGCGCTGCTGGTCGGCCCTCCGGGTACCGGTAAGACGCTGCTGGCACGGTCTATTGCCGGCGAGGCGGGCGTTCCCTTCTTCACCATCTCGGGTTCGGATTTCGTGGAAATGTTCGTGGGTGTGGGCGCAAGCCGCGTCCGTGACATGTTCGAACAGGCGAAGAAGAACGCGCCCTGTATCGTGTTCATCGACGAAATCGACGCTGTGGGCCGCGCCCGTGGTGTTGGCATCGGCGGCGGCAACGACGAGCGCGAGCAGACCCTGAACCAGCTGCTGGTTGAAATGGACGGCTTCGAGGCGAACGAGGGCGTGATCATCATCGCGGCCACCAACCGCCGCGACGTTCTGGACCCCGCACTGCTGCGTCCGGGCCGCTTTGACCGTCAGGTCACCGTGCCGAACCCCGACATCAAAGGCCGTGAAAAGATCCTGGGCGTTCACGCGCGCAAGACCCCACTTGGCCCCGACGTCGACCTGCGCATTATTGCGCGCGGCACGCCCGGTTTCTCGGGTGCGGATCTGGCGAACCTCGTGAACGAGGCCGCGCTAATGGCTGCTCGCATCGGTCGCCGCTTCATCACGATGGAAGATTTCGAAAACGCCAAGGACAAGGTCATGATGGGCGCCGAGCGCCGCAGCATGGTCCTGACCGCCGACCAAAAGGAAAAGACCGCCTACCACGAGGCTGGTCACGCCGTGGTTGGTATGGAACTGCCCCAGTGTGATCCGGTCTACAAGGCCACGATCATTCCGCGCGGTGGCGCCTTGGGTATGGTGGTGAGCCTGCCCGAAATCGACCGCCTGAACTGGCACAAGTCGGAATGCGAGGAAAAGCTGGCGATGACCATGGCGGGCAAAGCCGCCGAGATCATCAAGTACGGCGAAGACATGGTCTCGAACGGTCCGGCTGGCGACATCCAGCAGGCTTCCGCTCTGGCCCGTGCCATGGTCCTGCGCTGGGGCATGTCGGACAAGGTCGGCAACATTGACTATTCCGAAGCCCACGAAGGCTACTCTGGCAACACCGCAGGCCTGTCGGTCTCGGCTCACACCAAAGAACTGATCGAAGAGGAAGTGCGCAGCATCATCCAACGCGGATACGAGCGCGCCTACCAGATCCTCACCGAGAAGAACGAAGAGTGGGAGCGTCTTGCCAAGGGTCTGCTCGAATACGAGACCCTGACCGGCGAAGAGATCAAGCGCGTCATGCGCGGCGAGCCGCCCCAAGCCTCGGGTCAGGACGACGAGGATGACGCAGGCTCCAGCAGCCTGACGGCGATCCCCAAAACCCGCGGCAAAAACAAGCCGTCGGGGGACACACCGGAACCTGAACCCTCGGCATAACGCCACATCAAACGCCCCGCCCAACAGCGGGGCGTTTTGCTTTTCGGGCCTTAGACGACCCGAACGAAATTCCCCGCTTCTTTTTGCCGAAAATACTCACTATCCCAAAGGCGCTCACAGTCTCGACGCACGAAAGGACTCACCATGCCCGCCCTCAAGCCCACATCCTTCACCGCAAAGATCACTTGGCTGGGGCATGTGCCAGACCGCGACGCTTCGCTGGCCTCCGAGCCGCTAGAGCAGATGGACCTGACATGGGCTGGCGTTGCCACCGAGGCGCATGGCGGTGAAACCCGCCCCTCTTGCACCCGCGTGAAATCCCAGCACCCCAAGGGCACCGAGATCGCCAATGTCCGCCAGCTGACGATTCTGTCCGCCGAAGAACTGGCCGAAGTCGCCGCCGACATGGGTGTCGATGCGTTCAACCCCGCATGGGCCGGCATCAGCATCGTGATCGAGGGCATTCCCGACTTCACCCACATCCCGCCGTCCTCGCGCCTGCAGGCCGAGAGCGGGGCGACGCTGGTGATCGACATGGAAAACCGCCCCTGCCATCTGCCCGCTAAGGTGATCGAAGAGGACGCGCCGGGCAAAGGAAAAGCCTTCAAGACCGCCGCCGTGAACCGCCGCGGCGTGACCGCATGGGTCGAACGTCCGGGCGCGCTGAAGGTCGGCGATATCCTGCGCTTGCATATTCCCGACCAGCCTGTCTGGCAATATCTGGACGCCGCGCGGGCGGAATAAACGGTTTGGGGCCGATCGCAGACTTGTTCTGAGCGTCAGAACCGACTACCTGCGGGCGCAACACTTGCCCGCAGGAGATATGACAGGATGGACAGGACGCGCCGCGCCCCTACCGAATGCCCCGACATGCCTACCTTGCGTGCCCAGATCGATGATCTGGACACCCAGCTCGTGACCCTCCTTGCCGAGCGCGCGACCTATATCGACCGCGCCATCCAGTTGAAACCGGACGCCGGATTGCCCGCGCGAATCCGTGATCGGGTCGAGGAAGTTGTCGCGAACGTGCGAAATAAGGCGGATTTGCAGGGGCTGGACCCCGAATTGATTGAGAGCCTCTGGCGCAAGATCATCGACTGGTCGATCGATCGCGAGGAACGGGTTCTCGGGACCCACAAGGAGTAACCAGATGACCGCGAAGATCATCGACGGCAAGGCCTTTGCGGCCACGGTACGCGAAAAGGTGGCAGGCCATGTCAGCCGCCTGAAAGAAAAGCACGGCATCACCCCCGGTCTGGCGGTGGTTCTGGTGGGCGAGGACCCCGCGTCGCAAGTCTATGTCCGCTCGAAGGGCAAGCAGACGGTCGAGGCCGGCATGAACAGCTACGAGCACAAGCTGGATGCCACCACGTCCGAGGCGGATCTACTGGCGCTGATCGACCAGCTGAACAACGATCCGGCGGTTCACGGCATTCTGGTGCAGCTGCCGCTGCCCGATCATCTGGACAGCGATCTGGTGATTAACTCGATCGACCCGGCCAAGGATGTGGACGGGTTCCACATTTCCAACGTGGGTCTCTTGGGCACCGGTCAGAAGGCCATGGTGCCTTGCACGCCGCTGGGCTGCTTGATGATGCTGCGCGATTACCATGGCTCGCTGTCGGGCATGAATGCTGTGGTCATTGGCCGCTCGAACATCGTGGGCAAGCCGATGGCGCAACTGCTGCTCGGCGATAGCTGCACGGTGACCATCGCCCACAGCCGCACCAAGGATCTGGCCGATGTGGTCCGCCGCGCGGATATCGTGGTTGCTGCTGTTGGCCGCCCCGAGATGGTCCCCGGCGACTGGATCAAAGAAGGCGCGACCGTGATCGACGTGGGCATCAACCGCATCGACGCCCCCGAAAAGGGCGAGGGTAAGACCCGTCTGGTCGGTGACGTGCATTTTGACAGTGCCGTCGAGGTTGCTGGCGCGATCACCCCGGTTCCCGGCGGCGTGGGTCCGATGACCATCGCTTGTTTGCTGGCGAACACCGTCACCGCGTGCTGCCGCGCGAACGGTTTGGCGGAGCCTCAGGGCCTGACCGCGTAATCCGGTTTCAGGATTGGTTAATTCAAAGGTGCGCGGTCCGCTGGCCCGCGCGCTTTTTGTTTGTGGGGTGCTCGGGTCCTCACCAAAGCAGCAACGGAGCCTGCCCGCGCCCATGGACTGGCGTGACAGGCTGCTGTCTCCGCCTCAAGGCAAATAGCGGTATCCACGCGTGCCGCGCGGAGCCTCCGCGATTTACCTTGCGCCGGTGCCCTTTGCCCGTCTCTTGGTCCCTGTGCGAGGGCAGGCTCCGAAGCAGCAGGGGTCAGGTGCGGCGTTCGAGCTTGGTGGCGAGGTGGATCAGGCTCTCGATCTCTTTGACGCCGCGGGTGCTGCCGATCCATTCAAGGGTGCGGTCGAGGGTGGCGGTGTCGTCAGTGGCAACTTCGATCACTAGGTCATAGCGGCCCGAGGCGCTGTGGACGGCTTTGACCTCTGGCAGGGATTTGATCCGGCTTAGGATCGCAGCGGTTTCGTGGGGGTCT
This sequence comes from Alphaproteobacteria bacterium, assembly GCA_030433335.1. Classification (GTDB taxonomy): domain Bacteria; phylum Pseudomonadota; class Alphaproteobacteria; order Rhodobacterales; family Rhodobacteraceae; genus Donghicola. Next base: position 100,227 of record JAUILL010000009.1, on the reverse strand, counting down.
GTGCAGATCAGGAGTGTGCCGCTGATTGCGGGGCGGGCGCCCGCGCCGAGGCGGATCGAGTAGCCCTCGATCACGCCGGATTTTTCCAGACGTTCGAGCCGTGCTTGCACGGTGGTGCGGGCAAGGCCGATGCGGCGCGCGATGGTCGAGACGCTCATGCGGGCGTTTTCCGACAGCGCGGCAATCAAGGCGAGGTCTGTTCCGTCAAGTTGCATGGTCTGCACCGGTCATTGAGCAAATTGCTTTGCCGAACCATACGATATGACTTTGCATTTCGGCAAGGTGATGAATGCCTGACAGTCCTGTGACGGGTGGTGATGGTGCTGGACTTGTGTCTGTGGCTGGCTACTCTTTGAGGGAAAGACCGCTTGAGGAGGGCAGCATGGAGAAGTTCGGCAAGAGCCAGCCGGTGACGCGCCGCGAGGACATCCGTTTTCTGACCGGCGGGGGCCGTTATGTGGACGACATTGCGCCCGAGGGGGCGGGCGTGGGGGTGTTCCTGCGCTCTCCGGTGGCGCATGGACGGATCACGACGCTGGACGTTTCGGCGGCGCGGGAGGCGGAGGGTGTGCTCTGCGTGCTGACCTGCGAGGATTTGCTGGAGGCTGGCATGGACGTGGCCATGCGCGGGATGGTCGTGACCAATCGCGATGGCAGCAAGGCGGCGGCGCCGGAGCGGCCGATGTTGGCGCGGGACGTGCTGCGATTCGTTGGCGAGCCGGTGGTGCTGGTTGTGGCCGAGACGGTGCAGGCGGCCAAGGATGCGGTCGAGCTGATCGAGCTGGACTACGAAGATTTGCCCGCGAAGCTGGACTATGATGCGGGCGGGCCTGCGGTGCATCCCGAAGCGCCGGACAATTGTGCGTTCGATTGGGCCACAGGGGACGAGGCTGCGACGGAGGCGGTGTTTGCCGAGGCGGCGCATGTGGTCTCGCTGGAGATTGAGGACAATCGGATCATCGTGAATTCGATGGAGCCGAGGGGCTGCTTTGCTGAGTGGGACGGCAGCCGTTTGCACTTTGCCTTCAACGGGCAGGGCGTGTGGGCGATGAAGGGCGATCTGGCAAAGGCGATGGGACTGGAGCCCGAGCAGATCCGTGTGACCAACCCCGATGTGGGGGGCGGCTTTGGCATGAAGGCTATGGGCTATCCCGAATATTTCGCGGTGGCGCAGGCCGCGCGCCAGTTGGGTCAGCCGGTGAAATGGTTTGCAGAGCGGACGGAGTCGATGTTGTCGGACAATGGCGGGCGCGATCTGGTGTCCTGCTGCGAGATGGCTTTTGACGCTGATCTGAAGATGGTGGGCTACCGTGTGGATACGCGCTGCAATCTGGGCGCCTATAATTCCGAGAACGGGCAGGCGATTCAGGGCGCTCTTTTTGCCAAGGTTTTGACCGGCACCTATGACGTGCAGACCGTCTATATGAGGACCCGAGGGTTCTACACCAACACCGTGCAGGTGGATGCCTATCGCGGGGCAGGGCGCCCCGAAGCGATCTATGCGCTGGAGCGCTGCATGGACCACGCGGCGCGGATGTTGGAAATCGATCCGATCGAGCTGCGGCGGCGGAACTTTATTCCCGCAAACGCCTTTCCCTATAAATCGGCGACGGGAGAGTTGTACGACGTGGGCGACTTCAATCGCGTTCTGGATCGGGCCGAGGCCGAGGCGGACCTCCGTGGCTTTGCCGCCCGCAAAGAGGCGAGCGCGGCGCAGGGGCGTCTGCGCGGCATGGGGCTGTGTTACTACATCGAGAGTATCCTAGGTGATCCCTCCGAAGGGGCGAAGGTTGAGTTCCACGACGACGGCACTGTGTCGATCTATGTAGGCACGCAGTCGAACGGTCAGGGGCATGAGACGGTCTATGCCCAGTTCCTGAGCGACCAGACTGGCATTCCGGTGGAACGGATTTCCGTCATTCAAGGGGACAGCGATTTGATTGCGCGGGGCGGGGGCACAGGCGGCTCGCGTTCTGTGACCACGCAGAATACCGCGACTTTGGCAACGACGGCCAAGATGATCGAAGCCTTCTCGGCATTTCTGGCCGAGGCTGAGGGTGCGTCGCTGGATGATGTCAGCTTTGACGACGAACGTTTCCGGATTGAGGGGTCGAACACGGCCCCCACCATGCTGGAGGCCGCGCAGATGGCGCGGGATGCGGGGCGCGATGATCTGCTGACCCACGAGGCGCGTGCCAAGCTGCCCGGTCGGTCCTACCCCAACGGTGCGCATTTCGCAGAGGTCGAGATTGATCCTGACACCGGTGTCGTGACCGTCGACCGCTACACCGTGGTTGATGATTTCGGCAACCTGATCAACCCCTTGCTGGCCGAGGGGCAGGTGCACGGCGGCGTGGCCCAAGGGATTGGTCAGGCAATTTCCGAGCATGTGGTGTATGATGATACGGGCCAGCTCTTGACCGCGAGTTTCATGGATTATGCGATGCCGCGGGCGGTCGATTGCCCTTGGGTGTCGTTCACGTCAGAGCCCGTTCCCAGCACAGCAAATATCATGGGAATGAAGGGCTGCGGCGAAGCTGGCACGGTTGGTGCACTGGCTGCTGTAGGGAATGCGGTGCAAGACGCCGTTTGGAGCAGAGGAATCACAAGGGTCGACATGCCCTTTACCCCTCTGAAAATGTGGGAGCTGTTGAAGAGCCATGCGGTGGCGGCTGAGTGATAGGTTTCTGGGTTGGCTGCGGGCCAGCCCCAAGGAATTGCATACGGCGCGGAGCTATACCCGTCAGCCGGTCACTCACGTTATTATTCTCGACGGCACCATGTCCCGCCTTACGCTGGGACTCGAAACCAATGCGGGCCTGACCTACCGGTTGTTGCACGAGGTCGGGATGCCTGTGTCCCTGTATTATGAGGCGGGCATTCAGTTGCGCGACTGGCGCAGTTGGAACGATGTCATGCAGGGGCGGGGGCTGAACCGCCAGATTCGGCGAGCCTATGGCTATCTAGCCTCGCGCTATCATCCGGGGGACCGGATTTTCCTGTTCGGCTATTCACGGGGCGCCTATGCGGTGCGCTCGTTGGCGGGAGTGATCGACAGCGTCGGCCTTCTGCGCGGGCCAGAGGCAACCGTGCGCAATGTGCGCAACATCTACCGGATTTATCAGCGGGGCGTGCATCCGACAGATCGCGCGTTCCTGAGCCGTGTGTGCCATGACGAAGTCCCGATCGATATGGTCGGTGTTTGGGATACGGTGAAGGCGTTGGGCAACCGTTTGCCCTTCTTCGCGGCGGCTGCGGACAAGAAGCACGGGTTCCATAACCATCTGCTGGGTCGGTCCATCCGGCGCGGGTATCACGCTTTGGCTTTGGATGAGACACGGGTCGGGTTCTCGCCTGTCATGTGGGAGACGACCGATGATTGCCCCGCACATATTGAACAGATGTGGTTCCGTGGCACCCATGGGGATGTGGGCGGACAGCTGGACGGGTTCCTAGAGGCGCGGCCGCTGTCGAACATTCCGCTGGTCTGGATGCTGGGCAAGGCCGAGGATTGCGGCCTGCCTTTGCCGATCAACTGGCGCTATCGTTTCCCCACCGACCCACGCGCGCCGAATATGGGGACGTGGCGCGGGCTGGGCAAAGTCTTCTTGGCGCGCAAGGCGCGGACCGTTGGCGCTGATATCTCTGAAACGCTGCACGAAACGGTGAATGGCCGCTATGATGACCATATCTGGGCCAGCGATCAGGCTGCACGGTCGGCTGTAGTGCCCCCGGCGACTTTGGCAGCCGAGGCGATCCCGCCCAAGGATATCGTGATTAACTGATGGTCAGCATCGTGGTTGAGGCTGTGGCGTAGAGCTTGCCATCCTCGACCCCATGGATGCGTGCGTTGGCAACGCCGGTGCGGCGGCCAGCGTGATCAACCTCGCCAATGGCCTCGACCTCCATGCCGACGGGAATCGGGCGGATGATGTTGACCTTGAGCTCAAGTGTCAGGGAATGCTCGCCGGGTTTGCTGGTGCTGTTCACCGCGCCGCCAAGGGCGCTGTCCAGCAGCGTTGCGTACCAGCCACCGTGGGTCGAACCGACCAGATTGGTGTGATCGGGCATTGGTGCGCCGCGCAGGGTGACGGTGCCATGGGCGGCGTGGGTCATGGAATAGCCCATCGCGGCCCAAATCGGAGGCTCGGGCGATTCACCATTAATGATCCGCAAAAGGTTTTCGAGCCCCGAAAGCTCTGGGCTCAGCGGGGCGTCGGAAGAGGTGTCTTTGGTCATAAATTCTGCCGGTCACAAAAAGGGGCATGTTGCGCGTGCAGCATGCCCCGATTGTTCGGATCAGGCAACGTTCTGAAGCTTCACCTGCGGAGTGACGCCAAGGGCGTGGCACACGTCGCGGGTCAGTTCGGGACGGTTCAGAGTGTAGAAGTGCAGGTCTTCGACGCCTTCTTGCAGCAACTCGTCACACAGCTCGGTGCAGAGCGCGGTGGCCAGCAGGTCCTGACGGCCATCACGGATCGCCTTGTCAAAGGCGTCGTCCAGCCATGCGGGAACCGAAGTGCCGCAAGCGGTCGAGAATTTCTTGACGCCCTTCCAGTTTTCGATCGGCAGGATGCCGGGGATGATCGGCGCGGTGATGCCCGCGTCGGCGCAAGCGTCACGGAAGCGCAAGAAGGTCTCTGCCTCGAAGAAGAACTGAGTCAGCGCCTCGGACGCACCGGCATCCAGTTTGCGCTTCAGCCATTCAACGTCCGCTTTGTGGTCGGTCGCTTCGGGGTGCTTCTCGGGGTAGGCGCCCACACGTAGGGTGAACTTGCCAGTGTCGGCCAGCGCGCTGATCAGCTCGCAGCTGTCGGCAAAGCCTTCGGGGTGCTGCTGGAAGCCGCCGGTCCCTTTGGGCGGGTCGCCGCGCAGGGCCACGATCTGGTTGATGCCGGCTTCGGCATAGCTGTTGGCGATGTTCAACGTCTCTTCGCGGGTGGCGTTGACGCACGTCAGGTGAGCCGCTACGGGCAGACCAGTGGTCTTGTGCAGGGTGGTCACAGCCTCGTGGGTCAAATCACGGGTGGTGCCACCAGCGCCGTAAGTCACGGAAATAAAACGGGGTCCCATGGGCGCCAGCACCTGCACGGTATCCCAGAGACGGAACGAAGCTTCCAGCGACTGGGGCGGGAAGAATTCGAAGGAAATGCGCGGTGCGGTCATGGATAAACTCCTTTGCTATGTCGCTCTTGTCTCACAAACGTCGTTGTGAGACAAACTCATTATTTTCAACATCAACATGAGCCAAACTCCAAGATGCACATCGAGTTCCGCCATCTGCGCAGCATCAAAGCCATTCACGAAGCGGGCGGTCTGGCCCGCGCGGCGGATATTCTGAACATCACGCAATCCGCTTTGTCACACCAAATCAAAGGGTTAGAAGAGCAGTGCGGCGTCGAGCTGTTCGTGCGCAAATCCAAACCGATGAAGTTGTCGGCTGCGGGGATGCGTCTGCTCCGTGCGGCAAATCGAATTTTGCCCGAAGTCGAAGCGATTCAAGAGGAGTTTATGGGCTTGCGGTCCGGCAAGTCGGGGCGCCTGCACATCGCGATCGAATGCCACGCCTGTTTCGAATGGCTCTTTCCGGTGCTGGAACAGTTCCGCAAGCTTTGGCCCGATGTGGATGTGGATATTCGCCCCGGTCTGGCCTTTGACGCGCTGCCCGCCTTGCAAAAGGAAGAGGTGGATGTGGTCGTATCCTCGGACCCCGAAGATCTGCGCGACGTGATTTTTGAGCCGCTGTTCGATTATCACCCGATCTTTGTCGCCTCCAAGGACAACCCTTTGGCGCAGAAACCCTATATCGACGCGGCGGATTTCCGTGGCGAGACGCTGATCACCTATCCGGTGGATCGCGCGCGTCTGGACATCTTTAACCAGCTTCTGACCCCCGCCAAGGTCGAGCCAGCCGCCGTACGCCAAGCAGAACTCACAGCGGTGATTCTGTTGCTCGTTGCGTCGAACCGCGGCGTTGCCGTTCTACCCGACTGGGTGGTGCGCGAAGTGAAGTATAATAGTGACTATGTCACGCGCCCCCTGACCAAGAACGGCATCACCCGCCGTCTCTATGCCGCTCTGCGTGAAGAGGATCGCCAGAAACCCTATATGGTTGATCTGCTGCGTCTGGCCGAAGAAGAAGCGCACAAGCTGCAAGCACTTTGATCGGGAATCAGCCCTTGGCAAACGGGGTTTGAATGCGTAAACGGGCGCCTTGAGACAAAGGAGCCGGTTGGATGCAGGGCAGCGCAAATCTGAACATCATGATCAAGGCGGCACGCAAGGCGGGCCGTTCGCTGGTCAAGGACTTCCGCGAAGTCGAAAACCTTCAGGTCTCGCGCAAGGGCGCGGGCGACTTCGTGAGCCGCGCCGACTTGGCTGCAGAGCATATCCTGCGCGAAGAGCTGCTGGGTGCCCGCCCGACCTATGGGTACCTCGGCGAGGAAACCGGCGAAGTGAAGGGCGAAGACCCCACCCGCCGCTGGATCGTCGACCCGCTGGACGGCACCACCAACTACCTTCACGGCATGCCCCACTGGGCTGTGTCGATCGCGTTGGAGCACAAGGGCCAGATCGTATCGGCTGTGGTCTTTGACCCTGCCAAGGACGAGATGTTCTTTGCCGAAAAGGGTGCGGGCTGCTGGCTGAACGACCAGAAGCGTCTGCGTGTGTCGGGCCGTCACCAGATGGTCGACTCGGTGTTTGCGACCGGCGTTCCGTGGGGCACCAAGCGCACTCTGCCCGCAACCATCCGCGACCTGTCGCGCCTGATGCCCGAATGCGCTGGCGTCCGTCGCTGGGGCGCAGCCTCGCTAGATTTGGCTTACGTGGCCGCTGGCCGCTACGAGGGTTACTGGGAGCGTGAGATGCATTCGTGGGACTTCGCGGCGGGTATGCTGCTGGTCTCCGAAGCGGGCGGCATGGTCGGCCCGATCCGCGAAGGCCGCGATCCGCTGGAAGACGGTGAAATCCTGGTTGCGAACCCCGACGTTTACGACCGTTTCGCCAAGATCATCCGCGAAGTCTGATCCCTTTGATCGTCGAATTTCCCAAAGGCCGCTCCACTCAGAGCGGCCTTTTTGCATTCAGCGCCGCCGGACCCGAGGCACCTGCGTCCGGTGCCATGCATAATCCCGATGAACGGCGTACATGCCGATCTGCCGATCCCAGAACCGTCGCCCGCCTTTCCTGCGCCACAGCGGCCATGTCAGGACGATCCCCGCCACGAAGCCGCCGATATGCGCCCAATAAGCGACCCCGCCTTCATCTGTCGGCGTTCCAAGCCCGCCAAATAGCTGAAACGTAAACCACAGGCCCAGCATCAGCCACGCGGGCACAGTGACGACGCGCCAGATGATGATCAGGATCAGCAAAATGTCGACGCGCGCCTTGGGAAACAGCAGCAAATAGCCCCCCATGACCCCCGCGATCGCCCCAGATGCGCCCACCATAGGCACGGTGCTAAACGGCTCTGCCACCACCTGAAATATCGCCGCCGCCAGTCCGGACGCCAGATAGAACAGCAGATAGCGTTTCCGCCCGAACTGCTCTTCCATGTTGTCGCCGAAGATATACAGGAACAGCATATTCCCCGCGATGTGCATGAAGCTGCCATGCATGAACATCGAGGTGACCAGCGTATACAGGTGCTCCCCGCGCGTCACGAGCACAGGAAACAGCGCCCAATCCACATAGACGCGCTGCAACTCTGCATCGCTCACCAACAGTGGCCAGTGGGTGAAAAACGCGAGCACATTCGCCGCGATCAGGGCGTAAGTGACAAAAGGCACCTGCCTTGACGGGTTCTGGTCTCGGATCGGAAACATGACTTATGAGATCGGGCGCAGACCCCCTCCGGTCAAGCCCCACCCCGAATTAACCTTCCTCATCCCCTTCATCTTGGCGAAAATACCCCGGGGGTGCGGGGGCTGGCCCCCGCTGCGCGCTTTCCAAGTAAAAAAGGCGGCAGTCCCACAGGAACCGCCGCCCAAGTTTGGGGGACCGACTGCGGTTAAGACGACGCAGCCAGAAGCGCGGCGTTTCCACCCGCCGCAGTGGTGTCCACACAAACATGGCGCTCGTGACGGGCATGCCCTGTATCGGGCAGACCGGTGATCAGGGGCAGGATCGGGCCGGTGCGATAGCTCAGCGCCACGCCATAGGCGCGGGCCTGCGCCGCATCGCCCCAATAGACCACACCGGAAATGCCGCGAAGCTTGGTTAATACCTCGGGGCTGACCGCGCCGGTTGCGGCCACGGCCACACCGCCAAGGGACCGGATCGCCGCTGCTTGTTCCGCAGCGAGCGCCGCCGTCGGCCCAAGGCACAGCACCGGCGGGCGGGCCATGGCGGTCAGGCGGTTCGACTCGCCGGTCGGGCCGGGCAGGGTGATCGTGGTAGGGGCGGGGCCTTCGCCCGCTTGGTCTACCATTTTCTGCAGGTCAGTGTCTGTCATCGGAACCGGCCATTCGGCCGCCTGCGCAGGGGCGGGGCGCTTGGTGAAGCGGGTCAGATAGTTGGGACCGCCCGCCTTGGGGCCGGTGCCGGACAGGCCTTCGCCGCCAAAGGGTTGGCTGCCCACTATCGCGCCGATCTGGTTGCGGTTCACATAGATGTTGCCCGCGCGGACGGCCTCGGTCACGTGCTGCACACGGTCGTCGATCCGCGTTTGCAGGCCAAAGGTCAGGCCATAGCCCGTGGCGTTGATGTCCGCGATCACCTGGTCCAGCTCACCGGCCTTGAAGGTCGCGAGATGCAGAACGGGGCCAAAGATTTCGCGCTCCATGTCCTTGATCGAGCCGACGCGCAGCAGGGTGGGGCGGGCAAAGGTGCCTTCGCTCGGGGTATCCAGTTGGTGCAACACGCGGCCCTCGGCGCGGGCGGTTTCGATATAGGACTGGATGCCGGACTGGGCCTCTTCGTCGATCACGGGGCCGACGTCGGTGCTGATGTCCCACGGATTGCCGACGGTCAGGGTGTTGATCGCGCCGATCAGCATTTTCTGCAGGTTCGGGGCGACATCTTCCTGCACGTAGAGGCACCGCAGGGCCGAGCAGCGCTGGCCCGCGGATTGGAAGGCGCTTTCGATCACGGCTTGGACCGCCTGTTCGGGCAGGGCGGTGCTGTCCACGATCATGGCGTTCAGACCGCCGGTTTCCGCGATCAGCGGGGCGCCGGGGGTCATGTGTTTCGCCATGGCGCTGCGGATTTTCAGCGCGGTCTCGGTCGAGCCGGTAAAGGCCACGCCGCCCACGCGGGCGTCCGAGGTCAGCGCCGCGCCCACATCCCCCGCGCCGGGCAAGAGTTGCAGAGCGGTGGCGGGAACGCCAGCCTCGTGCATCAATTGCACGGCGCGGAAGGCGATCAGGGGCGTTTGTTCGGCGGGTTTGGCCAGAACGGCGTTGCCCGTGGCCAGTGCGGCGGACACCTGACCGGTGAAGATCGCGAAGGGGAAGTTCCAAGGCGAAATGCAGGTGAAGGTGCCCACGGGCGCGGCCTCTGGCGCGTTGGCGGCGTAGTAGCGCAAGAAGTCCACGGCCTCGCGCAGTTCGGCGATGGCGTCGGGCAGGGACTTGCCAGCTTCGCGGCTGATCAGGGCGAAGAGCTCGCCGTAGTTCGCTTCGAACAGGTCGGCGGCGCGGTTCAGCACGGCGGCGCGGGTAGCACGGTCTGCGGCCCAAGGGGTGGCGGCAGACAAAGCGGTTTCCACGTCGGCGCTAGAGGCAAAGCGCACTTGGCCGGGGGTGTCGGCAGGCACGGCCGGGTTGTCCACGGTTAGCGCAGGTTGGGGTGCTGCGGTGCCCGCCAACAAGGGCGCGGCGTGCCACTGGTGGGCGCGCCAGACATTGCGGTCGTGCTCGACGGTGGTCAGGGTTTGGGCGTGCTCGATGTCCCAACCCATCGAGTTGGGGCGGGTGCCGAACAGCTCGGGCCCCGTCAGCAGGTGCGCGGGGCGGCCCGCAACCGCGTCAAACGGGTCAGAGGCGACGACCGAGGGCGGCACCGCTTCGTTCACGATCTGGTTCACGAACGAACTGTTCGCGCCGTTTTCCAAGAGGCGGCGGACCAGATAGGCCAGCAGGTCGCGGTGGGCGCCGACGGGCGCGTAGATGCGGCAGCGGGTCTTTTCATTCGTGTGCACGATGTCGTGCAGGCTCTCGCCCATGCCATGCAGGCGCTGGAATTCGAAGCTGTCGCGGTCGCTGCCCGCGTAATGCAGGACGGCCTGAACGGTGTGCGCGTTGTGTGTGGCGAACTGGGGGTAGATGCGGTCGGTCATCGACAGCAGCTTCTTGGCGTTCGCGATGTAGCTGATGTCGGTGGCGTGTTTGTCGGTAAAGACGGGGAAATCGCTGACACCCATGACTTGGGCATGCTTGATTTCGGTATCCCAATAGGCGCCCTTGACCAGACGGACCATGATCTTGCGATCAAGGCGCTGCGCGGTCTCATAGAGCCAGTCGATCGCGTCACCGGCGCGTTTGCCATAGGCCTGGACGACGATGCCAAAGCCCTCCCATCCGGCCAGACGGGGATCGGCCATGGTGGCCTCGATCACTTCGAGCGACAGGGCCAGACGGTTGGCTTCTTCGGCGTCGATGTTCAGGCCCATGCCGGCTTCGGCGGCCTGGACGCAGAGCTTGGTCAGGCGTTCTACCAGCAGGTGCATCATCGCGTCCCGCTGCGCCACGGTATAGCGCGGGTGCAGGGCCGAGAGTTTGACCGAAATGCCGGGGTTCTTGCGGATGTCCTGATGGGTGCAGGCGCTGGCAATCGCAGTGATCGCACGGGAATAGGCGGTGAAGTAACGCTCTGCATCCTCGTAGGTGCGGGCCGCCTCGCCGAGCATGTCGTAGGAATAGGTGTAGCCGCGCTCTTCCATCTTGGCGGCGCGTTTCATGGCGGCTTCGATGTTCTCACCCAGCACGAACTGGCGGCCCATTTCCTTCATCGCGCGGCCGACGGCGGTGCGGATGACAGGCTCGCCCAAACGGCGGATGGCGCTGCGCAGGTGGCCAACGGGGCCGGGCTTTTTCTCTTCCAGCACTTTGCCGGTCAGGAGCAGGGCCCAGGTCGAGGCGTTCACGAGCGAAGAGGTCGAGTGGCCCATGTGCTTGCCCCAGTCACTGGGGGCGATCTTGTCCTCGATCAGGGCGTCGATGGTGTCGGCGTCGGGCACGCGCAGCAGGGCCTCGGCCAGACACATCAGGGCGATGCCTTCGTCGGTGGACAGGCCGTATTCGGCCAGAAAGACTTCCATCAGACCCGGATTGGTACGGCCGCGGATGTCGCTGACCAGTTTTGCGGCGTTGGCGGAAATCTGGGCGCGATCTGCGGCGGATAGGTCTGCTGCCTCTACCAGAGCGGCCAGGACAGCGTCTTCATTGGCGTAGGTGGCTGCGTCAATCCGCAGGGGCAACGCCATCTTCTCATCTAGCATCATGGTGTTCCTTTCCCATTTCGGCCATAATACCAAAGGATAAGTGGTCAATATTCCCGATGTTATGGAGTTTGACTATTCAGATCGACTTTATTTGTGGGGTTTTGCGATGCAAGATGATCAGGCGAACCTTGACCGGTTTGATTACGCGATTCTGTCCGAGCTGGGCCGCGAAGCACGGCTGAGTGTCACCGAGTTGGCCAAGCGGATTGGCCTGTCGAAATCCCCCACCCAAGCGCGGCTGCGGCGGCTCGAGATGTCGGGGATCATCATCGGGTATCGCGCGCTGCTGGATCCGGTAAAGCTAGGGCTGGACCACGTGGCCTTTGTTGAGGTGAAATTGGGGGACACCCGAGAGGCGGCTCTGACAGCGTTCAACCGCGCCGTGGCCAAGATAGCCGAGGTCGAGCAATGCCATATGATTGCAGGGAATTTTGACTATCTGCTAAAGATCCGTACGCGGGATATGGCGTCCTATCGTCAGGTTTTGGGCGAGAAGATTTCGACCCTGCCAGGGGTTTCACACACCTCGACCTTTGTGGTGATGGAAGCGGTCAAGGAAACCGTGTCGGGGGATTTGACTTGACGCAAGCGGGGTGCGGCACAGATCATCCCTATGATGAAACGGTTGCTGCTCCTGACTTTGTGGCCCGCCACCGCGCTGGCCGAATGCCCGCCTGACCCCGCGCAGGAACAGGCCCTAAGCGCTGTCGTCTCGCGTTTCGCCAAGGCGCCGGATCGCAATGTCGCGCTGGATTTGCACAACCGCATGTGGCGGGTGCTGACCGACGCGCCGGACCAAACCGCGCAGGACTATCTGGATGCGGGGATGGAGCGGTTCCGGATGGGTGATTTCCCGGCTGCCATCAAAGCCTTTGACGCCCTGACCGACTACTGTCCAGAATATGCCGAAGGGTACAACCAGCGCGCCATCATCCGCTTTGTCCAAGAGGACTACGAGGCCGCGCTGCCAGATATCGATCGCGCTTTGACGCTGCTGCCCCAACACTTGGGCGCCATGACGGGCAAAGCGATGACCTTGATCGCCCTTGGCCGCGAGGCAGAGGCGCAAGACATCCTGAAACAGGCGCTGGCCTTGAACCCGTGGCTGCCGGAACGCGCTTTGCTGAAAGAGCCGCAAGGCGAGGAATTATAACACCTATTCCAAGTTGCATTCCCCGCACAGAACGGTAATGTCCGCGCACCCAGACACGTGCCCGCGTGATGGAATGGTAGACATAGGGGACTTAAAATCCCTAGGCCTTTGTGCCGTGCCGGTTCGAGTCCGGCCGCGGGTACCAACGCAAGCTTCAAGCCATTGTTTTGCCTCGGCTTTAACCCAGGTTGGAGCCACCGTAGACCATGTCGGAGACCATTTTAGTCCCATACTCGTTCACCAAAGACTGTGTGTACTACTTTTCGCGCCGGATTCCTTCGGACCTTTCGCACTACTATCTCGCATCCCGCATCCAGTATTCGCTTCAGACCAAGGCGGCTCGTGTCGCAGCCTCTCGGTCGCAAAGTGCGGCATAGCAACTCGACGAATATTGGTACCATCTTCGTCTGCGGCAGAAGGATTTGCCTGGACAGCATATGCTTCGGCAAACGCGGGATGGGGCTAGGGATGGCCGCGCTCCCCAATGGCCATCAGGCACTGCCGCAGCAGCCTGTAAGCGCCTCTGTGAAGCTCTCTGAAGCGGTGGGAATTTATCAACGGCTCAAGGTCAAGGGAAGTCAGAGACGTTCCTGAGGGCGACGGAGCGATCCTGTGGCTATGTCATCGATGCTGTGAAGGACAAGGTCTTCACCAGCTACACACGTGCCGACGTGAATAGGTTTTGTGACGCGCTGATTGAACGTGGTCTAGTTGGAAGCAGCGCCATCTGCGCCATGGAAATGGTCAGGGCGGTTATCGAAATGGCGCAGCGATTTTCTCATATTTGAACTTTCAAGTCCTCTGATCCCTTTGCGCGGCGGGACAGTTTGGTAAATAGAACATATAGTGAACATTCGAGTCGGAGGTTCATTGTGAGTCGCGAGATACTGTCCGTGTGGTTCCTGCGTCTGGCCAGCCAGCGCGCCCTGCGTCGCCGTTCGGTGGCGGGGCCTTTTGCTGTGGTGGGCCGGAATCGCGGGTCAGAGCAGGTTACATGTCTGAGTATGGCCGCCTCGCGGGCCGGATTGCAGGCGGGGATGGGTCTCGCGGATGCGCGGGCCATGTGCCCCGATCTGACGACGGTGCCCGCCGATCCGCGGGGGGACGCGCGATTCTTGCGGATGCTGGCGCGGTGGGCGGGGCGCTATTGCCCTTGGGTCGGGCTCGAGGGCGAGGATGGGCTGGTCATGGACATCACCGGATCGTCGCATCTGATGGGCGGGCCAGAGGCGCTGATGGCCGACTTGCGCCAACGCTTGATGCGGGCGGGGTTCACCGTGCGGCTGGGGGTGGCGCCGACGCGGGGCGCGGCGTGGGCGCTGGCCCGCTATGACGAAGGGATCGCGCTGGGGGATCAGGTGCGTGCGCGGCTTTGGCCGTTGCCCGTGGGTGCCCTGCGGCTGGAAGATGACGTGATTGAGGGGCTCGCCCGTCTAGGGGTGCGCAAGGTGGCGGATCTGGCGGCCTTGCCCCGTGCGACGGTGGGGCGGCGGTTCGGGCAGGAGCCTTTGGTGCGATTGGATCAGGCGCTGGGGGTGCAGCCCGAATCCATCACGCCGGTGACCGAACGCGAACGCCCTGCGGCGCGGCTGACCTTGGCCGAGCCTATTGGCCGGACCGATGATGTGATGGAAGGCGTGCGGCACCTGCTGGGGCAACTCTGCCCGCAGCTTGAGGACGCCGGAGAAGGCGCGCGGACCCTGCTGCTGACCCTGCGGCGGGTGGATTTGCGCGATGCTTCGGTCGAATTGCGGCTTGCGCGGCCCATGCGGAAACCGGACGACATCGCGCCTCTGTTCGCCAAGGGCGTGGACGAGATCGACGCGGGCTATGGCATTGACCAGATGCGGCTCGAGGCGACGGTGGCCGAGGCCTTGCCCCCCGAACAGGTGACCGCCCATTCGGTGCCCGGGGATATTGCGCGGGCGGGGGCCTTGGCCGATCTGATGACGCGGATTGGCGGGCGCTTGGGGCTGGAGAATGTGCTGCGCTGGCAACCGGCGGACAGCCATATCCCGGAGAGGGCATTCAGCACGGCGGCGGCGGCTTGGTCCGAACCGGCGGCGGTCTGGCCCGATGTGCCACGGGCGCGGCCTGTGCTGATCTTTGCCCCCGAAGCGGTGGGCGGGTCGGGCGCGCGGGCAGTGCCGCGGCGGTTCCGGTGGCGGCGGATGGACCTGCACCTGCTAGAGGCCGAGGGGCCAGAGCGGATCGCGCCCGAATGGTGGCTGGATGATCCCGCATGGCGGTCTGGCCTGCGGGATTACTGGCGCGTGCAAACCCGAGAGGGCTGGCGGCTGTGGATGTTCCACACGCCCCAAGACCCTGCGTGGTACGTGCAGGGGCTGTTCTGAGGTGTGCCATGAAATACGCTGAGCTTGCTGTCACATCGAACTTCACCTTCTTGCGCGGGGCCTCGCACCCCGAGGAAATGGTCAGCCGTGCTGCCGAATTGGGGCTGGAGGCTGTGGCCATCACTGACCGCAATTCGCTGGCCGGTGTGGTGCGGGCGTGGTCGGCCTTGCGCGAACTTAAACGCACCGCCGAGGAAGAGGGCGCGACCGTGGTCATCCGGTCTTCGGTCGGGGTGGACCCGTCGAGCCGTCAGCAGTGGCAAGCACCCGAAACGGTGACCGCGCAGGTCGTGCATCTGCCGCGCCTGATCGTGGGGTCGCGGATCGTCTTGCGCGATTGCGAGGCGCATATTCTGGCCTATCCGATGAACCGCGACGGGTATGCGCGGCTGTCTCGGCTGCTGACCTTGGGCAAGCGGCGCGCGGACAAGGGGGGCTGCGATCTGGGATTTGCGGACCTGCTGGAAAACTGTGCCGATCTGGTGATGGTGGCTTTGCCCATGATCGACCCTGAAGATGCGCGGATGCTGGGGCAGTTGACGCAACTGGCGCGGACGGCACCGGGGCAGCTCTATTTCGGTGCTGCGCCGCGCTATGACGGGACGGATGCGGCCCACTTGGCGGGCTGTGCGCGGGCGGCGCAGGCGTGCTCGGCCCCGATGGTGGCGCTGAATGATGTGCTGATGCACCACGCCAGTCGCCGCCAGATGGCGGACGTGCTGACCTGTCTGCGCGAGGGGCTGGTGATCGACCGGATCGGCCAGCACGCGCTCTTGAACGCGGAGCGCAGGCTGAAAAGCCCCGAGGATATGGCCCGCATCTTTGCGGCCTATCCCGCCGCCCTGCGCCGCACGATCGAGGTTGCGGGCCGCTGCGCCTTTGACCTGTCTGAGCTGTCTTATGAATACCCCGACGAGATCGCGGACGGCGAGACGCCTCAGGCGCGGCTGGCGCGGTTGGTCGAGCAGGGCTTGCGGCGGCGCTATCCTGCGGGGATCACCGAACGTACCCGCATGATGGTCACCAAAGAGTTGCAATTGGTCGAGAAGCTGGGCTTTGCCGCCTATTTCCTGACCGTCCATGACATCGTGGAATTTGCCCGCAGCCGGGGGATTTTGTGCCAAGGGCGCGGGTCGGCGGCGAACTCGATCCTCTGTTACGCGCTCGGCGTGACAGAGGTGGGGCCAGAGGTGATCACCATGGTCTTTGAGCGGTTTGTCAGTGAACAGCGGGGCGAGCCGCCAGATATCGACGTGGATTTCGAACACGAGCGCCGCGAAGAGGTGATCCAGCACATCTACGAGAAATACGGACGGCACCGCGCGGGACTCTGCGCCACGGTGATCCATTTCCGCAGCCGCGCCGCCATCCGCGAGGTCGGCAAGGTTATGGGCCTGAGTGAAGATTTGATCGGCGCGTTGGCGGGGCAGGCGAGCGGGTGGTCCCGCAGTGGTCTGGACCCAGAACGGGTTCGCGAATTGGGGCTGGACCCGAACGACCGGCGGCTGGCCCTGACCCTGCGCCTGATCGGAGAGATCACGGGCTTTCCGCGTCACCTCTCGCAGCATGTGGGGGGCTTTATCATCACGCGCGGTCGGCTGGATGAGCTGTGCCCGATTGAAAACGCTGCGATGGAGGGGCGCACGGTCATCGAGTGGGACAAGGACGACATCGACGCCTTGGGGATTCTCAAGGTCGATGTCCTGAGCCTTGGGATGCTGACGTGCATCCGAAAAAGCTTTGACCTGATCGCGGGGCAGGGCGGGCCGCGCTACACGCTGGAGAACCTGCCGCGAGAGGATGCGCGGACCTATGACATGTTATGTGCGGCCGACGCGATCGGGGTGTTTCAGGTGGAAAGCCGCGCGCAGCTCAACTTCTTGCCACGCATGCAGCCGCGCCAGTTCTACGATCTGGTGATCGAGGTCGCCATCGTCCGCCCCGGTCCCATTCAGGGCGGCATGGTGCACCCCTATATCCGGCGGCGGCAGGGACAAGAGCCTGTGATGCTGCCCTCCGAAGACCTGCGCAATGTCTTGGGCAAAACGCTGGGGGTGCCGCTGTTCCAAGAGCAGGCCATGCAGATCGCCATCGTCGCGGCGGGCTTCAGTCCGGGCGAGGCGGACCGTCTGCGGCGCAGTCTGGCGACTTTTAAGCGGATGGGGACGATCAGCACCTTCCGCGACCGGTTTGTGGGCGGGATGCTGTCGCGGGGCTATGCGCCTGATTTCGCAGAGCGGTGTTTCAGCCAGATCGAGGGCTTTGGCGAATATGGCTTCCCGGAAAGCCACGCCGCCAGTTTCGCGCTGCTGGTCTATGCCTCTGCTTGGCTCAAACGGCACCATCCGGCAGCGTTCGGCTGTGCGCTGCTGAATTCGCAGCCCATGGGGTTTTATGCCCCTGCGCAGATCGTGCGGGATATGCGGGACCACGGGATCGAAATCCGCCCCGTCTGCGTGAACATGAGCGACTGGGACAACACTTTGGAGCGCAGGCCGGACGGGCAATTGGCGGTGCGGCTGGGATTCCGGCAGGTCAAAGGGTTGCGTCAAGAGGATGCCCAATGGATCAGCGCCGCCCGTGGCAACGGTTATGCCAGTGTCGAGAGCCTGTGGCGGCGTGCGGGTGTGCCCCCCGTCGCGCTGGAGAAGCTGGCGCAGGCCGATGCCTTTGCCGATCTGCGGCTGCGGCGGCGGGATGCTCTGTGGCAGGTCAAGGCGCTGCGGGCCCCCAAACCCTTGCCCTTGTTCAGCGATCTCAGCCAAGAAGAAGGCATCATTGAGCCCGATGTAAACCTGCCCGCCATGACCTTGGGCGAAGAGGTTGTGGACGATTATCTGTCTCTGCGTCTGTCCCTGCGTGCCCACCCGATGGAGCTGCTGCGTCCCCATATCCCGAACCTGTTGGCCCATGAACGGCTGGCCACCGCGCCTTTGGGGCGGACGTCTGTTTGCGGGCTGGTGATCACGCGCCAGCGGCCGGGCACGGCCAGCGGGGTGATCTTTATGACGCTAGAGGACGAGACCGGCACCAGCAACGTGGTCGTCTGGCCCAAGGTCTATGAGCAGTTCCGCCGGGCGGTGATTGGCGGGCGGCTGGTGCGGATCAACGGCTATATCCAGCGCGAAGGGCAGGTGGTTCACGTCATCGCCCAAGAGGTCGAGGATCTGTCGTGGATGCTGTCGCGCTTGTCCGATCCCGAAGGCCCGCAAAAGCCAGAGACATGGCAATCCGGCCCGCCTGCGCCCCGTGCCCGCCATCCGCGGGAACAGGCCAAGCGGCTCTTTCCCAGTCGGGACTTCCACTGAGGGGGCGTCACAAAACCTTCACCGCAGTGAAAGCGAATAGTCACATCCCGCTGATAACTCCGGCGCCAGAACCCTCCCCGCTCGGGGCAGGGTCTGTGTTATTATTGGAGCGACCTATGAAAAAGACGATTGCAGTCCTTCTGGCAGCCACCGCGATGACCTCGGCAGCATATGCAGAGAGCCTGACTCGCGTTGCGACCGTCCCGCTTGATGGTGAAATCACCGGCCTGTTTGAACAGGGCAACGACCTGTTCTTCAACGTCCAGCACCCCTCGGACGAGCTGAACGGCACCTTTAACAAAGCAACCGTCGGCGTTGTGTCAAACGCAAACTGGGATGCATCGGCATCGGGCGTTCCCTCGGACGAAGAAGGCAAGTCATCGGTCGTCACCTCGTTGGGTGACTATCAAGTTCTGATCCAAGAAGGTGACAAGGGCGTTGCGGGCATCATCAAGTCGATCGCTGGCGAAGAACTGCTGATCTCGAACGACCCAGACTTCAACGGTTTTGTTCCCACCGAAGACAACGCTGGCTTCCTGTTCACCAACTGGGAAAACCGTCCCGGTGGCATGTCGCGCGCAGCGCTGACCCGCGGCGAAGACGGCACTTGGACTGTTGGCGACATCGAGATGGTCGACTTCTCGAAAGTTGGCGGCACTTGGGTCAACTGCTTCGGCACCGTATCGCCTTGGGGCACCCCTCTGACCTCGGAAGAGCTGTACTTCGACGAGACCGCCGAGTGGAACAACCCCGAGTACAAAGAGATCGAAGACAACCAGATGCTGGCGTCTTATCTCGGCGAATACCCGAACCCCTATAACTACGGCTACATCGTCGAGATCACCGATCCCGCAGGCGAAGCTGCCCCCGTCAAGCGTTTCGCAATGGGCCGCATGAGCCATGAGAACTCGGTCGTCATGCCCGACCAGAAAACTGCGTACACCACCTCGGACGGCACCGGTCAGGCGTTCTTCAAGTTCGTTGCTGACACCGCTGGCGACCTGTCGTCGGGCACACTCTACGCAGCCAAGCTGACCCAGCTGGCGGACGCAGGTGCTGATGCCGCGACCACCGCATTCGACATGGAGTGGATCGAACTGGGCCACTCGTCCGAAGCAGAGATCGCAGGCTGGATTGCTGACTACGACGGCATCACCCTCGAAGACCACAAAGCCGGCGAAACCAACTACATCTCTGACGAGCAAGTTGCAGAGTGGGCGGCAGGCAACGCAGCAGATAACCGCGTCGCGTTCCTCGAGTCGATCAAAGCGGCCAAAGCTCTGGGCGCGACCGCTGAATTCCGCAAGATGGAAGGCGTGAACATCAACCTCGCTGGCGCGGCTGATGGCTCGGTTCCCTTCATGTACGTTGCGATGTCCGAAGTGTCGAAGACCATGTCTGACGGCGAAGGCCACATCGACGTTGCTGAGAACAAGTGCGGCGTTGTCTACGAGATGGAACTGGACGCATCGTTCAACGTCTCGAAAATGGTCCCCGCTGTTGCTGGCCACGGCTACAACAAAGACGCTGGCGCGAACGCATGCCCCGTCGACTCGATCTCGAACCCCGATAACATTCTCGTCCGTGCAAACGGTCAGGTCATCATCGGCGAAGACACCGGCAACCACGAGAACAACGCTCTGTGGATATGGACCAAAGGTCAGCAGTCGTAATCGACGCGACTGAGGCGAATTTGCTGAAGGGGAGGGCACTTTGTGTCCTCCCTTTTCTTTTTCCGACTAAATAGGTCGGAAACTCTTTACCTGACTTCTTTGATCGGGTACCCACGGTACCAACGAAACACGATTGGGACTTTTAAAGGAATCGACATGACACTTCGCGCCACACTTCTTGCTTCGGCGATGACTTTTGCAGCCACAGGTGCCATGGCCGTCGAGGCTGGGGACGTTCTGAATAACTACGCCGACATCGCTCTGGCGGGCTACGAGGACAGCCTGACCCTGGCCAAAGACCTGAAAACCGCGGTCGACGCGCTGGTCGCAAACCCGACCGAAGAAACGCTGGCCGCGGCCAAGGTGGCTTGGCTGGCCGCCCGCGTGCCCTACCAGCAGACCGAAGCCTTCCGCTTCGGTAACCCCACCGTCGATGAGTGGGAAGGCAAAGTGAACGCATGGCCGCTGGACGAAGGCCTGATCGACTACGTTGACCCCATGTTCGGCGGCAACGACGAGAACCCCTTCAGCCTTGCGAACGTGATCGCGAACCCCAGCTTCGAAGTCTCGGGCACCACCATTGACGCCGCGACCATCACGCCTGCGGTTCTGGAATCCCTGCACGAAGTTGATGGCATCGAAGCGAACGTGGCCACCGGCTACCACGCGATCGAATTCCTGCTCTGGGGCCAAGACCTGAACGGCACTGACCACGGCGCAGGCGCACGCCCCGCGACCGACTTTGACACCGCGAACTGCACCAACGGCAACTGTGACCGCCGCGCGCAGTATCTGGTTGCCGCGACTGACCTGCTGATCACCGATCTCGAAGACGCCGTCGCCAACTGGGGCGCTGACGGCCAAGGCCGAGCGGACGTGACCGCTGACGGCACCGAAGGTTTGGTCATGGCCTTCACCGGTCTGGGCTCGTTGTCCTACGGCGAACAGGCGGGCGAGCGTATGAAGCTTGGCGTTCTGCTGCACGACCCCGAAGAAGAGCACGACTGCTTCTCGGACAACACCCACAACAGCCACTACTACGACGGTCTGGGCATCCGTAACGTCTACACCGGCCGCTATGTGCGCGTGGATGGCTCGGTCGTCGAAGGCCCCTCGCTGAACGACTACGTGGCAGAGCGTGACGCAGAGCTGGCGTCGAACCTGATGGCTGACATCAACCACACCATGATGCAGCTGGGCGCGATCAAATCGACCGCCGAAGCCGGCACCAGCTACGACCAGATGCTGGCCGCTGGCAACGAAGCCGGCGAAGCTCTGATCATGTCGGCTGTTGATGCGCTGGTCGCGCAGACCCGCAACATCGAGCGCGCTGTTGCCGTTGCTGGCCTCGAAGGGGTCTCGGTCGAGGGCTCGGACAGCCTCGACGACGAAGCGGCTGTCTTCCAGTAATTACACCACCTTGGGCGCCCTTCGGGGCGCCCACTTTTCTTGTGTCGGAGACGTAGAATGATTGTTTGTAGCTGTCAGAATATCACCGACCACGACATTAACGCGGCGGTTGACTGGATGCGGGCCTCGGACCCTAGCATCGTGATTACGCCCGGCCGGATCTACCGCGCTCTGGGCAAGCAGGCGGACTGCGGGGGGTGTATGCCCCTGTTCCTGTCCACCATGCGCAAGAACGAAAGATACCCTGTCCCGCGTCTGGACGCGCCGACCGCCGTGCCACACATTAAACGCACAGCCAAAGGACACGGAGGGTAATTCCATGAAAGGCGACGCAAAGGTCATCGAGTACCTGAACGCAGCTCTGCGCAGCGAATTGACTGCGATTAACCAGTACTGGGTACACTACCGCCTGCAAAAGGATTGGGGACTGGGCAAACTGGCCGCCAAATCCCGCGCAGAAAGCATCGAGGAAATGAACCACGCGGACAAGCTGATCGACCGCATCATCTTCCTCGAGGGTCATCCGAACCTGCAGAAGCTGGATCCCCTGCGGATCGGGCAGAATGCCAAGGAAACCCTTGAATGTGACCTCGCCGGAGAGCATGACGCACGCACCCTCTACAAAGAGGCGCGCGACCACTGTGACAGTGTTGGCGACTATGTCTCGAAGAACCTCTTCGAAGAGCTGATCGCCGACGAGGAAGGCCATATTGATTTCCTTGAGACCCAGCTTGATCTCTACAACCGCATCGGCGGCGAGCGTTACGAAATGCTCAACGCGGATTCCGCGGACCAAGCCGAAAGCTAAGGCGCTCTGGCTGCTGGCAGGGGTGACCTGTGCCAGCGCCGCTGGGGCAGAGCCCCATCTGAACGTCGTGCCGCGCACCGCCGCCGAGGCGGCGCGCATCGCGGCGGTGACCGCGCCCACGACCGACTTTACACAGCCCGAACAGTTCGAAACCCACCCCGCTGGCGCCGCGACCAAGTTCGACATCCGCACCAGCGATGCGTTTTCATTCGCCTCTGCCAACATGCCGTTCGAGCGCGAGTTGGATTTCAAAGTCGGCAACGGGTTCTTCAAAAAGCTCTGGGTGACTGCGCCGTCCTCGACCGTATCCAGCGACGGGCTTGGGCCGCTCTACAATGCGCGGGCTTGCCAGCGCTGCCACATCAAGGATGGCCGCGGGCATCCGCCCGAAGGGGCAGGGGACGAGGGCGTCTCGATGTTCCTGCGCCTGTCGATCCCCGCAGATCAAAGCGACCTGACCGAGGAAACGCTGGCCTATCTCGGTGCCGCGCCAGAGCCGACCTATGGCCTGCAACTGCAGGACAAATCCATCCCCGGTATCGCGCCCGAGGGGCAGATGCAGATCACTTACTCGGACGTGCCGATGACCTTGGGCGACGGCACCGTGGTCACCCTACGCGCACCCGAGTATGACGTAGTGGACCTGCAATCGGGGCCCTTGCATCCCGACGTGCAACTCAGTCCCCGCATTGCGCCCCAGATGATTGGTCTCGGCCTGCTAGAGGCGATCCCCGCCGCTGATATCCTTGCCCATGCGGACCCCGATGATGCGGATGGCGACGGGATTTCCGGCCGTCCGAACATGGTCTGGAACCACGAGTTTGACCGCGAGATGCTAGGGCGCTTCGGGCTAAAAGCGGGCTCTGCCACCATCCGCGAACAAAGTGCGATGGCCTTCCATGCGGATATCGGCCTCTCGACCTCAATGTTCCCCGAAGGCTACGGCGAATGCACTGCCGCGCAAACCGAATGCCGTGCTGCGCCCGATGGCAACACGCCTGATCAGCAGAACCTCGAGGTGTCGGATCAGGTGCTGGATCTGGTGACCTTCTACAGCCGCAATCTGGCCGTGCCTGCCCGCCGCAATCTGGACGATCCCGAGGTCCTGCGCGGCAAGGAACTGTTCTATGATGCAGGCTGCACCAGCTGTCATACGCCGAAATTTGTGACAGATCGCCTGAACGAGCAGCCGGAACAGAGCTTCCAGTTGATCTGGCCCTACACCGATATGTTACTGCATGACATGGGGCCGGGCCTTGCCGACTACCGGCCGGAATGGCAGGCCAATGGCCAAGAATGGCGGACGCCGCCTTTGTGGGGGATCGGTATGACCCAGACCGTGAGCGGGCATACATTTTTTCTGCATGATGGACGCGCCCGTAATCTGCTTGAAGCAATCCTGTGGCATGGGGGCGAGGCCGAAGCGTCGCGCGAGACTGTGCGCCTCATGTCTGCCGCCGACCGCGGCGCGTTGATTAAATTTCTGGAGTCCTTGTGACAATGACCGCCAAACTTACCCTGTCCGCTGCTGTGTTGTCTGTTCTTGCGGGCACCGCCGGAGCGCAGTCTATTGAGAACAAAGAGGCGCCGGGCGTTCCCTTGGAAACCCATTCCGAGGAAACAGGTCTGCCCTATTTTGCACCGGGCCGCGGGGTCGTGGATCATGATGCCATCCGCCGCCGTGTGCTAGAGGTGTTTGATCGTCAGTTTGGGGCGTTTGTCACGGAAACGCAGGCCCTGACCGACGTCGCCAAAGCCTATTGCGGGGGCACTGCAGACGAGGCCGCGTTCAAGCAGCAGTTCCATGACACTTGGATGGCGTGGGCGCCGCTGGACAGCTACCAGTTCGGTCCGATCGAAAGCCAAGGCGCGGCGCTGACGGTGAATTTCTGGCCGGACAAGAAGAACTTTGTTGGCCGTGCGCTACGCGATCTTCTGAAGAGACCGGCCGAGGAACAGTCTGATCCGGCAGTCGTCGCCTCCCTGTCCGTTGGCGCGCAGGGTTTGCCCGCGATCGAGATGCTGACCTACACCGATGGGGTCGAGACGTGCCCCGCCGTGATCGGCGTCGCTGGCAACCTGCACCGCATCGCGGTCGAGCTTCATGACGGCTGGTTCGCCGAAGGCGGCTGGGCCGATCTGGCACGCGCTGCTGGCCCCGACAATCCGGTCTATCTGGAGCCTTCGGAGTTCACCAAGGTTGTCTACACCGCGCTCGATTTCGGCCTGACCCGTATCGCGGACACGCGTCTTGGGCGCCCTCTGGGCACCTATGAACGGTCGAACCCCACGCAGGCCGAGGCTTGGCGCTCTGGCCTGAGCAACGACATCATCGTCGCGCAACTCAAGGGGATCGAGGACGTGGTGCGGTTCGGCTTTGCTGGCGATATCGCCGAGAACAACCGCTCGTGGATCTACACCGTTTTCGAACAGACCGAAGGCCGTGTGGACAGCATTGGTATGCCGATCTCCGAAGCGGTCGCGGACCCGATGTCCCGCATTCGCGTCGAGGGGCTGCAGAGCAAAGTTCACTATCTGCAAAGCGAAATGGACCAAGAGATCGGGCCGAACCTTGGTGTCGAAACCGGCTTTAGCGCTGCGGACGGGGACTGATATGAAACGTCGTCATTTCTTGATTTCCGGCGCTGCCGGCGCGGCTTTGTCCATGGCGCGGCCCTCTTGGGCGATGGCGGGGGCACCGGCCTATCTGACCGCTGCGTCCAAGGCGGGCAATTCGACTTGGCTCGTTGGATTGACCGAAGACGGGGACGTGGTGTTCGAACTGCCCATCCCGTCGCGGGGGCATGCCGCCGCGGCGCACCCGTTCCGCGCCGAAGCTGTTGCCTTTGCCCGCCGTCCGGGTCGGTTCGCTGTGGTGCTGGATTGTGCGACGGGGGCAGAGATCGCGCGGCTGGATAGCCCCGAGGGGCGTCACTTCTACGGCCATGGCGCCTTTACGGCGGATGGGCGACTGCTGCTGACCACCGAAAACGCCTATGACGTGCCTGATGGACGGCTTGGCGTTTGGGACGCAGAGGATGGCTACAAGCGGATTGGCGAACTGCCGTCGGGCGGTATCGGCCCACACGAGATGATCCGCTTGGCCGATGGTGGTTTCGCGGTGGCGAATGGCGGGATGCAGACCCATCCGGACTACGAACGTTCGGTCCTGAATATCCCGACGATGCGGCCCAATCTGACTTATTTGGACGCTGACGGCGGAATAGTGGATCAGGTAGAGCCTCCCGAGGATATGCGCCTGAACTCGATCCGTCACATTGCCGCTGATGCCTCGGGCCGTGTGGTGATCGCCCTGCAATGGCAAGGCAACCCGCTGACGGCCGTGCCCCTGATGGCGAGCCACCGGCGCGGCGAAGCGTTGGCGTTCTTTGATCACCCCGAAACCGTGCGGCTCAAGCAATACGCCGGCAGTATCGCGATTTCTTCGGATGGATCAGAGATCGCGATGACAGGCCCCAAAGGCGGGCACGTGCTGTTCTTTGATGGAGCCACAGGTGCCCCGATCAATGGTCGCGCTTTGCCCGAAGCCAGCGGCGTTGCCCGATTCGGCGACCGCTTTGCGATTACCCTCGCAGGTGGCTTGCTCGAAGGTGGCGCAGATGGCGGTAAAGTGCTGCACGTGGCAGGCGGCTATAGCTGGGATAACCATCTGGTCTCGGTCAGGCCTGCCTGAGCGAGGAGGCGCTTAGATAAACGGGTTGTCGGGATATCCGACCTTGGACAGATAAAGCCCCTGGGGCGGGCTCACCGGCCCGCAGGCCGCGCGGTCGCAGGCCTCTAGGGCGGTCTTTACGTCGATGGGGTCCCAAGACCCAGCGCCGACCCGTTCCAGAGTTCCTACAAAGCTTCGGACTTGGTTGTGCAGGAAACTGCGTGCCGCCAAGTGGAAGCGGAACTCTGTCCCGCTCTCGGTTTCGATCTGTTCGATGTCCAGCTTGTCCAGTGTTTTCACCGGCGAAGCCGCTTGGCAGATGGAGGCACGGAAGGTCGTGAAGTCGTGCAGGCCGAGCAGGTGTTTGGCGGCCTCTTGCATGGGCTCCAGCTCCAGCGGATGGTTCACCTGCCAGACGAACCCGCGCAGGTGGGTGGCAGGCGCACGTCGGTTCAGCAGACGGAAGATGTACTGCCGCTCCAGCGCCGAGAAACGCGCGTGCCAGTCATCCGCCACCAAACGGCAGTCGCGGATCGACACGGGCAGGGGCTTCAGGTGGTGGTTCAGCGCTTCGGACAGGCGGAACGGGTCCCAATCCTTGTCCATGTCGCAATGGGCAACCTGACCGTAGGCATGAACCCCTGCGTCGGTGCGGCCAGCGGCGGCGATGGTGTGGTCACGTTTTTCCAGACGCGCGAGCGCGGCTTCGATCGCCCCTTGGACCGAGGGCTGGTCGGCCTGCCTTTGCCATCCGGCAAAGGGGGCTCCGTCATATTCCACAAGCAAAGCGTATCTGGGCATGGGCGCGATGTAGCGGGCGATCGCAATTAGGGCAAGCAACCTTCGCATTCCCCGAATTCAGCTACTGGTTTTACGGGGATGCGATGCTTAGGTTGTGCCGCGAAGAGGGAGGCGACTACATTTGGTCATCGGGCGGATTGCAGACGAACTGACGCGCGGCGTCGAAGGGATTACAGGCAGCATCAACGAAGCACTGTTTGAACCCGTGATCCGGCTTGGGGTGACGGGGCTTGCGCGTGCGGGCAAGACGGTGTTCATCACATCCTTGGTCGCAAACATGCTGGATCGGGGCCGCATGGGCCATCTGACTGCAGCAGCCGAGGGGCGCATTCTGGCGGCGTTTTTGCAGCCGCAGCCTGATGTGACCGTGCCGCGGTTCGACTATGAAAACCACTTGGCCGACCTGACCTGTGCCCATCCCCATTGGCCCGATAGCACGCGGGCGGTCAGCGAGTTGCGCCTGTCTATGCGCATCCGGCCCAATGGCCTGATCGGCGGTCTGTCAGGTCCGCGCACGGTGCATCTGGATATCGTCGATTACCCCGGCGAGTGGCTGCTGGACTTGGGTCTCTTGGACCAGAGCTATGCTGAATGGTCGGCCAGCGTCTTGCGCCGTCTGGAGACGCGCGCCTTGGGGGCGCCCTATGTGGATATGGCGCGTGGGACCGATGGCACCGCGCCCTTGGACGAGGTGGTCGCGCAGACCCTCGCGCGGACCTTCACCGCGTATCTACACGCCGCGCGGGCCGATGGGTTTTCCGACTGCACGCCGGGTCGGTTCCTCTTGCCCGGTGATCTGGCCGGATCGCCCGTGCTGACCTTTGCGCCGCTACCGAAGCCCGAAAACGCCCCCCGCCGCAGCCTCTGGCGCGAGATGGAGACGCGGTTCGAGGCCTACAAGGCCCGCGTCGTCAAACCCTTCTTCAAGGAACACTTCGCGCGGATCGACCGGCAGGTTGTGCTGGTGGATGTCCTAGGCGCCCTGCATCGGGGCCCCGAGGCCATTCAGGACATGCGCGACACGATGCAGGGCATTCTGGGGTCCTTTCGCCCCGGTCGGAACGATTTCCTGACCCAACTGCTGCGCGGCAAGCGGGTCGAGAAAATCCTCTTTGCGGCGACCAAGGCTGACCATCTGCATCACAGCCAGCACCAGCGCCTGACCGCAATCATCGAGGAACTGACTCGCGATGCCCGCGAACGCGCCCGCTTTGCCGGTGCCGAAACGGCGGCGATGTCGATTGCCGCCCTGCGCGCCACCACCGAAGAATCCCGCCAGCACAACGGCCAGACTTTGGATGTGGTGCGTGGCAAATTATTAGAAGACGGGCGGATGGCCGCCCTCTATCCCGGCGAACTGCCCGCCGATCCCCGTGTATTGCTCGGGGGAGAGGGCGGTTGGCTGGAAGGTGATTTTGAAGCCATGCGCTTTGCCCCCGCTCCGCTGACCCTGCGGCCGGGGGACGGCTCGCCTCATATTCGGCTGGACCGTGCAGCGCAATTTTTGTTCGGGGATCGTTTATGAGTTTCTACCTACGGCCTGCCCATGACCTTGATGCAGGGAAAATGGGCGCGATGCTGTCCGATTTTGTGGACCAAACATCTTGGTTACCCAAGGTGCGGTCGAGCGCGGAAAACATTATGTATTGCGCAACGATGATCGAGCGCGGTTGGGTGACCGTCGCGACCGGAGAGCGGCCCATGGGCTTTATTGCTTTGGCGGACAATGAGATTTTGGCCCTGTACGTGGCCCCTGATGCGCGCCGCAAAGGCGTCGGTCGGCAGTTGATGGAGTTCGCCAAAGAGCGCTCGGACAGCCTGCGTCTGTGGACCTACAAGGCCAACACCGTCGCGCGGGCTTTCTACCGGCTGTCTGGCTTCCGAGAGGTCGGGCGCACGAACGGCGACTACAACGACGAGGGGCTGCCCGACGTCGAATACCTTTGGGAAAGAGGTGTGGAATGAGCAAAGGACCGGTCCTGTTCGATCTGGATACGCCCACTGCGGTCGAAGCAGACGCGCCCAATCCGGCGCAGGCAGAGCCCGTGCCCGATCTGGGACCAGAGGCGCCAGAGGGCAGGGCCATGCAGACCGTTGCGGTTCTGGCCTCGCGCAAGCCGTCGGCTTTGGCGCGGTGGTTCTGGGGTTTGCTGGTGTCGGTGATCGGCGCGGTGATCTCGGTCGCGGCTTGGAACTTCGTGACTGGTCTGATTGCGCAGAATGCCATTCTGGGGGCAATCGTGACGGGGCTGATCGCAGCCTTTGTGCTCGTATGTTTGCTGATCGTCCTGCGCGAGTTGGGGGCCATGGCGCGCCTCTCGCGGATCGACAAGATCCAGCATCAGGCCAACACCGCCATCGAAGGTCAGGATCTGGCGGCCGCCCGTGCCGTGGTGAAGGACGTGCAGCGCCTTTATGCGGGGCGCGATGATCTGCGCTGGGGCAGGGACCGTCTGAAAGAGCGGATGGATGACGCGATCGAGGCCACAGATGCCTTGGCTTTGGTCGAGCGTGAACTGCTGGCGCATCTGGATGCCATGGCCGTCAAAGAGGTCGAGGTTGCAGCGCGTCAGGTGGCGACGGTGACCGCGATGGTGCCCTTGGCTTTGGCGGATGTTGTGGCCGCGATGACGGCGAACCTGCGGATGATGCGACGTGTGGCCGAAGTCTACGGCGGGCGTGGGGGGCTTTTGGGCAGCTGGCGTCTGGCCCGCGCGGTGATGACCCATCTGGTCGCAACGGGCGCAGTGGCTGTTGGCGACGACATGTTGGAGCCGCTGATCGGAGGTAGCCTGCTAGGGAAACTGTCACGCCGTTTTGGCGAGGGTCTGGTGAACGGCGCTCTGACCGCCCGCGTGGGAATCGCCGCGATCGAGGTGTGCCGCCCCTTGCCCTTTATCGTCGAAAAGAGGCCGTCTGCGCGGGGTGTCGTGCAGCGCGCCCTGACCGGATTTTTCAAGAAATGAACGGGGCTGCGTGCCTGAGTAAATAAGTCAAGTATTTGTTTTAAAACAACTTATTGACGGGGCGAGCGCGGGCGGCTATGAAAGGCTCAATCGAGGCAGCCAGCGCATCGCCAGCCCCCTCACAGTTCTTTAGCCTCCTAGAACCAGCCCGTTCGCTCCGCAGCCACCCTTTGGTCGCCACGTTGCCAGCTCGCCAGCTTCAGGCAGCCCATCAGCCAAAAACCGATTTCAGAATAGCTTGGGCACTGCGTCCTTGGGCGCGTCCCGATCCGCCACCCCGATCCGCATCCCCGCGCCGATCCGATGGGCCACAGCCGACCACTTTTCGGCAACCTCGGGGTGCAATTCTTCGGCCACCACTTCGTCGAACAAACCCAGCCAATGGGCGAACATGTCGGCCTTGATCTCTGGCGTTTGCAGGTGCGTGCGCATGGGAAAGCCGTTGTAGTTCCGCTCTTGCAGCAGGGCATTGCGCCAGAAGCGGCTGATCTTGTCCTCGTGCGCGGGCCATGCATCCGGCGCGATCCGCCCATTGAACACAGGGCCAAGCACGGGATGGACCCGCACCCGCTGGTAGAACTTGGTCACAACGCGGTCGATATCGGGGCCGGTGAGGGGCTGGGGCATACGGCGACTCTCTGACTGGAACGGGGATCAGGCTATCCAACGTGCTGCAGTGCCGCAACGTGTCGATGCATCGCAGCGCTTTACGCCCCGTTTTCTGCATCATATAAGGCGGCCATGACATTCGTGATGGCGATCATTATTCGAATTATCAGCCCGGCGCTCTGATCCAAACGAGCCGCCGGGACAAGGCGTATGGGATACCGCGCCGCCGCACCCTCTCAGACATAAAACATGACCGAAGGACGCCACACATGTGCGCCGAAACGCCCGACTACAAAGACACTCTGTTCCTGCCCAAGACCGACTTCCCCATGCGGGCCGGTCTGCCCAAGCGAGAGCCCGAATGGCTGGCCCGCTGGGAGAAGATGGACATCTACCAGCAGCTGCGTGACAAGGCCGAGGGCCGCGAACCCTTTATCCTGCACGATGGCCCCCCCTATGCGAACGGCAACCTGCACATCGGCCACGCCCTGAACAAGATCCTCAAGGATTTCATCGTGCGCAGCCAGCAGATGCTGGGCCGCGAGGCACGCTATATCCCCGGTTGGGACTGCCACGGTCTGCCCATCGAATGGAAGATCGAGGAACAGTACCGCAAGAAGGGCAAGAACAAGGACGAAGTTCCTGTCGTCGATTTCCGTCAGGAATGCCGCAAGTTTGCCGAGGGCTGGATCGACGTTCAGCGCAAGGAATTCAAACGTCTGGGCATCACCGGCACGTGGGATGATCCCTATCTGACCATGAATTTCCACGCAGAGCGCGTGATCGCCGAAGAATTCCAGAAATTCCTGATGAACGGCACGCTGTATCAGGGCTCCAAGCCCGTGATGTGGTCGCCCGTAGAAAAGACCGCGCTGGCCGAGGCCGAGGTCGAGTACCACGATCACCAGAGCCATACGATCTGGGTGCCCTTCCGCTTCCAGAATGCTGGCGGCGATCTGGAAAATGCCCGCGTCGTGATCTGGACCACCACCCCGTGGACCATCCCCTCGAACAAGGCGGTCGCTTACGGCAAGGGCATCGAATACGGCCTCTACCGTGTGGACGCGACGCAGGAAGAAAGCTGGACCAACCCCGGCGATCTATATGTCTTCGCGAACACTCTGGCCGCTGACGCGCTGGAAAAATCCCGCGTGACCGAATTCACCAAGGTCCGTGACATCGCCCCCAGTGAATTCGAAGGCCTGATCTGCGCCCACCCGTTCAACGGTCTGGATGGCGCGGATGGTTTCTGGGACTACGACGTGCCCATGGTCGATGGCGATCACGTGACCGACGATGCAGGTACCGGTTTCGTGCACACCGCCCCCAGCCACGGTCAGGAAGACTACGAAGTCTTCGTCGCCCGCAACTGGATGGACCGCATGACCTACAACGTGGGCGAGGAATCGGAATTCCTGGACCACGTGCCGTTCTTCGCGGGCCTGCAAGTGTTCGACCGCAAGGGCAAAGAGGGCAAGGCCAACACCACCGTCATCGCCAAACTGGTCGAGGCCGGCGGCATCATCGCCCGTGGCCGCGTCAAGCACAGCTACCCGCATTCGTGGCGCTCCAAGGCTCCGGTCATCTACCGCAACACGCCCCAGTGGTTTGCCGCCATCGACCGCGAAGTTGGCGATGGTCAGGACACCTATGGCAAAACCATCCGCGAACGCGCCCTGACCAGCATCGACCAGCTGGTGAAATGGACCCCGCAGACCGGCCGTAACCGTCTGTATTCCATGATCGAAGCGCGCCCTGACTGGGTTCTGTCGCGCCAGCGCGCTTGGGGCGTTCCGCTGACCTGCTTTATCAAAGTCGGTGCAAAGCCGACTGATGAGGATTTCCTGCTCCGCAACGAAGAGGTCAACGCCCGCATCAACGAAGCGTTCGAGGCCGAAGGCGCGGACGCATGGTACAAAGAGGGCGCGAAAGAGCGCTTCCTCGGTAACGTGGTGAACCCCGACGACTACGAGCAGGTGTTCGACATCCTCGACGTGTGGTTCGACTCCGGTTCGACCCACGCCTTCGTGCTCCGTGACCGTCCCGATGGGGCGGCTGACGGAATCGCGGACCTCTACCTTGAGGGCACCGACCAACACCGCGGCTGGTTCCACAGCTCGATGCTGCAGGCTTGCGGCACCAAGGGCCGCGCGCCCTATCGCGGCGTGCTAACCCACGGTTTCACGCTGGACGAGAAGGGCAACAAGATGTCCAAATCGCTCGGGAACACCGTATCGCCCGAGGACGTCACCAAACAATACGGTGCCGATATCCTGCGCCTGTGGGTGGCCCAGTCCGACTACACCGCCGACCTGCGCATCGGGCCGGAGATCCTGAAGGGCGTCGCCGACAGCTACCGCCGTCTGCGCAACACCATGCGCTTCCTGATCGGCAGCCTTGATGGTTTCACCGATGCAGAGCGTCTGGATGTGGCAGAGATGCCCGAACTGGAGCGTTGGGTCCTGCATCGTCTGGCCGAGCTCGATCACAAAGTCCGCACCGGCTACAACGCCTACGACTTCCAAGGGGTGTTCCAGCAGCTGTTCAACTTCTGTACCGTGGAACTGTCGTCGTTCTACTTCGACATCCGCAAAGATGTGCTCTACTGCGATGCGACCGACAGCATTCGCCGCCGCGCCGCCCGCACGGTCATGGACATCCTGTTCCACCGCCTGACCACCTGGCTTGCGCCGATCCTGACCTTCACCATGGAAGAAGTCTGGCTCGAACGCTTCCCTGGTGACGACAGCTCGGTTCATCTGGTCGATATCCCCGCCACCCCTGCCGACTGGCTGGACGAACCGCTCGCCGCCAAATGGTCGAGCGTCCGCAAAGTCCGCCGCGTGGTGACCGCTGCACTCGAAGTTCAACGTACAGACAAAGTCATCGGCGCCTCGCTCGAAGCGGCCCCGATCGTTCATGTCGAAGACGCCGATGCGCTCGCTGCGCTGAAAACCGTCGCGTTCGAGGATATCTGCATCACCTCGGGCATCGCCCTGACCGCAGACCCCGCACCGGCAGAGGCGTTCCGTCTCCCTGACCAAGCGGGCGTTGGCGTCGTCTTTGAAAAGGCTGACGGCGAGAAGTGCCAGCGCTGCTGGAAAATCCTGCCGGATGTGGGCACCCACAGCCACGCAGCGACCTGCAAACGCTGCAACGACGCACTCGGCTAAAACGGATAAGGGCGCCCGAAACGGCGCCCTTCTTTCATCTTTGCCAAAATACTCCGGGGGTCCGGGGGCT
This sequence comes from Alphaproteobacteria bacterium, assembly GCA_030433335.1. Lineage (GTDB taxonomy): Bacteria > Pseudomonadota > Alphaproteobacteria > Rhodobacterales > Rhodobacteraceae > Donghicola. The sequence goes on along the minus strand of JAUILL010000009.1, from coordinate 66,786 downwards.
GGCCCCCGGCGCTCACCCCTTGGAACGCGGCGGAATAACTTGCTGCACGATGCCCACCAGCACCAGATAGATCGAGCTTGCTCCCAACACCCAGCCCGCCCAACTCGCAGGATGGAAATCGACCCAAGCGGCCCATGCCGCAGAGGCCGTCCAGATCAAAGCGATCGGCAGCGACACCGCGCGCCAGCGCTTGGTGCGCACAGGGTGGATGAACCGCAGGTTCAGGAACATTGCGACCGCCAGCACAACAACCAGCACCACGATGAATTCGGGCGAAGGTTTCAGCGCGAACAAGGGCAGGATCGCCATGTTCCAGCAACCGGGAAAGCCGCGGAAGCTTTTGTCTTCGGTCTTCATGCGCGTATCCGCGAAATAGAGCGCACTGGTGTAGGTGATTACCATGATCGCCAGCCACCCCATCCAACCAGGCAAAAGCCCTGATTTGAACAGCGCATAGGCAGGGATAAACACGTAAGTCAGATAGTCGATGATCAGGTCCATCAACACGCCATCAATCTCTGGCGCGTTCTTGCTTACTTCGTATTTACGGGCCAGCGGGCCATCCACGCCGTCGACGGCAAAGGCGACGACGAGCCAGAGCACCATCATGGACCAGTTCTGTTCGACAGCGGCCAGCATCGCGAGCATGGCAATGCACGCTCCGGTCGCGGTCAGAAGATGTACGGAAATTGCAGCGGATCTGAGTTTCATTGTGCGTTCATGCAGCATTGCGGTGCAGGGCGCAACAGTCAGCCGCGCTTGGCCCGCGGGTGTGCCGCAGAATAGACGTCCATGAGCCGCGCATTGTCGACACCTGTATAAACTTGCGTCGTCGAAAGGGCGGCGTGGCCGAGCAGTTCTTGGATCGCACGCAGATTGCCGCCGGCGTTCAGAAGGTGCGTCGCAAAGCTATGGCGCAGGGCATGAGGCGTCGCTGAAGAGGGCAGACCCAATTGCATGCGCGTTGTTTCCATCGCTTTGGAGATCACGCGGGGGTTCACACCGCCGCCGCGGGCGCCGCGGAACAGTGGGTCGTTTGCGCTCAACTCATAGGGACATTGCCTAACGTATTCCGCCACCGCTTGGCGCGCAGGCGCGATCACTGGGACCACACGCTCTTTGCCGCCCTTACCGACAATCCGTAGGGCGTCGGGCAACGGAATGTCCGCGCCCGTCAGTCCCAGCGCTTCGGAGATGCGCAGCCCGCAGCCATAGAGAAGGGTCACGATCGCCACATCCCGCGCGCCGACCCAGCCTTCGCGGGGCAGGCTGCCGACGGTGTCGATCACGGCCTTGGCCGCATCTTCGCTCAAGGGGCGGGGCAAGGAGCGCTGGGTGCGAGGCGCACGCGTGGATAGGACGGTGGTGGGATCAAACCCTTCGCGTTCGGCCAGCCAACGGAAAAAGGTCTTCACCGCAGACAGACGCCGCGCAAGGCTACGCGCGCTTGTTCCGCGACCGCGCTCGCTCGCCATCCACGAGCGCATGTCTGATGGCGCAATGCGGGTCAGCGGCCCAAGACCCTCGGCCCCGCCATGGTGAACAGCGATAAAGGTCAGAAAGCCAGCGACGTCGGTCGAATAGGCTTCGATGGTGTTGTCAGCGGCATTCTTCACCCCGCGCTCGTGCGCCAGCCAGTTGGCCAGCGCATCCCGTTGCGCGGCAGAGATCAGGCTCATGCCAGCCAGCGGCGCATGGTCCGTTCGAAAACGCCGGCAAAGAACTCCAAGAGGTCCGCGCCCTGTTGCGGCGTGAACTGGTGGGGGTCCTCGGCGCCCATCACCAGCATTCCGGGCAGGCGGCCCGCGCCGAAGTTCAGACGCAAGCAAGCCTCGGACCGGATGTCGGCGTATTTGTCGCCGTGGACGCGGCTGTCGCCCGACTGGATTTGGCGCAGGGTCACTTGGCGGGTTTGACCGCCGCGGCCCATGGTCAGGTAATCGCGAACGAACCCCTCTTCGGCAGAGGACAGCACGTTGCTCAGGCGTTTGATCGCGGGCTCTTCGGCGCTCTGGCGGGTTTCCAGAACCAGACGCAGGCAATCCACGCGCAGAATCTGCGAAACTTCGCTGCCCAGATTGGCAAGGAAGTCTTCGAATGTGACAGGGTCAAGCATGGCCAGAACTGCCCGATGTACCTGATTGGTGCCCGCGAGGTTCTCGTAGGCGGCGGCGATCACGCTGCGATGGGTATCCTCGAGCCGGTCCAGACGGCTTTCCAGTCGTTCCATCGCGAGGCCGCGCAGGTCTACGATATTGCTGCCCATCGCGCGTTCATTGGCGGCGATCAGCGCGTGCATCAGATCGCGATCGTCCAGAATGAGGTCCGGCTCCGCGAGAATGCGGTCGCGCAAGGGTGTTTCAATCTTTTGCGTACTGCTCATGACATGTGCCTGCTTTTTTTAGTTACAGGCGTTATAACACAACAGAAGCGGTTGCACCTTGTTTTATTGCCACTATCGTAAAGGGCGGGCGATCTGTTGCTCGAAAGGCTCCTTAACAGGACGCGGTGGCGGGAATCCGCGGGTTGGCCTTCTGGACCGAACCCGATAGGCGATAAACCAGAGCCTGATCCACAGACAGGAGCCACGAATTGGAACCGGAATTTTTCCAAGCAGGTGAACCTTGCGCGGTGCTGACAACGCAGCCGCTGGACCGCGCCTTGGATTATCTTGCGCCCGAAGGGGGATGCTGGACCGGTGCCTATGTCGAGGTGCCTTTGGGGCCCCGGCGCGTGCTTGGTGTCGTTTGGGGGCCAGCGGCTGGTGACTATGATCGCGCCAAGTTGCGTGCTGTCCAGCGGGTTCTGGACGTGCCGCCGATGCGCGAGGAGTTGCGCGATTTCATCATCAAGGCTGCCGAGTATACGTTGACCCCTTTGCCCGCGATGCTGCGGCTGGCCACGCGTGCGCCCGGCCTGAGCGATGCGCCAGCCACGCGCAGGATTTACCGGCTGGGAGAGGGCGAACCGGACCGGATGACGGATGCGCGTCAGCGGGTGTTGAGCGCGATGCAGGAATACGGCGGGTTGGCCTTTACGCAACGCGAGCTGGCTGACACAGCGGGGGTCACGACCTCGGTCATCAAGGGCTTGGTAAAACAAGGCGTTCTGCGCGAAGAAGATGCCCCCAAGGATTTGCCGTTTCAGCGGCTCGATCCCGAGCACAAGGGCAAGGACCTGACAGAAGATCAATCTGCGGCCGCATCCAGGCTGGCCGACGGGATCATTCGCGGCACCTATGGCACCATGCTTCTGAAAGGTGTGACAGGCTCGGGTAAAACCGAAGTTTACCTCGAAGCTGTCGCGGCCTGTCTGAAAATGGGGCGTCAGGCTCTGGTGCTTTTGCCCGAGATTGCACTCACCTCGGAGTTCCTGACGCGCCTCGAAGCCCGTTTTGGCGGCAGGCCCGCAGAATGGCATAGCGGCGTGACGATGACAGAACGCCGCAGGACCTGGAAAATGGTGGCCGAGAATGGTGCCCAAGTTGTGGTCGGTGCGCGGTCAGCATTGTTTCTGCCATTTCGCGATCTGGGGCTGATCGTGGTCGATGAAGAACACGATACCTCTTACAAACAAGAGGACGGCGTTCTGTACAACGCCCGTGACATGGCAGTGCTTCGCGCTAGCTTGTGTTCTGCCCGCGTGGTGCTCGCGTCGGCCACACCGAGCCTCGAGACATGGGCAAATGCGGAGGCCGGCAAATATGAACGACTTGATCTGACATCGCGGTTCGGTGAAGCTGTGATGCCGGAGATGCGTGCAATAGACATGCGTTCAGAAACGCTCGCTGCGAGCACCTGGATCTCGCCTACTTTGCGTAAGGCAGCATTGGACCGGATCGCTCTGGGCCAGCAAACCCTATTGTTTCTAAATCGGCGCGGATACGCCCCTGTCACGATCTGCCGCGCGTGCGGTCATCAAGTGGCGTGCCCCCACTGTGACGCGCGGATGGTCGAGCATCGGTTCCTCAAAAGATTGATGTGTCACCAATGTGGGGAAACGACCCCCATGCCTGAAGAGTGTCCAAGCTGTCACGTGCCCGACAAGTTGGCTCCCGTCGGCCCAGGGGTGGAGCGATTGGCCGAAGAGGCGGCGGCCGTGTTTCCTGACGCCCGTATCGCTGTTCTGTCCTCAGACCTTTTTGGAAGTGCGCGTGCACTGAAAGAAGAAATCCAGCGTATTGCGGAGGGTGGCGCGGATATCATCATCGGAACGCAGATGGTGGCCAAAGGGCATAACTTTCCAAATCTCACATTGGTAGGGGTGATTGATGCGGATCTGGGTCTGCAGGGCTCCGACCTTCGGGCTGCCGAACGCACATTTCAACTGATGCGGCAGGTGGCTGGTCGGGCGGGTCGATCGCAGCTTCGCGGGCTGGCTCTTCTTCAGACCTTCCAGCCGGAGCATCCGGTGATCCGTGCGATCCTGTCGGGCGACGAAGAGGGCTTCTGGCAAGCCGAAGCAGCAGAGCGCCAAGCCGCCGGAGTTCCCCCCTATGGGCGCATGGCGGGCATCATTGTTTCGTCCGAGGACATAAACGAGGCCTTTGATTTGGCAAATCAGCTTACACGAAGCTGTGATCCGTTGCGGAGAGTCGGTGCCCAGGTGTTCGGACCCGCGCCAGCCCCGATTGCACGAATCAGGGGGAGACACCGAGTCAGATTGTTGGTCAAGTCCGCTAAAGGGGTGGCCTTGCAAAAGGCAATCGCCCTCTGGGTGCGGAATGTAAGGATAAAAAACACAACAAGGTTGACAATAGACATCGACCCGCAAAACTTTCTGTAGGTGCACGCTTTCTTTGTGCATAATGCATAGGTTATTATATTTTTGTCTAACGAGTCTGGTTTGTTATGGTCACATCAAAGGTAAACTGGGACGACTTCCGGTACGTCGCAGCCTTAGCGCGGCATCGTTCGATGAACGTTGCTGCAAAACATCTCGATATTAATGTTGCGACCGTTTCGCGCCGCATTCATCGCATCTCTCAGGATGTCGGGGTCAAGCTGTTCGTGCAGGGGCGCGATGGTTGGCGTCTGACGCCAGAGGGCCGCGCACTGATGGATGTGATCGAGCAGTTTGAGTCCAACCTCGCTCGACTTGGGAACAATCTGCCTCATTTGCAGTCGGCTGCAGAGAAGGCGCGCGTTATCACAACGGGATTTCTTGCGGCAGATTATCTGACCGATCAACTGGGCGCATTCATGGAGCGCTACCCCGGGATCGAGCTGGAAATTCTCTGTTCGTCGATCGAAGCCAATTTTGACCGCGAAGATGTTGACGTCGCGCTGCGTATGAACCGGCCGCTGGACGACGCTTTGATGGGCCACGAAGTTGGTAAAGTTCATTTCTGTGCGGTGCAGAAACCGGATGCGACAAGCCGTGACTGGATCGCGCTGAGCCGCGAGCTGGACTGGACCCCCGAGATGCAGGCGGGCTACGAACGCTTTGGCCGTCCGCCCGTCATGCGGGTAGAGGATTTCAGCCTCGCTATGGATGCTGCGGCGTCGACCGGTCTGTCGACCATCGTGCCGCGTTTGCACCTGCCTGCGACTTCGCCGTTGAACATCATTACAGGCGCGCACAGTGTCGCGACCCGTAGTCTCTGGGCTGTCTACCAAGAGAAACGTCAACGCGATCCGATCGTGAACGCGGTTGTCGACTGGATTGCCCAGAGTGTCGCGCAGCGCCGCTTGAACGAGGGTCTGCCGCAACCAGGCGATAACACCTCAGGCCTCGGTTACTCGGCCGAGTAATCCACCAAGCGGTCGGTGACGATAGCGCCGACCCACATGCAAAACAGCGCCAGCCAGGCGGTGCCGACAAAGATCGAGCCGCCTGTCACCCCCGCGCCAATCGCACATCCCCCAGCTAGCATGCCTCCGAATCCCATGAGGGCCGCCCCGAGCATCGCGCGGCGCATGTTGGCTTCGTTCTCGAACCCTTGGAATTTGAACTCACCTTTAAGCCAAGAGGCGGCAAAGGCCCCGATGAACACGCCCGGCACGAGGCCGACGTCGAACTCCAGCACCGGATCGCGTTCGAGAAAGAACATGAGCGTGTGGGCAGACGGACCGGTGAAGGTCGCGCTTTCAATCTGAACGGGGTCAAAGGCGACTTGAGACAGGGCATAGGTCAGCACCCAGCCCACCGCCACAGCGAAGCCAACGCCCGATGCGAAGACCAGCCGCGTCCAGCCGATCTGTTGGCGGCGTGACAACTCCAGCGCAAAGACCGCGATGCCTAGGCCGAGCACGAGCCCACCCCAATCGGGCAGGCCAACGGCGGCCTCTAGGTTCAGGTTCCGGCCCCCACTGGTGATCCACAGGGCGGCAAGGCGGTCGCGTACCGGCGAGAGCCATCCGGACAGGCTCATCTGGGCGACGACCGCAAAAATCAGGCCCGAAACGATGGACCGCAGGTTGCCCGTCGCCCCAAGGACCAGCAATCGACCTGAGCATCCCCTCGCCAGCACCATTCCACAGCCGAACAATAACCCGCCAAGGATCGCGCCGGACCAGCTGCCCGGCACCGCCATCATGCGGGCATCCTCGGCTAACATCAGGCCGCTGAGTTCTGCCGCCTGCACCCAAACAAGCGCGGTCGAGAAGGTCAGCAGCCAGACCGCAACCCGATCCCCCATCTGCATCCGCCCGAATTCCACTGTCGCCGCCCGCAGGCAGAACCGAGAGCGCTGCGCCGCGATGCCAAAGATCACACCGGTGATCAGACCGAACAGCGCCGCTGTGGCGGCCTCTCCCAGCGATTCGACGATCCAGAGTATGTCCATTCTGCTCTCCTTTCGGGCGATTGGGCGGATTTTACGCACATCCGCGGATCGGCGCCTTGATTTGTATCAGGATATGAATGTGTGAATTCGAGCGCCGAATTTCTGAAAAGCGACATTTTTTAGTCGTGAAAAAGCGGGACCGACTCAGCTCGCGTATCGGACGCTGCCTGTCAGACCAAACACTGACTGCCCGAGGTGCATGATGGAGCTTAACGAGACTGTGTTGCCGTTCGAAGGCATCCCTGTGTCCCTGCCGGTTTCTGCAGGACTGCGCGTGGATTCGGCCGTGTTGCCGCTTGAAGGCGGGACGGACCCCGCATTTGGAAAGGTGCGTTGGAAAACGCTGTTCTCGTCGGATGTCACCCAAACCAGCGACATGGTTCTGGGTATCGCGCAGTTTGATGCGGGCGACACCCTAGAGCCGCACCGCCACGCCCCCTCTGAATTCTACTTCGGTCTTTCGGGGTCGGGAGAGGTCATGATCGACGGCGTCGCGCATTCGATTTCTGCTGGCGTCGCCCTGTTCATCCCTGCGAACGCAGAGCACGGCGTTGTGGCGGGACCAGAGGGCCTGAGCTTTGCCTACGGCTTCCCCCGCGCATCCTTTGCCGAAGTGGAATACCAGTTTAGCGCCGCACGTGCGGATTGAGCTTTGCCAGAGTGAACGGGCGGGCGTAAGAGACGAGTATGAGTCGTTCATTCTTCGCCCCGCTTCCTCTGGCCGACGCGCGTCATTTGCCCAAATGGCGCCAGCCCAAGACATTGCTTTTCGTGATGGCCGCCGCGATGCCGGTGGCCTTTGCCACTTGGTCTGCACTTCTGAATAACTTCGTGATCGAAGTGGCCCAGTTCGACGGGTCCGACATCGGCTGGCTGCACACGGTGCGCGAAATTCCGGGCTTTCTGGCGATTGGCGTGATCGCTCTGCTGCTGTTTATTCGCGAACAGGTGCTGGGACTGGTGTCCTTAATCCTGCTAGGGGTTGCGACGGCAATCACGGGCTTCTTTCCGTCATTGGGCGGCATCCTTGTGGTGACGATGCTCAGCTCGATCGGCTTTCACTATTATGAAACGGTGAATCAGTCGCTCCAGCTGCAATGGCTGACCAAGGACGAGGCGCCCAAGGTGCTGGGGGCGCTGCTGGCAACGGGCAGTGCCGCGACGCTGGTGGCCTATGGCCTGATCATGCTGACATGGCAGAGCTTTTCGCTGTCCTACTCCACGGTCTACCTGATCGCGGGTGGCGTGACGGCGGCGGTCGCTCTGTTTGCCCTGTTCGCCTATCCGCAATTCGAAGCGCCCAACCCGCAGGTCAAAAAGTTCATTCTGCGCCGTCGCTACTGGCTCTATTACCTGCTGCAATTCATGGCAGGGGCGCGCCGCCAGATTTTCGTGGTGTTTGCGGGCTTCATGATGGTCGAGCGTTTCGGCTTTGACGTGCACGAAGTCACTGGCCTGTTTCTGATCAACCTCGTCGCGAACATGTTCCTCGCGCCGTTGATCGGGCGTATGGTCTCGCGCTTTGGCGAGCAGAAGGCGTTGGTGATCGAGTATGTCGGCCTGATCTGTGTCTTCAGCCTGTATGGCGGGATCTACATGTTCGGCTGGGGCGTCGTGCTGGCCTCTGTGCTCTACGTGATCGACCACCTGTTCTTTGCCATGGCGCTGGCGATCAAGACCTACTTCCAGAAGATCGCAGACCCCGGTGATATTGCGCCGACGGCGGCTGTCGCGTTCACGATCAACCATATTGCGGCGGTCTTTCTGCCTGCGGCATTGGGCTACCTGTGGCTCCAGTCGCCGGGCGCGGTGTTCGTGCTGGCGGCGGGGATGGCGGCGACCTCGCTCTGTCTAGCGCTGTTGATCCCGCGCCATCCGCAAAAGGGCAACGAAACCCGCTTTAGCCGGTTTGTGGCCGCGGTCGCCGAATAAAGGGCGCTTGACCCAAGCCAGAAGGGGGCCTATCGCCCCCTGCAAGCCTGAACAGGAGACCGAAATGCCCACCTACACCGCCTACACCAAGCTGACTGCCAAAGAGAACGCCGAAGCCTTGGGCGTGGCGATGGAGAACATGATCCCCGAGCCCACCGGCATCGGCGTGTTCGAAATGGAAGACGGCTCGGGCCTGTGGGAAGTCGGAGGCTATTTCACCGAAGAGCCTGACGCGGCCGGTCTGGCACTGCTGGCGTCCATGAATGATGCGCAGGATTTCGTGGTCAGTGAACTGCCCGAAACTGATTGGGTCGCCAAAGTGCGCCGCGATCTGGCACCTGTGGTCGCGGGCCGTTTCTTTGTCTACGGCAGCCACGACGCGGACAAGGTTCCCGAAGGCAGCGAGCCTCTGCTGATCGAAGCCGCAATGGCGTTTGGTACCGGCCACCACGGCACCACGCTGGGCTGCCTGAAGGCGCTGGACCGTCTGGACAACGGCGGGTTCAAAGGCAAGAACGTGGTCGATATCGGCTGCGGCACCGCCGTTCTGGGCATGGCCGCTGCGCGCATTTGGCCGAACCCCGTTCTGGCCAGCGACATCGATATCGTCGCGGTCGAAGTGGCAGAAGCGAACGTCAAAGCCAACGGCCTAGAGGGTCGCGTCAACTGCCTCGAGGCGACCGGTTTCGAGCACGAGACCCTGCACGCCGCGGCGCCCTTTGATCTGGTTTTTGCCAACATCCTGAAGGCCCCGCTGATCGATCTGGCCCCCGACGTCGCTTCGCACTTGGGCGAGGGTGGCTATGCCATCTTGTCGGGCCTGCTTGTGGATCAAGCGGACGAAGTGACCGAGGCCTACGTGGCGCAGGGGATGACCTTGGCCCACCGCGAGGATATTGGCGACTGGTCGACTCTGACCCTTCAGAAATAATCTGCGAAACCTGCGGAATACAAAAAGGGCGCCTCGATCGGGCGCCCTTTTGCTTTGGTCTGGACTGCGGCTCAGAAGCGGCGCGCGTGCTTCATGTCGATGATGTCTGCGCGGCACAGACCCAGATCGTCCAGCTGTGCGTCGGACAGGGCGTCCAGTGCCTTGTCATTGCCCGTCGGGGCCGCCAGCGTGTGTGCGAAATGCACTGCTGCCTGCCAAAGGCGGGCACCAATGCCAGCCGCGGGGGTGTCGAAGCGGGTGGTATCGAGAACTGCCATTTTTGCGTCCCTTCGAGGTTGCAAGAAAAAAGTGGAATGATTTCCTGATCCGCACGTAGTTCGCCTTGTTTTCGGGCACAAGCGATAAAAATTGCATAGGTCGAACGCGACCCATGCACACACTGCATGACGTTTAACAATCTGTTACTAAAGGGAAATATTTGCCTTTTGCGTGTCGCTTTCAGATCGAGAAGAGGCGGATTTCATCCCGATTTCTGGGCGGGACCTCTTGCCATCATGCTGGCGTTTGTTCTTGTTTCGTGCTAGTGCGACGAAAAGAACACAGAGCAGGGGGCAGAAATGCGCGTTTTGGGGGTCGATCCGGGCCTGCGCAACATGGGGTGGGGCGTCATCGATGCGATGCCGGGACGAATCACTCATGTCGCAAACGGCGTCTGCCATTCCGACGGGGATAACCTCGGGGAGCGGCTGCTCTCTCTGTACAATCAGCTGATCGAAGTGATCGCCGAGTGGGCACCGGAAACGGCGGCCATCGAGCAGACCTTTGTGAACAAGGACGCGGTTGGCACCCTGAAGCTGGGTCAAGCGCGCGGCGTGGCCCTGATGACGCTGGCACAGGCGGGGTTGCCGGTCGGGGAATACGCCCCCAACGCGGTGAAGAAGACTGTGGTGGGTGTGGGGCACGCAGCCAAGAATCAGGTGGACTATATGGTGCGCTTGCAGCTGCCCGGTGTGAAACTGAACGGGCCGGACGCCACCGATGCGCTGGCGATCGCCATGTGTCACGCCCATCAAAGCCGCGGCGGACGCGGGCTGGAACAAGCATTGGCGAGGGCCAAGGGATGATCGGAAAACTGACTGGCCGGATCGATTATCGGACCGAGGATCATGTGCTGCTGGATGTGCGCGGCGTGGGCTATATCGTCTACTGTTCGGACCGCACCTTGGGGTCGCTGCCCCGCGCGGGCGAGGCTGTGGCGCTGTTCACCGAACTGCTGGTCCGCGAGGATCTGATGCAGCTCTACGGGTTTACCACGTTGCAGGAAAAGGAATGGTTCCGCCTGCTGCAGACCGTCCAGGGCGTGGGGGCAAAGGCCGCGCTGGCGATGCTGTCCGCGCTGGGTCCCGATGGGGTCAGCCGCGCGATTGCTTTGGGCGACTGGAACAGCGTGAAGGCCGCCAAGGGCATCGGCCCCAAGACCGCGCAGCGCGTGGTGAACGAGCTAAAGGATAAGGCGCCGTCGGTTATGGCGATGGGTGGCTCGATCACCGCCGCCTTGGGCGAGGAACCTGCAGAACTGACCGAGGTGCCTACGCCGATGCCCACCAAACGCGCAGCCCCTGCGCCCAAGCTCGACATGGCCGCGCAGTCAGAGGCTCTGTCCGCGCTCTCCAACCTTGGGTACCAGCCCGGAGAGGCGGCTTCTGCGGTCGCTCAGGCGATGCAGGACGACCCCGAGGCGAGCACCTCGGCGCTCATCCGTGCCGCACTGCGCCTCTTGGCGCCCAAGGGGTAACGGATGCAGCAGCCAGACCCGACTCTTCGCCCCGAAAAGCTGTCCGAGGATAACGACCGCGCCCTGCGTCCGCAGGTGCTAGAGGATTTCATCGGTCAGGCCGAGGCCCGCGCGAACCTGCGCGTGTTCATCGAATCCGCCAAACGGCGGGGCGAGGCAATGGACCACACCCTGTTCCACGGCCCGCCGGGCTTGGGGAAAACGACGCTGGCGCAGATCATGTCGCGCGAGCTCGGTGTGAACTTCCGCATGACCTCGGGGCCGGTGCTGGCCAAGGCGGGCGATCTTGCGGCGATCCTGACCAACCTCGAAGAGCGGGACGTTCTGTTCATCGACGAAATCCACCGTCTGAACCCCGCGGTCGAAGAGGTGCTCTATCCCGCGATGGAGGATTTCGAGCTGGACCTTGTGATCGGCGAGGGGCCGGCAGCACGGACGGTGCGGATCGAGTTGCAGCCGTTTACCTTGGTCGGGGCGACGACGCGTCTGGGCCTGCTGACGACGCCGCTGCGGGACCGTTTCGGCATTCCGACCCGTCTGCAATTCTATGAAATTCACGAACTGACCGAGATCGTGGCGCGGAATGCGGTGAAGCTGGGGGCTCCTGCGGACCCTGAGGGCGCAATGGAGATTGCCCGCCGCGCCCGTGGCACACCTCGTATCGCGGGACGACTGCTGCGCCGTGTGGTCGACTTTGCGGTTGTCGAGGGAGACGGGCGTGTGACCCGCGAACTGGCGGACCGTGCTTTGACCCGTTTGGGCGTGGACCAGTTGGGACTGGATTCCGCGGACCGCCGGTATCTGCGTTTGATCGCTGAGGCATATCAGGGCGGTCCTGTGGGGATCGAAACCATGAGCGCGGCCCTGTCCGAAAGCCGCGATGCGTTGGAAGAGGTGATCGAGCCCTATCTGCTGCAGCAAGGGCTGATCCAGCGGACGCCGCGCGGGCGGATGCTGACGCAGTCCAGCTGGTTACATCTGGGGCTTGAGCCGCCCCGTCCTGCTGGAACAGGCGATTTGTTCGGGTAGGGTGCCTTGGGCTAAGGCCAAGGCAGTGCCTCCGGCAGGGGGGGTATTTATTCCAAGATGAAGATCAGAGCGCCGCTTTCAGGGCCTGAGAGAGCGCTGCTGCGAAGAGGTCGAGCGCGGCGTCGGGGCCGCAACTGATGCGGATGCAGCGGTTCAGGGGGGCGACGCCGGGCATGCGGGCGAAGATGCCCCGTGTGCCGAGTTCCTGAACGACCTTGGCGGCGTAGGCTCCGTCGTGGCCGCAGTCCATTGTCACGAAATTGGTCGCCGATGAGATCGGGGTCAGGCCGTTGTCCTCAGCGATTTGGCTCAGGCGCGCGCGGGCGTGGGTGACTTGGGACTGGATGTGGGCAAGCCATTCTTCGTCTTGCAGGGCGGCGAGGGCGGCGTGTTGGGCGCTGCGGTTCATGCCGAAGTGATTGCGGATTTTGTCGAAGTGCTTGATCAGCGGGGCCGCGCCAAGGGCATAGCCGACGCGCGCACCGGCAAGGCCGTAGGCCTTGGACATGGAGCGCATGCGGATGACGCGGGGGTCTTCGATGGCGATGTCGGCGCGGGCGTCTGCGGGGGCCAGTTCGATATAGGCCTCGTCGAGGATCATCAGGCAGCCTTCGGGCAGGCGGTCCAGTGCGGCAGTGATTGTGGCCCCGTTCAGATAGGTGCCCATGGGGTTGTCCGGGTTCGACAGGTAGAGGAGCTTGGCGTCGACCTCGGTCGCGCGGTCGATCAGGGCGTCCAGATCTTCGTGGTCGTCTTTGAACGGCACCTTGTGCAGGACACCGCCGAAGCCAGCCACGTGGTAGTTGAAGGTGGGGTAGGCGCCGTCCGAGGTCACCACCGTATCCCCCGGTTCGATCATCATACGGGCGAGGTAACCAAGCAGCCCGTCGACCCCTTCGCCGATGACCACGTTGTCATAGCCCACGCCGTTCTGCGCTGCGATCAGCGTTTTCAGGTCGTGGCTCGCACTGTCAGGGTATTTCCAGATTTCCGCGTCCGCCTGACGCAAGGCCTCGATCGCCTTGGGCGAGGGGCCAAAGATGTTCTCGTTCGCGCCAAGGCGGGCCGAAAAGGGCTGGCCGGTGGTGCGTTCGATCACTTCGGGACCGACAAAGGGAACGGTGGCGGGCAGGCTGTCGAGCAGCTTGGTGTAGCGCGGATGTGTCATGCCGCGAATGGTTACGTGCGGGCCTAGCTTCGTGCAAGGCCCGCCGTTTCGTGGGTTAGCCGATCTCTGCCAGACGGGCGAGTGCCTCTTTGAGTTTGGCTTCCTCGTCCTGACGTTCGGCCAGATTGGCGCGGGCTTCTTCAACCACTTCTTCGGGGGCGCTTTCAACAAATTTGGGGTTGTTCACGCGGCCCGAGAGACCTTTGATCTCTTTTTCCAGCTTGGCGATGGTCTTTTCGAGGCGGGCCTTTTCTTCGGCCACGTCGATGATGTCCGCCAGAGGCAGGCCGAAGCTGCCGCCCGAAACGCCCAAGGTCGCGCAGCCTTTGGGGAAGGCGTCGACTTCGGTCAGGCTGTCCACGCGGGCCAGCTTCTTGATCAGGGTTTCGTTGCGGGCAAAGGCTGCCTTGGCCTCTTCGGTGAAGCCGGTGACGACCAGCGGCACGTGCAGGCCAGCGGGGACGTGCATCTGCGCGCGGGCCGAGCGGATGCCTTCGATCAGGGCGATGACCCAGTTCATCTCGCTGTCCGCGGCGGCGTCGATCAGCTCTTCGCCGTATTCGGGCCAATCGCCGTGCACCAGCATCTTTTCGCGGGGCGCCAGCTGGTCCCACAGCTCTTCGGTGATGAAGGGCATGAAGGGGTGCAGCATCAAGAGCGATTGGTCGATGACCCAGCCCATGGTCTCGCGGGTTTCCTTTTGGACCGCTTCGTCATCGCTGCCCAGCAGGGGTTTGGCGAATTCGACGTACCAATCGCAAACCTTACCCCAGACAAAGGCATAAAGGCCGAGCGCCGCTTCGTTGAAGCGGTAGGCGTCCAGAGCGGCATCCGTTGCCACGCGGGCGCGGGCGACTTCGCCGATGATCCAGCGGTTCACGGTTTCCTTGGCCTGAGGCGGGACGGTCTGGGGCACGTAGCCCTCGAACACGCCGTTCATTTCCGCGAAACGCGAGGCGTTCCACAGTTTGGTGCCAAAGTTGCGGTAGCCGGCGATGCGGTCCTTGGACAGTTTCAGCACACCACCGATCGAGGCCATCGCCGCGTTGGTGAAGCGCAGTGCGTCCGCGCCATATTCGTCCACAATCTCCAGCGGGTCGATGACGTTGCCCGTGGTTTTGGACATCTTCTTGCCCTTCTCGTCGCGGACGAGGTCGTGGAGGTAGACGGTGTGGAACGGGATTTCGTTCACCACGGCCAGCTGCATCATCATCATGCGCGCCACCCAGAAGAACAGGATGTCAAAGCCGGTGATCAGCACATCGGTCGGGAAGTATTTCGAGGTGCTCTCGTCCCAGTTCGGCCAACCCAGAGTGCCGATCGGCCAGAGGCCAGAGCTGAACCAAGTGTCCAGAACGTCCGCATCGCGCCAGATCGGGTAGATCAGCTGGGTCGGGTCTTGGGTCACGTTGTACTGCGCGAGGCTTTCGGCCAGCGTTTGGATCGCCGTGGCACGGTCAGCAACCTCGACCACACGGGCGTGGTTCAAGGGAGTGGGCAAACCTGCCAGGACATCAACGAACTTCTGACCTGCGTCCTCAGCGTCGCTGCCGGCGTGGTAAACCTCGCCGCGGTGGACCAGATGCTCGCGGGTCAGCAGGCGCAGGATTTCAACCTCGTCCAGATCGCCGTTGCCTTCGTCGTCTTTGAAGTTCGGTGCGGACAGGTCCAGACCGTACCACACAGGGATCTGGTGGCCCCACCACAGCTGGCGGCTGATGCACCAGGGCTCGATGTTTTCCAGCCAGTGGTAGTAGGTCTTCTCGCCGGACTCGGGGATGATTTTGGTGCGGCCTTCACGGACAGCGTCCAGCGCGGGGCCAACGACCTTTTCCGCGTCCACGAACCACTGGTCGGTCAGCATGGGTTCGATCACAACCTTCGAGCGGTCGCCGAAGGGCTGCATGATCTTCTTGGCTTCTATCAGGGGAACCAGCGCGTCTGCGCCTTCGTCGTCCGCTTTGACCGCTGCTTTGCCCAAACGGGTGTCATCGGCGCGGGTCATGACGGCCAGACCTTCGTCGATGATGTTCTGGACGACCAGCTTGCGGGCCTCGTAGCGATCCAGACCGCGGTACTCTTCGGGCACGAGGTTGATCGCGTCGATTTCCTGCACGGTAAAGGACTTGCCCGCCGCGTATTCCGCTGCCTTGGCCGTCTCCTCGGCATAGGGGGCACCGTCCGCACGCATGTTCGCGGTGGTGTCCATCAGGCGGTACTGGGGGATGTTGCCGCGCTTGGCGACTTCGTGGTCGTTGAAGTCATGCGCGCCGGTGATCTTCACCGCGCCCGAGCCGAAGGCCATGTCGGGGTATTCGTCGGTGATGATCGGGATCAGACGGCGCTGTTCCTTGGGACCAACGGGGATTTCGCATAGCTTGCCAACGATGGGCGCGTAACGCTCGTCATCGGGGTGCACGGCAACCGCGCCGTCACCCAGCATGGTCTCGGGTCGGGTGGTCGCGATGCTGATGTAATCACGCTCTTCGCTGAAGGTGACGTTACCGTCCTCGTCCTTCTCGACGTAGGTGTAGGTCTCGCCGCTTGCCAGCGGGTATTTGAAGTGCCACATGTGGCCGTCGACTTCGGTGCTCTCGACCTCAAGGTCCGAAATCGCGGTTTCGAAGTGGGGGTCCCAGTTCACCAGACGCTTGCCGCGATAGATGAAGCCCTTGTTGTACATCTCGACGAACACCTTGATGACGGCGTCGTGGAAGTTGGGGCTGTTTTCGTGGCCGGTGCGCGGATCGCCGGGAGCGCCCGCCATGGTGAATGCGTTGCGGTCCCAGTCGCAGGACGAGCCAAGGCGCTTCAGCTGGTTGACGATGGTTCCGCCGTATTCGCCCTTCCATTCCCAGACCTTATCCAGAAACGCTTCACGGCCCAGATCGCGGCGACCGGGTTGGCCGGTGGCGGCCAGCATTTTTTCGACCTGCAGCTGGGTCGCGATACCTGCGTGGTCCTGACCGGGCTGCCACAGGGTGTCGAAACCGCGCATCCGGTGCCAGCGGACCAGAATGTCCTGCAGGGTGTTGTTGAACGCGTGGCCCACGTGCAGGGCACCCGTCACGTTCGGCGGGGGGATCATGATGGTGAAGGTGTCGTCACGTTTCTTGTTCGCACCGGCCGCAAAGGCGTGCGTCTCTTCCCATTTCTTCGAAATCCGCGGCTCGGCTTCGGCCGCGTTGAAGGTTTTTTCCATGGCCATGGAGAGATCCCCTTGTTTGTCTGCGCAGGGTTCTATCGAAGGGCTGGCCGAAGGGAAAGAGCGTAGGGCGCTCTATTGACCAAACAGAACCGCGTGCATGATCCGGTTTGGCAGCAGGGTAAACGCACCGGCAACACAGAGCGCACCGAACACCAGCCCCAGCATGGATTGGCGATGCTTTTCCACTTGGTGGGTGCGGGCGCGGTAAACCCCCAGAACCAGCAGGATCAGGGTCGCGACCGACAGAATGTGGATCACGCTGAAATGACCGGGGCGCAGGGTCGAAATGGCGAAACTGGTCAGGGCTGTAACCGTCATCGCGATCACCCAAAGCCAGCCAAATCGCCTGTGCCAGGTCTGACCGCGCGGCAAACTGAAAATCACGAGCGTTGTTGCAACGGCCGTCAAAGCCGCGAACGTGTGCAGTTGGATCATCGGCGCTGCGGCGCTTAAAGCTGTGAAAGACATCAATAAATCACTAAGAAATCCGGTCAATAATCCGCTAGGCCCGGACCGTGCACGGGTCAAGCCTCTTTGTATTCGGGTCTTGCCACTCCTCCTATCGGATATGTTAGGAATGAATACGATAGGGCCTAAGTGTTGCGGGCCGTAATATGGCCGTGTTGCGAAGTGTGTGTGTGTCAGGTTTATGGAAAACAAAGATTTTCAGCAGTCCAGCGGCATGTCCGCACTTAGCAGGGTCTATCGCAACGTGGCTAAAACCAAAGCTCTCGCTATCCTGTCGAGCGCTCTGATTTCTACTCTGGAGCGCATGAAGCATCCGACGTTTCGCGTCGCGATGCTTGTTGCGCCAATCCTGCTGGCGGTAATAGGTCCGTTCCGGTCCGATATCTATGACTTCTGGCAGGCGCTGCTGCTTTGGGCCGTGATCGTCTGGTTTTCGACAGCGGTTGGGATGGTTAACCGCGCGCTCGTCGATGAGATTTTCCCCAGAATCGCTTTCGTGAACCGCTCGGCGATTTCGTCGATTGTTTTTGGCGCTTATCTGACGCCGATCATGAATTGGGTCGCGCTAAATCTGGGCTGGATGAGAGAGCCGGATCTCTATCCGGGGGACTTTCAGGTGTTTTTGACGGCGAGTTTCGCGAGCTTTTCCGTGGGCATCGTCCGCTTCTATCTGTTCCACGCAGAGGAAAGCGTGGGTGCCGTCAGCACCGCGCAAACCAAACCTGCGATCTTTGATCGTATCGCGGCGACGGACTTCGACCAGATCATCCGCATGACCGTGGATGACCATTACGTCGAGATCGCCACAGACGCGGGACAAGAGCGCATTCTGATGCGCTTTGCCGATGCTGTCCGCGAAATGGGAGAGGGCAATGGCGTTCTGACCCATCGGTCCCACTGGGTGAATCCGACCGCTGTGACGGGCTGCCGGAAAGACGGGGCCAAGCTTTATCTGCTGATGCGGGATGGTGCAGAAGTGCCTGTCAGCAAGACCTATCGCGCGCGTGTTCAGGACGCCGGACTTCTGAGTGACTAGCGAAGCCGCGCGTAGGGCAGGGGCGTGATCTGCTTGCCCGTCAAAAGCGCCACGGCGCTCTGATCCATCAACCCGCGCAGAACCGGATCAGAGCATTTCAGCCCGCCTGTATATGTGCCGAAGGCTGGCAGAATGAGCCGGTTTGCAGATCGCAAAAAGCATGGCCGAGAGATGTGCCGACCTTTGAGGGTGATCGAAGCTTTGGGATGATAGTGCCCCGAGATTTCACCCTGAGCGCCGTCTTGGGCGATGTGCCGAAAGCTGAGCGCATCGATCTGGAACTCTGCCATATGCACTCCGCCAAGCTCGATCGGGGCAGGGTCATGGTTGCCTTCGATCCAGATCCATTCCCGACCAGCCTGAAGCCGCATCACCCACTCCCGATCTCGCAGAGAGAGCGCCCCGCCAGCAGCCAGATCGTCAAAACTGTCCCCAAGGCAAATCACGCGTTCGGGGTTTGTGGCGTCGATTGCGGCCTCTAGACGGCTCAGCGTGTCCGAGGTTTCGTAGGGTGGAAGCATCGTGCCCCCGCGCCGCGCTATCCGCTCGCTCTTGCCCAGATGCAAGTCCGAGACGCACAAGGTCCGGCGCGCAGGATAGTGCAACGCACCCGAAGGCAGCGCCTCCAGTTCGGTCTCGGCAAAGGTAAATCGGAATGCGGTCATGGCGCGTACAGACCATGAACATTCGGCGGTTTCAAGAGCTGTCAGAGGGCATCCAGCCCGACCTCGGCCATCAGTTCCTGCGCTGCGTCGGCCAGCAAGCGGTCCTGTCCTGCGCCTTCGACAGGCGTGCGCCCGTGTTCCAGGAACAGTGGGGCGGACAGGGGCGTGACCCGATCCAGCGTGACGTGGTCGATGTTGCCTTGAATGCGGGTGATCATTTCTTCGATCCGCGAGAAATCGACTAGGCCGCGTTCAGCCTCTTCTCGGGTGATCCGCAGCATCAGGTGGTCGGGGTCATAGCGGTGCAGGGTGTCGTACAGGATGTCGCTGCTAAACGTCGCCTGCCGTCCCGATTTGCGTTGGCCCGCGTGGTTGCGGTCGATCAGACCGGCGATGATCGCGCTGGATTTGAACGTCCGCTTCATCACCGCATTCCCCGCCAGCCAACTGTCCAGACCGTCCCGCAACGCGTGCAGGTCGAACAGCGGGGCAGGGTCACGCAGGGGCTCCAGCCCCCAGATCAGCGTGGCGTAGTCGGTCGCGACAAACCCCAAGGGGGCGAGGTGCAGCTCCTCCATCCGCTTGGTCAACAAGAGGCCAAGCGTCTGCTGCGCGTTCCGCCCCGCAAAGCCGTAGACACAGGTGTAATGGCGGGCATCGCGGGGAAAGCTCTCGATCAGCAGGCGGCCCGGTTCGGGCAGGCGGCTGACGTCGCGTTGCAAGTGCAGCCACTGTGCGGTGTGGGTGGGCAGCTCGGGCCAGTTGCGGCGCTGGAACATGCATAGGATGCGCTGGTTGAGTTGGGTCGAGGTCGCGAATTTGGTCCCGTTAAAGGTCGCGATCTTGGGCTCTTTGTCGGCGCGGCGGGTGACTTCGACGGTCATCTCGCGCAGGCCTTCGTAGCGGACAATCTGCCCGCCGATCAGAAAGGTGTCGCCAGGGGTCAGCTGCGCGGCAAAGCCTTCTTCGATCTCGCCCAAGGGAGCACCGCCGCGGCCTTTGAACCGGACCTTGAGGGTCTCGGGGTCCATGATTGTGCCGATATTCATACGGATCTGGCGGGTGGCGCGGGGGTCGCGCAACTGCCACATGCCGTCGGGTCGCTGCATCAGACGCTGCCATTTGTCATAGGCCCGCAGGGCGTAGCCCCCAGTCGCCACAAAATCTAGGCAATCGTCGAATTCCGCGCGGGTCAGGTCGGCATAGGGGCCAACAGTGCGGATTTCGTGCATCAACTCGCTGGCATCGAACGCACCGGCGCAGGCACGGATCAGGATGTGCTGGCACAGGACATCCTTGGGGCCCCGCTGGCGGGTTTCGCCGTCCAGATCGTGGTCCTTGACCGCTTCCAAGGCGGCGTGGCACTCGACCACTTCGAACCGGTTCGCGGGCACCAGTAGCGCCTTGGACGGGGCGTTGTAACGGTGGTTGGCGCGGCCGATCCGCTGGACCAGACGCTTAACGTTCTTGGGCGCGCCGACCTGAATGACCAAGTCCACGTCCCCCCAATCGATCCCTAGATCAAGACTGCCGGTACACACGATCGCCCGCAGTTGGCCGTCGACCATGGCCTGTTCGACCCGTTCGCGCTGCTCGCGGGACAGGCTGCCGTGGTGGATGCCGATGGGTAGGCTGTCCTCGTTGGCGAGCCACAGGTGGTGAAAGAAAATCTCTGCCTGCGCGCGGGTGTTGTGGAAGATCAGTGTGGTCTTGTGCTGCTTGACCTGCTCTAGCACCGCGGGGATCGCATAGCGCCCGCCGCCGCCGGACCAAGGGGGCGCCTCGGTGGTTTCCAGTATCCGGATGTCGGGATCGGGACCGGGGTCAGCCAGAACGACTTCGCAGGGGTCGGGGTGTTTGGCCAGCATCCGGGCAATCGCGGCGGGGTCGTCCACGGTCGCAGACAGTCCCACGCGGCGCATGTCGGGGCAGAGGGTCTGCAGGCGGGACACGGCCAGCATCAACTGATCGCCGCGCTTGGATTCCTCCAAAGCGTGGATTTCGTCGATGATCACCCGTTTGAGGCCCGCGAACATGCGCGGCGCATCTTCGTAGCTGGTCA
The DNA here is from genome assembly GCA_030433335.1 of Alphaproteobacteria bacterium. Taxonomy (GTDB): domain Bacteria; phylum Pseudomonadota; class Alphaproteobacteria; order Rhodobacterales; family Rhodobacteraceae; genus Donghicola. The sequence goes on along the minus strand of JAUILL010000009.1, from coordinate 45,744 downwards.
AAAGTGCGAGGCTTTCGGGCGTGGTCAGCAAAATATGGGGCGGGTCGGCGCGCTGACGGCGCTTGCGGGTGGCAGAGGTGTCGCCGGTGCGATCCTCGACGCGGATCGGCAGGCCCATCTCGGCAATCGGGCGTTCCAAATTGCGGCGGATGTCGCTGGCGAGTGCTTTCAAAGGCGAGATGTAGAGGGTGTGCAGGCCGTCATGCGCGCCCTCGGCCAGATCGGCAAGGGTGGGCAGGAAACCGGCCAAGGTCTTGCCCCCACCGGTCGGTGCGATCAGCAGCAGGGACGGCGCATCGGACCGATCCAGCATGTCCTGTTGATGCGGGTGGATGGACCAACCGCGGGTGTCGAACCAGTTTTTCAGGATGGGGGGCAGCGCTCTCATACCGTGAGCATATGGGGCGCGGCAGGGGCGGGAAAAGGCCCGACACGCGGGCCTGATCCAGAATTATCGAACGATGACCTCGTCCTTGACGAACATGTTGGCCCAAGCACGATCAATCAGCTCTGGCGTCATCTGATAGGGGATGCCCTCGAACTCGCAGATCGCGATCATCTGGTCGATTAGGAACACCGGCTGGTAGTTCGCGTAGATGTTGTCGATCGTCGGGTACTTTTTCTTGAGCAGGTGCAGAAGGGATTTTTCATCCAGCGGCATCTTCTTTTTTCGCGCGATCAGGGCAAAGATCTTCAGGAAGTCCGCCTGATCCGGCCCGTCGATCTTGATCTTGAAGAAGATCCGGCGCAGGGCCGCTTTGTCGAAGATGTCGTTCGGGTGGAAGTTGGTCGAGAAGATGACCAGCGTGTCGAAGGGCACCTCGAATTTCTCGCCCGACTGGAGGGCGAGGATATCCTTGCCCTCTTCCAAGGGAACGATCCAGCGGTTGATCAGCGCCTGCGGTGGGTCGGCTTGGCGACCAAGGTCGTCCACGATGAAGACGCCGCCGGTGGACTTCAGCTGCAAGGGCGCCTGATAGGTCCGCGCGTTCGGGTTGTAGACCAGATCGAGCATGTCCAAGGTCAACTCGCCGCCCGTAATCACGGTCGGGCGTTCGCAGCGCACATAGCGGGTATCAAAGCGGCCCGTGGTGCGGCGCAGCGCGGTGGGACTGTCCTCTTCTTCGGCGACGGCGGTGTGCACGATGGGGTCGTAGACGGTGATCACCTGACCGGAATATTCGATGGCGCGGGGGACATAGATCTTGTCCCCCAGCGCGTCGCGAATCCCGTTCGAGATCGAGGATTTCCCGTTCCCGGGCGGACCATACATCAGGATAGAGCGGCCAGAGGTCACCGCAGGCCCAAGCTGATCAATCAGGTTCGGCGGCAGGATCAGATGGCCCATCGCCGACATCAACTGCTGGCGGGTGATCTTCATGTTGCGGACGGACTGGCGTTTGACCTGTTGGGCGTAGACGTCCATCGGCACGGGCATCGCACCGTAGTATTCCGACTGGGCCAGCGCATCCATCGCGCGGGCTTTGCCTGCGTCGGTCAGCTGATAGCCCATCTCGCTGCCGCTGGTGGCGCTAAGGGTGCCGGTCGCCTCTAGCATTTTTTGGCCGCGTGCCACGTCCACCAGTTCCTGCGTCACAGGGATCGGAAGGCACAGGGCGCGGGACAGATCGCTGACCAGATCAAGGTTCATGCGGAACATGGTTTTCAGCAGGATGTCCCGCATCATCACCATGCTCAGCTGCATGTCCTCTAGACGGCGGGGGGCCGGAGGGGCCTCGACCCCGCCTTGTCCAAGTTCATGGCTCATGACCCAGCCCTCAGGCGATGCCAAGGGCACGGAGGCCCAGATAGGTCAGCAGGGTTAGGCCCAGAGGCACGCCCATGGGGAATTCGCGCGGACGTTCCCAGCTTTCCCAGCCTGCGGTTGCGGTGCGCAGAGGTGTGGCGCGGGCAATGCGGTGCAGGACAAAGGTTGCGATGATCATCGGGGCCATGATCGCCCCCAGAAGGATCGCGTCGCCTACGGGGACAAATGGCGCGGCTGCCGCCAGAAACTTGGCGTCGCCTGCGCCCATGACGCCACCGGCGTTCATCAGCATCCCGGCGACCAGCATCACCGCCGCATGGCTGAAGCGCCACGCATAGTCTTCCATCGGCAGAACAAAGGGGCCAGTGATGGCGAAGAGAACCAAGGTCGCTAGAACGACCTTGTTCGGGATCTTCATCGTTGCCAGATCGCTCCAGATCACAAAGAGGCAGACGGGCAAAAGGGGTACAAGAAAAACAAGCGCCTGAGTGCTATCAAGAGGCATTACCGGATCCTACTAGCCATTCGTTCCTTCAAGAGCACGGAGGCTGCGGGTTGCTTCCTCGAAGTGCTGGGGGTGGGTTTCTATCGCTTCTTTCAGCAGAGCTTGGCCGGTTTTGACGTCGCCTTGCTTGATCGCGGTCAGGGCCAGAGTGTGCAGCAGTTTTGCACGCTCGGTCTGGTCCATGGGAATGACGGGCAGGGTGTAGTTGTGCTGCGCGCCGCGGGCCAGAACGAGATTGTTCTTAGCAGTAAAGACAGTGTTGTCCTGACGGATGGAGTCAGTCAGCAGACGCTCCGCACCGGCAAAGTCACCGCGGGTCAGCTTCGAATAGCCCCAGTTGTTCAGAACGCCCGCGGGGCTGAGGGTCAGGCCAAGGGCGGTCTCGTAAAAGGCATCGGCCTTTTTCCAGTCCTTGGCGGCGTCAGCCACAATTGCCTCGAGCCGGTAGCGCTTAAAGGTTTCGTAGGTCGGCGGGATGGTGTTCAGGGTCTCGCGCGCAGCGTCAAACTCGTTGGCGCGGATTTGAGCGTCCGCCAGCCCGACTTTGTCGTCGTTGTTCGTGCCTTCCATGACGACGACTTTGCGCCACTCGACTACCGCTTCGTGGGGGCGCTTGGCCCGCACAAGTGATGCAGCAAGGCCACGCTGAAGGTCGATCCGGTCGGGATTTTCCAGTGTGGATCGGCGGAAATAGTTCACGGCCTCGCCGGGGTCGGCCACCGTCAGCATCACATCGCTGAGGTTGCTTTCGTCGATAACGTTGACCTCTTGGAGCTTGCGGTCCACACGGCTCTGGTCATTGGCGCCGCAGGCGGACAGAGCCAAAGTCCCGCCAATACAAAGAGATACAATAAACCAATGGCGCATTTTCTGCGTCCTTTTACTGCTGCTGCCTCAGTTTGGTGTCGTTTTGAGAAGGTACTCTCCGGTACCTTGCCGCACCAATTTGTAAGTGTTTTCTACCTCATCATACTGCGCATCCTCGAATTTTGCGAGTGCTTTGCGCAGGTTGTCGCGGATTTCGTCGCTTTGACCGTTAGACAGGGCATAGGCCTGACGAAAGATCTGGACCGCGTCGGCAGTGCGGTCGGCCTCCATCAGAACCACGCCAAGGTTGTTCCATGTGGCGAAATTCGTCTCGTCCATCTCGATTGCTTCGCGCAGCTGGCGCTCGGCTTGACCAAGGCGGCCAAGACGCAAGTTTGCCATTCCCAATGAACCAAGAACGTCCGCTGACATGCCCTGACTCGCTGCCGCGCGCGTGAACGCTTGAAGCGCCAGTTCGTTCTCACCTGCTTCGAGAAGGCGCTCTCCGACGAGAAGTTGATCAACAGGCTCGGCAGAATAGTCGGTCGCCGGGGCATAGGGATTGTCGGGCAGCTGGTCTGTCTGGTCCGCGCAGGCTGTGAAAACGATCAGAAAACCGATGCCAATCGCCAAACGTGCCATGTCTTGCCAAGCTCCTGATCTGCTCCGGTCCCAGCCGGTTTTTTCGTTAGTTCGACTGCTATTTCATTTTATCGAACATCTCAACGATACCATAAAGTGATGGTCCAATCAGGATCAGGATGAGAGGCGGGACGGTCAAGCCCATGGTTGCCAGCGTCATCTTGGTCGGAAGGGTGTTTGCTTTCTCTTCGGCGCGCATCACGCGCTTGTCCCGCATCTCTTCGGCGTAGACCCGCAGGGCGTCGGTGATGGGCGTGCCAAAGGTCGCCGACTGGATCAGCACGGTCACAAAGCTGGAGATATCAGGAACGCCCGCGCGCTCGGACAGGTCGCGTAGAACGACGGCTTTGTCTTTGCCGGCCTTCATCTCATGGGCGACGATCTCGAATTCTTCGGACAGGGCAGGGTAGCCCTCGCGGCTTTCGCGGGCGACGCGAATGATGGATTGGTCCATGGACTGACCGGCCTCGACGCAGACAAGCATCATGTCGAGTGCGTCCGGAAAGCCTTCGAGGATCGACTTCTGTCGTTCTTCTTGGCGCTTGTTCACCCAATAGCGGGGAGCCATGTAGCCGACCACCGCAGGCAGCAGGGCGTACATCACCATTTCTTTGGTTTCGAGCGGCTGCTGCTGGTTCGCCACGAAGGCATAGAGCAAACCCAGCCCCAGCGCCCCGAGCCCCAGAACCATCTGCGCAAAGTAGTAGAAGCGCACCGCATTGCGAGACCGGTATCCGGCTTGCACCAGTTTCAGACGGATGGAGGACAGCTCTTCTTCGTCCTGCGGCTCCAGGAAGTGCGAGAACTTCTCGAGCTTGTCGTTGCCAGTGTCCGCGCGCAGCCGGCTCTCGCGAGAGGGTGCGGTGCCCGTCGCGCTTGCGGCCTGCAGCTTCTTGAGCGGATCGGCCGGTTGTAGCAGGAACATTCCCGCAGCCACCGCGATCAAGGCAAGGCCCAGAACGCCCGCGATGATGATAAAGCCCATGGGGCCAAGGAGGTCGTTGATCATAGACATCGGAGCCTCACACCTTGATGTTCACGAGCGAGCGCATGACAATCATGTTCGCGACCAGAAAGCCGCCGACAACAAGACAGGCTGGCACCCAATATTCGGTTTCCGAGACGTCGTCGTAGTAGCCGGGGTTGATGATGTTCATCAGCGCCAGACCTGCGATCGGGAAGCAGGACAGGAACATGCCGGACCATTTGGCTTCGGCGGTGATGGCTTTGACACGGCGGAACAGTTTGAAGCGGGCGCGGATCACTTTGGCCAAACCGGCCAGAATTTCCGCCAAGTTGCCGCCCGATTGCTGCTGGATCGCCACTGCGACAGCCATGAAGCGAAGGTCCTGATTTTCCAAGCGCGCTGCCATTTCACGTAGAGCTTCGCTGACGTCGCGGCCATAAGCAGCTTCGTCCGCGATGACCCCGAATTCGGTCGCGAGAGGATCGTCCACCTCTTTGGCGACGATGTTGATCGCCGAGCTAAAGGGGTGACCCACGCGCAACGAGCGGACCATCAATTCCACCGCATCGGGGAGCTGCTCTTCGATCAGTGAGGACCGCTTGTTAGCCTTGCGCGTGATCCAGAAATAGACACCGCCAACGCCCATACCGATCGAGATCGCGATGCGGATCGAGGTTTCAGCTTCGGTCGCGGCGGTCAGAACGACAAAGGAAACGGCGCTCACGCCCCCCATCATCATGATCAACTGGCGCGGGGTAAAGGCGATTGCGGCCTTCTGCGCCTTGCTGGCCAAGAGCGAGTAGATCGGGATCGTCTGGGCCTTCATGTGCTGCTGCATTTCCTTGCGCAGCTGTTCGAGCACCTGTTCGCGGTCCTTGCCCTTGTCCAGCATTTCCAGACGGCGGTTGACGCGGTTGTTCAGACTGATCGATTTGCCAAAGACGGTCAGGTAGACGCCCTCGATTAGCACCAGAACGCCGACGAAGATCAGGACATAGATAATCAGTTCAGGATCGATGGACATGACTTACCCTCTCACTGGTTCGTAGATCGAAGGCGGCAGATCGTAGCCCCAAAGGCGGAAGCGTTCCGAGTAGTAGCTGCGCACGCCGGTGCCGGTGTAGTGGCCCATGATTTTGTTGTCGGGGCCGATGCCCGTGCGCTGGAAGCGGAAGATCTCCTGCATCGAAATGACTTCGCCTTCCATGCCGGTGATCTCGGTGATGGACACCATTCGGCGCGAACCGTCCTGCAAGCGGCTAGCCTGCACGATCAGGTTCACCGCTGATGCGATCTGGCTGCGGACGGCCTTGAGCGGCATCTCGATGCCGGCCATGGCGACCATGTTTTCCAGACGGCTGATGCCGTCGCGGGCGTTGTTCGCGTGGATGGTGGTCATGGACCCGTCGTGGCCGGTGTTCATGGCCTGAAGCATGTCGATCACCTCTTCGCCGCGCGTTTCGCCGACGATGATGCGGTCAGGACGCATACGCAGGGCGTTGCGCAAACAGTCGCGCTGGGTGACGGCGCCTTTGCCCTCGACGTTCGGAGGGCGGCTTTCCATGCGGCCCACGTGGGTCTGCTGCAACTGAAGTTCGGCCGTATCCTCGATGGTCAGGATGCGTTCGCTGTTGTCGATGAAGGAGGACAGCGCGTTCAGCGTGGTGGTTTTACCCGAGCCCGTACCGCCCGATACGATCACGTTCAAGCGCGTGGCCACGGCGGCCTGCAGATAGGCGGCCATTTCCTCGTTAAACGCACCAAAGGCGATCAGGTCGTCGATCCCCAGCTTGTCCTTTTTGAATTTACGGATGGAGACGAGCGATCCGTCCACCGCCACGGGGGGCACCATGGCGTTGAAACGTGAGCCATCCTGCAAACGGGCGTCCACATACGGTGTGGATTCGTCGACGCGGCGACCGACGGCGGAGACGATCTTGTCGATGATCCGCAGCAGGTGCTTTTCATCTTTGAAGGTGATGTCCGAGAGTTCGAGCTTACCCTTGCGTTCGATAAAGATCCGCTTCGGACCGTTCACCAGAATATCGCTGACCGACTCGTCCTTGAGCAGCGCCTCTAGCGGGCCAAGGCCGGTGACCTCGTCATAGAGTTCAGTCACGAGGGTCGAGCGTTCTTCGCGGTTTAAAACCACGCCCATGGCAGACAGGGTTTCGGTGGTGATGTCCGAAATCTCGGCCCGCAGGTCCTTTTCTGACGCGTGCTCCAGCGCGGCCAGGTTCAGGTGGTCCAGCAGCTCGCGGTGAAGTTGCAGTTTCAGCTCGGCCAGACGGTCCTTGCGCTTTTGCTCTTTGTCTGTGGCAGCGGGGCGCGCAGAGGTCGTGGGCAAGGGTTTGCGCAGGGGGGCTGCGCGAACAGGTTCGGGGGCAGTGGCCTTCGGAGCGGCGTCAACAACCCCGCGACCGGCCGCTGCGGCGGTCGATTTCTTGTAACGCGAAAACATGGTGTCTATCCCGGTTTGACGGCTTAGGCCGCCTCAGAAGTGGTCTGGTTCAGTTCGTGAAGTTGCGCCGCCAGTTTGGCGATTTCCTTGCGGAGCGGGTTCTTTGCCGCGCTTTCAGCAAGGGGTTGTCCGTGGTCACAGGCCTGTAGAACAGGCTTGCCCCCATCGGGCATCTGGACGTCGATCGAAATCCCGAGGCTCTCGGCCAATCGTTTGATCCGCGAGCGTCCAGTGAGGTCGGTGAATTTGGGCGCCCTGTTCAGGATAAAGCGGATCTTATCGAAGGGCAGATCCTCGGCCTGAAGAACGCGTTTCAGCCGCAGCGTGTTCTGGGCCGAGCGCATCTCCAGTTCGATCATGGCGAGGTAAACGTGCGCAGAGTTGAGCACCACATCGGTCCACTGGGTGATGACCGAGGGCATATCAACCACGACATAGTCGAAATTGTGCCGGGCCGTTTCGATCAGGGCAGCCACATCGCCTTGGGACAGATAATCCATCGGCAGGATATCCGGTGGGGCCGTCAGGACGTTCAGCTTGTCCTCGAACTGGACAAGACTTGCGCAGAAGGCTTCGTCGTCCATGGCTTCGATGTCCGAGAGCAATTCGTGGACGGCATCACGCCGTGGCAGATCAAGATAGGTGCCAACGCTGCCGAATTGATGGTTCATGTCCAGTAGAGCGACGCGCGTGCCGGTGTCGCCCTTCATATTGGCCAATTCCCAAGCCAGGTTCACGGCCATCGTCGTCGCACCGGTTCCGCCAGCCATGCCCTGAACGGCGAGAACGACGCCGTCTGTGTTCACCCTTGACGGCGCGATCTTCTTGGTGCGGGCAGGGGCCTCTTGCGGTTCCGGTGCGGGGGCCGGAGCGCGCAGACGTTCGACTGCGCTGGCCAGTTCACCTTCGGGAAGGGGATAGGGCAGGAATTCTTCGGCACCGCTGCGCAGCAACTGGTGCAATTGATTCGCCGAGACATTTTCCGTGATCAGGATGACCTTGATCCCGGCGTCACGCGCCGTGTGGATAATGGCCTCGATCTGGGGGATCTGGTCTTCGTCGCTCTCGTCCATTGCGATGGCAACGAACTCCATCGCGCTCGCTTCGGGCTGGGACAGGAACTCGCTGGCCTCCTGCAGGGACAGATCGCCCCAAGCCTCGCCCAAGACGTTCTCCATGTCTTCGATCAACAGATCGAAATTCTCGACATCCCGCGAGATCGTGCAGGCCAGAATTTGCGGGCTCTGTGCAATCGGATCTGCGCTGGTCATTCTCTACCTCGTTGTTCACTGACACGAGGGCGCTTGGCCCCCAAAGGATGACCACGACGTCAGAGACTCGTGGCCCTTTGGAGAAAAGATGGCTGTCAATCTGGGCGACAATTGGACCCAAACAGCCCTTTTGTGCGGAAATGGTTAACGAGAATTACTTCTCGGTCTGGAAGTCGGCGCCTTGCAGGCCGGTCAGTGTCGTCTCGGATGCTGCGCTGTCGACATAACCGCGATAGACGATTTCTGCGTATTTTCCGTCCATTACCATGGGGTGAGAGGACACAAAGCCCAGAACTTCGGTCACGGTGCGGCGGTTGCGACGCTCGCGACCTTCGCTCACGATCAGCGGCTGTGTTTCGCCATATGAAACCATAGCTTCCAGGCGGTTGCGGCTGATTCCCTGCTGCGACAGGTAAGCGACAACGGCATTTGCGCGGCGCAGACCAAGAGATTTGTTGTAGCTTTCCGAGCCGACAGCGTCAGTGTGGCCGTAGACACGGAACCGCACTTCGGGGAATTGCTGGATCCAGCGAGCCTGTTCGCGCAGGGTATCGCGGGCACCCGCATCCAGCTCTGCGCTGTTAAAGGCAAAGTTCACCGTGGTCAGGACCTCAGCCGCAAAACGACTGGCCAGTTCGTAAGTGTACTGCTTTTCGCCGGTCATGTAGGCGATGTTGTTGTTTACCGAATTCCCGAAATTTCCGGTGTTCGTCACACTTCCTGCTTCGTCGTAGAAGGCGCGGTAAACGGGATCCTGGCTGGCGCAGGCCGAGAGAAGAATCACACCAGCCAGAGCGGCTGTAGTATTAAAACGGCGCTGCATTAACCTATTCCATCACATAACCATAAGAGCCGCTGAAGTCCTGCTTGGCGACTTCGGCTGCTGCGCCATTCTGGCGCGAAGCAGTGTCGCTGGCAACACGCCCGAAGAGAAAGAGATCCTCCTCCGACGGTGGTTTGATCCGGTCTGTAGGCAGAGCAAGCACTTCCCCCCGAGTTGGGGTCACCAGATGTGGGGTGATGATGATCACAAGTTCTGTCTGCTCGCGCATATACTCAGCGCTGCGGAAAAGCGCGCCCAAGACGGGGATGTCCCCCAGCCACGGAACCTGACCGTTCAGGTCGCGAAAATCGTCCTTGAGAAGTCCGGCAATGGCAAAGCTTTCGCCGTCGCGCATTTCGACCGTGGTGGATGCCTCGCGGCGCTGGAAGGCGTCAATCTCAAAGCCGTTGACCGAGTAGCCGTTTGACGCGTCGATCGCCGAGACGGCCGCTTCGAGTTCAAGGTTGATGATGTCCTTGTCCACGACGCGCGGGATGAAGTTCAGCTCGATGCCAAAGGGTTTGTAGTCAATGGTGACGTAGTTATCCATTGACGAGACAGGCACGGGGTATTCCCCGCCCGCGAGGAACTTGGCTTCCTGACCCGACAGCGCCACAAGGTTCGGCTCAGCCAAGGTGCGGACCATGCCTTTGCTTTCGAGCGCTTCAAGCAGGATGCCCACTTCCACCGAGCCAGCGCCGAAGCCAAAGAGCAAGGCGCCGTTGTTTTCGTTGGTGGATGGCGTGATGCCAGAAATCGCATTCGCCACTTCGCCACTGTTGTTGTAGTTGCCCGTGCCGCCAAAGACCGAAACGTTCTTGCCGCCGTTCAGGCTGACCGAAGACGAGAGGGATTTTGACACTGTGCGCTGCATCTCGGCAAAACGGACCTTGAGCATCACCTGCTGGACGCCGCCGACAGACATGAGGTTCGATACGCGCTCGGGCGCATAACGCTCTGCCAGATCAAGGGCACGCTGCAGGCGCGCCGTGCTGCTGACGACACCAGAAAGGACGATGCCATCGTTCGCGGTGCGGACTTCGATGTTCTCACCGGGAAGGATCTGGCCGAGGCGCTCTTTGAATTCAGAGATGTCCGCTGCCACGCGGACGTCGACGTTGCTGATCAGGGTGCCGCTCGCGTCGAATAGCGTCAAAGAGGTCAGGCCGGGCGTCTTGCCCAAGACATAGATCGTGCGATCCGAGAGCGAGGAGATGTCCGCGATATTCGGGTTTGCGATGCTCAGTTCCGCAAACGGTACATCGCTCTCGACCACGACGGCGCGGTTCATCGGCACATCTAGGGTCGAACTGGGGCCGTTGCGCAGGACACGCAGGGTTTCAGCTTGTGCCGGTGCAGGCACTAGCGCGGGGGACGCGGCAACGATCGACATCGCGACAGTGATCGCGCTTAAAAACTTACTGCTGTACATGTGATCTGCCTCTCTGATCACGCTCGGTCGTGTGAGTGATATTTTTGTTTTGCGTTAAATAATGCGTTAGAACGGCTTTGTTTTCAATAATTAGATTGGACGGGGGATGCTTCTGTGTGTGGCACGCGCAACAGGGGCCCTGATCGGAGCCCCTGTTGGATAGAACTGATTGTTGCGAGGTGGACGTTAATTCGTGCAGGGAATTTCCGTGACGATGACTTCTGCGCCCTTGCGTTGACGAATGGTGCAGACCTCTTTTTCCTTAACAACTTCAGCGACTTCACGCTGTTCAATTCCCAGGAGACGGTTCTGGTCGACCTCGATCGACTGGGCCACGGTGTCGTCGCGGGCACCTAGCAATGATAGGCTAAGTGCGCCAGTCGATTGGGCTTGGGCCAGTGTCGCAACCTGACGGGGGCTTGCGGAAACAGTGACAGTTCGGGCAATCGCTGCGTCAGAGGAGCTGAAGCTTGTTGTCTGATCGATTGCAATAATCTGGACACCGCTTTCGATCATTTTGGTAAAATCTCCGCTCGCAATGCCCAGAGCGTCGCCAGCGCGGACAGCGCCGGTCCAGTAGACATCCACTCGGTCGCCGGGGCGCAAAAAACCCGAAACGCCGCTGGTCACATCCACTTTGATGGTAAACGCGCGCATACCCGGGTCGAGCAAAGAGGTCAGGCCTACATCCTCGCCAGGTGCGGTCACCTTGGAGGTCATAACGATCTCGTCTTTCTCCATTTTGCGGATTGCGACGCGGAGTTCTTCCTCTCCCTCAGGGAACAGGGTTGCCTCTTCGGTAAAGGCGGACTCTGGAATGGCTGATTGGGGCCAGTTCACGATCCGCACGTGTTCTTTGGTGATTTTGTCCCCGTAGTCGACCTCTTGGGTCAAGACATAGACGGGGGTGGTCGGTACGATTTGCGACAGAGCCGCATCCCGTGCTGCGATTTCCGTGCGATAGGCCTGGATGCGATCCTTTGCCATGAATACGGCAAATCCGGCCAGCGCAACGCCGATGACGAGGACGAGTCCGAAGACCAGACGCATAGCTTTCCCTTTCTTTCTGGCTTGGTAACCGCCCCGAGGAAAGCCGGGACAGTTCAGGCAGAGTGGTTCTCTGCTTCTGGGGTTTGCCGTTTGGCTTTAGCTTTCGAAGTTTATAGAGCCGATGTAGCTCGCTATCCCTTCGGTGAGCACCGCGGTATTGTTGCTCATCAACATGCCGGTGCCATAAGCAAATCCTGCCAGCATGGTGACGATGACAACCCACTCGACCGAACTCGCCCCCTCTTCGCGATCCGCGAAATGTTTGACGTAGTTGAATGCAGTGTGCGTGTGCACGTTGCGGTCTTCCTGGGTTTTTGGATTGGTATCGGGCGCGTGATGCCTGATACAGAAAGAGGCGCTCTCGACTGGCGAGAGCGCCTCGCGCTAGCTAGGCTAGACCCTCAGATTAGCTGGGGGGGGTCTGGTTCGAGATGAAGGTGCCGGTGCCGGTTGCCAGAGTTTCAGCGTTGCCGATGATGGTGGTGCCAACCAGGGCGCCAAGGCCAACGGTTGCTGCAGCCAGAACAACCCAGTCTACGGTGACAGCGCCCGACTCGTCGTTCAGGAAAGCGGCGAAGAATTTGTTCAGTTTCATGGTGTTCCCTCCAGAGGATACTCGTGTTGAATTTTTAACTTCCGCTTCGCTTCCCTGACCGGCCTCAGTGTTGGTCAGTTCGTCGCTGCGGATGAGTACATATAGCCCCCTGAATCGGGCGAGAATGCGGCCCGTTTAGTTCTATTTACGGGTTAGGTGTCCTTTTGGGTCGAAAAATACGTAAGTTATTATTTCAAATAGATTCTTTTGTGTGTTTTTTTGTTCTAGGGCCCTAGGGTGCGGGCTTGTTCTGTGAAATCTGTCATTGTTGACACAATCTAATGATAAATATGGCGAAAAGGTCAGGGTCGTGGGCGGTCAACTTAGGGAAATCTTTCGGTCTCAGCTGCACGGTGGTCGGAAATTCGCGATTCTGGCTGCTCTGGCGGTGGCTAGTCCTGCTTTCGCAGAGGGTGCGGATGATAATTTAGTTGAAAGAACGAATCCCAAGCCCTTTCCGGTCTTCACCTTCAAGTCGGTAAAGCCTCCTAAAGCCGGTGAGGCGCCGAAAGTTGACGTTCAAATCCCGCTAAAATCGGAAGAAGACCCTGAGGTATCGCTTCCAGACACTCCTGCGACGGAATCAAAGGCGCGGTATGCGTGGTATTGGAATCAGTTCTCGCCCTCGATCGCTGATGCAGATCCAGGCCGGATCGAAGAGGCTCTGGTCGCATTGCGCGGACCGGAGGGACAAACGGTCCCTGCGCCGCGACTCGCAGCGCTACAAGAGATGGCCGCGCCTTATACACGGACATTGATGATCGAAACGATTGGAACGCAGGTGTCGCCGGCGTTCGCCCTGGCGGTCATGTGGGTGGAATCGACAGGGCGCAAAGACGCCGTCAGCTCAGCAGGCGCACAGGGGCTGATGCAATTGATCCCCGCCACGGCCGCGCGGTTCGGCGTCTCGGATAGCTTCGATCCCGTTGAGAACATCCGAGGCGGGATAAAGTACCTCGACTTCTTGCTCCGGACGTTCTCTGGCGATCCTGTGCTCGCACTGGCGGGCTACAATGCTGGCGAAAACGCAGTCCTTCGCGCGCAGGGTATTCCTGAATATGACGAGACGCGCGACTACGTGCCAAAGGTTCTCGCGGCATTCTCGATCGCAAAGGGGCTGTGCAAAACCCCACCAGTCTATGTCAGTGATGGCTGCGTCTTTCATAAATTTGCAGACTAGAGTGCTGCATGATCGCACAGAAATAACAAAAACCTCACGTTCATGTGCATTGTCTGTGGGCGAGATCGGTCCAAATCTAGTTGCATAAGCGACGGACATCCCGTCGACGCATAGAGATAGAAACCGAAAGGAACTTTGTTATGAAACGTTTTGTAGCTACTACCGCCGTTGTTCTTGGTCTTGCCGCACCTGCTTTTGCAGCAGACCAACTCGCCGCTGACCTTGGTGTTCCCGCAGACCAGTACACAACTGCGCAACTGGCAGAGATGCATTTTGCCCAAGATGACAGTATCACGGACCGGAACGTCTACCTAGGCGGTGGAAGCAACGCCACGGTCTCGTCCAAATCGACCATGAACCCGACCGCCGAAGCGATCTTTGTGTCGCTGAACCGCGAAGACAGCCCCGCACTGGACGTCTCGCAGGAGATCGGTTCAACCACAGTCTATAGCTCGGCCGTCGTGAATGACCGCGCCGCCGCGATCTTCGCAGACATTGACGCTGAATAATCTAATACTCAGCGTTCTAGCAAAGGGCCCGCCGTTACACCGGCGGGCCTTTTTTTGTTTACCCAATCTTTTCCTGCAACCTGCCACCCGAGAATTCGTAAGCCAATTCCAGAGAGTTCACCGTCATGTGAGTGTCACATTGTTATGTGCAAAAACGCACCAAAATTAAAAAATGATCGCGTTTTCGTGCATTGAAGGTGATCGGGACTAGGCGCATATCTAACCCATCCCGAGGCGAAACGATCTCGGTAAGAACACAAACGGATGTTAGAAGGACGTTGAAAATGAAAAGCTTTATTGCAACCACCGCTCTTGTACTTGGCCTGGCCGCACCTGCATTTGCCGCAGATCAACTGGCTGCAGATCTGAATGTACCTGCGAACGAGTACACCACCGCACAGCTAACCCAGATGCACTTCGCTCAGGACGAGTCGGTTAGCGAAAAGAACGTGTACTTCGGTTCCGAAACCACTGCAGCGGTTTCTTCGAAGTCGAATATGAACCCTACCGCCGAGGCGATCTTTGTCTCGCTGGAACTGGAGCAGAACCCCGCTCTGGATGTGGCTCAGGACGTTGACACCACCACTGTCTATAACTCGGCTGTTGTGAACGATCGCGCTGCAGCGATTTTCAAAGAACTCCGCGCTGAGTAATCTGACATCCGTCAGTCGCTCCCTCGGGAGCCAAGGCCCACCGGTTCGCCGGTGGGCCTTTTGCGTTTCAGGGATCATTGAGGCAGCGGCCAGATAGGTTAGGGAAATCGGAATTTGTTCCAAGTTTCACTGACATTTTATGATCACGTAAGATGTGCATATATGCACCAATATTACAATAGAATCTCATTTTCGTGCATTGATGTTCGGGTTGGGGAGGCGCATATCTAACTCATCCCGAGGCCGAAAAGCCCGGTAACAACACAAACGGATGTTAGAAGGACGTTGAAAATGAAAAGCTTTATCGCAACCACCGCACTCGTACTTGGCCTGGCCGCACCTGCATTTGCCGCAGATCAACTTGCTGCAGACCTGAACGTACCTGCAAACGAATACACCACAGCACAACTGGCCCAGATGCACTTTGCTCAGGACAACAAAGTAAGTGAACGGAACGTTTACTTTGGTGGCGAAACCGCCGCGACTGTCTCGTCTAAATCGACTCTGAACCCGACCGCCGAAGCGATCTTTACCTCGCTTGATCGCGAAAACAGCCCCGCTCTGGACGTTGCCCAAGAGGTCGGCACACGGACTGTTTATGGCTCTGCTGTAGTGAATGACCGCGCTGCTGCGATCTTCGCAGACATTGACGCCGAAGATTGATCCTCGCTCGGATCATCAAACAGAGAGGGCCCGCCATTGGCGGGCCCTTCTTCGTTTGGTCTGATGAAGTGATCAGTCCACAATCGTCGCTTCGGTGGCAGCGCGCAGTTCGTCTTCGGTGACGCCCTCGGCGCATTCCACGATCTTCAGGCCACCTTCGACCACGTCCAGAACGCCCAAGTTGGTGATCACGCGGTCCACCACGCCTTTGCCGGTCAGGGGCAGGGTGCAGGACTTCAGCAGTTTCGACTCGCCGTGCTTGTTGGTGTGATCCATGACCACGACCACGCGGCCCACGCCGGCCACCAGATCCATCGCGCCGCCCATGCCTTTGACCAGCTTGCCGGGGATCATCCAGTTCGCCAGATCGCCGTTCTCAGCCACTTCCATCGCGCCAAGGATCGCCGCTGCGATCTTGCCGCCGCGGATCATGCCAAAGCTGGTGGCCGAATCGAAATAGCTGGTCTCGGGCAGTTCGGTGATGGTTTGCTTGCCCGCGTTGATCAGGTCGGGGTC
The DNA here is from genome assembly GCA_030433335.1 of Alphaproteobacteria bacterium. Taxonomy (GTDB): domain Bacteria; phylum Pseudomonadota; class Alphaproteobacteria; order Rhodobacterales; family Rhodobacteraceae; genus Donghicola. The sequence goes on along the minus strand of JAUILL010000009.1, from coordinate 29,902 downwards.
TTCGTCACCCTCATAGGGGAACGGGCCCATGCCGAGCATCCCGTTTTCCGACTGCAGCACGACCTGCACGCCTTCGGGGATGAAGTTCGGAACCAGCGTCGGGATCCCGATGCCAAGGTTTACATAGGTGCCGTTTTCCAGCTCCAGCGCCGCGCGGGCGGCCATTTGATTGCGATCCCAACCCATATCAGGCCTCCTTCTTGCGCACGGTGCGCTGTTCGATCCGCTTCTCGTGGGCACCCTGAATCAGGCGGTGCACGTAGATGCCGGGCAGGTGGATGTGGTCGGGGTCAAGGCTGCCTGCGGGGACGATTTCCTCGACCTCCATCACGCAGATCTTGCCGCACATCGCGGCGGGCGGGTTGAAGTTGCGGGCGGTCTTGCGGAAAATCGCGTTGCCGGTCTCGTCCGCTTTCCACGCTTTGACGATGGAAATGTCGGCGAAAATGCCCTCTTCCATGATGTATTCTTCGCCATTGAAGACCTTCACGTCTTTGCCTTCGGCAATGACGGTGCCCACGCCGGTCTTGGTGTAGAAGCCGGGAATGCCGCAGCCACCAGCCCGCATCCGCTCGGCCAAGGTGCCCTGCGGGTTGAATTCCAGTTCCAGTTCACCGGACAGGTACTGGCGCATGAATTCCGCGTTTTCGCCCACGTAAGAGCTCATCATCTTCTTGATCTGGCGGGTATCCAGCAGTTTGCCCAGACCGAACCCGTCAACGCCCGCGTTGTTCGAGGCCACGGTCAGCCCTTTGACGCCGCTTTCCACAATCGCATCGATCAAGAGTTCGGGAATCCCGCAGAGGCCAAAGCCCCCCGCCGCGATCAGCATGTCGTCGCGCAGCAGCCCATCCAGAGCCTCCGCCGCGCTGCCGTACACTTTGTTCATTAATAAATCCTCCGTGCATCTTGGAGGCGACTGTGGCGGGCGAGGGTGCCCAAGTCAACAAAATGCCGCGGTGCAGTATCGCGCCGCGGCTTTTGTCATTTTAGCGATGGGCCAGAGGCTTACTCTTCCGAGTCGGCCTCTTTCTTGGTGGTTTTCTTGGCTGCGGTCTTTTTCGCAGGCGCCTTCTTGGCCGCTGTCTTCTTCGGGGCGGCCTTCTTTTTGGTGCCCTTTTTCGACGCTTTGGCGTTCACCAACTCGATCGCCATTTCGGCGGTCACATCGGTGGGCTCTACATCTTTGGGCAGGGTCGCGTTGACCTTTTCCCATTTCACGTAGGGGCCGTAGCGTCCATCATAGACGTTCATCGCGCCGCCATCAGGGTGATCCCCCAGCTCTTTCAAGGGCTTGGCGGTGCTGGCCGCGCCGCGACGACCACGGCTTTCGGCCTTTTTCGCCAGCTCTTCGACCGCGCGGTTCATGCCAATGGTAAAGACGTCGTCCACCTCTTTGAGGTTCGCGTAGAGCTTGCCGTGTTTGACGAAGGGACCGTAGCGGCCAATGCCCGCTTCGATCATCTCGCCGTCCTCGGGGTGGAGGCCGACTTGGCGGGGCAGGCTCAGCAGCAGCAACGCTTTGTCCAGATCCATCTCGTCCTTGGACCAACCGCGGGGCAAGCTGGAACGGTCAGGCTTTGGCTGTTCAGCGGTCGCTTCGCCACGCTGCACATAGGGGCCAAAGCGGCCGGTGCGCAGGCTGATCTCGTTGCCTTTATCGTCTTCACCCAGAATCTGGTCACCGGAATCATCGGTGTCGCCGTTGATCGGGCGGGTGTAACGGCATTCAGGGTAGTTCGAGCAGCCGACGAACCCGCCAGTGCGCGAGGTTTTCAGGTGCAACTGGCCAGCGCCGCACTGGGGACAGGTGCGCGGATCGCTGCCATCCTCGCGCGGCGGATAAAGCTGGGGCGCGAGCGCGTCGTCCAGAACATCGAGCACTTCGGCAATGCGCAGCTCGCTGGTTTCTTCGATGGCGGCGTGGAAATCTTTCCAGAAGCGGGCCAGCAAATCCTTGTAATCGCGGTCACCTGCGGAGACGTCATCCAGTTCTCCTTCGAGCGCGGCGGTGAAATCGTATTCCACATAGCGTTTGAAGAAGTTCAGCAAGAAGATCGTCACGATCCGGCCTTTATCCTCGGGAATCAGGCGGTTCTTGTCTTTGGTGACGTATTCGCGTTCCTGAATCGTGGTCACGATCGACGCGTAGGTCGAGGGACGGCCAATGCCGAGCTCTTCCATACGTTTGACCAGCGTCGCCTCGGTGTAACGGGGCGGGGGCTGAGTGAAGTGCTGTTCGGGGGTGACCTCGCGCTTGTCGGCCTTTTCACCTTCGGTCAGGTGGGGCAGGCGCTTGTCGTCCTCGTCCACGACATCGTCGCGTCCTTCTTCGTAGACCTTGAGGAAGCCGTCGAACAAAACGACCTGACCGTTGGCACGCAGCACGACTTGGCCATCAGCGCTGGCGATGTCGACCACGGTGCGCTCCAGACGCGCGCCTTCCATTTGGCAGGCAAGGGTGCGCTTCCAGATCAGATCATAAAGACGGGCCTGATCTTGTTCCTTCAGCTTCAGCGCAGCAGCGTCCTTGGTCATATCCGTGGGGCGGATACATTCGTGGGCTTCCTGCGCGTTCTTCGCCTTGTTTTTATAGATGCGCGGCGACGACGGAACGTATTCCGCGCCATAGCGATCCTTGATCGCCTCGCGGGCGGCAGTCACGGCTTCTGGGGCCATGTCGATGCCGTCAGTACGCATATAAGTAATGTGTCCGGCTTCATACAGACGCTGCGCGGCGTTCATACATTGGCGGGCGCCCATGCCGAATTTGCGGCTGGCTTCCTGCTGCAGGGTCGAGGTCATGAACGGTGCCGAAGGGTTGCGGCTGGCGGGCTTCGCCTCGACCGAGCGGATGGTCAGGTCGCGGCTGTTGATCGCTTGCACGGCCAGTTCGGCGGCAGTCTGATCGGCCAGATCGAATTTATCCAGCTTCTTGCCCGCGTATTCAGTCAGGCGCGCTTCGAATTCGTGGTTGCGGGCGTTGGTGAGCAGCGCCTTGACGGTCCAGTATTCGCGGGCGTTGAACGCCTCGATCTCCATCTCGCGCTCAACGATGAGGCGCAGGCAGACGGATTGCACGCGGCCGGCGCTGCGTGCACCGGGCAGTTTGCGCCAGAGCACCGGCGACAGGTTGAAGCCCACCAGATAGTCCAGCGCGCGGCGCGCCAAATAGGCGTCCACCAAGGGCTGGTCTACATCGCGGGGGTTCTTCATTGCCTCGGTGACGGCAGATTTGGTGATCGCGTTGAACACCACGCGTTTGACTTCGGTCGATTTCTTGATCGCGCGGCGCTTGGTCAGGGTTTCCTGCAGGTGCCAGCTGATCGCCTCGCCTTCGCGATCAGGGTCGGTCGCGAGAATGAGAGAGTCGTCGTCTTTCAACGCGTCGGCGATGGCTTTGACATGTTTCTTGGAGTCGTTGCCGACCTCCCACGTCATCGCGAACTGGTCATCAGGATCGACCGAGCCGTTCTTGGCCGGAAGGTCGCGCACGTGTCCGTAAGAGGCGAGCACTACGTAGTCTTTGCCGAGATACTTATTAATGGTCTTGGCTTTGGCCGGGGACTCGACGACGACGACGGGCATGAAGGGCACCTCTTGCGATGGGTTCAGGTGGCGTATGGCGGCGCAAGATGTGGGGTGCAAGGGGGGAATGTCAATCTTTGCTGGAAACTCCGGCAAACCTGACTGCTATGATTGCCGCGACAGCAGGCCCCCCGGCTGGCGCTGGATTCGGCCCTCGAGTTCCAGATCGACCAGCACCGATGTGACATGGTGTGCGGGCTCGCGCAGGTCACGGATCAACTGATCTTCGGCCAAAGGAGAGGGACCAAGCCTTCCAAGAATTTCGCGATGAAGCGCAAAGGTTTGTTCTTTGGTTCTAGTGTCTTTTGCAGGCGCAGCGGGTGGTTCAGGGGCGTCGAGTGGCAGATCGGGTTGATCGCAGAGGGGGGAGAGCGCTTCGATCACGTCGCTGGCGCTTCGCACTAGAGTGGCCCCGTCTCGGATCAGCATGTTGCAGCCAGAGGCCCGTGCGTCAAAAGGATGCCCTGGCACGGCAAGGACATCACGGCCTAAATCTAAGGCATTGCGCGCAGTAATCAGGCTGCCCGACTTCGCAGCGGCCTCAACAACAACAAGGGCGCGACTTAATCCGGCGATGATTCTATTGCGGGCAGGAAAGTGACGGGCGGTCGGCGTTGCGCCCATCGGGGCTTCGGACAGGCGCAGACCTTCTTCCGCGATTCCCTTGGCGATCTGCGCGTTTTCCTGAGGATATATAATGTCGACCCCGCCGCCCATGACGGCGATGGTTCCGGTGCTTAGGCTGACCTCATGCGCAGCGGCGTCGATTCCCCGCGCAAGGCCCGAGACGACCACATAGCCTGCCTCGCCGAGTTCTTGCGCCAGCTTACGTGTCATCCTGAGGCCGAGAGAGGATGCATTTCGCGCGCCGACCAGAGCGATCATCGGCTTTTGCATCAGATCCGCGTCCCCCATAGCCCACAGAATCGGCGGAGGGTCGGTCAGATCAGTCAGGCTATCTGGGTAGTCCGCCGCGCCAAAGCAAATCATGCGCGCACCAGCTTTGCGGGCTGCGGTCATCTCGGCAAAGGCAACTTCGGGCGGGCAGGGGGCGTAGTCATCCACCCCTGCGGCCTTGGCAATCTCTGGAAGAGCGTCCAGCGCAGCATCAGCGGACCCGTGTTCGGCCATCAGCCGGTAAAAAGTTGCGATACCAACGCGGCGCGAGCGCAAGAGGCGAAGCCATGACACCCGCTCGTCTTCCGTGGTGGGTGGGAGTGGGTGGGGACTGGAAGAGTGAGTAAGGTGGGGCATCATGTCTCCGCCGTCTTGCAGAATCATGAATACCCCACCGAGTCTTAACTAGCAGTTAAGCCTAACGAAAAATGACTTAGACGGCCGATCCGCCGATCGTCAGTCCGCCAATCAGCAGGCTAGGTTGGCCAACGCCGACAGGGACCCACTGGCCTTGCTTGCCGCAGTTGCCCATGCCTGGGTCCAGTTGCATGTCGTTGCCGATCCCGCGGATGTTTTTCAACGCGGTCGCGCCATCGCCAATAAGGGTCGCGCCTTTGATCGGGGCGCCGACGACACCGTTGGTGACGCGGTAGGCTTCGGTGCAGGAAAAGACGAACTTACCATTGGTGATATCCACCTGACCGCCGCCGAAGCCGACTGCATAGATCCCGTCCTTCATGCTGCTGACCAGATCACCGGGGGCCGAGTCGCCGCCGAGCATATATGTGTTGGTCATGCGGGGCATGGGAATGTGTGCGTGGCTTTCGCGGCGCCCGTTGCCTGTGGGTTTGACGCCCATCAGGCGCGCGTTCTGACGGTCTTGCATGTAGCCGACCAGTACGCCGTTTTCGATCAGAGTATTCTTGCCGCTCGGTGTGCCTTCGTCGTCGACAGTGATGCTGCCGCGGCGGTCAGGGATCGTGCCGTCATCCAGAACTGTGACGCCTTTGGCGGCGACCTGCTGGCCCATCAGACCAGCAAAGGCACTGGTGCCCTTGCGGTTAAAGTCGCCCTCTAGGCCGTGACCGACAGCTTCGTGCAGCAGGATGCCCGGCCAGCCCGACCCAAGCACAATGTCCATCACGCCTGCGGGGGCGGGGACGGCGCTCAGGTTCACAACAGCCACCCGCAGGGCTTCGTCGGCGACGGATTTCCAGTGCTGGGGCGTCACGATCGGGGCCAGCCCGTGACGTCCGCCGCCGCCAGCGCTGCCGGATTCGCGGCGCCCATCCTGTTCGACGATCACGCTGATGTTCAGGCGCACCATGGGGCGCACGTCGGTGACGCTGTGTCCTTCGGGGCGCAGAATCTCGACTTCTTGCAAGGACGCAGCAAGGCTCGCGGTCACCTGAACCACGCGCTTGTCCGCGGCGCGCAGATACGCGTCGATCTCTTTGAGCAGGTCCACACGGGTCGCAAAGGCCAGCTCTTCGACAGGGTCCATGTCGCCATAGAGCTTCAGGTTGGTGCCCTCGGGGGGCAGGGCGAGCGTGCCGCCGCCATCGCCCACGGCCAAACGCGCGGTTTCGCTGGCGCGGGACAGGGCGCCTTCGGTGATTTCGGTCGAGTGGGCATATCCAGCGACTTCGCCGCGCACAGCCCGTAGACCGAATCCCTCGCTTGCGTCATAAGATGCGGTACGCAACCGACCATCGTCGTATGCGACCACTTCCGAGCGCCGACGCTCTAGAAACAGCTCTCCGTCGTCGGCTCCGTCAACGGCTCCACGCAGTTGCCCAAGGGCGGTTTCGCGGTCGATGAGGGTCTCGAATGGGCGGAAAGTGTCGGTTGACATGGGTGCTCCTGCTGGCCGGTCTTTGATTTGGATCAAAAAAGCGGCCCTTTGACGCGGTTCGCTATCTTGTTCCGAGTGACAGAATATGGTTTTTGCAGGACTGAACACAATGGATTCCGGGTGAATGCTTGTCAGTCATCCGCAACAACGCGCTTAATGCCGAATAAGATCAGGGTGTAATATGCGACTTCTGACCAAAATGCTGGCCGCTATGGCCCTTATGCTTCCGCTTCCCGCTCTGGCCCAAGACGGGCTCGAGGTTGTGGGTAAGCCCCACGAGATGGGCGCTGCCTTCCAAGCGGCAGGGACCGAACTGGCCCGCGACATCCACTGGCTGGACAGCATGGTTCTGGTGATCATCACCGCCATCACCCTGTTCGTTCTGGCACTGATGGCGTTCATCGTGATCCGTTTTAACGAAAAGTCGAACCCCAAGCCGGCGACCTTTACCCACAACTCGCCGCTGGAAATCGCGTGGACCATCGTTCCGATCGTTATTCTGGTCTTCATCGGCTCGTTCTCTCTGCCCGTTCTGTTCAAGCAGCAGGAAATCCCCGAGGGCGACATCACCATCAAAGTGACCGGCTACCAGTGGTACTGGGGCTACGAGTATGTTGACGAAGGTTTCGGCTTTGAAAGCTTCATGCTGCCCAAAGAAGATCTGGCAGAATACGGCTACAACGAAGACGAATACCTGTTGGCCACCGACACCGCAGTTGTCGTGCCCGTTGGCGCAACCGTTGTAATGCAGGTCACCGGCGCAGACGTGATCCACAGCTGGACCATCCCCGCATTCGGCGTAAAGCAAGACGCGGTTCCCGGCCGTCTGGCAGAACTGTGGTTCGCAGCAGAGCGTGAAGGCGTCTACTTCGGCCAGTGCTCGGAACTCTGCGGCAAAGACCACGCGTACATGCCCATTACTGTGAAAGTTGTCAGCGAAGAGGCCTACCAGCAGTGGCTGGCTGGCGCGAAAGAAGAGTTCGCAGGCATCCCGCAGGCCTACCAGGTCGCTTCGGCCCAGTAACGCACCTTATTGAGGCCCGCCCTGATGATGTCCCCCCGCGGACGGTCAGGGCGGGCTTTCACCCAACTAGACCCTTAGCCATCGAGACGGATCCGCCATGAGCGATACCAGCTTTGACAGCAGCCAGACCACCGAGGCCAGCTTTGGCGATTATTTCGCCCTCCTGAAGCCGCGTGTGATGTCCCTCGTCGTGTTTACGGCGCTGGTCGGTCTGCTTGTCGCCCCCGGTTCTGTTCACCCTGTCGAAGGTTTCGCGGCGATCCTGTTCATCGCATTGGGTGGTGGCGCTTCGGGCGCGCTGAACATGTGGTGGGACGCGGATATCGATCGCATCATGAAACGGACCCAAAAGCGTCCGATTCCCGCAGGCAAAGTCACCCCTGACGAAGCGTTCGCCATCGGCATCGCGCTGTCCTGTCTGTCTGTCATTATGCTGGGCCTTGCGTCGAACCTCGTCGCGGCTGGTCTGCTGGCTTTCACCATCTTCTTCTACGTCGTGATCTACACGATGTGGCTCAAGCGCTCGACTCCGCAGAACATCGTGATCGGCGGTGCGGCGGGCGCGTTCCCTCCGATGATCGGGTGGGCAGTAGCCACAGGCGGTGTGTCGATAGAATCGATCATGATGTTCGCGATCACCTTCTTCTGGACCCCGCCGCACTTCTGGGCGCTGGCGCTGTTCATGAAGTCTGACTACTCGGATGCCAAAGTGCCGATGCTGACCGTGACCCACGGTCGCCGCAACACCCGCATTCAGATTTTCGCATACACTGTTTTGTTGGCAGCCCTGTCGGTTGGCATGTCCTTCACCGCGCTGAACGGCCCTGTCTTCCTGGCGACTGCCATCATTCTGAACCTGCTGTTCATCAAGGGCGCGTGGACCATCCTGCGCCGCAACGAAGAGCAGGCCGAAGGCGACAACTACGCTGCTGAACGCAGCTTCTTCAAACTGTCGCTCCTCTACCTCTTCCTGCTGTTCACCGCGATTTTGGCGGATGCCGTTCTGGTGCGCATGGGCGTCACCTTTGGGGGCTGGGTATGAGCAATTTCCGTCCCGACCATGAACTTCACCAGCGCCGCCGCGGCCGGAACTTCGGTTTGCTTGCGGTCCTGCTCGGGTTCGTTGCGCTGGTGTTCCTGTTGACTGTGGTCAAAGTGCAGAACGGCGGCAAAGTCGAAGCGTTCGATCACACCGCCCGTCCATCACTGACCACTCCGGAAGGAGGACAATGATGGAAGGTAAAAAGAAAACAGTCGTTCAGCTGGTTTCAGTCGTTGTGGTGATGGGCGCGCTCGCTTGGGCCGCTGTCCCCTTGTACGACCTGTTCTGCCGCGTCACCGGTTTCGGTGGCGAGACTCAGGTCGCGACTTCGGAATCGGATACAATTCTGGATCAGACCATCAAGATCAAGTTCGATGCCTCCAAAGAGCGTGGAATGCCATGGGAATTCAAACCCATGCAGCGCGAGATGGAATTGCGCATCGGCGAGAGCGGCCTTGCCTTCTACGAGGCCTATAACCCGACCGATCACGTTGTGGCAGGCACCGCCAGCTACAACGTCGCGCCCTTTGCGGCGGGCGGGTACTTTGTAAAGATTGCTTGCTTCTGCTTTACCGAGCAGGTGCTACAGCCGGGAGAGCGGGTCGAGATGCCCGTGACCTTCTACGTCGACCCCGAGATTGTGAATGACCCCGAGGCGAAGTTCGCCAAGCACATCACACTCTCGTATACCTTCCACGAGATGGATCTTGCCGATACTGATTATCAGGCGGCACTCGAGACCGAAAAAACAACAGAAATTAACTAAGCCTTCCAACGAGGGACCTTCAATGGCGCACGCAAAAAACCACGACTACCACGTTCTGCCCCCATCCATCTGGCCTTTCCTTGGCTCGATTGCCGGCTTTGTTATGCTGTTCGGCGCGGTCCTTTGGATGAAGGAAAGCGGCCCGTGGATGTTCCTCATCGGCTTCGTTGGCGTTCTCTACGTCATGTTCGGCTGGTGGTCGGACACCATCTCTGAAAACCAGGCGGGCGATCACACCCCCGTTGTTCAGATTGGCCTGCGCTACGGCTTCATCCTGTTCATTATGTCCGAAGTCATGTTCTTTGCCGCATGGTTCTGGTCGTTCTTCAAGCACGCGCTGTACCCCATGCCCGCCGTTGGCGGCGTTTGGCCCCCCGAAGGCATCGAGACCTTTGATCCCTGGCACCTGCCCCTGATCAACACCCTGATCCTGCTGTGCTCGGGTGCGGCTGCAACTTGGGCGCACCACGCTCTGGTTCACGAGAACAACCGCAAAGACATCAAGTCGGGCCTGCTGCTGGCAGTCCTGCTGGGCCTGATCTTCAGCGTGTTCCAGGCATACGAATACAGCCACGCGTCTTTCGGCTTCGCTGGCAACATCTACGGTGCCAACTTCTTCATGGCGACCGGCTTCCACGGCTTCCACGTGATCGTCGGCACCATCTTCTTGTTCATCTGCTACCTGCGCACCGTGCGCGGTCATTTCACCCCCGAGAACCACATCGGCTTCGAAGCAGCAGCTTGGTACTGGCACTTCGTTGACGTTGTCTGGCTGTTCCTGTTCGCAGCTGTTTACATCTGGGGCGGCTAACCGCCAGCGCACCAGTTGCCGGTTGAAATTCCAGCCGCAGTGAATATCACAGCAAGGTGCGCGAGATGCGCACCTTGTTTTCGTTTGAAAGGCCCGAAATGCGTCGCACTGTAATCCTGATCGTGGTCGGTATCGCTGTTGCGGCTGTCCTGCTCGGGCTTGGCAAATGGCAGGTGGAGCGTCTGGCGTGGAAAACCCAGATGCTGGCCGATATCGAAGCCCACATCACCCAAGCGCCTGTTGCGGTGCCCGCGAATCCAGATCCCGTCGCGGACCGCTATCTGCCCGTCACCGCCACCGGCACCGTCACAACTGACGAGCTACATGTGCTGGCCTCTGCACGGGGGCAGGGGGCTGGCTACCGGATCATCACCGCATTCGAGGCCGAAGATGGCCGCCGCCTGATGCTGGACCGAGGGTTCGTCGCCATCAACGCCAAGACTGACACTCGCACCGAACATAACGCGACCGTCATTGGGAACCTGCACTGGCCGGACGAGCGCACAGGCTCGACCCCCGAAAACGACGTCGCAAACAATGACTGGTTCTCGCGCGATATCCCGCAGATGGCCGACGCACTGAACGCCGAGCAGATCCTGATCGTGGTCCGAGAGACCGACTACCCCGAACCGCGTGTGACCCCTTGGCCGGTGGACACCGCGGGCATTCCGAACAATCACCTTGAATACGCCGTAACGTGGTTCAGTTTCGCCGCGATCTGGATTATCGGCATTGCATACCTCCTGTGGCGCGACCACAGGGCAAAAGATGAAAGGCCCGAATGATGCAATACATCTCGACCCGTGGCACTGCGCCGACGCTGACCTTTGACGAGGCGATGCTGACAGGCCTCGCCCGCGATGGTGGTCTCTACGTTCCTGCCGAGATCCCCACCATGAAGGCCGAAGACATCGCCGCACTGGCGGGCCAGCCCTATGACGAAGTCGCCTTCCGCGTGATGCGCCCCTATCTGGGCACCAGCTTTACCGATGACGAATTCCGCGGGATCATCGAACGGGCCTACGCTGGCTTCGGCCATGCTGCTCGCGCCCCGCTGAAGCAACTCGCGCCCGGTCACTTCTTGTGTGAACTGTTCCATGGCCCGACCTTGGCGTTCAAGGATTTCGCGATGCAGCTGATCGGTCAGCTCTTCGAGTTTGAACTCAAGCGCCGTGACAGCCGCGTGACCATCGTCGGCGCGACATCTGGCGATACCGGCTCTGCCGCGATTGAGGCGTTCCGCGGTCTGGACGCGGTGGACGTGTTCATCCTGTTCCCTCATGGCCGCGTGTCCGAGGTGCAGCGCCGCCAGATGACCACCCCGTCGGAAAGCAACGTGCACGCGCTGGCGCTAGACGGTCACTTCGATGACTGTCAGGCCCGCGTCAAAGACATGTTCAACGACTTCGAGTTCCGCGATGGCGTGAAACTGGCTGGCGTAAACAGCATCAACTGGGCCCGCGTTCTGGCGCAGGTGGTCTACTACTTCACCTCGGCGGTTGCTCTGGGTGCGCCTTATCGCAAGGTCAGCTTCACCGTGCCGACCGGCAACTTTGGCGACATCTTCGCGGGCTACATTGCGAAACGCATGGGCCTGCCGATCGACCGTCTGGTGGTCGCGACCAACCAGAACGACATCCTGCACCGCTGCCTGTCGACCAGCGAATATATGGTCGATGGCGTGATCCCCTCGATCAGCCCATCGATGGACATTCAGGTTTCGTCGAACTTTGAGCGCGCGCTGTTTGATGCCTATGGCCGTGATGGTACCGCCGTGGCGCAGCTGATGGACGAGCTGAAAGCTGGTGGCTTTAAGGTCAGCCAAGGCGCCCTGCAAACCCTGCGCGAAAACTTCGACAGCGGCCGTTGCTCCGAAGCGGAAACGCTGGCGACCATCACCCGCACGCTCAAGGATTCGGCTGAACTGCTGTGCCCCCACAGCGCGGTTGGCGTGCATGTTGCAGAACAGCACATGGGCGATAGCCCGATGGTTACTTTGGCAACAGCGCACCCCGCGAAGTTCCCCGATGCGGTCGAGAAAGCGACTGGCGTACGTCCGGGCCTTCCCCCGCGCATGGCGGACCTGTATGAGCGTTCGGAACGCGTGACTCGTGTCGAAAACGACCTCGGCGCGATTGAAACTCTAATCAAGGATCGGATCCACCTTTGACCGTTCAGACCCATACCCTTTCCAATGGCTTCCGTGTTGTGACGGAGCACATGCCCGGCCTCGAATCCGCTGCGATCGGGATCTGGGTCGGTGCCGGTGCGCGCCATGAAAGGGTAGAGCAGAACGGGATTGCCCACTTCCTCGAGCATATGGCGTTCAAAGGCACCAAGCGTCGCACGGCGCTGGAAATCGCCGAAGTGATTGAGGATGTGGGCGGGTACATCAACGCCTACACCTCGCGCGAGGTGACCGCCTATTACGCCCGCGTGCTGGCCAATGACGTGCCTCTGGCGCTGGACGTGATCGCTGACATCCTGCTGAACCCGACCTTTGACGAGAATGAAATCGAGGTCGAGCGCGGCGTGATCCTGCAAGAGATTGGTCAGGCGCTGGATACGCCCGATGACGTGATCTTTGACTGGCTCCAAGAAGAGGCCTACCCGAACCAGCCCCTTGGCCGGACTATCCTTGGTCCGAGCGAGCGAGTGCGCCACTTCAGCCGCGAGGATCTATCGGGTTTTGTGTCCGAACATTACGGTCCCGGCGAGATGATCCTGTCTGCGGCAGGCGCTGTGGACCACGATGCAATCGTCCGCGAGGCGGAAAAGCTGTTCGGCCACATGACCGCTGGCCCCGTGCAACACGAGGACGCAGCCGCGTTCCAAGGCGGAGAACGCCGCGAGATCAAAGCGCTGGAGCAGGCGCACTTCACACTGGCCTTCGAAAGCCCCGGATACCGCGCCGACAACTTCTACATTGGCCAGATCTACGCGAACGCACTGGGAGGCGGCATGTCCTCTCGTCTGTTCCAAGAGATCCGCGAACATCGCGGGTTGTGCTACACGATCTTCAGCCAAGCAGGCGCCTATTCCGACACCGGCCTTATCACCGTTTATGCGGGCACCAGCGCCGATCAACTGGCCGAACTGGCCGAGGTGACGATCGACGAAATGCGCCGGATCAACGACGACCTGCGCATGGCCGAGATCGACCGCGCCCGTGCCCAGATGAAGGCCGGCATGCTGATGGGTCTCGAAAGCCCGTCGAATCGTGCTGAACGTTTGGCCCGTATGGTGTCGATCTGGGGCCGTGTCCCCGATTTGTCTGAAACCGTGGCGAAAATCGACGCGGTTACTCTTGAAAACGTTCGGGATTTCGGAATCAATCTTGCCACCCATGCGCCAACTGCAATGGCGCTCTATGGACCCGTGGACAAGGCACCCTTCCTGGCCGCGTTGAAAGAGAGGCTGGCTGGATAAATGCTGCTGAACAAACGGAAGTTTCGCCTGGAGACAGAGCGCATGACCCTGCGTCTTCCTCTTCATGGCGACTACCGTGCGTGGAGCAGCCTGCGATTTTCCTGCCGCGAGTTCCTGACCCCATGGGAACCGACTTGGGCCGAAGATCACCTCAGCCGCAAAGCCTTTACCAACCGCGTGTATTGGGCCAGCCGGTCCATGTCCCAAGGGACCGCGCTGCCCCTTTTCCTGATCCGCCGGTCTGACGATATGCTTTTGGGGGCGATCACGTTGGACAACGTGCGCCGCGGGCCTGCGCAGATGGGCACAATTGGTTATTGGATCGGCGAACCCTTTGCTCGGCATGGTTACATGACCGAAGCGATTGCTGCCGTCGTCCACCACGCCTTTACCCGCATGGACCTCAGCCGGATCGAGGCGGCGTGCCTGCCGGAAAATAAACCCTCTCATGGCGTGCTCGAAAAGTGCGGCTTCAAATACGAGGGCGTCGCGCAGTCCTATTTGCAAATCGACGGGCGCTGGCGCAATCATGTGCTGTTTGCGGCGCTGCGCCATGATCGCAGGGGCAAGACAACCTAGTTGACCCATCCGTGAAGACCGGATCACGCGCGACCTGTGTTAGCCTTTGGGCAGAACAGGGGGATCACGCATGATATTTCGTCTCATCACCGCTTTTCTGATGCTCGTTGCAGGTGCCGCCAGTGCCCAGGATCGCAGGGCCAGCCACTGTATCGCGCTAGCCAACAGCGCGCCGGGCCTCGAATACGTCCAACTCGCCAGCTTCGCTGAACCGCTCGAGGACGAATACACCGTCCGCATCCGTTATCTGGACCACGCGATGTTTTTGATTGGCACCTATGGCGGGCTGACAGCCGTGACGGATTACTCCGGTTATCTGGGGCAGGGTGGGTTCACCCCGGACGTGGCCACGATGAACAACGCCCACGGCACTCACTGGACCAGCTATCCCGACCCCGACATTCCCTATGTCCTTCAGGGCTGGCCGGATGCTGAGGGCAATGCTGCGGTGCACTTCCTCGATCTTGGCGAGATGTTGGTGCGCAACGTGACTACGGACAATCGCCGCGGCATGGGCTCGGCGGGCGAGAACGGAAATTCGATCTTTATCTTCGAAGTTGGTGGCCTCTGCATCGGGCATATGGGCCACCTGCATCACGAACCCTCGCCTGCGCAATACGCCGCGATGGGGCGGCTCGATGTGACCATGGTGGCTGTCGATGGCGGCATGACTTTGGACCATGCGTCGGTCGTGCGGGTGATGCAGCGGCTGAAATCTTCGATCATCATTCCGATGCATTGGTTCGGCCAGTTGACTCTGGAACAGTTCATCGCCCGCATGGAAGAGGACTTTGCCATCGAGCGCACGGGCGACTCGCAGATCGACGTGTCCCTGCGGAATTTACCGTCGCGCCCGACAGTTGTGGTGCTTGAACCTCGTCCGATTTCGGCTCAAGACTTGGGCGCTGAATAGGAGAGCCCATGACCCCCGTGACTTCGATCGAAGGCGCCCTGCGGGACGCCTTGCCTGCCGCTGCATTCCGCGAACTCGAACCCCGTTATCTCGAAGAGCCCCGTGGCCGGTACAAAGGGCAGGGCGGTCTGCTGATCGCGCCCGCGACGACCGAAGAAGTCTCTATGGCCGTGAAGCTGGCCCACGCGGCGGGCGTTCCCGTAGTGCCTTATGGGGGCGGCACGGGCTTGGTGGGCGGTCAGATCGCCCAAGACGGAATCGAGCCGCTGATCATCTCGCTCGAACGGATGAATGCGGTGCGCGCGATTTTTCCTGAGGAAAATGTGCTGGTGGCCGAAGCGGGCTGCATTCTGCAAGACCTGCACACGGCTGTTGAAAAAGAGAACCGCCTGTTTCCGTTGTCGATTGCGGCCAAAGGCTCGGCGCGGATCGGCGGTAACTTGGCGACCAACGCGGGCGGTCTGAACGTGCTGCGCTACGGCAATGCGCGCGACTTGTGTCTGGGGCTCGAGGTTGTGATGCCGAACGGGGACGTCTGGAATGGCCTGACCCGCCTTCGCAAGGACAACACGGGATATGATCTGCGCAACCTGATGATCGGGTCCGAGGGTTCACTCGGGATCATCACTGCGGCTGCTCTGAAACTGTTCCCAATTCCCGCCAGCGAAGGGACCGCGCTGTTCGTTGTGCCCTCGCCCGAGGCAGCGACAGAACTGCTGGCGATGGCCCGCAGCCATATGGCCGAGGGGATCAGCGCCTTTGAAATCATGCACCGTCAGGGGTGGGAATTCCTGCAGGAAACCATGCCCGAGTTGCGACTGCCCTATGACGAAGCGCCCGAGTGGAGCATTCTGACGGATGTGGGCCTCGCCAAAGGGCTAGATCCCGCCGAAGCGCTAGAGGCGCTGTTTGCCGAAGCCTTTGAGGCAGGGATTGTCACCGACGGCCTGATCGCGCAGTCCGAACAGCAGCGCATCGACCTGTGGAATATCCGCGAGAATATCCCTGAGGCGAACCGCCGGATCGGATCAATCAGCAGCCACGATATCTCTGTCCCGATCAGCCGAATCCCCGAATTTATCCGCGAAGGGAATGCAGCTATGGCGGAGCTGGGGGATGTGCGGGTGAACTGCTTTGGGCACCTTGGCGACGGCAACTTGCACTACAATGTCTTCCCCGCGGCCGGAAAATCCCGCGCGGATTATGAAGACCTGCGTGCGGCTGTGAAAACCGGCGTTCATGATCTGGTTCATGCCTACAATGGTTCGGTCAGCGCCGAGCACGGCGTCGGCCGCCTGAAGGTCAGCGATCTGGAGAAATACAGCGATCCGGTCAAGCTGGCGGCTCTGCGCGCGATCAAACAGGCGCTCGACCCCAAAGGGATCATGAACCCCGGCGTGATTCTGCGCGCTTAACCTGCGTGACAGGCGGCGGCTTGGGTCACCAAGCCGTCCGCGCCGAAATAGAGCGTCTCTGCCGCTAGAACGCCGCGATGGTTTTCATAGGTAATCACCATCATCTCGTGTCCTGCAAAGATATCACGGACTGTGAAATGCAGGTCGGGTTGCTTGTCGAGCGCGGCCTGCCAATAGGCGCGCAGGGCGTCGTGCCCGCGCACCTCTCCGCTGCCGACCAGAGCCACTGCCTTTTTCGATCGGAAGATGATGTCGGGACTGTAGTGAGCCATGATCCGGTCCAGATCGTGGCTGTTCCAACCCGCTTCCCAATCGGCGGCGAACTCTGCGGCAGACGTCATCCTTAGTCCCCTTCGAAGGAGCAGAGCGCGTGGACGTCGATGTCCATCGCTTCCAGCCGTTTCCGGCCCCCCAGATCGGGCAGGTCCACCACAAACGCGCAGCCTGAGATCTGGCCACCAAGCCGTTCAACCAGCTTGATGCCCGCCTCAGCAGTCCCGCCGGTGGCCAGCAGGTCATCAACGATCAGCACGTTTTGTCCCGGGGCAATGGCGTCGTCGTGCACCTCGACCACGGCCTCGCCGTATTCGAGCGTGTAGGCTTCGGAAATCACGGTGCCAGGCAGTTTGCCCTTTTTGCGAACAGGTACGAAACCGGTCCCCAATTGGTGTGCGACCGCGCCGCCAAGGATAAATCCGCGCGCCTCTAGGCCCACGACCACATCAATCCGCTCGCCCGCATAGGGGTGCAACAGTTGGTCGATCGCCATGCGGAACCCGCGCGGATTGCTGAACAGCGTGGTCACGTCGCGGAACATGATGCCCGGTTTGGGGAAATCGACGATGGTGCGGATGTAGTCTTGGACCTGTGTCATGGGGTGCCTTTCAGGACGCGGCCAGCGACCGCGTCGAGTTTCTTCAAAAGTTCGGCGTCCCGTTTATCAGGCGCGGTCATGATGGCAAACTCTAACGCGCGGTCACATTCGTGCGGGCAGGGCGCGCGTTCGCGGTCGATCAGGTCAGGCAGGGCACGGATGGTGTCACGCGCCTTTTCCCCGTTGCCCTGCAGGGTCTTGATGATGTCGGTGACGCTGACTTCGCCGTGGTCGGGGTGCCAGCTGTCATAGTCAGTGACCATCGCGACCGAGGCATAGCAGATCTCGGCCTCTCGGGCCAAAGCGGCCTCGGGCATGTTGGTCATGCCGATCACGTCACAGCGCCAGACCTCTCGGTAGAGCTTTGATTCGCCCAGAGTGCTGAACTGCGGCCCTTCCATCGCCAGATAAGTCCCACCGCGATGGACGCGGGCGCCCGCAGTCGCGGCGGCTTCGGCAAGGATAGCGGACAGGCGGGGGCAGGTCGGGTGAGCAAGGCTGACGTGGGCGACGCAGCCCGTGCCAAAGAAAGTTTTGTCGCGGCCACGGGTGCGATCGATGTACTGGTCGACGATGACGAAATCACCGGGAGCCATTTCTTCGCGGAAGCTGCCGGTGGCTGACAGGCTGATAATGTCCGTCACCCCAATGCGTTTCAGCGCATCAATGTTCGCGCGGTAGGGCACGGTCGAGGGGCAATGGACGTGCCCACGCCCGTGACGGGGCAGGAACGCCATCTTCAAACCATCCAGCACGCCGGTCATGATCTGGTCAGACGGCGCCCCCCATGGGGTTTCGACGCTGACCCACTTGGCGTCCTCTAGCCCGTCGATGTCATAGAGGCCGCTGCCTCCGATAATCCCGATCATGGTGTCCATGCCGCCCTCCGTCTGATGCAGTCCCCGTATGGATACGCGGGCAAGGCGGGCTTGGGAATACGGCAGGGGAGTTAGTCGTCGGGGCGGGTCAGGCTAAAGACCTCTTTGATCACCCCGTAGTCACGATAGCCCAGACGAGTCAGAGGCTGATAGCGGGTCACGTCAAAGCGCCCGTCCACCACGCAATCGTCGCGCATGTGGATGCCGGTGACTTCATCGAACACGGCGAAGTTCGACTCGCCTTCGAGCTGGATGATCTGGGTCAGTTTGCATTCCAGAGAGGCTGGAGCATTGGCCACTCGCGATGCCGCGATGGTGTCACACGCGGCTTTGTCGATCCCCGCCAGTTCAAACTCATCGACATCGCGGTCCACCATTGCGGAGGACGCGTTCATCACGTCTCGCGCTGCATACTCGACGATGTTCACGCAAAACACGCCGGTTTCGCGGATGTTCGACACGCTGTCCTTGGTGTCGCCCCGATCGGGCTTCGAGGACGTGGAGGCAAACATGACCTGCGGCGGCACATAGGCGACAGCGTTGAAAAACGAATAGGGCGCAAGGTTGTCCCGACCATCCGCCCCGCGAGTCGAGATCCAGCCGATGGGCCGCGGGGTCACAATGGCGTTGAACGGGTTGTGAGGCAGACCGTGGCCTTCGCTGGGTCGATAGAACATGTTTTGCTCCTATGTGATTGATACACAAGTAGTGTCATGATACCCGCCATGCCACTCGAAAGATCGGAGGTCAGGTGTTCGAAATTGCTCAGGAACAGCCCGCGGACGTTTGGGAAGTCGAAGCGTTGTACGATCTGTGCTTTGCACCGGGTCGCGAGGCGCTGTCGTCCTACCGTTTGCGCGATGGCGTACCCAAGGTTCCAGAGCTGAGCCTGATCGCCCGTGACCGTCACGGCATTCTGGCTGGGGCTATTCGATTCTGGCCGGTCCATGTGGGTGATGCACCCGCGTTGCTGCTCGGGCCCGTAGCGGTGCACCCGACACGACAGGGCGAGGGCTTGGGCGGTATTCTGATTCACCACTCGCTGGACCGCACCGGCGAATTGGGCTGGCCCCGCGTGATGCTGGTGGGGGACTATCCCTATTACAGCCGCTTCGGTTTTGAAAAGCTTGAGGGCGTCGAGATGCCACCGCCGACCAACCCTGACCGCGTTTTGGGTGTCGGTAATTGGGATGGCATCGAAGGTGCGGTGCGCAAGTGGGATAGTGCACCGGACGCCGCGGCAGAATGAACAAAGGCGCTCTGATCAGAGCGCCTTTTTCTTTTCTTGGTTAGCTGATCGGCGGGATCGCGGATTTGGCCAGATAGTCCATGACCGCAGGACGCACGGTTTGCACGCCAGCTTCGCGGGCCTCGCAGATCACGTGATACAGCTCTTCTAGATTGGTGCGGCGCAGCAGGTGCTTGACCGGACCCACCGATGCGGGGCGCATGGACAGACTTTGCAGGCCGATGGCCGCAAGGCACAGCGCCTCAATCGGGCGGCCTGCGTCTTCGCCGCAGAAGGACAGCGGCGTGTTCGTGGTGCGGCAGCGGCTGACGATGCCTTCGAGGAAGGACAGGAAGCTAACGTTCAGCGTGTCATAGCGACGGCGCACGCGTTCGTTCTCGCGATCGGCAGCAAAGAAGAACTGCTTCAGGTCGTTGCCGCCGATGGATACGAAATCCACCTGCTCAAAGAACGCCTGTGGAGCAAAGGCCAGCGACGGCGTTTCCAGCATCGTGCCGACGTCAATACGCGAGGGCAGAACGTGGCCCAAACGTTCTTCGCGGGCCATGGCTTTGTCGATCTCGGTGCGGGCCACCGTGAACTCGTCCATCTGCGCGATGAACGGGAACATGACGGACAAAGGGCGTCCGTTTGCGGCGCGGATGAGCGCCTGCAACTGCATTCGCAGCACGCCGGGTTTATCCAAGCCCACACGAATCGCGCGCCAGCCAAGGGCGGGGTTCGGCTCGTCGTTGGGCTTCATGTAGGGCAGAACCTTGTCCGACCCGATATCTAGCGTGCGGAAGACCACGCGTTGCCCTTCGGCGGCATCCAGAACGCGGCCATAGAGCGCCGACAGTTCGGCCCGCTTGGGCATCTTGTTCCGGATCAGGAACTGGAGTTCGGTGCGGAACAGGCCCACCCCTTCGGCGCCAGAAGTGGGCAACGACGGCAGGTCAGCCATCAGGCCCGCGTTCATGGTCAGGGAAATCCGGCGGCCACACAGGGTTTCTGCGGGCAGATCGCGGATCGAGGCATAGCGCTCCTGCGCTTGGGCCTGCATCGCCATCTGGTCGCGGAAGGCTTTGACCACGTTCTCATCGGGACGCAGGTGCACGACGCCTTGATCGCCGTCCACCAGAACATGGTTCCCGTTCAGCGCCTCTGTCGTGATGTTGCTGGCATGGACCACGAGGGGAATCGCTAGCGCACGGGCGACGATCGCAGCGTGGCTGCCGACAGAGCCCTCTTCGAGAATCACGGCCTTGAGACTGCGGCCATAGTCGAGCAACTCTGCCGGGCCGATGTTGCGGGCGACAAGCACGGGATCCGGCGGCATCTCTGCGCCGGTGTCGCTGCCTTGGCCAGTCAGGATACGCAGCAGGCGGTTCGACAAATCGTCCAGATCGTTCAGGCGTTCGCGCAGGTAGGCATCGGTCGCGCGGGCCATGCGAGAGCGGGCAACGGATTGCTCTTTCTCGACGGCGGCCTCGGCAGAGAGACCGCGCGAGATGTCCTCTTCCATGCGGCGGAGCCAGCCTTTGGAATTGGCGAACATCTTGTAGGCTTCGAGCACCTGAATGTGGTCGGCATCGCCGCCTTCGGCGACAGACAACATTTGATCCACAGAGACGCGCAGATCATTGACCGCTTCGCGCAGACGCTCGGTCTCTGCTTGCGGGTCTTCGGCGACGGGGTTGGTGACCACGACGCGGGGTTCGTGCAGCCAGATGTGGCCCTCGGCGGTGCCTTCTTGGCCCACGGTGCCGCGGAACAAGACGGGCTGCTGGTGCAGAGCCTTCAGCGCAGCGCCATCGCCGACAAAGGCACCGAGTTCCGCCATCTCGGCCAGAACCATCGCCACAACTTCGAGCGCGTAAACCTCGTCAGAGGAGAACTGCCGTGCCTCTTTCGACTGCACGACCAGAACGCCCAAGGTCTCCCCCAGACGCTGGATCGGCACGCCGAGGAAGGACGAATACGCCTCTTCGCCGGTTTCCGGCATGTAGCGGAACCCGCGCTCCGAGGGCGCGTTGGCGGTGTTGACGATTTGGGTTGTTTTGGCGACGCGGCCCACAAGGCCTTCGCCCAAACGCATACGGGTCTGGTGCACCGACTCGGCTTTTAGGCCCTCGGTTGCGCAGAGTTCAAGCGTTTCATCATCGCGAAACAGATAGATCGAGCACACCTCAGTCAGCATAGAGCTGGCGATAAGGTGCGTGATCTTGTCCAACCGCTCCTGACCCGCGCTGCCTTCGGCAAGCGTGTCACGCAGTCGGACAAGAAGCTTTCTGCTTTCGCTTTCGGTTCCGTCGGGCATGGTGCCCCTTAGGCTGATTTCTCCAGTTCAAAGGCATCATGCAGTGCCTGAACCGCGAGTTCCATGTATTTCCGATCGATCAAAACGGAAATTTTAATTTCCGAAGTGGCAATAACCTTGATGTTGATGCCTTCGTTCGACAGCACTTTGAACATCTTGGCCGCAACGCCGGGCTGGCTGCGCATGCCGATGCCTACGACCGAGATTTTCGCCACGTTGGTGTCAGCGATGATCTCTTCGAAGCCGATGGTGCCGGCCGCTTTGGCGTCGTTCAGAGCCTTCTCTGCGCGCTTCACCTGATCGGTGGGGCAGCTGAAGGTCATGTCGGTGGTGCCTTCGTCCGAGATGTTCTGGACGATCATATCCACGTTGATGCCTGCGTCAGCCAAGGGGCCGAAGATGGCAGCAGCAATGCCCGGACGGTCTTCGACCGACACGAGGGTCATTTTCGCTTCGTCGCGGCTGTAGGCGACGCCGGAGACAACTTTATCTTCCATGATTTCCTCCTCATCGCAGACCAGCGTACCGGCCTCGTCCGACGGTTCTTCAAAGCTGGAAAGGACGCGCAGTTTTACATTATAGCGCATGGCCAATTCGACCGAACGGGTTTGCAGCACCTTGGCGCCAAGGCTGGCCAGTTCGAGCATTTCCTCGAACGCGATCTTGTCCAGCTTGCGGGCTTTGTCGCTGATGCGGGGGTCGGTGGTGTAGACCCCGTCAACATCGGTGTAGATGTCACAACGCTCTGCATCGAACGCAGCCGCAAAGGCCACAGCAGTGGTGTCCGAGCCGCCGCGGCCCAGAGTGGTGATGCGGCCCTCGGGGCTGATGCCCTGGAAGCCAGCGACCACGGCCACACGCATGCCTTCGCCGAATTTGTCCATCAGGTTGTCGGTGGGGATCTCTTCGATCCGGGCCTGACCGTGCGCCGAAGTGGTCTTCAGCGGAACTTGCCAGCCCTGCCAGCTGCGCGCGGGCACGTCCATTTCCTGAAGAGTCAGGGCCATCAGGCCAGCGGTGACATTCTCGCCCGAGCTGACAACGGCGTCGTATTCACGCGCGTCATACAGAGGCGAGGTCTCGTTAACCCAGCCGACCAGCTCGTTTGTTTTGCCCGACATGGCGCTAACGATGACAATGACATCATAGCCCTTGGCCACTTCCAGACCCACGCGTTTCGCTGCGCGGCGGATACGGTCAAGGTTTGCAACGGACGTACCGCCGAATTTCATCACGAGGATAGGCATGAGAACCCCCCTGTCACCTAAAGTCCGCCCGCGTTTACGCGCAGACCGTCGGCTTCGCAAGGGTCAGAACGGATGATCGCGACCGTCCCAAGTCAGAAACTTGCCGGTGGTCGCCATGCTTAGGGCCTCAAATTGCGCGAAGAGCCCTTGGGCCGACTCGGAAACGTCAATGTCGGCATCAGGGCCGCCCATGTCCGTGCGGGTCCAGCCGGGATCGTAGACGCTCACAGCGATTCCTTCGCGGCGCAGATCCGTGGCTAGGTTCAGTCCGACGTTCAGCACGGCCGCCTTGGAGGCGCGGTAGATGTAGCTGCCACCGGGGGCGCGGGTGTGAGACGCCATTTGGGACGAGAGAATCGCGATCTTTGGTGCTTTGGCCACCCGCAGATTCGGGAGCAAGGATTGGACGGTCATAAAGACGCCGGTGACGTTCACCGCAAAAGTCTGCGCCCACATGTCGGCGGGGTAGCCGGCGTCCAGCGACTCGGCCGTGTCAAAGTAGACGCCAGCATTGCACACGAGCAGGTCGATCGGCGTCCCCTCCAGATGCGCGGCAAGGACGGCGTGACTGGCGGGATCCGTGACTTCGAGCGGCAGGTAGTCTGACCCGCTGCGAGCGGTTCCGATCACCTCGGCGCCTTTGGATTGGTAAAGCGTGTAAAGCTCATGGCCAACGCCGCGGTTTGCGCCTGTGATCAGGACTGTCATCAACTCGTCTTTCGTGTCGGGGTAAACGGCAGGGGGGCGACGGGTACGTCGTCCTCAATCAATTTCTTCACGTCTTCGGGTTTGGCCTCGCCATAGATGGCACGTTCAGGGGCGTCACCCAAATGCTGCGCACGGGCCTCAGCGGCGAAATTGCCGCCCACATAGGTCGCGTTCTTTTCGATGTGCTTGCGCATCTCGGCCAGCATCTTTTCGGTGTCGCTGTTCTGGGTCAGCTTTGGCGCGGGGGCTTCGGCTGGCTCTGCCATAGGCGCGACCGGAGCTTTGTCAGAGGTGGAGACGCGCGGCGCCATGATGGCTTTCTCGACCTTGGTTCCACCACAGATGACACAGGACACCATCCCCGCCGCAGCGAGCTTGTCATAGGCACTACTGGACTGGAACCAGCTGTCAAACGTGTGCCCTTCGGCGCATTTCAGGTCGTAGCGGATCATCTGGGCTCCTCAGGCGCAGTGCTGAGAAAATATTGGTCTTTGCGACAAATGCAATATCTGCGCCGAACGTGGTGAACTGGACAAGGTGAACTGGACAAGCATGTGCGGGACGCTATCTACCCGCCAACCCGATGCGGTATCTTTGCGAAAATCGCTTTTCCGTTATTGGCGGGAAACTTTTCTCGCTGTCTCGCGTATTGGTGGTGAAGGCGCTCGGTCTAGGAGGAATGATTAATGTCTGGCAAAAATCGTCTCGCGTTTGTTATCGCTCTGTGTGCTGCGCCGGCTTGGGCGGGTATGGGAGACTTTGCGTTCACCTCGATTGAGGGGCTGCCCATGAATACGGCAGAGTGGGAAGGACGTCCGGTACTTGTCGTGAACACGGCATCGCGCTGTGGGTTCACGCCGCAATATGACGATTTGCAAACTCTGCATGAACGCTACGGCGAACGCGGCCTCGTTGTCTTGGCTGTCCCGTCCGATGATTTTCGGCAAGAGTTGGACAGCGCGGAGGCGGTCAAAGATTTCTGCGCCGTGAACTTCGACCTAACCTTGCCGATGACAGATCTGTCGCGTGTTCGCGGCACCGAGGCGCACCCCTTCTATCGCTGGGTTCAAGAAACGACGGGCTTCGAACCGGGCTGGAATTTTAACAAAGTGCTGGTTTCCCCCGAGGGCGAGGTTGTGGCAACCTATGGCTCTATGGTGAACCCCACCGCGCCGAAATTGGTCTCGGAGATCGAGGCGCAACTGGCCAACTAAGGAAAGTCGCCGCCACGTGATCAAAGACCCGCGGACTGCTCCTCTTTTTATCGGGTCCGAGATTTACCGGCGCTCGTCCTACGGCCCATGGCATCCCTTGCGGGTGCCCCGCGTCTCTACTGTGATCGATTTATCGCGCGCGATGGGGTGGCTGGGGCCCGATCAGTACGTGCAAAGTCCCAAGGCCAAGGCGGCAGCGCTCTCCATCTGGCATGACCCCGCATACTTGGATGCCTTGCAACAGGCAGAGCGCACACAAGAGGTGACGGACCATGACCGAGCGGTTTTCGGTCTAGGTACAACAGCCAATCCTGTTTTCCCCGAAATGTGGCAAAGACCCGCGACGTCTGCTGGGGCCTCTTTGTTGGCTGGAGAGTTGTTGGCCAATGGTGGCGTGATCTATTCGCCTGCGGGCGGCACCCATCACGGGATGCCTGCGCGGGCAAACGGGTTTTGCTATTTGAATGATCCGGTGCTGGCGATTTTGTCCCTGCGGCGGACAGCTGTTCGGCGCATTGCCTATATCGACATTGATGCCCATCACCCCGATGGTGTCGAGGTCGCCTTCGGGCAGGATCCCGACGTGTTGATGATCTCTGTGCATGAAGAGAATCGCTGGCCGCGCACCGGTGATCTGGCTGGCGACGGGGCAGGGAGCTTGTTTAACCTACCGGTGCCGGCGGGGCTCAACGATACAGAAATGTCGGTGATCCGCGATCGCCTGATCTTGCCAGCCGTCGAGCAGTTCGCGCCCGAGGCTATTGTGCTCCAATGCGGTGCGGATGCGGTAACCGAAGATCCCCTGTCGCGATTAACCCTGTCTAACAACAGCCATTGGGCGATCGTGCGTGCGCTCAAATCCATGTCCTTGCGGTATCTGGTGCTTGGTGGCGGCGGGTATAATCCGTGGTCCGTAGGGCGGCTTTGGGCTGGCGTTTGGGCCACCCTGAACGGTCATGATATCCCATCAGCTCTTCCGCCAGCAGCTAAAAGCGTCCTGAGGGAGCTGCGTTTTGACAATCACCGACTGGGTCGCAATCCGCCCGAGCATTGGTTTGCCACACTAAGAGACGCACCGCGCAACGGTGATGCCCGCGAAGAGATCATTGAACGAATAGCGCATCTCGCTGCGAGGTTCGCTGTGCAGGTTTGATCAGGCAAACAGGAAGTGGTTGCTGGTCAGATCGTCCGGCTCAACGCTGCGCACCAACAATTCATTTCCGGCATCGTCGCTGATCAGAACGCCATTGCCTTGGGCCGTTGCGTGGTTAGTCATCAGGTCGTTGAAACCGGTAATCCCCGCCGCAGCGCTTAGGTCAATCACCTCGTTTATCGCGAGAGCGAAATCCGAAATCACATCAGAACCGGCACTGAAGACAAAGGTGTCTTTGCCCGCGTTGCCGGTCAGGGTGTCATCGCCTTTGCCGCCGAAAAGGGTGTCGTTCCCCTTCTGACCGTACAGGTTATCATGGCCCGCACCCCCTGCGAGGTAATCGGCGCCTGCACCGCCCTTGAGAATATCCTTCGCGCCGCCACCAGACATGTCATCGTCGCCAGCGTTCCCATTGAGGCGGTCTTGCCCTGCATCACCGGACAGGATGTCAGCGCCTTGGCCGCCGAACAATCGGTCGTTGCCATTCTCGCCGAACAGCAGGTCATCCTGCGTGCCGCCAAAGAGGCGATCCGCCCCGTTGCCCCCGATCAGAGTGTCCGTGCCAGCATTTCCACGCAGTTCGTTGTTTCCCGCATTGCCGGTAAGGTCGTCGTCGCCTTTTCCGCCCCATGCGTTTTCCACGTAGTTGATTACTTCGCCTGACACTGTGACCGCTGCGGCGATGCCGATGTTCTCGCTGATCTCGCCGACGGTAGAGTAGTGACCTGGCCGCAAATCAATGAGGCTGTCTGTTTTCAGGTCCGAGGCGTCAATCAGGTCCGTGCCGCCAGCATCCCAGATCGTCAGAATCACGTCGCGATAGACGCCGTCTTCCCCAAGGACCTGCATGCCAAGATTGTTGTCGTCGTTCGTGGCGTATTGGTATTCAGTTGAGCCGTTCTTCCCGTTTCCGTCGCCAAAGTAGACGTTGTCTTCGGTGCGCGTGCTTGTGTTGGCACCGTAAAGCGCCTGGATCGCCTGAATATCCCAGACCATCGGGGTGAGGGGCCATGCCTGATCTTCGAGGTACTCATACTCCTCAGCGGGATGCGCGTTGTAGGACATCACGGTCTGCTGGTTGGTGACTGCTGCGGCCCACGGACGGTCATTGGGATGCTCTAACCCCAGAGCGTGTCCCAGTTCATGAAGATAGGTGTTCCAACTCGTATGCCCGTACACAGGCACTCCGTTCACCAACTGATCAGGATTGTTTTCATTGATCCACAGATCACCGATGTCGGATAAGTAGTCACCTGCGCCGTCATAGGGTAGGCCGCTGACGAATCCGTACAAATCCACATCGTCGAATTCCGTCGCGCCGAACAGGATGTCGCCCACGCTGTCAGAGCTGTCCGCAGAATATGCTGCCGATTTCGCAGCGCCTTCGCTGACCAGTACATCATCGACATATAGGTTTCCGCTGCGGAACTGGTAGGTCCAGACACCGGTCTCGCCGGAATTGCCAGAGCTTTCGTCCAGCGATTGCAGCGTTTCGGTGCGGCTTGAATATTCGGTTTCAAAGTAGCTGCTGAGAGATGAGAAACCGGCAACAGCGGACGAGTCGGAGCCAGTCAGGTCTTCGTAGACCCAGTTAATGTCCGAGTAGTCGAAGATGACATCAAAGTCGCCGTTCCCTTGATCGACCAATGTCAGGCTAAAGGTATTTTCAGGCGCGCTATCTGCGAGGCTGCCAGAGTAATTGGTCACATGCCGCCACTCGAGGGTCACGGTGCCTGCCTCGGCATCAATATCGGTGGTGATGCCTTCGGCACCAATGACGATATCTGACCAGAAGGCCGCAATCATCGCCGGAACTGCACCATTCAACGAACTCGGCGAGGCCTCGCTGTAGGCGGCCCCGAATGTCAGGCTACCGTTGGCGTTCACATAGATGTCGGCGGCATCGAACGTCTCGCCAAATAGATTCAGGCCGTCAGTGAAGACGTCTGACATGTCAAGCGACGCAGAGCTATCGTCCGCAAACGCGAGAATAGATGAGTAGGATTGCGCTGTGCTGTCCGACGCAATCACGCGCGCGCTTGCAGCGGACCCAGAGGCGGCAACCAGATTGACGTTTGCCACTTCGTTCCAAGCATCGACCGCGCGCAGCATCATGGCCTTTTCAGCTGCACTCATCTCCAGATCTTGGGAGCTCAGGACACTTTCACCACCGATGTCCCAGTATTCCTGCCCCTTCGACATGAAGGTACCGTAGTAGCTGGGGAGTGTATCGCCCGCGAAGGAGTAAGTGATGACGTCATTGCCATCGTGCCAGCCATCCGCGCCATAAACCAAAAGGGCTTTGTAGTTGTTGAAGTTTGGCATCTGACGCAATCCCAAGGCACAATAATCTAAACAAACAACAGCAACGAACACGGGGCCCGAGCATGTTTGTCTTAATTTTTATCGACATTTGAGATTTGTTGCGACTCAAATTGCCTGCTTTGCCAAGGAATTTGCGTTTAAAGTTACCGCGATGCCGGTTTTGGCAATACGCTTAAGATGCGATCGACGAGGGGCGCCAAGTCTGTGGTCTTCTGGACCGTGGCCGTCGCGCGCTCCGTTAGTCGGCCAGGGTCTTCCATGGCGCGGGCGACAGACTCGGCCAAGT
Organism: Alphaproteobacteria bacterium; assembly: GCA_030433335.1. GTDB lineage: Bacteria > Pseudomonadota > Alphaproteobacteria > Rhodobacterales > Rhodobacteraceae > Donghicola. The sequence continues at coordinate 1,350 of JAUILL010000009.1, read as the reverse complement.
CAGAGGGGGTGGGCACTAATATTGCGCCACCCGCCGCATCCAGTTCCCGGTAAATGCGGCGAAAGTTGCTGGTACTTGGGCCGTGGAGAATCGCTGTGTTATAGGCGGCTGGCTCGAACGGTGTATGCCCGCCCTTGTCCGCAAAGGAGCCGGCGACCAAGGTCACGCTGGCAGACTTGTACCACAAGGGCATCTCGCCCATCGTGTCGGCCAGATAGACTTCGGTGCTCGGATCGGGCTGCTGACCTAGACTTCTCTGAGCGAAGCGAAATCCTTTCGTCTTCAGCAATTCGCCTATCTCAGAGGCCCGCTTGGGGTGTCTGGGCGCGAGAATGAGAAGTGGCGCGTCGCCCTTTTGTCGGAGTGTTTCCAAAGCATTCAAAACAATGTCCTCCTCCCCTTCGTGCGTCGAGGCGGCAAGCCAGATTTCTGACCGGGGGCGGGCTAGGGCAGGGGGCGCGATCGGGTCTGCCTTATATAGGGACTTCAATTCGATGATCGGCGCCATCTGATCTTCGCGCACGCCCAAGGCTAGAAATCGACTACGCGAGCCTTTGTCCTGAGGTGCCAAGAACGCAAGGCTCTGGAACATCGCTCGACGCAGGGATGGAAGACGCTTCCAAATCTTTGCAGACTTTCGGGAAACCTTGGCCGCAACGAGACAAACAGGAATACCCCTTTCAGAAGTCGCAACGAGGCGGTTGGGCCAAAGCTCGTTTTCCAAGCTCAACAAGGCAGCCACCCGCCGGTTTGCAAGCAGCCGCTTCGTTGGGGTGCGCAGATCCAGTGGGGCACAAAAGGCCGAGACTTCTGCAAGATCCCACCCCCTGACCATATCGCGCCCACTCACAGTGTTTGTGGTTACGGTAACCCCTAGGTCCGGGCGTGCGCTTCTTAATTCCTCTATCAGGGGGCGTGCAGACTTAAGTTCTCCGTTGCTTGCCCCATGGACCCAAATGGTTGTGCGCTCAGATTGAGGGCAGTGCCCCATCCTTTCCTTGAAGGCATCCGCCGGTTCTTTGCCCCGAAGGCTCCGAAGGGCGAGGGCTCCGGCCAGAACGGGAGCGATGAGTGATATGGTGGAACGGTAGAGCAGCAATTGTGGTACCTATGGGTGAGGGTGCGCCAGCATGAAGGCCATATCTCTGCGGTCATGTCGAGATGTCGGCAGTTGTCAGAAAATACCGAAAAATCCGCAATTCCAACGAAATCTGTGGATAAGTCTTTTTCCCTCATTTTGGGGTTGCGACTCTTCGTGGGTATCCGTAGAAGGCCCCTCACCGGCGGCGCTGAGGCGCGGCTGGGACGGACGGGACGGCGGTATCGCTGGCTGGTTCGGTAAGAAATTCT